>DATEQS010000042.1:0-178816 GCA_035272385.1 Thermoplasmata archaeon
GGCGGCGTCTGACGTCGCGCGGGCCGCCTCAGCCGTAGGCGGCCTTGATCATGTAATCCTTGAGGAGCTGGAGCCGGTCGTCCCACAGGTGGAAGTGCCACGAGCGGGCCTCCTCCCATGCCTCCCCGCTCCCCCAGCCGGAGTGTTCGAGCGTGATGTCGATCCCCTCGGGCGACTCCTGGAGACGGACGTAAACATGGGTCTTCGGCTCCGGTTGGTTCATCAACGCGGCGAAGGTGGGAGGCGCCTGCCAGGAGAAGCCGAGTTCGAGGTCGGGCGTCAACTCCCGGATCACGCCGCGGCTCTCGAACGCGAATGGCTCCTTCCAGCCCAGGACGTACTTCCCTCCCGGTCGGAGGTCGACTTCCGCGGAATCCGCGAGCCATCCCGTCAATTGCGCGGGGTTCGTGAACGCCCCGTAGATCATCGGGATCGGGAGGGGCACCGTGACCTGGATCAGGATCGGGTCGAGGGTCTCGTCCACGTCTTTCCGCTCCCGCGACCGGGCCTAAAGGGTTTTGCCTCCGAATCGGACCGCGTCGGCAGCGCCGCCCGACCGCACGTTCATATAGCGAGGCAGAGTGGGCGACCCCCGTCTGGGACTGTGGGGTAGCTTGGTCCATCCTTCGGGGTTCGGGACTCCGAGACGCCAGTCCAAATCTGGCCAGTCCCATTCGCGCACCGTTGGGGGACTGGCCCTAGGGCACCCCCGGACCCGGGGGCTTAGAGCGACTGGGTGAGGGCTCGCATCTTGCCCCCGCCGTTCTTCAGGAACGGCCCCCCGTGGTAGGTGAGGAGCGAGTCGACCGAGAGCCGACCCATCCGACGGGCGGAGATCTTCGCCGTGGGGGTGTGGAACGTGTACTCGGGAACGGTGAGGATCGGTTTTTCACCGTCTCCGAAGAAGAGGTCGCCCGAGAAGAGCAGTTTTCGCTCGGCCTGGTAGAACGAGGCGTGGCCGGGAGTGTGCCCGGGCGTGTGGTAGGCGATGAGACCTCCGGCGGCATCGATCGGGTCCCCGTCCTTGAATGTCTCATCGACGATCACGGGTTCGGCGGGAGGGGTGCCCGGGCCATCGTACTTCGGGTCCATGGCAATGTACGCGGCCTCGATCCAGTGGGCGAAGGTTCGCGCCCGGGTCGCCTCGAGCATGGCTTTCAACGAACCCACGTGGTCGCGATGCAGGTGCGTAATCAGAATCTTCTTCACCGACGTCGGTTCGACCTTGATCTTCGCGAAGTAGGCTAGGATCGCTGTCGAAGCGCCGGGCAGGCCGGTATCGATGAGGGTCCAGGACGCGCCCTTGTCCTTCACGAGGTAGACGTGCGTCGAAAAGTCCGGCGATGGGTCGACTCCTTCCACGAGGTGCACTCCCGGTAGTATTTCGGGCATCGGTTCCCTCGCGAGGTCGAAGAGTTCGTGGGTTAAGTCGGTTCGGCTGGCGGGCCCGCCGCCCCGAAGGCGGTCCCGAGCGCCCGGACGGACCGCAGGACCTCCTCGCTCGGGAGGCCGCCGAAATCGAAGATGCCCAGCACCTCGTCCACGCCCGTGGCGGCGAACGCGTGCAGGCGCTTCGCGACCTCCTCGGGAGTTCCGAAGATCGCCCACCCGCTCTTCTCGATGGTCGCCGCGTTCGCGTGCGCGGGGTCGCGTCGAACCTTCTCCTGGTAGAACGCGCTCTGGGTCGCGAGTCGACTGTCGAGGTACCGCTGGAGCGCGAGCCGGGCTCGGTCGGGGTGAGGACCCGCGTACAGATGGAGCGCGGCCGCCACCTCGCCGCGCGCGCCGGCCGGGAGATGGCTCCGATACTCCCGCACCTCGTCCGCGAGCTCGGCGGGGCTCGAGATCGTGGCATACGGAACGAGCGCCACGGAAACCCCACGGCGAGCGACGTACGGAAGGGCTTCCCGGCGCTGTACGGCGATCCAGAGCGGCGGGTGGGGACGCTGCACGGGCCGCACGTTGATCCGGACCGGTACCGAGTTCGTGCCCTCCGCACGGACCTCCTTTCCTTCGAACGCCGCGAGCAAGGTCTCGAGGGCGCGGTCGAACAGCTCGCGCTTTTGGAGCGGGTCGACCCCGAACCCCTCGAACTCAAGCGGGATGTAGCCGCTGCCGACCCCGAGATTCAGCCGACCTTGCACAAGCTGGTCGACCATGGCGTACTGTTCGGCGAGCTCGATGGGCCGGTGGAACGGGAGAACGCTCACGAGCGCGCCGAGCCGCAGCCGACGGGTGCGGGCTCCGAGCGCGGCGAGGAGGACGGGCGGAGAGGGGGAAACGCCGCCGGAGTGGAAATGGTGCTCGGCGACCCAGAGCGTTGACAGTCCGCCTTCCTCGGCCGCTTCGGCAAGTCGGAGGACCTCCAAGAGGCGCTCCCGGGGAGGGTCGGAGGGGTACTCATCGACGACCGTGAAGGCACTGAGCCGCACGGCGCGCCGACCGGCCCTCGAGTAGATGGCGTTTGTCGGCCGCGGTCTACGGGCCGCCCATAACACGATGAGTGAGCGCGGCATCCTCCGAGCGATGACGTTGCCGGCGCTCGGCGTAATCCCCGGTCGGGCGAGCGGGGTGGTCCATCTCGTGGACGACCGGCTGCGCTGGAGCTCGGGGCGATCTTCCCCTGAGGTGTTGGCACTGCCCTCGCTCTGGTGGCCGCCCCCGGAGCCGCTGCCGCCGGGAGCGGTCGCGGTCCTCCTCTACGGTGTGCCGGCGGTGTCCGGGACGTCGGTCGCGGTTCCCACGATCGCCCGGGTCGACCCGGACGTGGTTCGAGAAGGGGAAACCGTGGAGATTGACGGCACGCTCGGCCGGTTCCGGATCGAGGGCGTCGAGGAGGTCGAGGTGGTCACGTCGTTCCTCGAACGGGCCGACGGTCGCATCCTTTTGCTCGAGCGCTCCGACAAAGTCGGTTCGTTCCGGGGGCATTGGGCAGGGGTCTCGGGTTACCTCGAAGATCCGAGCCCGCTCCGGCAGGCGTTTCGAGAGATCCTCGAGGAAACCGGTCTCTCGGCTGAGGACCTCGAACTGATGGGCGAGGGAGACCCCGTCCTCGCCCGTGATGGGGCTCGGGTGTTCGTGGTGCACCCGTTCCGATTCCGTGTCCGCCGCACGGAGGTCCGCCTCGACTGGGAACATCGGCGGGCGGAGTGGGTTGAGCCCGGCGAGATTGGGCGGCGACGGACCGTCCCGAAGCTCGACCGCGTCTGGGACGCCGTCTCCGCCGCGCCTCCGAAAGGATAAGACGGCGGCCGCTCCCTCGGACCCGGCATGGGCTGGTAGATCAGTCCGGAAGATCGCCGGTTTTGCAAACCGGAGGCCTCGGGTTCAAATCCCGACCAGTCCACTCACTCTTCCGACCATCGGGTCGGGGGAAGCGCCTTGCACGGACCGCGGAAAGTGAAAAGTGCCCAGAAGGGGGCGTCCGGATAAGCTCTTAGCCGCCTATGCTCGAACGGGCGGCGTGATCCAGGAAGGCCTTGACCCCATTCTCATCCAGGTGACCATCCCGTTACCGATCCCGATGATCTATGCCGCGTTCACCGACCCGGCGCAGATCAAGAACTGGCTGGCCGACGAGGCCCGTGTGACAGCTCGGGTCGGGGGGACCTACCATCTTTCCTGGAAGGGCGATACGCCCTTTGACAGCCCCGGGAAGATCCTGAAGATGACCCCCGACCTCGACATCGGGTTCACCTGGTTCGCGCCACCGGCCTTCCAACGGCTGATGAACGAACCCGAGCCGCGCACCCAGATCTACGTGCGACTCCAGGAATCGCCCGAAGGGATCGACATCACGCTCGAGCACGAGGGATGGGGCGGGAGCGACGAGTGGGGAGAGGCTCGTTCCTGGCACTTTCACTTCTGGGAAGAGCGGCTCGAGCGGCTGAAGGATTACCTTATCAAAGCCGCCTACGGCTGACGCGGCGCTCGCCGGTCGGGGTCAGGCTCCGCCGGGAGTGTAGCGGCGGCAGACCGACTCCCCGCAGAGGCTGCACGGGCCCGTCGGGACGAGTCGGAAGCTCGCGCTCGACCCGATCCCCACCACTTCCATGTGGTGCGTGGGGAGGTGGCCGCACCGACACCGGGGACCCCCTGCGAGCCGCGTCGAAGCACCCGACGCGGCCGCTGCTTTCATCGACCCACGACTCCCTTCGCATGGCAAAAGGTTGTCGCGCGAGTTAGGCCTAAGACCTCGCCCGGACGTTCCCCGCCGATGGAGGTCGACGGCTGCCCGCTCCCCGAGGACCGCCTCTACGACCTCGAGAACGACGTCTGGTGGGCGAACGACCCGGAAGGGGGAACGGCCCGCGTCGGCGTCCTCGCGACCCTGAGCGCGTTCGCCGGACCGTTCCGCGCGCTCACGTTCCGGCCGGTCGAGGGCGCCGTGGCCCGGGGGCGCAGCGTGGCGACGGTGGAAACCACCCGGTACATCGGGGCTGTTCGGATGCCGGTCGACGTCCTGCTGGTCGGAAGGAACGAGGAGGTCGTGCGCCGGCCGCGCCTGCTCAACGACGCACCGTACGGGGAAGGTTGGGTCATTCGGGCCCGTCCCGCCCGTGCGGAGGACCCGGGCCGCCTCCTCGAGAGCGCGGGCGCGATCGTCCAACGCCTCCAAGAACGGATCCGCACCCAGCACATCCGCTGCTGGCCCGCGACCCCGGACCTCGAGATGTACGAGATCGGGATCGAGTGCTCCGCGATCCTGACGAAGCTCAACGAGGAGATCGCCGCGCGTCCCGCGGGCGAGGCGATCCTCCTCGTGACGGACGACCCGACGAGTCCGATCGAGATGGTCCGCTGGTCCGACCAGACCGGCCACCCCGTGCTCGCCCACCGCAAGGAGGGCACCCTCTACCACTTCCTCGTCCGAAAGGAAGCGGAGCCGAAGCCCCGCCGCCGTCCCGGATGACCGGTGGGTCCCGCGGACCTACTTCTCGATCGGGGTCCGGATCAGGTTTCCCCACTCGGTCCAGGAACCGTCGTAGTTGCGGACGTCGGGGTACCCGAGCAGGTACTTCAGAACGAACCAGGTGTGGCTCGAGCGCTCGCCGATTCGGCAGTACGTGATCACGGGGGCGCTCGCGAGGACGCCCTTCGACCGGTAGAGCTCGTCGAGCTCCTCCCGAGACTTGAACGTGCCGTCCTCCTTGACCGCTTGCGCCCAGGGGATGTTCTTCGCGCCGGGGATGTGTCCGCCGCGCTGGGCGTGTTCGGTCGGGTACTCGGGAGGCGCGGTGATCTCGCCCGAGAACTCCTTCGGTCCGCGGACGTCGACGAGGGAGAACTTCCCGCCCTTCACGTCGGGGAGCGCCTTGCGCACGTCCTCGAGGAACGACCGGAGGTGAGCGTCCGGCGGGCGGGCCTTGAAATGGCCGGCCGCGGGCTTCGGAACCTCCTTCGTGAACGGGCGGTCCTCGGTGATCCACTTCTTGCGGCCGCCGTTCATCAGCTTGAGGTTCTTCGCCCCGTAGTAAGTGAACACCCAGAAGGCGAAGGCAGCGAACCAGTTGTTGAAGTCGCCGTAGAGGACGAGCGTGGTGTCCTCGTTGATGCCCGCGCGGGCAAAGAGCGCGGTGAGCGCGTCGCCCGAGAGGATGTCGCGCGCGACCGGGTCGTTGATGTCCTTGCGCCAGTCGAAGAGAACCGAGCCCGGAAGGTGGCCCATCTCGTAGTTCGCCGCCGGATCGTAATCGACCTCGGCGACTCGGACCTTCGGGTCGTTCAGGTGGGACGCGAGCCAGTCGGTCTCGACCAGCACCTCGGGGTGCGCATACGCTGCCATCGGTGGGTTGCCTCGCGGGGTCGTGGCCCCTTGGGATATACCTTCCACGGTCCGCACGATCCGGGTCGGACGTTCGGATTTTCGCCTGCCCCCCTGTCGGGGCACGGCTCGTCTAGCCCCGACGTCCGCGCTTCGGGAGCGCCGTGTCCGAGATCTCGATCGTCTGGGGGTCGAAGCCGAGCTTCGCCAGCTCCTCGCGGATCCGGCTCCGGTGGTCGCCCTGGAGGTACACTTCCCCATCGACGACGGAGCCTCCCGTCGCGAGGCGGTTCTTGAGCGAGCGGGTCGTCTCGGCGAGGTCGACCCCGGGCGGGAACCCGGAGATGACGGTCGCCGGTTTGTTGTAGCGTCGGGGTTCCGCTCGGACTCGTATTCGGGCGGTCTCTCGGTCGAGCGCGGATAGGATCTCGTCGAACTCGTCGTCACTCATTTCAGGTTCCCCCACCGCCTTCGGATCGGGCGAAAGTTCGGTAGGAGTGGGCCGTCGGAAAACGGAGAGGTACGGCCGGGACGCACGATGAAGGAGCCGGGGGTCTCGGTGAAGGCAACAGGGCGTACATGCCCGCACTCCGCATGAACGTTTCCTAGTGGACTACGCCTCGCCCCAGCGGTAGAGCCGCAGCGTGATGACGAGTCCGACCGCGGCGCAGGCCACGAGGAGCACGGCGTAGAGGACCATCTGGTCCGGGGAGGCGGGGGTGATCCCGAGAGCGCCTTGCACGAGGAGGGCGGCATACGTGGTGGGCAGGAACCGGGCGGCGTCCTGCCAGAGTGGCGGGAGCGCCGAGAGCGGGTAGTAGAGCGGCGAGAGCATCCCGAGGATGGTGAACGTCAGGTTCCCGATCGGCCAGATCTCGCGCTGCGTGCGGATCCGGCTTGAGATGCCGATCCCGACCGAGGAGAAGAGGACCCACATCACCGCGAGGCAGGCGACGAGGACGAGGAAGGCGAAGGGCGTGAGCGGATTCCCCTGTCGTCCGCCGGCCCAGGCGAGGAGGATCGTCAGGATCGCGAGGGCCGGCAACATCGCGATCAGGTTCGAGAAGGCGATCCCGAACAGGTAGCGGATCCGGCTGAGCGGGCTCGCGACGAACATGTCCTGGAGCGAGCACTCGATGCGCCAGAACGCGCTGTCGCCGAGGACCCAGGAACCGATGTTCTGCATCGTGAACAGCATCGCCCCGACGATCTCGAGCGGAAGGAGCGAGGGCGGGGAGATGAGCGAGAGAAAGTAGAGGAAGATGAACGGCAGCAGGATCGGCGTGATAGCGACCGCCGGATTGCGGCTGATCCATCGCCATCCCACGATCAGGAACGAGGGCAACGCCCGTCCGGTCGTGGGGACGTTGGGGAACTCCGAGCGCATCGTCGCCATCTCGCCTAGCTCCCCCGAACGGTCCGGCGCGCCCAGTAGATCGCGAACAGGAACACGGTGGTCGTTTCGACGATGAGCCCTCCCACGGCCAGCGCGAGCTCCGCCGGGGAGAGGTAGGTGACCCCGAGGGCCGCTTGGACAAGCCCTGCGGCGGCGCTCGGGGGCATGAGGAGCGCCACGGGGTGCAACGCCGCGGGGAACAACTTGTACGGGTAGAAAACCGGAGGGAGCACGCCGAAGACGTTGAAGAACAGGCTCGAGTACGCCCAGATCGCACGGTTGTCGCGGAAGAAGGTCGAGAAGACGTACCCGACGGACGCCGAGAAGAGCCAAACGGTGGCCGCGAGGGCGAAGATCAAAAGCCCCTGGGCCAGCGTGAGGTTGAGAACCACCGCCGCAAGGATCCCGAGGACAATTACGGGTGCCAGATAGACGAGGAGCGTCCCGCCCGCCATGCCGAGGAAGTACGCCTCGGGCGCCATCGGGCCCGCCAGGTAGAGGTCGTTCGCCTTGTGGTCGATGCGAAGATAGGCCGCTTCGTTGAGGACCCGCTGGCCCATCGTGAACGTCGAGTAGAGGATCGCCCCGACGAGCGCGACCCCGATCAAGCTCGGGGCGAGGATCCAGACGAAGACGAGGAGCACCGCCTGCACGAGCATCGAGGTCGCCATCGCGAGGGATTCGTGCGCCTGCACGAGGGCCTCGGTCCAGAGGAACGCTCCCAGCCCGCGGAAGGCCCGCGTCGGGGTGGTGGGCTCGCTAGTTCTCATCGATCGACCTCCCGACGACGCGCAAGAACGCCTCCTCGAGCGTGACCGGGCCGACGGTCGCGAGAAGCTTCAGGCGCACGGCGACCTCCATGATCTCCCCGAGACGCTCGGGCGTGACGATGATCGTGAGCGAGTCCCCGTCGGCGATGCACGAGCCGAAGCTGCGGAACGCATCCACTTGCGACGCGCCCTCGGGAAGGAGGACCTTCACCGTTCCGCCGACCGACCGTTTGAGGTCGTCCGCGGTCCCCGTGACCAGGACCCGGCCCCGTTCGATCACGTAGAGCCGGTGACTGAGGGCCTCCGCCTCGTCGAGGTAGTGCGTGGTCAGGAGGATCGTCGAGCCGTGCCGCGTGAGCGAGCGGATCGCTTCCCACACCGCGCGCCGGGCGAACGGGTCCATGCCGATCGTCGGCTCGTCGAGGAACAGAAGTGGTGCCTCGGTCGCAATGACGGTCGCGACCATGACCCGCTGCCGCTGACCTCCCGAGAGCGTGATGGAAAGCCGGTTCGCCACCTCGGTCAGCCCCATCTTCCCGAGGGCCTCCTCGGTCCGGTCCTTGGCGTTCTCGCGGGTCAGTCCTCGGGCCCGCAGGTACGTGTAGACCTGTTCCCGCGGCGTGAGGTGGAAGAACGGCTTCCCTTCCTGCGGTACGACCGCGATGTAGGGACGAGCTTTCTCGGGCGTCTGGTCGACGTCAAACCCGAAGACTTGGATCCTCCCGGAGGTGGGCCGAAGGAGGGTCGAGGCAATCCGAAGGAAGGTCGTCTTTCCCGCACCGTTTCGGCCGAGAAGGGCGACCCGCTCGCCACGGCGGACCTCGAGCGAGACGCCGGCGAGCGCTTCGGTCGCGGGCGCCCCTTTCGAGTGGTAGACCTTTCGCAGGTCCTCGCTGCGCAGCGCCAGGTCGGTCACAGATCCGTCCTACTGTACCTAGCCGGCGCCTCTCGCCGAGAAAAGAGGGCGTACGGGATCCGTGGCCGCGCGGCTCCGATCGAGTTCTAGCCGGAACCGCACGCGCATCCGCCGCCGTGAGCCGAGCTCTCCCCGCACGAGCCGCAGCCGCCCGCTTGGCCCCCCGCGTCGGGTTCGGGGAGGGTGGGGTTCGATATCCGGAATCCCGACTCGTTCAATTTCTCCACGTAGTCGATCACCGCGCCGTCCACGAGCTTCGTGCTCGTCGGGTCGATGAGGAGGGAGAGGCCGTCCACACGGACCACCTCGTCATCGGAGCGGGCCTTCGCGAACGCCATCCCGAATTGGACGGCTCCGGCACCGCCTCCGCAGCAGCCGGCGCCTCCGGGCTGGGCGTAGACTCGAACGCCGACGCCCGGCGACTGGCCGTTAAGGAGTGTCTTGACCTGGTCGACCGCCGCCGGTCGAACCTCGATATGGACCATGCTGTGCTTCCTTGGCCCGAGGACCCGGGTCCGGACCTTAAGCTCTGCGCCGCTCGCGCGGCGACATTCCGCCTTCCTCGAGGAGAGGGGACGTCCTTCAGGTCGACGGAGGCGAGGGCGGAGGACCCTCCAACGGGAAGATCTCCGGCATCTCCGTGTCGCCGACGAACGTCTCCGGGAGCTCCGTGGGTCGGAGTCCGCGGGCGCGGCTTAGGTCCACGGGAAGCAGACCCGGCGTGCTTTCCCTCCAGCAGAGGCGGGCCATTCCGTTGTAGAACCACGCGGGAAGTCCCACCGACGAACCGATCTGTCGGACATCCTGCCGCGTGAGCTCACCGATTGCGATGAGTATGGCGAAGTACGCGACGAACCCGAGCACGACGCCACCCGCCAGCTGGAAGTAGCGGTTGTGGGGGAGAAGATGGTTGAACTGGGACATCGCGAGGAACCCCGCCGCGGCGCTGAGCACGATCCCGAGGATCGAGCGGGGCTGGATATGGACCCGAATGAGGCTCTCCATGAAGTACGTATTGAGAGCGAGGGCCGCGATCGAGGAGGCGAGCACTGCGATCGAACCGGCGACGAGACCGTTGCTCATGTAGAGAGGTGCCCACGACGGCATGAGGAGGAAGATAGCGGCGAAGAGGACGACGACCTGGGTGCTCGTGATGTAAAGCTCCAAGCGCTGGCGCCCGATCGCGTTGATGGACGCCTGCATGATCTGGCTCAGCGCGAGCGGGAGGGCGCCGATCGCCAGGATCGCGAGCGGGATCGCTCCCGGTCCGGCAATCCGCGCCCCTTGGAACACGTTCAGGAAGATGGACCGGTAGGTCACGAGCGCGACCACTCCGGGAACCAGCAGGATGGCCGTGTATCGTAACGCCTGCCACGTTCCGCGCCGGATTCGTTCGTACTCCTCTTGGCGGTGCAACCCGGCGAGGTACGGAAACAGCGGGGTAGCGACCGCCGCGGGAAGCGAGAGGGCGAGGATTCTCCAGCCGTTCGCGGCCAGGAAGATAGTCAGGCTGCCCGCCGGGAGAAGGACATTCACGATGAGCGGGACCATGTTCGTAACGAGGTAACTCAGCATCAGACTGCCCATGAGGGGCCAGGAGAAGCGGAACATCTGGAGCGCCTCCGACCAGCGGATTCGCCGCAGGAGGCGAACGATCACGGGGAGACAGTACAGGGTCGAGGCGGCCGCGCCGATCGCATAGGCCGCGGTGATCCCGAGGACCGTGGGAAAGTAGAACGCCACGATGATGATCGCGGGCAACCGCGCGATCGCCTCCACGAGCGACGGGTACTGAGCTTTGACCGAGTCGCCCTGGCCGATGAAGAGCGCGTTGTAGACGGTCGACAACGACCAGAGGAGGGGAAGGGTGAGGAAGATCCCGAGGGCTAACAGCTCGGTGTTCCCGGAGGCGATCTGGGACCCGTCGATGGATATCGGTGCGATGGCGAAGAGGATGAGTCCGGCGGCGCCTACCATCATCATCCGGACGAGGAGATAGGTGGAGGTGTTTTCCGTCGCCGGCTTTCCGCGCGCGAGGAAGTACGTGTACGCCGTGCCGAGGCGCAGGTCACCGACTCCGTTGATGGACGAACCGATCAGGAGGAAGAGCTGGGCCGTGCTGAGCAGAACGAGGCCGGCCGCGGAGACATTGGCGATCTGCCGGTAGAGAAAGATGCTCGCGATGAACCCGATCAGCTGCGTCGCGATGCTCGCTCCAAAAACCGCCCCCGAGCTGATCGTCAGCGAATGGGCCGCCTGCGGAACGGTCGCGGGCCCGGGCGAGGCCGCCGACGGCGTGGTCGCTCTTTCCACGGACAACCGGCGGGGCATGGCAGGCCCCGCTTCTTATTCCCGTCGCTCGAGCGCCGCGCTCAGTTTCCGGGCCGGGAAGTGGGGGGCTCTTCGACGGGACGTCGTTCGTAGAGCTCGACCCAGATGCCGTCCGGGTCCGACAGGAACACGAGGCGCATCTCGCCCTCCTCGAACGGCGGGATCTCGACCCGCGCCCCCAACCCAACCAGGCGCTCCACGACGGCGTCCAGGTCGCTCACCCGGAATCCGAGGTGGTCGAGCTCGTCGCCGAGCCGGTAGGGCGGGTCGCCCGGGTAGTAGTTCAGCTCGAGGATCGCCTTGGTCTCGGGGTCGTGCAGTTCCTGCCAGAGACCGCCCGCGGCCATTCGGCCCGAAGGGCCGACCTTGAGTCCGAGTCCTTCCGTGAAGAACCGAATGGCGCGGGGAAGGTTTCGGACCCGGACGCCGGTATACTCAAGCGCCATCGCAACGGGTCCGCGGACAGCTCGGTCCGGTCGCCTTCCTCCTCATCTCGTGTGCGGTCGTGGGGGGTCGCCCAAGTCAGCCTTCGGACTACTTCGCCTTGTCCCATCCGTCGGGGGCTCACTCCGTCAGCGGGACCGTCGGGGTGGGGTCCGCCGGGGCCGGCGTCGCCGCTCCTCTCCGGGCCCTCCGAGCCAGCGTCGGGAGGTGCGCGAACTTGGCGTGCCTTCGGGCACCCAGAACTTCCTGCGCGAAGAGGACGGTCACGGTCCCGGCCACGGTGATGGCAGCCGCGATGAAGAACGCGTACTGGAAGGCCATGTGGGCCGGGAAGTAGCCGGCGAGCGGTCCGCTCGTCAGGAGATACGTGGCGAGGAGCGAGCCGGCGATGGGAGCGCCCACGCTGCCGCCCACATTGCGGAACACATTGTTCATGGCGGTGGCCTGACCCATGTCCTTCGGGTCGACCGTGAGGACCAGCAGATTGATGATCGAGGCGTTGAGGAGGCCCATGCCGGCTCCGATGACGACCTCGATGACCAGCGCCGTCGTCAACGTGGTGGCGAAAGCCTCCAACGTGAAACCCAGGGCGGTGACCAGCCCGCCGGTGAAGGCGAGGGGCTTCACGCCCACCCGGGAGACCACGACGCTCGTGACGAGGGCGACGGCGGTCATCCCCAGCGCCAGGGGTAGGATGTCGATGCCGGCGGTCAGGATTCCAAAGTCACAGTGCTGGAGCGTCGTGCACGAGGCGTTGTATCCGCCCGAGGCCAGCGGGAATTCGAACTGATAGATCAGGCTGAACAGCGCGAGGTACATCCCGAGCCCTGCGACGGTCAGGACGACGTTCGTCACGGTCACATTCCTCTCGGCGAGGAGATGCACATCGACGATCGGCTCGCGCTTCTTAACAGTCAAGCCCCGCTCTACGAGGACGAACGGAATGAACATGACCGCCCCCAGTGTCGCGAAGCCCAAGGTCAGCGGAGAGGCCCATCCCCACGCCTCTCCCTGGGAGAGCGCGGCCACGATGCCCGCGAGACCGAGGCCCAGGAACAACGCCCCCAGGTAGTCGACGCGGGTCTCGGGCCGGCGGTAGGGGGACTCCTTGACCAGCAGAAAGACCAAGATGGCCATGACCACCACGAACGGGACCGCGGTGTGGTAGGTCGTCCGCCATCCGTAATCCTGGGAGACCCAAGAGCCGAGCGGAAGGCTGATCGCGAACCCGATCCCGAACATCGCGCTCAGGATCCCTTGGGCCCGGGGAACCATCTCCTTCGGGAATTCCTCCCGCATCAGCGACATCCCGAGAGGCATGATGGTGAGACCGATCCCCTGGATGGTCCGTGCCCCCACCATGAAGGCGAAGGTGGGCGAAAAGCCGGTGACGGAAACCGCCGCGGCGTAGGTGAACATGACCGCGATCATGATCTTTCGTTTCCCGTAGATGTCGCCGAGCTTGCCGATGACCGGGCTGAGCGCCACGCCCGCGGCGGCGTAGGCCGAGATGATGAGCGTGACCTGGCCCGCGTCGACGCCGAAATCCGACTGGATCGTGGGGAGGGATGGGGTGAGCATCCCCTCGATATAGAGGACCACAAGCACGATCCCGGCCAGGAGCAGCATGATCCGGTTGGCGTAGTGCCGGTCGAAAGTTTCGACGGTCTTCGGTACCGGTACGTTGGACGTCAGCAGAGCCGTCGTACTCAACGCAGTGTCCCTTCCGTCGTTCATGGTCGAGAGCTCTCTCTTTCGGCTCTACCAGAACTGTTCCGGTTCGTAGTGGAGCGGGGAGGATTTCGCGAAGGCTATCTCGCCGACGGTGAGCGAAGAAGTACGTCTCATCGATCCTCGAGTCGTGAGTCAATTAGCTCAGTCGATACTTAGGGATTCGCTGGCGGCGAAGCGCGGCCCGCGGGAGGTCTTCCCTACCGCTAACGCAGAGGGATGGGAGCACGGGGATTTGAACCCCGATATGCGGGTCTCTCCGCGCGCTCCAGTCAATCGTCACGGGGGCGGGTAGCCCCTCCGCAGACCTATATCACAGGGCGACCGTGAGTCGCCCTGACTGGAGCCCGCTGGTCTACCAAATTAGCCTATGCTCCCTCCGTGAGCGCGGGGAGCCCCGGGAGAGATAGCCTTTTTCGTCGGCAGGTGGGCGGAGCCCATCCACCTGATCGGGTACTCGCATCGGCGAAATGTTTATCTGAAAACACATTTGTGCCGAATCCAATGCATTTGCCTGACTCCCCTTTGACCCCCGCGCCTCCGCGACGAACCGTGCCCCTCGCGTGGTTCGTGGTGGTGGTGATCGTCGCGGCCGGCTTCTCGGTGGTCGTGGGGGCCGTGATCTATGCGGTCCGTCCGGGCCCTGCGGCGGGGCCGCTCTCCGTCACGGACGACCTGGGTCGTCACGTCTCAGTTTCGATTGACCCCGCCCACGTCGTCGTGCTCGGCCCGTCCATTATGGACTCGATGTTTCGGCTCGGATTGCGCAGCCATGTCGTAGGAGTGGACTGTTACGCTCCCAGCTTAGGAGGATTATCGTCCGACTATTCGCCCGACCAGGTGAGGAACTGGAACCTCTCCGCTTCCATGTGCGTCCAAACGGGTCCGACCTTCGACGTGGAACAACTCCTCGCGCTCGCGCCGCAACTGGTCCTGGCCACCACGATCGTCTCGGTGGCCGCGGTCGAGCAGATCACTCAGACGTACCACATTCCGGTCGTGATGCTTCAGCCAGCGACCTTGACCGGGGTGGTGCTGGACGACCAACTCCTCGGAGAGATCTTCAATGTCCCTTCCGCGACCACGGCGCTGGTGAATGCCCTTCAATCCGCTCTCTTCCAGGCTGCTTCGCTGCAAAACAACCTGACCACGAACGGTACCCCGTTCCCGACGGTTCTCGTCACGTACTCGGTCGACGGGAACGGATACTGGACGTTCGGCCCCGGGACTTTCGGACAGTCTTTGATCGAGCTCGCGAGCGGCGCGAGCATCTCCGCGAATTCGACCCTCCCCTACCCCGAGCTCTCCGGGGAGCAGGTCCTCGCGAGCGACCCCGAGTACCTCGTCTACGGAACCGGTTACGGCCTCAACGAGTCGGCCTACTCAAGCGGCCCGTTTTGGTCGCAACTCTCGGCGCCTCAGGACGGCCAGGCGGTCGGCATGAACTCGAACTACTTCACCGAACCCGACCCGACCATGATCCTCATGGGTCTCCCCCAGCTGATTGCAATCCTGCACCCGGGCCTTTCGGCGTAGGGGGATCAACCGCGTGGGAGCGCCGTCTGCGGCTCCCGCGGGGACCCCAAAACCGCTGGGTCGGCGTCCGTGGGTGCTCGGACTCCTGCTCGCGCTCCTCGGGGTCGGGGTGTTCTTTTCGCCGCTGCTCGGAACCGTTGCCATCGCTCCGGAGACGGTGCTGAGGATCCTTCTTCACCAGGTCTCGGGAGGGGCCCTCTACTCCAACCCCTGTGCGGGAGCGAGCGTTCCGGCCAGCGGTTGCACCGGGCTGATCGAGATCGTCTGGGACGCTCGACTTTCGGAGATCATGCTGGCCGTGGTCGTTGGTGCCGGCCTCGGGATCTCCGGGGGCACGCTGCAAGGAGTGTTCCGGAACCCCCTCGCGGACCCGTTCTTGCTCGGGATCTCCTCCGGCGGCACGCTCGGCGCGGCGGTCGTCGTGGTCTTTCGGATCGGTGTGGGCGAGGAGAATCTGCTGCTCCCGCTCTTCGCGTTCATCGGAGCCATCGCGACCGGCGCTGTGATCCTGGCCGCGGCCCGCAGCCGCTTCGGATCCGTGGAAACGCTCCTCCTCACGGGTGTCGCGCTGTCGAGTTTCCTCTCCTCCGTTCTCTCGTTGCTGCTGCTCTACAATCCGACCGGGAGCTTGCAGGTGGACTTCTGGCTCCTCGGGAACCTCGGCTCGCTCGATTGGACGCAGGACGGCATCGCCTTCGGGGTGGTGTTGGTCGCGGGGACGCTGCTCGCCACGTATGGTCGAGAGTTGAATATCCTCCAACTCGGCCCGGACGTCGCCCAGAGCCTCGGAGTCGATTCAAGAAAGGTGCGAGTACGCCTGCTGCTGCTCGCCTCGGTGACGACCGCCGCCGCGGTCGCGTTCACCGGGATCATCGGGTTCGTCGGCCTGGTCTCCCCGCACGTGGTGCGCCGAGTCGCGGGCAACGACTACCGGTTGGTACTGCCGGGGGCGGCGCTCGTCGGCGGAGGGTTTTTGCTGGCCGCCCGGGATCTCGCCCTCATCGCGTTCCCGGGAACCCTGCTACCGATCGGAATCTTCACCTCGTTCGCCGGGGCCCCGTTCTTCGCGTACCTGCTCTATCGCCGGCGTCACGTCTCGTCCATGGGAGGATCGTGACCGAGGGTACCGCGCTCCGACTTCGAGGAGTCACGGTTCGGTTCGGGGAACGGACCGCGCTCCAAGAGGTCGACCTGGATGTTCCGCGGGGGCAGTTCCTCGCGCTCACCGGGCCCAATGGTTCCGGAAAGACCACCCTCCTGCGAGCCGCGCTCGGGTTCCTGGCTCCGGACACCGGCACGGTGGAGGTTTTCGGAAACGACGTGCTGGAGCTTTCCATCGCCGAGCGGGCGCGGCGCGTAGCGTGGGTCCCTCAGGAAGAGAACCCTCGGGACGATGCGCCCCTCTTCGACTACGTCCTCTACGGCCGTTACGCCCATCTCGGCTGGCTCCAGGGGGAGTCGGCGAGCGACCGGGACGCCGCCCTCCGGGCCTTGCGAGCCGTCGGACTCGAAGACCGAGCGCGCGACGGCATCCTTTCGGTGAGCGGAGGAGAGCGGCAACGGGCGATCCTAGCCCGAGCACTCGTCCAGGAGGCGCCGCTGGTCCTCCTGGACGAGCCAACGAGCCACCTCGACATCGCGCACCAGATCGACCTCCTCACCCGGGTCCGTGAGCTCTCCCGCGAGCGAGGGGTGACCATCGTCGCCGCCCTTCACGACCTCAACCTCGCGGCTCGATTCTCCGACCGGATCGTCGTGCTCTCGAGGGGCCGCCGGGTCGCCGACGGGACGCCTTCCGCCGTGCTCTCCGAAGAGCTGCTGGCTCGCGTGTGGGGAGTCGTGGCCGACCTGCGACGGGACCCTCGGACCGGGACACCTTACCTGCTGCCGCACCACCTCGTGGCACCCCCCGCGACGGGACCGAGTGCCTTGCTCGGCCGGGGGCCCGTCCACGTCATTGGGGGAGGAGGGTCCGCCGCTCCGTACCTGAGGGCACTCGCTGAAGCCGGCTATCGCGTGACGGCCGGGGCTCTCCATCTCCTCGATACCGACCTCGAGACCGCCGAGAGTCTGGGCGCCCTCACGGCGGTCGAAGTGCCGTTCGCCCCGATCGGGGAGGAGGCACGACGGCGATTGCGCACGCTCCTTGACGCAGCGACCGCCGTCGTGGTGGCGCCGTTCCCGGTCGGGCCCTCGAACCTACCCAACCTCGAGGAGGTCGGCCGGGTCCTCGGACGGGTTCCCGTCCTTCTCGTTCGGCGACCGCCCGACGAGGAGTGGGATTTCTCCGGAGGACGGGCTCGCGCTCTGGAAGAGAAGCTCCGTCGCGGGGGGGCCCGGGAAGTCGCCGGGGTGAGCGAGATGCTCTCCGCGCTCGCCGCCGGCCCTCTCGCCCCCTCCGCTTAGGACGCTCGGCGTCGCGCCCTTCCCTTCCCGGGTAGGGGGGCGACCTCGAGCGGGGGAGGAGAGGGACCCGCGAACTGGTTGAGGAGATGCGGAAGGTCTCCCTCGAGCACCAGGAGGTAGCTCGGCACCCCGAGCCGCGCCGCTTCGAGGCAGGCGCTCCCGGCCGCGAACCGGAGGATCGAGCGAGAACCGGCCCTGGAGAGCGCGTGGAACGCCTCGAGGCCATCGGCCGCCACGAGCGCGAGGGGGTCGGAGGGGAGGTCGTCTCGGATACGGGCCCCGAGGCGCGGGTCGGCCAGGTCCTTCGTCGTCAACGTGCGCACGGATATCGGAGCGGGCGTGAGGGGAACGATCCCGGCGAGGTCCGATACCTCGACCAGGGACCCCTTGCGTCCACCCTTCTGAACGCGCCCGCGGGAGGGTCCTCCGCTTCCGAGGCGGGCCGACAGCAATCCGTGCCTCAGTTCCAGGGAAACGACCGCTCCCTCCGAAAGGTCCTCGAGCGCCAAGGCCCGGGTCGACCGGATGACGTGGACCCGCTCGATCCGGTCGCGGAGGTCGTCCCCGAGGCGACGCAACGTCTCGTGCAGCCACGCGACCCCTTCGACCGTCGGGCGGTAGCGCCCGCTCTCGACGGTCGCGAGCCCGCGACGACGGAGCTCGCGGTAGGAATGCGATACGGCCTGAACGGTGAGACCGAGGTGCTCTGCGATGGGACGCAACTGGGTCGGCTCGAGGGTCGCGCATTCGTACAGGAACAGGAGCTCGGTGACGGTTCCTCCTCGGCGGAGCCCGGCGAGTCCCGTCACATCGGGGGTTCGACTCGCGACCACGGACTCGGGACACCTCCCGAGGATAAAGCTGTCTTTAACCGGAAAGAAAGCGGTCTTGCCTACGAAGTGGCCCCGGCCTTCCGGGAGGATGCGCGCGCCGCCGGTTTCACCCGTCGGATCTCGCGCAACCGGTCGCGGATGCGGGCCGCCTCCTCGAAGTCCAGGCGCTCCGCGGCGAGGCGCATCTCTTCTTCGAGGTTCGTGATCAGCAACGGCATCTTGTCCTTCCAGTAGCGCCCGAGTCCGCTCGTGGAGAGTTCCCCGGACGGGGCCTCCTCTTCCGGAGCGAGCAACGCGCGGACCTCCTTGCGGATCGATTCGGGAACGATGTCGTGCGCCGCGTTGTAATCGGACTGGGTCTGGCGCCGCCGCGCCATCTCGGCCATCGCGCGCTTCATCGATCCGGTCACCCGGTCGGCGTAGAGGACGACCCTCCCCTCGACGTTGCGGCTGGTGCGGCCCGCGGTCTGGATGATCGACGTCTCACTCCGCAGGAAGCCCTCCTTGTCCGCGTCCAGGATCGCCACGAAGCTCACCTCGGGGAGGTCGAGCCCTTCCCGCAGGAGGTTGATCCCGACCAGCACGTCGAACTGCCCGAGCCGGAGGTCGCGGAGGATCTCGACCCGCTTCATCGTCTCGACCTCGGAGTGGAGATAGCGGACCCGGAACCCCTGGTTCGCAAGGTAGTTGGCGAGCTCTTCGCTCGTCGCCTTCGTCAGCGTGGTGACGAGCCCCCGGTCGCCGCGCTCGATGCAGGCTCGGAGCTCGGTCATGAGGTCGGCGATATGACCCTTCAACGGTCGGACCTCGATCGGGGGGTCGACCAACCCGGTCGGGCGGATGATCTGCTCGACGATGCCCTTCGAAGCTTTGCGCTCGAACGGTCCGGGAGTGGCGGAGACGAAGACCGTCTGGGGGACGTGGGTCAGGAACTCGGGGAACTTGAGCGGACGATTGTCGCGAACGGAGGGAAGTCGCCACCCGAACTCGACGAGATTGTCCTTGCGGCTTCGGTCGCCCTTGTACATCCCCTGGAGCTGGGGGATCGTAACGTGCGACTCATCGATGAAGGCGAGGAAATCGTCCGGGAAGAAGTCGAGGAGCGTGTACGGGGGTTCGCCCGCAAGGCGCCCGGCGAAGTAGCGGGCGTAGTTCTCGATTCCCGAGCAGTAGCCGGTCTCCCGGATCATCTCGAGGTCGTAGTCGACCCGTCCCTTGAGGCGCTGCGCCTCGACGATCTTCTCCTCGTTCTTGAGCTCCTTCACCCGCTCGTCCCGTTCCTTCTCGATTTCGGTCAAGATACCGCGGAGGCGTTCGTCTACGGTGAGGAAGTGGGTCGCCGGGAAGACGGCGAGCGCCGAGAGGGATCGACGCTCCTCCTGGGTGACCGGATCGAGCTCGACGATCTCTTTGATCGTGCTTCCATCGAGCACGACCCGATGGACGGTCTCGCCCGCGCCCATCACGTCGATCGTGCCGCCGCGGACTCGGAACCGGCCTCGCTTGAGCTCGATGTCGTTGCGGGAGTATTTCATCCGGACCAACTGCTCGAGAAGGGTCTGCCGCGAGATCTCCTGACCGATCTCGAGCTCGACCACGGAGGCGCGATAATCCTCGGGCGAGCCGAGACCGTAGATGCAGCTCACCGAAGCGACGATGAGGACGTCCCGTCGGGTGAGAAGCGCCTGGGTCGCCCGATGCCGGAGCCGATCGATCTCCTCGTTGATGGAGGCGTCCTTCTCGATGTAGAGGTCGATCTGCGGAACGTACGCCTCGGGCTGGTAGTAGTCGTAGTAGCTGACGAAGTACTCGACCGCGTTCTTCGGGAAGAGCGCCCGGAACTCGCTCACGAGCTGGGCGGCGAGCGTCTTGTTGGGGCTGATGACCAGGGTCGGTCGCTGAAGGCGCGCGACCGCGTGCGCCATCGTGAACGTCTTGCCGCTTCCGGTCACACCGAGCAAGGTGACGAATTTCTCGCCCCGCTCGACCCGCTCCACAATCGCGTCGATCGCGGTCGGCTGGTCGCCCTGGGGCACGAGGTCCGTCTCCAGTTGGAATCGCCCCGGCAGCGGAGACGACGTCCCCTTGACGCGACGATTCTCCGTCATGGCACCGTCGGAAGTTCGAGCGAGGCCCCCGGATAGCCCCGAGGGTCGATCGACACGGTCCGGAATCCCAACCGTTCGACCTCGCGGGTGACCTCGCTCGCGAGCGGCTCGGCACAGAGGCGGGAGACCTCGGAGGGGTCGACCTCGATCCGCGCCGTCCCGCTGCGGACCCGAACGCGCACCCGCCGGAACCCGAGCGAGAGAAGTAGTGCCTCGGCCGATTCGATTCGACCGAGCAGTTCGACCGAGACCAGATCGCCGTGCGCTACCCGTGAGGCGAGGCACGCGTCCGACGGCTGGTCCCAGTTCGGGAGGTCCCTTCGGTGGGCCTCGGCTCGGACCTCCTTCTTTCCCCAGCCGCCCCAGAGGAGGGGATGGGAGAATCCGGCTTCGTCCATAGCCCGGAGCCCGGGACGGTCGTCGGCCAGGTCGTCCCGATGGACCCCGTCGAGATACTGGACGGCCGACCGGGTGAGACCGAAGTCACGAAGAACGGAGGTTTCCACGGACCGGCAGAAGTAGCATCGGTCCGACCCGTTATCCCGGTACTCGGTCCTCTCGAGAGGGTTCGCTTTCAGGAGAACGTGCTCCAGGCCGATCGACGCGGCGACCCGCTCCGCTCGAGCGACCTCCGCGCGAGCCACGGCCGGTCCCGTGAGCGTCACCGCGCACGCCTCCCGCCCCAGGGCCTCGAAGGCGAGGGCGGCGACCAGGGAGGAATCGACCCCGCCCGAGAGCGCTACTACGGCGCGACCCCCTTCGCGGATTCGGGCGACGATTTCGTCGACCGGGTGCCATGGACGGAGCCGCGAAGACGAGGAAGACATCTCCCTCGTTCTACCGTTCTCCGCGCATTACCCTTTCCTTCGCGGTCTCAAGATTCGGCCCGTCGACCGCGGGTCCCCGGGAACTTCGAGCTCTCCGGGTCCGTCACCACTCCCCATCGGGTGGGTGCAATCTCCTTACAGGGGGGCTCCGTGCCGGACGACGATGCAGGCGGTCCGAGAGGGGAGCCGGTGGATGCTTCGGCTGGACGATGGGCAGGACCTCTTCGAAGCGCTCTCGAGCTTCGCCCAGCGGGAGAACATTCGCGCCGGTACGATCGTCTTCGGCATCGGGATGTTCCGGCGGGCGACGGTCGGCTACTGGGACGGGAGCCAGTACCGCCCCGAGGAGCTCACCGTCCCTCACGAGGTCGTCTCCCTGCACGGCACCATGGCTCGGGCCGACGGGGTGCCCTCTTTGCATCTGCACGGCGCCGTCGCGGGTCCCGACCATCGGCTCGTTGGAGGTCATCTTCTGAGAGCGACCGTGGGGATGCTTCTGGAAGTGCTCGTCGACACCTTCCCCGGTCGAACGTTCGGTCGACCGATGGTCGAAAGCTACGGGTTGAGGATGCTCGACCTGGAACCTCCGAGGGAACCCTAGGCCCCCGTCATCCCTTTCCGTTCTGCCGGGCTCGTACGATTCCCCATGGCCGGATCGTCCTCCGTGTTCACGACGCTGGACCCTCGGCTCGCCGATGCGATTCGGGAGCTCGGTCTCGTGGAACCCACCGAGATCCAGAACCTCGCGTTCCCGCTCCTCGAAACGGACGCGGACGCTCTCCTCCTCTCTCCCACGGGAACCGGAAAGACCGAGGCCGCGCTGCTACCGCTACTTTCCCACCGTTTGACCGACCCGACGCCGCCGATCTCCACGTTGTACGTCACGCCCCTGCGGGCGCTGAACCGGGACCTGGAGCACCGGATCGTGGCCCTCGTCAAGCAGGTCGGGCTCACCGCCGCCGTGCGCCACGGAGACACCTCGACCTCCGCGCGACTCGCGCAATCCCGCCGTCCGCCCGACCTTCTGCTCACGACCCCCGAGACCCTGCAGTTGCTCCTGACGGGCGCGCGCCTTCGAGAATCCCTCGCGAACGTCCGAACGATCATCATCGATGAGGTCCACGAGCTCGTCGGCTCCGACCGCGGGGCCCAGCTCTCGATCACACTCGAGCGGCTCGACCGGCTCACGGGAAGATTCGTCCGCCGGATCGGTCTCTCGGCCACCGTCGGGAATCCGGGCGAGGTGGCCCGGTTCCTCTCTCCGGCTCCCCGGAAGGTGGAAGTGCGCGTGGCGCAGGAGCGCCGTCCGCTCGAACTCACCGCGCGTCGGCCCACGCGGGAACGACCTCCGCTGGACGAGACCCTCGTCCGGGAGCTGAAGGCCGACAAAACCCTCCTCGAGGGCCTGCGAGCGGTCGAAGAGGAGGTCCGGGAGCATCGGACGACACTCATCTTCGTCAACACGCGACCCACCGCTGAGGGTCTCGCGGCCCGCCTTCAGAAACTCGCTCCCGACCTGCCGATCGCCGTCCATCATGGCTCGCTCTCCCGCGAAGTCCGGGAGGAGGCCGAGCAGGCGTTCCGGGAAGGCCAGCTCCGAGCCCTGGTCGCGACCTCGTCCCTTGAACTCGGGATCGACATCGGCGGCGTCGACCACGTCATTCAGTTCGGCTCGCCGCACCAGGTGGGTCGGCTCGTCCAGCGGGTCGGACGCTCGGGGCACCGGCTCGACCGGACCATCCACGGAACGGTTCTCGCCCTGGACGACGACGACCTGGAAGAGGCGGCCGTGCTCGCCCGGCGGGCGGATGCCGGATTGATCGAGCCGGTCACCTGGCGGACCCGCAACCGGCTCGCCGCGTCGCAACAGATCATCGCGTCGCTGCGGGCGGAGGGCGCCCTGGAGCTCTCGGAGCTGTTGCGCCCGTTGCGTCACGCGGCGGCGACGGCCGACCTCTCGGACCTCGAATGGACCGAGCTGGTGGAGTACTTGGTCGGACTCGGACTCGCCAAACGGGTAGGCGACCGGGTGGCACCGGGTCGGGGGACGCTCCACCGGTTCTACGCGTCGCTTTCCCTGATACCGGACGCACGGACGTACCGGCTCCGCGACATCGGCACGCGGAGACTCATCGGGACGCTCGACGAACGATTCGTGCTGACCCAGATCCTGGCTCAGCCCGAGGAGATCTTCCTGCTCCACGGCCGGACCTGGAAGGTCGTCGAGTATCGGGACGGGGAGCTCCTGGTCGAAACGGTCCAGGAAATCGGGCGGGAGCCCCGATGGGCGGGAGAGGACCTCCCGGTTCCGTTCGATGTCGCCCAAGAGATTGGCCAGCTACGACGGGAGGGAGGGTTCGAGGCGTACCCCATCTCGGCGGCGGACCGCCTCCACCTCGAGGAACGCCGGAATGCCCCGGCGCTCGCCGGAACGATTCCGACCGACCGACGCGTGACCGTGACCGCGCACGGTCGGGTCGTCGTCTACGGAGCCTGTTTCGGCACCCGGACCAACGAGACGCTCTCTCTTGCCACTGCGGGCCTGCTCACGGCCCGCCTCGGAGCTCGCGTCGAGGTCGCTTCGGTCGAACCCACCTGGTTCGTGCTCGAGCTCCCGATCGCCGTGGATTCCACGACGCTCGTCGGCGTGCTTTCGATCGAGCCCGGAACCTTGGGCCCTCTCGTGGAACGTCTCGTGCCTACGGGCCTCGACTACCGATGGGTCTTCCTCGCGGTCGCCCGGAAGCTCGGGGTGATCCCCGCGTCGGCCGACCCCCGCGACCTGCGAACGCTCGACCCGTTGCTCGCGGCGAGCCGAACGAATCCTCTCGGCGAGGAGACGCTGGAAAAGACCCTCCACGACCGCTACGACGTCGATCATGCGACCCAAGTCCTCGAACGGATCCGGGACGGAGCGATCGAGGTCGTCGCGACCCCTTCCTCATCGTTCACGAACGGGCCGCTCGAACGCCTCGAGTGGCGGACGGTGCTCGACGTTCCTCCGCCCACCCTGTTGAAGGCGGTGCAGGAGCGGCTCGCCAAGGAACCACTGACCCTCGTCTGTCTTCGCTGCGGATTCCTCCGAACGACCACTCCCTCGCGGTACAAGACGGAGGGAGGCAGTCGATGCCTCCTCTGCCATGGTTCGCTCTCGGCCGTACTGTCGCCTCGGCGCACCAAGGAGATCGACCGACTGAGCGCCTACGCCAAGCGCAAGCGGGCCGGCACCAAGCCCTCCGCTGGTCGTCGGGCCCGCAAGGAGCGTGCCCTCGCGGCCGAAACCGAGACCCTGGTACGGGCCGGGTACACTTCGGCCGAGCTGCTCGCCCACTACGGGGAGCGCGCTCTGTTCGCCCTCGCCGGTCGGGGGATCGGGCCGGAGACGGCCCGCCGCCTCCTGATGCGCCTGTACCGGGACGACGACGCGTTCTTCACGGAGATCCTTCGCTCGGAACGCGCCTACGCCCGGACCCGGGTCTTCTGGGACTAGGCCGCGCGCGCGAGGCGGCGGACCAGCTCCTCGACCGCTTCCCGGGGGGCGTCCGTACGGAAGCCCTCGGGGCGGGCGTGGGTGCGAGCCGCGCGGAAGCCAACCGACCGAAGCCCGTCCTCGATGCTCGCGAGCGACGGAGGCGATGGAAGCGCAAGGTGGGAAGCCAGGACGTTCGCCTCGAAATAGAACGGTCGGTCCACCGTGACCTCTTCCTTCAGCCGGGAGAGGAAGCGCTCGATCTCCCGCGGACGGGCGGCGCCCTCGGGCGTCTCAAGACGCGAGACGAGCGGGGCGTCGAACAGGGGTCCCAGCCAGAGCGGTCCGTACGGCCCTCGGTCCCCCACCGAAGGTCCTTGCCAGCCGTCCGGGTCGATGAGGCCGACCGGGGCGCCGGCGAGAGACCGGTCGGTGACCTCGACGTACGCTCGGACGTAGTGGTCACGGGAATAGGCGAGCAGCGGACGAATCGACCGACCGAGACGCTCCGCTTCGGTCGAGAGGTGAGCGAGCAGAATGCGAAGCCCTCCCTCGGGTCCGAGGCGACCTCGCACGGGACGGGCACCGTAGCGTTGGACACACGCCGACGGCTGGGCCCCCGCGAGGACCATCATGTCGGTCGCCGTAACGGCGAGTACCCCACCCACGTGAACCGAGCCGATCGCGGCGGGAAGGAACGGTGCGGGCGTACCGTAGGGGTCGAGGTCGACGTAATCGAAAGGGGCTCCGGACGGCGGATGTCGGGCATCTCCCTCGAACGCCGACGCGCCCGGGAAACGCGCCGCGTTCTCGCGCAGCACCCGGGCTGCCTCAGGGTTCGCCTCCGAGAAGGCGAAGGTGCGGAACGCCCCGGATTCCCGAAGGAGGCGGAGCCCCCGAACCCCGGTCGCGCTCGTCATCTCCCAGCCCGAGCGTTCACCGCGGGGGGGCGAAGGGAGCGCTCGGGCGAAAGCGACTCCGAGGTCGCGATCGCCCGCCATCGCCGGATTGTAGAAGACCGGAGACCGGCGACCCGGACCCCGCCCCGGCACGACGAGCGGGAGCAGGAGCTCGGTCCGCCCTTCCAAGGCGAGGCCTAGTGGGCTCGGCCGGTGATCAGCTTGACGATCTTGAACGCGAGAAGGTTCTTGTTCACCGGTGTCACTTCGAGCAGGCGTAGTTCGTCCCTCCGACGGATGTCCTGGAGCAGCGGGTTCCTCGACTTCTTGTGCAGGGTCATGACGATCGACTTGCGGGCATCGAGGGTCTCAATCACGCTCTTGGTGAACACCTCGCTCTCGACCTCCATCTTCCCGACCTCGTCGATCACGATCACGTCGGCGGACTCGCGCGCCTCGGCGAGCGCGCGGGTACCGAGTCCCTCGAGCGCCGAGATGTTCACGCCGTAGCGACCCGAGCGCACCCGAGATTTCAGCCCCTCGTGGGCGAACACCTCGTGCTCCTTCGTCATCCAATCGGTGATCTGGAAGCCGGCGCGGCGCTGCTTCTCGACGATCGGTTCGGTCACCATGCCTCCGACCGTCACGCCCTCTTCCTCGAGGAGCTCGATGATCCGAAGGAGGGTCTGGGTCTTGCCCGAGCCCGGGAGGCCCGTGATCCCGATCTTGACCGGAGGAGAAAGTCGACGAGGCATTGCCAATTAGACCGCTAGGTTGTGTTGTACGCGTGCAGCCAATAAGAAGCCATCGTGAGGGGACGCCGGCGCGACCCGCCCGCTCCGGCGGCGTCGACCCCCGTGCGCCGGACGCTCCGGTCTATCCGCCGCGGGAGGACACCCGGCTGCTGCTGCCGTTCGCGGAAGTGCCGCGCGGCACCCGGCTCCTCGAGGTGGGGACGGGGTCCGGCCTCGCGGCCTTGGCTGCCGCGCGACGAGGCGCCCGGGTCGTCGCCACCGACCTCAATCCTCACGCCCTCCGGCGACTGAGGGCGCGGGCCCGCGAGGAAGGCGTCGACCTCGCTCTCGTGCGGACCGACCTCGCCCACGGTCTCGGCCGGTTCGATCGAATCCTCGCGAATCCCCCGTACTTGCCGACCCGACCGGAAGAGCGCGACCCGGACCGGTGGCACAACCTGGCCCTGGATGGGGGTCCGGACGGCTGTCGGGTCACCGCCCGCCTGGTGGACGAGCTCGACCAGCATCTCGCTCGTGGCGGGGGCGCCTTTGTCGTGGTCTCTTCCCGGCAGGACGCGGACGCCCTCGCGCGAATTCGGAACGGCTGGGAGATTCGCGGCGGGACCCTTGAGGTGGTGGATTCCCGACCCCTCGAAGGCGAAAGGCTCGACGTTTGGCGATTGACTCTCGCTACGGACTAGGCGTGCCGTTCGGCGTACGAGAGGATCGCGTCGAAGAACCGGTGCCCGTCCCCGAACCCCTCGGCGGACCCGCTGCGAGTCCAATCCGGCGCTTGGGCACGGTAGAACGCGCGCTCGGGGTGTGGCATGAGTCCGAAGACGTTCCCCTCGGGGTTCGTGAGCCCCGCGATGTTCCCCTCGGAGCCGTTCGGGTTCCACGGATAGGTAGCGCGGGAGCCATCCGGCGCGACCCAGCGGAACATCACTTGACCGTTCTCCTCGACGGACCGGCGAAGCTCCTCGGTGCCCAGCACCAGCTTGCCCTCGGCATGGCCCGAGGGGAACAGGAAGCGGGTTCCCTTCGGAACTCCCTGCAGCGGGGGAAAGATACCGCCGTCCCAGGCCACGAAGGTCGGGCGGCACTCGTAATGGCCCGAGTCGTTCGTCATGAGGGCCGCCTCGGGGGGGACGAGTCGTCCGCCGGGGTGTCCGGGCAAAAGGCCGAGCTCCGTCAGGACCTGAAACCCGTTGCAGACGCCCGCCACGATCCGGCCGCTTCGGACGAATTCCTCGAGTTCCGGACCGATCGCCGCCCGAACGCGCGCGGCGAAGATCGCCCCGGCGCGGACATAGTCGCCCGCCGAGAAGCCACCGGGGACGAACAACGCCTGATAGTCGGAGAGCCGACGCCGCGCTTCCGGGAGTACCTCGCGTCCTTCGAGTTGCTTCAGATGCACGATCTCGGGGCGCGCCCCGAGCGCCGCGAGCGCTTCTCGGAGCTCGTCATCGCAATTCGTCCCCTCGATCGAAAGGAGCGCGATCGCGAGGTCCCGACGGGCCACGGTCGTCGGAGACGACGGGAGGCTTAACCGTTCCTCGCCGCCCCCGATTCTCCCGGCCCTCCCGAGCCGAGCGGGGGGTTGAGATAGTGGACCCAAAGCTTCTGCCCGCGGTGAACGACCCGGCGCCCCGGCGGGAGCAGCGCGAAGGCCGTCGCGCCGGCGAGGCTCGTGATCACGGAGGAACCACGGTACGTCGTGTACGCCCGTCCCTTCTCGAACCGCAAGGGCACGATGGTGGCGAGACCGGGGGTGGGGGCCGCCGCATCGCTGCCGAGAACCGCCCACCCGTCCGTCCATCCGGGCCCGGGTCGGCGCGCCAGTCGCCGGAGGACCGGAAGCACGAGCCAGTACATGTTCGCGAGGCACGAGGTGGGATGACCCGGCATTCCGATCACGAGCTTGCGGCCCCGGCGGGCCGCGAGCGTCGGCTTTCCCGCACGCACGGCGATCCCGTGGAAGAGGAGGGTGCCGACCTTCGGGAGGATGCGCGGCAAATGGTCCCGCTCGCCGACCGAGCTTCCCCCCGTAGCCAGTACGAGGTCGGCGCGGGCGAGGGCGGAGCGGATCGCCCGCTCGATCCGGGCCGGCTGGTCGGGGACTGGGGCGCGGACTTCGGGTATTCCGCCGGCGGCGAGTATCACGGAGGCGATCGTGGCGTTGTTGCTCTCGTAGATGCGGCCGACCTCGGGAGGGTCGCCGGGGGAGAGGAGCTCGTTCCCGTTCGGGATGACCGCTACCCGGGGGGCGGCGAAGACGGGGACCTTCGGAATTCCGCAGGCGGCGATGGCTCCCACCGCCGGCGCCGAGAGCTCCTCGCCCTTCCGTGCGAGCAGCGCTCCGCGAGGAAAATCATGACCGGGCGGAGAAATGCGGTCTCCCTTCGCGATCGGACGGAAGACCCGAACGACTCGGTCCTGGCGGACGACCTCTTCGAAGATGACCACGGCGTCGGCCCCTTTCGGAATCGCTCCCCCGGTGGCGATCGCGACCGACTCGCCCCGGCGGAGGAGTCGCGGAAACGCCTGCTCGGCGAAGACCTCGCCGACCACCGGAAGTTCCACGGGATGATTTCGGGTGGCGCCGACGGTGTCCTGGCTCCGGAGGGCGTAGCCGTCCCAGGTGGTTCGGGAGAATCCGGGGACGGGCACCGGCGCGCGAACGTTCGCCGCGAGAACCCGTTGGAAGGCTCCTTCAATCCGGACCTGCTCGATGCGGTCGATCGGCCGGGTCGCCGCGAGAAGTCGTCGACGGGCCACGTCGACCGGAGTCAAGCGACCGAACGCATGCATCTCCATCGGGCGGTCCTACCTCTTGCCCTCGATCCATCGGGCAGAGCTGCGAGTGCCGGCGGTGAGGCACCGGGCGAGGGGCTGCCCCGCGAACCAGGCCGCGTAGAATCCGCCCCGGAAGGCATCTCCCGCCCCGACCAGGGTGCGAACCCGAGCGTGGGGGGCGGCGGGCACGTGGACGGTTCCCCCGCGGGAGAACGCCGAGGCTCCGTTCCGGCCCTCGGTCCGGACCACAAGAGGGACGAACTCGAGCAGCCCGTTGACCCGACGGGTCCCGATGAACTCGAGCGCGCGCGCGATCTCGGACCGATTGCCGAAAAAGAGCTCCGAACCTCGGAGGAGTTCCCGGAACGACCGGCGGTCCCAGCGATAGTGGATCTCTTGCGCAGGGTCGGCCGCCACCCGCAGGCCACGCTTCCGGGCCGCCGCAAGAAGTCGGAGCTGGAACGCGGGGTCCGCGGTCGTCAGGTGGAGCCAGGAATACTCTTTCAGCCATCCCGTAGGAAGCGGGGCACCTCGAGTCTTCGACATGGCTCCCTGGTCGATCAGCGTTCGCTGGACGCCGTTCCGGTCCTCGAGGATGTAGCACGTCGGGGTCGGGGTCCCGGCCACTCGCTCGACGCCTCGAACGTCGACCCCGGTGCTCCGCAGCTCCGCGATGTACTCCTTCGGGAATCCGTCCCCGATTCGAGCCACGAGGCCGGTCGCCACTCCGAGACGAGAGGCGACTCGAACGATGTTCGTCGCCGTTCCTCCGAGCTCGGCTCGATGCGAGAGGACGGGGACGGTCCGGTCCGGCGGGGGGAACGATTCCACGGATAGGAACCGGTCGATGTTCACGTGACCCGAGACGAGCAGGTCCCGGGGCCGGTCGGCGACGCCTCCACTCATGGTCGGCGGAGCCGGGTGAACCGTCCGCTCCCTTAGCGCTTGGGGGATGCGGGGAGCGGCTTAAGGCGGCGAACGGCTCCGGCCGAAGGCGGCATGCTCGTCATAGGTGCCATCCTGGACATCGAGGGCGCGCGGCCGGCCTACGTTCGCCTGCGTCACGGTCGCGTCGTCGAAGTGGGCGCGCTCGGTACGGAAGGTCGGCGGCGAGGAGAACGAACGATCCGAGGGATCGTCGTCCCGGCTCCCGTGAACGCGCACACCCACCTCGGGGACTCGGTATCGGTCCGGGAACCGCCTCCGGGCCCGGTGTCCCGGCTGATCCAGCCGCCCCACGGCTACAAGTTTCAACTGCTGGCGAACGCCACGCGAGGCGCCAAGGTCCGGGCGATCCGCGCGGCCCTCCATCGGATGGAGCAGGACGGCGTCGCCGCGGTCGTCGATTTCCGGGAGGAAGGACGTCCGGGGGTCGAGCTGTTGCGCGAGGCGGCTCGGGGAAGCTCGGTGCGCGTCCTCGCGCTCGGACGGCCCCTCGCTCGACCGGTCGCCCGGACCGAGCTCGCCCGGCTCCTCTCGGTCGCGGACGGGGTCGGTCTCTCCAGCGCCCGCGACGAGACCGAGGAGACTCGTCGGACGGTGGCTCGCGCCTGTCGGGCCGCGGGAAAGAAGTTCGGTCTCCATGCGAGCGAGGCGGTCCGCGAAAAACCGGAACGCTACCTCGACCCACGGCCGGACCTCCTCATTCATCTCGCGAAGGCGACGGTGGACGACCTCGCGACCGTTCGTGACGAGCGCGTCTCGGTCGCGGTCTGCCCCCGGTCGAACGCGCTTTTTGCCCGTCAGCCCGACCTCCGTTCGATGGAACGGCTCGGACTCTCCGTCCTGCTCGGTACCGACAACGCGATGTTTCATGCCCCGTCGCTCTGGAGAGAGATGGAGTTCGCGTACGTGGCCTCACGACTCCGTCAGCGACCGGTCTCCGCGGCGTTTCTTGCCCGGGCTGCGCTCGTCGAGCCGTGGAAGTGGCTCGGCGAACCGGAAGCCGCGCTGGTCGTCCCCGACATGCCCGTTCCCCCGGTCGTCCTTCGATTGCCCGCGGACGACCCGGCCTATCAGGTCGTGACCCGCACCACCGAACACCTTATCGTCCGGTTCCGGCCCCGGAGCCGACGGTCCTCCGCGCGACGATGAAAAGTGACGAGCTGTTCGCACTGTTGCGCCGACGGGGCGTGCTCTGGCCGACGGCGGAGATCTACGGGGGCACCCAGGGGCTCTACGATTACGGTCCCCTGGGTGCGGCGCTGAAACGGAGGATCGAGGAGGCCTGGACGGCCTGGTTCGTCGGCCTCTCGCACGACTACTACCTCATCGACCCGGCGGAGATCCTCCCCGAAGCGGTGGTCCGGGCCTCGGGCCACCTCGAGAACTTCACGGACCCCGAGGTGACGTGCGAGAACTGTCACAACGCCTTCCGCGCCGACACGGTCCTTGAGAAAGTCCGGCCCGAGGGGGTCGATGGTCTTTCTCCAGTGGAGATCGGGGAGATCGTCCGGGCGCACGGAGTGAAATGCCCGAGCTGCGGCTCTACGAACCTGAGCGTTCCTCGCCCGTTCAACATGATGTTCGGGCTCGATTTCGGGGTGACCGGTCGCGAGCGGGTCTACCTGCGGCCCGAGACGGCGCAGAGCAGCTACCTCTCCTTCGCCCGCATGTGGGATGTCGGGCGCCACGCCCTCCCGCTCGGGATTGCCGTCATCGGAAGGGCCTACCGCAACGAGATCGCGCCCCGCCAGGTCCTCTTCCGAATGCGAGCGTTCACCCAAGCCGAGCTCCAGATCTTCTTCGACCCCGAATCGTTCCCGCTCCCATTCGACCGGGTGCGCGACGAGAAGCTCCCGGTCGTCCGTGCCGCCCGACGCCTGGCGGGCTCCGAGGACGTAGAGCTCCTCTCCGCGGGCGATCTGGTCAGCTCGGGCGGGTTGCCCGAGTTCTACGTGTACCACCTCGTCCACACGTTCCGGTTCTACCGGGACGTCCTCGGATTCACCTCGGACCGACTCCGCTTGCTCGAGAAGTCCGACCAGGAACGGGCGTTCTACAACCGGATCCAGTTCGACGTCGAGGCGAACCTCGAGAGCCTGGGCGGGTTCAAGGAAATCGGCGCGGTCCACTACCGGGGGGACTACGACCTCGGTCGACACGGACAGGGCTCGGGGAAGGACCTCTCGATTACGCTCACCGGCGGTCGCTCGGTGCTCCCCCACGTTCTCGAGCTGACGTTCGGGTCCGACCGAGCCCTGTGGGCGACCGCGGACATTCACCTCGGAAAGGACGGGGAGCGAACCGTCTGGCGCCTCCCGACGTACCTCGCCCCCGTGCCGGTCGGAGTCTTCCCGCTCATCGCGAAGGAGCATGCCCCCTTCGCCCTCCGTCTCTCCGACGACCTCGCCACCGCCGGGATCCCGAACCAGTACGACGAGGCCGGCACGATCGGGAAGCGCTACGCTCGCATGGACGAGGCCGGCACGCCGTTCTGCGTGACCGTCGACGGGGACACCGTACGGGACGGCCCCTTGCACGACACCGTTACGGTCCGGACCCGCGATACGAAAGCCCAGGAACGGGTCCCGGCCTCGGAGCTCGCGATGCGTCTTGCGCCGTTCTTGCGACCCCCGCGACCGGGGAGAGCCTAGCGCTTCGGCGCACGTTCCGCCCCAAGACAACGGCTATATCTCGCGTCCGAGTCACTTGGTCTCGATGGCGACCGGCGGAGGAGAACCCCCTCAACCGATGACCGCGGCCACGCCGCTCGCGGCCCGACGTTCCCGGTGGATCGGCCAGCAGTACGCCGACATCACCAAGCTTCGCGAGATCGCGGCGCGTCACGACCGAGCGGCCGCCCGAGCGAGCCAGCGGGTCGCTCGGCTGAACACCCGTATCGATAAGCTCCGGCACCAGGCCACGCTCCTGCGGGAGCGGGGCCAGCGGGTCCTCGCCGAGATCCCCGAAATCGAGCAGCAGATGAAGCAGCACGAACGGGACATCGAGGCGGCGACCAAGAAGACCGGGGGCGCCCCGATCGGGTCCGATGTGACCGGGCTTCACTATCGCGTCCGCAAGCTGCAGCAGAAGGTGGTCGACCGCCAGCAGAAGGCCCGTGCCCTCGAGCTGCGCGCCGCCACGAAGACCCAGAAGACCGCCGAACTGAAGGTCAAGGTCGACCGCTACGTGGAGACGTCTCGCCTCGAGGAGCAGGAGGCCGTCGCGTTCAAGCAGCGCGCGGACCGGCTCCAGATGATCTCGGAGCACGAGGTCGCGGACCAGCTCCGGTCGACCGCGGGCGGCACGAGGAGTGCCTCCGACGAGCCGCCTCCCTCGCTATGAAACTCATCGTCACCGTCGGCATGCCCGGTTCGGGCAAGGACGAGCTCGTGGGCGTCGCGCGTTCGATGGGCCTCGCGACCCTGAAGATGGGCGACCTCGTGCGGGACGAGACGAGGCGACGCGGGCTCCAGGTCACGAACCAGAACGTCGCGCGGGTCGCTTCCGAGGAACGCGACAAGCACGGGCCGGGCGTCTGGGCGCAGCGCGCGATCCCCAAGCTCACCGAGACCCGAATGCTGGTCGACGGATGCCGGTCCGACACCGAGGTGACGGTCTTCCGCCACAACTTCGGCGACCTCTTCGTGCTCGGGATCTATGCGTCCCCCGAGACCCGGCACGACCGCATGGCCAGTCGCAACCGGGCGGACGACGCCGGCGACCTCCAGGAGTTCTTCGACCGCGACCGGCGCGAGCTCAAGTGGGGGATCGGCAACGCGTTCGCGGTCGTGGACGGCATGATCGTCAACGAGGGCACGCTCGACGAGTTCCGCCGGGCCGGGCGGGCCGTGCTCGAAAAGATACTCGCGCGCGACGAGTGAACGACCGCTCTTACGCGATCGTCGTGGGCGGTCCCCGCGAGAAAAGCTCACAGATCGAGTCGAACCGTTCCCGGTCCACCACCACCGCGAGAGGGGGGCGTTCCGCGGCGAGCGAGGGAAGCCGGTCCACGAGGTACTGGTCGCGGGCCCCGGCGAAACCGCGAGAGCCGCGCCCGGAGGCGATCTCCGAGTCCCATTCGAGGGCGAACTCATCCGCCGTCGACGGGGTCGGAGGGCGGCGCGCCACCCGGCGTTCCCGGACCGTCCGGCGAACGAGCTCGAAATAGCCGATATGCTCGGCGAAGAGCGATGCGGTGTGCTCGTCGTCCGGGTCGAGCGGCTCGACGGGCACTCCGCGCGACCGGCCCCAGCGCAAGACCTCGACGAAGGATGGGTTAGGAACCCGCACCTCGCCGAACCGGACGAGTCCGCGGACCTCGCTCGTCTCGTTGGCAGTGAGCGGGACCACCGGGTCTGCGTCGGAGGCCACGAAGTAGTCGTGCAGGCTGCGAAGCTCGTCGCCCGATAGGCCGAGTCCGACCCGGGCGGGCGCTAATGCGTCGAGCGCCGCGAGCACCGCGACGACCTCCGAAGTCAGACCGCGAACCGGGGCGAGCAGCAAGATCGAGGGCGAGCTACCGAGTCTCGCGGAGATCACGGGCCTTCCCGCTCGGTGATCTCCTCGATCAGCTCGTCCGGGTCGCGGTGCCGCCGGAGCTCGGTGATGGTGAGGATGGGGAGCCCGGAGATGGCCGACCGCGTGACCGGGTCCCGGACGACGAAGAGCGCATGCCCTTCGGCCACTCGCGCCAACCCGTGCAGCACTTCCGCGCGGTGGAGGGCGGTTCTCAGGCTTCCGACCGCCGCGAGCAGGACGTCGGGAGTACGGGCGAGCGCGTCGAACGGTGCCCGAATCGTCACGGTGACCTCGAGTCCCATGCCGTCCAACTGTCGCACGACCCCGTCCCGCAAGGATTCTCCGGCGCGGGGATGGGTGCGTTCGTGAGAGGGCTCCGGGTGAGTCGCGGGCGTCGTGCCCTCTCCGTCCCTTTGGTCCCGGGCCGACCAGTCGAAGAGGTCGATCGGCCGTACGACCGCTTCTCCGAGGAATCTCTCGATCCGCTCGATGACGAGCGCCTCGGCGCCCGCGCTCTCCTCGTAGAGCTGGATCGCCCGGCGGGAAACACCGGCGACGCTCGCGAGAGTGCCGAGAGAGAGCCCCCGTTCGTTCCGAAGTTGTCGCAGCCGGGGTCCGTCCACCCGGGCGAAGGTCCCTCCCGGGCTCGCGTAGAGGAACGGCGGGAGCGCCTTTTCGAGGAACTCCTGGAGCGTCTCCTCGTTGATGATGGGCACGCCGTAGCGCGTGTAGACGACCCCGGGGTCGAGGTCCGACGCGCCGGAGTTCTGGCCGATCACGAGGGTGATCGCCGGGAACAGTTGGCCGAGTTCGCGCAGGCGGGTGGCTTCCTCGGAGTCCAGGGCGTCGATATTCTTGAGGACCTTGACCAGGAGCAGGGTCGCGTCTCGCCGGGCGGCGAGGTCGAAGCTGGTCGGGCGGATCGCGTGGGTGTCCGCCACGTAGAATCCCGCGCGCTCGAGCAGCGATCGAATGTGCTCGATCGAACGCTCTCGCGAGGACGGCACCCGGTTTCCCCCGGAAGAATCCAATTACCTCTTGTATATAAGTCAAGATGGTTGCAACCCTCGGAGAGGCCGACTGCCGACCGGGCGCGAATCGTCTTGGGCGCTGCCTCGCTGGGGGGTTGTGGAGAGCCCTCTGCGCCCGGTGCCGGACGCCCCAGCACTGGTCCTCGAGCCGTCGCGTCGGACCGAACCGAGGCGACTGGTCGTCGCGGACCTGCACCTCGGCCTCGGCAGCACCCCCGAGCGACCGCTGGGCCCGCCGGAGGGCGCGGCCGACCGGCTCGCCGAACGGCTCCTCGAGATCGCACGTTCTGCCCGCGCGGACGCGGTGATCGTCGCGGGCGACGCGAAGCATCCGATCGTGGGGACCCCGCCGGCGTTGCGGCCCGTGGTCTTCGATTTCTTTTCCGAGCTCTTGAGGGAAGGGCTGAGCGTCGAGATCGTTCTCGGCAACCACGACGTGGGGATCGTCCGGTACCTGCCCCGGGAGGTTCTCGTCCACCCGGCGACCGGGCTGGTGTGCGGTGACGTCGGGATCTTCCACGGCCACCGATGGCCGTCGAACTCGGTCCTACGGTCTCGACAGCTCGTCGCCGGTCACCTGCATCCGGGGTTTCGGTTGGCGCCGACGGTCGACGACCCCGAGGGCAAACGTCGCTGCTGGGTGCGGGTCGAGAGAACACCTCCGTCTGCGAAGAGTGCCCGCCGCCGACGGCACATCGAGCCCCGGGCGCGGGAGATCGTGATCCTACCGGCCTTCAACCCGATCGCCGGCACCGAGGCGTTGAACCGAGCGCGACCCGCGCGCGGCCGTTCCTTCCTGTATCGACGGTTCCTCTCGAACGGGGTCGTCCGAGCCTTCTTGCTGGACGGGACCGACCTCGGGATCCTTACGACCCCGTCCGAGGGCGTCCGCCGCTCGCGAGCACCGGAGCGAGCTCCGCGGGATCGGTGACGGGCGGCGCGCACGCGTTCCCGAAACAGACCAGCGCTCGAGCTTCCTTGGCCTCGCCCTGTCCCTCGATCTCCCCCGGGAGGGAGAACGGCGGCGGAGGGTGACCTCGGAACACCCACACGTTCGGATGCCACGCTCGGCGGGCGGCCCGAAGGAGCGTCTCGGCGCGCTCGCCCGTTCCCTCGATGACGACCGTCGCAGGGGACGTGGCGAGGAGCCCCGCAGCGAGCGCCGAGCCCGCGGCGAACAGACCGGCACCTCCGACCCGCCGGGCGATCGATTGCAGGAGGGCGCGGGCCTTGTCGCTCCATCGATCGTCGTGCGTGAGGGAGGCGGTCCGCAGGAACGCGAGGACGGCGGAGGCGTTCGCCGAGACGTGAGGACTGTCCTCGAGGGGATACGATGGCTCGGTCACCCCTCCGACCACGGGCGCATCGTAGAGACCGGGCGCGAGGTCGCGCAGAAGACCATCCTCTCCGCGGAACTCCCGGTCGACGAGTTCGAGCAGACGGACCGCCGTCTCGAGATATCGAGGCTCGGCGACGACTCCCGACAGTTCGAGGAGTCCCGAGGCGAAGGCGACCTGGTCCTCGAGAAGGCCGAATCCGTGCGCTCCGTCGGAGTCGATGCGGTGGGCCATGCCCTGTCCGGGCCGGAACGCCTCCTGGAGGAGCCGGTCCGCGGCGTTTCGGGCGTCGGCGACGACCGAGCTGTCGCCCAAGAAAGCGCCCGACCGAGCGAAGGCCGCGATGAACCGACCGTTGATGTCCGCGTAGACCGCCCGGTCCACGGTCGGCGTCGGACGGTTCGCGCGCACGGCGCGAAGTTTCGCGACCGCCCGGGCGAGCGCGGAACCGGCGGCGGCCGGGGAGTAAATGCCCTCCGCGGCCTCGGCGAGGGGAACCAATCGGAACAGGACGTTTCGGTCCGGGTCGTGGGGCATCCGTCCGTCGGTGCCGACCCCGAAGAACCGGACCACGAGGCGGAGCTCGTCCGGGTCGAGGGCTTCCTTCAGCTCCGTCCGGGACCAGGTGAAGTATCCTCCGTCGTCCCCCGGAGCGTTGTCCGCGTCCTGGCTCGCACCGAATCCTCCCCGAGGGTCGGCGAGGACCTCGCGCGCCCAGCCGATCGTCGACCGGACGACCTCCTCGAGACGCGGGTCTTGGAACCGGGCCGCCCCTTCCGTATAGGCCGATAGGAGCGCGGCGTTGTCGACCCCCATCTTCTCGAAGTGCGGGATGTGCCACCCTTCGTCGACGGAGTACCGATGAAAGCCGCCGCCGACCTGGTCGAAAAGACCCCCGTCGGCCATGCGAAGGAGCGTCTCGTGCGCCCGCTCGGAACTTGACACGGTCCCGTTCGAGAATCCGTCCCAGAGCAGGAACGTCACGGCGGTCGGATGGGGGAACTTCGGCGCCATTCCAAAGCCCCCGTTCACCGGGTCGAAGCTCGAGTGGACCTCCCCGCGAACGTTCTCGACAAACGTGTCGAGCGGGCGGTCGGCGGGCGAACGCGATTCGCGCATCCGTTTCAGGGCGCCCTGGATCGCCTGGGCGTTCTCGCGGATCCGTTCGGGCTCCTCGCGGTAGAGCCGGGAGACTTCCTTCAGCACGCGACGGAATCCGGGACGACCGTGCCCGTCCGCCGGGGGAAAGTAGGTGCCCCCGAGAAAGACCTCCCCCTCGGAGGTAAGGAACCCGGTGAGCGGCCAGCCTCCTTCGCCCGTGAGCGCCCCGACTTGTCGTTGATACCGTCGGTCGATCTCGGGATGCTCGTCGCGGTCGACCTTGACCGCAACAAAATGCTGGAGCAACAGACGGGCGACCTCGGGGTCCGAGTACGTGCCCTCGTCCATGACGTGGCACCAGTGACACCAGGAGGCTCCGATGTCGAGCAAGATCGGTCGTCCGGTCCGTTTGGCCAGCTCGAACGGCTCGGGCCCCCACGGGTACCACTCGATCGGTTGCTCGGCCGCGCTTCGAAGGTAGGAGGAGGAGCGGTCCGCGAGCCGCCAGCCGCCCGTTCGGCCGGACCCCGTTTCGGCGGGAGGGCTCATGGGCCAAGAGGGTCGCCCGCGCCTTTTACGGTTGTCGCACGGCGCTCCCGGACGACGGCGGTCGACACCGGGAGCGGCGTAACCGGCTCACGGAAGCGTTACTGCCCGCGCGCTCGTTATAAAGGGGGCCTCAGTGCCCGGGCGAGGCGTTCCCGATGGAGATGCAACCCGGCCAGATGGCGTACGACCGGGCCATCACGGTCTTCTCGCCCGACGGTCGGCTCTTCCAAGTCGAGTATGCCCGCGAAGCCGTGCGTCGCGGCGCGACCACGGCCGGCGTGGTCTATTCGGACGGTGTCGTCCTCATCGCCGACCGACGGATCCCCAACCCGAAGCTCGCCGAGGCGTCCAGCCTGGAGAAGATCCACCAGATCGACGAGAACATCTTGTGCGCGACCGCCGGCCTCGTCGCGGACGCGCGAGTGCTGGTCGATTACGCCCGACTCTCGGCCCAGATCAATCGCGTCACGTACGCCGAACCGATGTCGGTCGAGATGCTAGTCCGCCGCATCTGCGACTATAAGCAACAGTACACCCAGTTCGGCGGGGTCCGCCCGTTCGGGACGGCCCTTCTGGTCGGCGGCTACGACGACGGCGGGATCCACCTCTTCGAGACCGAACCGTCGGGTTCCCTGACGAGCTTCAAGGCGGCGAGCACGGGCGGGAACAAAGGTCCCGTCATGGACCTCTTCGAACAGAAGTACCGTCCCGGCATGGACCGGGACGGCGCGATCCTCCTCGCGCTCGAGGGCCTTCGCGCCGGCCTCGAGGAGGGCGGCAACCTGTCGCAGGTCGAGGTCTGTTCGACCCAGGTCGGCGACGGGATGACGCGATTCCCTTCGGACGAGGTCCAGAAGTACGTCCAGCGCCTCCCTCCCGCCACGGGCTCCGCGAAGACCGCCCGAGGATAGTCGCGCCTTCCGCGCGCGCTCTGCCCATGGTGAAGGTCGAGGACGCGGTCATCGCTCGCTGGGAGACCCAGGGCTCGTGTTTCGAGGTCCTGGTCGACCCCCAGGCGGTCCAGGACCTCAAGGACGGCAAGGACGTCGACCTCTCCGACAAGCTCGCGCTCGACCAGGTGTTCAAGGACGCGAAGAAGGGCGACAAGATCTCCGAGGAATACCTCGAGAAGACGTTCCATACGCGCAACATCGCCGAGATCGCGAAGAAGATCGTTCAGAAGGGCGAGGTCCAGGTCACGACCGAGCAGCGCCATCGCCTCCAGGCGGCGAAGCACCAGCAGATCGTGGCCACGATCGCCCGGAACGCGATGAATCCTCAGACCGGCGCGCCGCACCCCGCGACCCGGATCGAGGCGGCGATGACCGAGGCCAAGGTTCACATCGACCCGTTCCGACCCGTCGACGAGCAGGTCCAGGAAGTCCTGGCGAAGCTCCGTCCGTTGATCCCGATCCGTCTCGACGTGGCCAAGGTCCGGATCAAGATCCCCGGTCAGTTCTACCCCCGGGTCATCGGCGAGGTGAAGGGCCTCGGACGCATCCTCGAGGAGAACTGGCTCGGGGACGGGAGCTGGAGCGGTATCGTCGAGATTCCCGCCGGAATGCAGACCGAGCTCTACGAGAAACTCAGCGCGCGCTCGAAAGGCGCCATCGAGACCGCTTTGGTTAAATAGGCCACTTCGGTCGAGCGGCCCGGTGCAGCACGCAACATGTCCAGAGGTCATCGTCCGGGCCACGGAAGCCGTGGCCACGAGGGTTCTCCCTCGTCTCCCTCCGGGGAACGGACTCTAGTTCTTCCCGGCGAAGAGATCCGCGCCCAGGGGTTGAAACCGGGGCCCGGAACCTACCGCACCGGGGGCAAGGTCTACGCGAGCGTCCTCGGTTTGCTCTCCGAGCGGCCTCCGCTCGTCCAGGTGATCCCTCTCTCCGGCCGGTACATCCCGAAGCCGAACGACACCGTCCTCGGCACCGTCACGGACGTCCAGGGGACGTTCTGGCTCCTCGATATTGGCGCTCCTCGCTGGGCCCCGCTCCACATGACCGGAACGCCGTGGCAGGTCGACGTGGGGGAGACCGACCGCTTCCTCCGCGTGGGCGACGCGGTCGTGGTCCAGGTCGAGAGCCTCGAGGCCACCGGGCGCATCGGCGTCACGATGAACGGGGAAGGGCTCGGGAAGCTCGAGGGCGGTACCATCGTCCGCATCTCCCCGGCCCGCGTCCCCCGGGTCGTGGGCCGGAACGGCTCCATGATCGACACGATTCGAAAGCACACCGGCGCCGAGGTCGTCGTCGGACAGAACGGACGGGTCTGGATCGGGGGTTCCCCGGACGCGATCCACCGGGTCAGCGAAGTCCTGCGTATCATCGAGGAGAACGCCCAGCATTCGGGCCTGACCGAGCGGGTCGAGAGCTACCTTCTTTCGACGATGCCGACCGACGCGAAAGGGCCCGAAGAGCCTCCGACCGAGCACGCGCATCGCGATGCGCCGCCGAAGGTCCTCCCTCCCACGGACGTGGACGAGGACGCGGTCGAAGCCGAGGACGAAACGCCCGAGCCGGTCGAACCCGGCGAGCATTGAATCGAGTATTCATTTCCAAGGAGAACGAAGATGGGAAGCGTAGGAGCGAAGGAGGTCCCGGTGCTATTGAGCCCCGAGGGGCTCCGTATCGACGGACGAAAGCTGGACGAACTGCGGCCGATCCACATCCAGGTCGGCGCGCTTCACAACGCCGACGGCTCGGCGTTCGTGGAGTGGGGCGCGAACAAGGTGATGGCGGCGGTCTACGGGCCTCGCGAGGTCCACCCTCGGCATCTTCAGCAGAACAACAAGGCCGTCATCCAGTGCAAGTACAACATGGCCGCGTTCTCGGTCGACGAACGCAAGCGGCCCGGGCTCGACCGCCGCTCTCAGGAGATCTCCAAGGTGATCGGGGAGGCCTTCGAGTCGGTCGTTTTCGCCGAGGAGTACCCCCGCACGAGCATCGACATCTACATTGAGGTCCTTCAGGCGAACGCCGGCACGCGGTGCGCGGGCCTGGTCGCCGCCTCGTTGGCCCTCGCGGACGCGGGGATCCCGATGGTCGATCTTCTGCCCGCCGTCGCGGTCGGGAAGATTGCCGGCAAGATCGCGCTCGACTTAAAGAAGGAAGAGGACAACTTCGGCGAGGCCGACCTGCCGATGGCGCTCGTGCCGCAGTCGGGCCGACTCGTGCTCCTCCAAATGGAGGGACACATGACCGAGCCGGAGCTTTCGCAAGCCCTCGAGCTCGGCGTCCAGGGTTGTCGCGAGATCTACGAAAAGATGAAGCAGGCCTTGCGGGAGCGCTACTCCACGGGGCCCGTGGGAGGTTCCGCATGAGCGAAGAGGTCTCGGCCGAGATCCTCACGACCCACATCCTCGACCTCGCCGCCGAGGGAAAGCGGCTCGACGGACGCGGCGCGGACGATTACCGGCCCGTGACCGTGGAACCCGGATTCGTCGTGACCGCGGACGGCTCCGCTCTGGTCCGGATCGGCGATACCGCCGTCCTCTCGGGTGTCAAGCTCGAACCGGGAAAGCCGTTCGCCGACACGCCCAACGCGGGCGTCCTCACGACCAACGCCGAACTGATCCCGCTCTCGAACTCGATCTTCGAGCCGGGTCCGCCCCAGCCGGGCGCGATCGAGGTCTCTCGAGTCGTGGACCGTGCGATTCGCGCCGCGGAGACGATCGACTTGACCCGTCTCTGCGTCACCCCCGGCGAGAAGAGCTGGGTCTGTTACGTCGACATCCACGTCCTCGACCACTCGGGGAACCTCATCGATGCCGCTTCTCTCGCGGCCGTGAGCGCGCTCGCCCACGCGACCGTGCCCGCGAAGCGATTCGGGATCGCGGAGGCCGACTACCCGCTCGAGGTCAATCACTTCCCCGTCGAGTGCACGTTCGTGCGCCTCGGCGACACCATCGCGGTCGACCCCACCTTCGATGAAGAGCGGGCGGCCCAGGGCCGGATCACCGTCGCGACCGACGAAGTCGGCCGGGTCGTGGCGATGCAGAAGGGTCTCGTAGGAGCGTTCTCCCCGGACGACGTGAAGGACGTCGTGCGCCGGGCGTTCGTCCATGGCGAGCGCCACCGAATTCTCGCGAAGGGAGGATCGAAATGAGCAAGCGCACGAAGAAGGCCGGCCCCACCGGCTGGATGGGCCCGCGCTACGGGATCCGGATCCGCCGGCGGGTCGTCGAGATCGACCGGGCCCGCGGGCCCGACGCGGCCTGCCCGCGCTGCTCGACCGTGACGCTCCACCGCGTGGCGAGCGGAGTGTTCGAATGCCGCCGCTGCGGCACCCGGTTCGCGTCAAACGCCTACGTCTTCGCGGCCCCGCCCCCGATCCAGCGGACCGAGCGGGAACCGACCCCGGGCAACGCTTAAGCCCTCACGGAAGGTCGAATCGGTAGCCATGTTCCGGTGCATCCGCTGTGGGGAGGCGCTCCCCTCGGACGCGAACCTCTTCGGGGTTCGTTGCGACAACTGCGGTGGGAAGATCTTCACGAAGGAACACCCGAACGTGAAGAAGGTCCTGAAGGCGCGCTAGCGCCGACCGACCCGTACCCTCTCGATCGGATACCCCGCTCGACGGCACGCCTCCACGACGAGCCGCCGTCGCTCGCCGCGCAGGACCCCCAGGTTCGCCCGGGCCGTGAGCGAGTAGAGTCGCAACGCCGCTTCGCAGCTTTCCCGCCAACTCTCGCCTTCCGTTCCGAGCGCCGCCCGCTGGGCGGATCGGAACGCGGGCCCGGCGCGCGCCGCGACCCGCTCCCAGAGACCGTTCTCCGTTCCCCAGAGGTACTCGAGCTCGACGGACCGCAAGAACGCCATCCGGTTCGCGAGGAGATTTCGCTGGACCGAGGCCGTTTCCGACTCGCCCGTCTCCAAGGCTCGCAGGAGTTTCATGACCTCCTCGGACCACCCCACGAGCTGCCGGGCGATGTAGTCGGAGCAGGCCCGGCGGACGGAGCTCCAGCGGAAATCTCGGGCCTCCGAGCGCAACGTCGCCGCGGCCCCGTTCGGGTCGCGGAGGATCATCGCACTTCGCCAGCCCGGCACCACTCCTCCGATGTGGGCCGGGGCGCGCATTCGGCGACGTTCCCCCGCGACGGTCGCGTAATGGAGGGAGACGTGACGTCCGCCCCTCTCGAGGACCACCTCCCCTTCGCGACTTCCGATGACCCACAGGTCGACGTCCGAGCCTTCGTGGGCGTCTCCCCGAGCCCAGCTTCCGGCCAGCACGACCGCGCTCCGGCCCTGGGGGTCGAGTCGGTCCGCGAGCCCCCGCACAACCTCGAGGACCTCCCGCCGTGCGGCGGGGTTGGCTCGGGGGTTCCGGGCTCCCGCGGGGGGGCGGGCGCGGACTCGACGGCGGGCCGGGCCGGGCGGCATGACCGGCGCCCTAAGGAGTCCGAACGAAAAACTCCTCCGACCCCCGAGCGACAAACCGTTTCAGGACCGAACGTCTCCCGCCCGCGTGAAGGGCCCGACGATCCGGTTCCTCGGCGGGGTTCGGGAGATCGGAGGGAACAAGATTCTCATCGAGGATGGTCCGGACCGGATCCTCTTCGATTTCGGTCCCTCCTTCTCCCCGCGGGCGGAGGAGTACTACGTCGATTATCTCCAGCCCCGGTCGACGTGTCGGGCGAAGGACCTCCTCGAGTTCGACCTCATCCCTCGAATTTCGGGCCTCTACGCGAAGGAGACTCTCGGGGACGGCGACCTGGAGTACGTCCCCCCCGAGATTCACGGTATCTTCGTCAGCCACGCCCACGCCGACCATGCCGGCTACCTCGAGCTCGTCGACCCGTCAATACCGGTCTACGTCGGCGAGGGCACTCGCACTCTTTTGAGCGCGATCGAAAAATCCACGAGGATGAAGTACGGGGACCACCCGTGGAACGTCTTCACCGACCGCAAGCCGATCCGGGTCGGAGGGATCGAGGTCGTTCCGTACCCGGTCGACCATTCCATCCCGTTCGCCTACGGTTTCCTCGTGCGAACGCGCGAGGGTACGATCGCCTACACCGGAGACTTTCGTCACCATGGACCGCGAGCTCCGGACACCCACGCGTTCTTCGAGGCCGTCGCGGCGGAGAAGGTCGAGGCGCTCGTGATCGAGGGAACTCGCGCGGGGCCGGACCCCCGCCGGAACCTTTCCGAGGCAGGGGTTCGCGCCGGGGTCGACCGGGTGCTGAACGAACGACCGGAGCTCGCGCTCGCCTGCACCTACCCTCGGGACATCGACCGCCTGCGCACCCTGCACGCGGCCGCCGTCGCCGCCGACCGGGACCTCGTGGTGTCGGTTCGGACCGCGCTCCTCCTCTCGGAGGTCGCGGGCCGGTTCCCGGCCGGCGAGATCCCGGTGCCCGGCCACGCTCCGGGGCTCCAGGTCTACGCTCGGAAGAAGCGGGTCTCGTATCTCTGGGAACGGCCGTTCCTCGATAGTGCCCTCCCTTCGGAAGAGGTTCGGAGTCGGGGCCGGAAGTACTTGCTCGCGCTCGACCTCGCGCATTTCCCCGAACTCATCGACCTGCGACCCCCGAAAGGGAGCCCGTTCATCCACTCCATGAGCGAACCGTTCAGCGAGGACGACGTCGACGACCGGGTCATGCACAACTGGCTCGATCACTTCGGTCTCGAATTTCATCAGATGCACGCGAGCGGGCACGCGTCGGGCTCCGAGCTTCTCGACATCGTCCGGGCGACCGGGGCCCGGACGGTGTATCCGATCCACACCGAGCATCCGGAAGCGTTCGAGAAGGCGGGCCCCTCCGTTCGCCTTCCCGAGCTCGACGTGGCGTACCCAATACCCCGTTAACCGACCCCTCGGCGACGATAGGTTAACCTGCCGAACGGTCTCGGAGCTCCGATGGACACGGACCGCTGCCCGACCGGGATCGCCTCGGTCGACCGCCTCCTCGGCGGTGGGCTCGAGACCGACTCCCTTACTGAGATCTACGGCGAAGGGGGGAGCGGAAAAACCCTCTTCTGCCTCGAGGTAGCGCACCGGATCGCCCTCGAGAATCGCTGGGTCTTCTACGTCGACACCGAGGGCGTGAGCGTCGACCGGCTTCGCGCGATGGCCGGGGACGGTCTCGACAAGGAGCTGAAGCGCTGGCTTCTGTCGACCCCGAAGAGCCTCGCCGAGCAGGGAAAGGCCGTGGAGACCGCGTGCGCTCTCGCCCGCGACGGAAAACGACCGGTCGGTCTCATCGTGATCGATTCCGGGACGTTCTTCTACCGCCTGTCCCTCTCGGGCCCGGACGAGGACGACGCTCGCCAGGCGCTCTCGCTCGCGGTCGCCGACCTGGTCGCCACGGCCCTGCGGGCCCACCTTCCCGTCCTGTTCACCAACCAGGTGTGGCGCAGCATGCGCGAGGGAACGCTGGAACCCCTCGGCGGCTCGTTCCTCAACCACGCCGCGAAAACGATCCTCCGCTTCGACCGTCTGGCGGGCCCGTTGCGCCGGGTCGTTCTCCTGAAGCACCGGTCCCTCCCCGAAGGGTCGGCGGATTTCCGGATCGGGCCCAAAGGGCTCGAGAGCGTGGGTCCGGGATGAAACAGAAATAAGGACGAACTCACCTGCCCGGACGATGACCGAAGCGCTCCAATTCTCCGATGTCTCCACCCCGATCGGAACATTCCGCATCTGTTACCTCGGGGACACCGTCCGGGTGGTCGACCTCCTCGAGAAGGGGGTCAACCAGACCGGTGTTCCGGCAGGAGCCGTGCGTCGCAAGCCACCGTACCCGGCCGGGAGTCCTCCTCGGCAACTTCGGGATTACTTCCAGGGCGACCGGAAGGACTTCGACGTCGAGGTCGAACCGGATACGGCCTCCGAGTTCGACCGCACGGTCTGGAAGCTCCTACGCGCGGTTCCCGGCGGGCAGACGGTGACGTACGGACAGCTGGCGAAGAAAGCCGGCTACCCCGGCGCGGCCCGAGCGGTCGGAGGGGCCATGCGTCGCAACCCCATCCCGATCGTCATCCCCTGCCATCGGGTCGTGGGCCAGGGTGGCGCGATCACCGGCTTCGGACTCGGTCTCTGGCGAAAACGCTGGCTTCTCGACCACGAGGGTTCGTGGCCCCTTCGCTCCCGATCGGCCGAAGGACCTCGTCCCCACGGCCAGCGAACCCTGGACGCCCTCCTCGAGCCTTCCAAGCCCGCCCGCCGAAAGTCTGCTCAGTGAGCCCGCTCGACCGGGGTCAAGCTACTACAGGATGTAGTAAGTCTGACGTCGATCAACCCGCGACCCCTTAGCTACTACAGCCGGTAGTACCTAAAGTCGAAGGCATTCCGAGGGCCGGACGACCCCGCCCGGGAAGCTACTACCCAGAGTAGTAAGCAGCGTCGTACGGCTCGGGCTTGAGGCCGCGCCGTTGGCGGACTTCGCCGACCACCTTCGTCTGGAGCTCGACCGGCACGGGCTCGAATCCCATCGATTCGGTCGCCCAGAGGACCTTCCCCGCGGTCGCGCTGCGGATATCGGAGGCAAACCCGAACATCTCCGCGACCGGCACCTTCGCCGTCACGGTCTGCAGGTCGCCAACGCTCGTCATATCGAGGATCTCTCCCCGACGGCGTTGCAGTTCCCGCGTGGCTCCCGCCAGGACCTCCTGGGGGACGTTGACGGTCGCTTTCTGGAACGGTTCGAGGAGCAATCGGTCCCCGAGGACCATGGCACCATACATCCCCGAGCGGGCGGCCGGGATCGTCTGCGCGGGACCGCGGTGGATCGAGTCCTCGTGGAGTTTCGCGTCCACGAGGCGAACCTTGAGTCCGTAGACCTTCTCGTTCGCGAGCGGGCCGCGATTCATGGCCTCCTTGAACGCGTCGACGATCAGGTCCATCGTTTCGTTGAGGTACTGGATCCCCTTGGTCACGTCGAACAAGATGTTCGTCCCTTCGACGGCCACGATCCCTCGACCCTCGTCGCGCGAGACCCCGAGGTCGGCGAGCTTCGCGACGAGCGTCTTTGAGTCCTTGAACGATTTCCCCTGAGGGATCTCGCCTTCCTTGATGGCCTCGACCACGCCCGGCGGCAGTGGCTCGACCTCGAAGTAGAACTTGTTGTGTTTGTTGGGGGATTTCCCCTCGAAGGGCCCGCCCGCGTGGCGGACGAGCTCGCGGTAGACCACGATCGGTTTCGACGCCTCGATCTCGACCTTGTAGTCGTTGACGATACGGTACTGGGTGATCTCGAGGTGGAGCTCGCCCATCCCCGAGAGTAGGTGCTCTCCCGTCTCCTGGTTGATCTCGACCCGAAGGCTCGCGTCTTCCTTCGCGATCTTCCGCATGACCTCGATGAGCTTCGGAAGGTCGGCCATCCGCTTCGGTTCGATGGCGACGGTGACGACCGGCTCCGAAACGTGACGGATCTCCTCGAACGCGACCATGTCGGGAGCGTCCGACATCGTCGTTCCGGCGAACGCGTCCGTGAGGCCGATCACGGCGGCGATGTTCCCGGCGGTGACCTCCTCGACCATCAGCCGCTCGGGACCCATGAACAGGGAAACGTGCTGGATGCGGTCCCTCATCTTCGAACCGACGACGTTGAGTTCCATTCCCTTCTGGAGGCGGCCCGAGAAGACCCGGCCGGTGGCGATCTCGCCCGCGCTCGGGTCCATCGTGATATCCGTGACCATGAACGCGGTGGGCCCGGAGGGGTCGGTGTTGGACATGGCGAGACCGATTGTCGAGGTCGGGTCGCCCTTCCAGATGTTCGGGATCCGGTACCGCTGGGCCACGTGCGGGCTCGGTAGGTGGCGAACGACCATGTCGAAGATGACGTCGTTAATCTTGGCCTTCTGCGCGATCTCCTTCGAGCGGCCCGTGGAGACGTAGTCGATGATGTCGGGGAACTTCACGCCCGTCTTCTGCATGTAGGGAACGCTAATCGCCCAGTTCTCGTACCCCGAACCGAACGCGACCGAACCGTTCCGGGGGTCGACGCTCCAGTCGTCGATGAACTCCTTCGGGGCCATCTTGCGAATCAGTTCGTTCACCTCGGAGATGATGTCCGCGAACCGCTTTTGGAGCGATTCGGGCGTGAGTTTCAGCTCCTTGATCGCGCGGTCGACCTTGTTGATGAACAGGGTCGGCTTCACTTTCTCGCGCAGCGCCTGGCGGAGAACCGTTTCGGTCTGGGCCATGACGCCCTCGACCGCGCAGACGACCACGATCGCCCCGTCGACCGCTCGCATGGCGCGCGTCACGTCTCCGCCGAAGTCGACGTGCCCGGGCGTGTCGATGAGGTTGATGAGGTGCTGCTGGCCCTCGAACTCGTGCACGATCGTGACGTCCGCGTTGTTGATCGTGAGCAGGCGGGCCTGCTCCTGCTCGTCGAAGTTGAGGTAGAGCTGCTTTCCCGCGAGCTCGTTCGAGATCATGCCGGCGGCGGCGAGGAGGTTGTCGGAGAGCGTCGTCTTCCCGTGGTGGATGTGCGCGATGATCCCGATGTTCCGGATCCGGTCGACGTTGCGCATCATCTCGGGGATGGCCTTCGCCAGCTCGCTACGAATGTGAGTCATCGCCGCTCCTCTAGGCCTACCGCGCCGATTGGGCGACCCGTTCGACCTCTTCCTTTCGGCCCACGGCGAAGGAGGTCAGGTCACCCTTGGCCGCGAGACGGATCTCGTCCGCGAGACAGGTGTGGATCGGTTTCGTGGACTTGTGCGACGCTTGGATCGCCCCGAGGGCAATGTTGCGGATGGCGACGTTCAGGCGGCGCGACGGGGACGCGTCGACCGCCCGGGGAACCGAGATACCGCCGAACTGGAGCCGGGTGACTTCCTCCCGAGGCGCCGCGTTCTCGACCGCATCGACGAGGAGCTGCAGAGGATTCTTCTCTTCCTTCTTCGCGATCTCGGCGAAGGCCTTGCGTATCGTCGCGAGGGCCTTCCCCTTTTTGCCGGTGAATTTCCCACCCTTCATCAGGTGGTTCGCGAGGCGCTCGACCAGATGCATCCGGGTCTTGAGGAACGGCTTCCCGGTGAGCTTGCCCTCCGTATGGGGCGCGTAGATCGGATGCAGGTAGATGTACGGCAGGAGCCCCGGGTCGTGGACCTCGACCCCCTCGAACGGGTACTTGCCGAAGAGCGGAGGAAGGGGGAAGGGCGGGGGAGGCGGCGGCACCTGCCGGTGGACGATGGGGCCCGTTTCCTCCTCGGAGGGCTCCGGGGGCCGCATCGACTCGGGATTCCCGCTCATCGGGCCGGCTTCTCCTTGCGTCCGCGCACGAGCTCGTCCAGCGAGACGCTGTTCACCTGGATCACCTTGTATCGGACCCCGGGGATGTCCCCGTACGACCGGCCCATACGGCCGCCGATCCCTTCGACGAGGACCTCGTCATGCTCGTCGATGAAGTTGATCGCACCGTCCCCGACCGCGAACGCCGTCACCTGACGGCCGTTCTTGATGAGCTGGACCTTGATGCACTTACGAATCGCCGAGTTCGGTTGCTTCGCCTCGACACCGACTTTCTCGATCACGATCCCACGCGCTTGGGGAGCCCCTTCGAGAGGGTCCGAACGCTCCTTGAGATGCAAGGTTCGCCGCTTGTAATAGCGGTCCGACCAGCGCCGACGCTGACGGAGGGTGGCCAGACGGCCCGCTGTGTTGAGCCCCGATGGCGGCGACATATCGGCGGAGGGGCCGACCACCAGGTAGTGGTATTTAAGGTCCTTGCCGCGTCGTGCACGGCGGTGGACGGGAACGCTCGGTACTGACGGAATGAACGAGGTTTCGCGACACTCCGACGTGGCCAACACCGTGTCCGGCCGACCCGCGCGCCGGACCCCGCGGGCTCGAGTCCGGGCCGAGTGGAATCGGCTGAGTCGAACGATCCGGGCCTGTCAATTGTGCCCTCTCGGAGCGGTTCGGACGCAAGCGGTCGTATACCGAGGCGGCCCAGCACCTCGCGTCGTCTTCATCGGCGAGGCGCCCGGGGCGGAGGAGGACCGCACGGGACTCCCGTTCGTCGGTCGCTCGGGTCGGGAGCTCGACCGGGCCGTCGGGGCCATCGGTCTCCCCAGCGAGGAGTACGGAGTCCTCAACGTCCTCAAGTGCCGGCCACCCGCGAACCGTTTCGACCCGAGCGCGGCTCGGACCTGTCGCCCCTACCTCGACCGACAACTCGAGCTCCTGCGTCCCGATGTGATCGTGACGCTCGGGGCCCGAGCGCTGCGAACCATCGACCCGACGGCCCCACCGATGCTCGAGGCGGCCGGTCGACCCCGGACGCACGGTGGGATTTCCCACTTCCCCCTGATCCACCCGGCCGCGGCTCTCCGGTCCCGAAGGCTACGGGAACGTTGGGAGCACGATGTCCAGAGCCTCGGACGGTGGCTCGCCGAACGGCCCGCGTAAATCCCTATAACTCAGGCCGGGCTCCCTCGGTCGTGCGAACGGTCGAGCTGTTCCTGTTGGAAGGTTCGTACCAAGCGGTGGACGACGGAGTCGTCGTCGAACTGTTCGGTCGAACGCGCGACGGGGCACCGATCGTGGCCCGCTACTACGGGTTTCGTCCCTACTTTATGGTCACGGAGCCGACGGACGAAGTACGCGCCCGACTCGCCGCCGACAAGGAGATCATTTCGGTCCAGGACATTTCCACTTGGGTCGCCGGCCAAGAGAAACCGGCGCTGCGCGTCACCCTCCACCGCCCCTGGCTCGTTCCGCAATACCGCGACCAGTATCGACGCCGGGGCGACGAAACGAGCGTCCTCGCCTGCGACATCCCGTTCGTCCATCGGTTCCTCTACGACAAGCACCTCGGTCTCGCCGTCGCGTTCGAAGCCGAAGATGAACCCGAGGACGTCCGCGCTCGCTACACCGTTCCGGATGTCGTCCGGGTGGTGACGGACAACGGCCACGACATCCGGTCCACGGAGGTGTTCCGGCCCTCGTTGCGGGTCCTCTCGTTCGACATCGAGAACGCGATTCGGACCCGAACCATCTTCACGATCTGCGGCGTTTCGGTGGGCGGTGGCCGGCCGCGCACCACCTTCCGCATCCACAACACGGAGGAACGCCGGCTCATCGAGGAGTTTGTGAAGACAATCATCGCCGATGACCCGGACGTGATCACGGGCTACAACATCGGGGGCTACGACTTCCCCTTGCTCGTCGAACGGGCGGCGGCCACCGGACTCGGACCGCTCGCGATCGGGCGAGAGCGTTCGGCCCCGCGAGAGATGGGCGAGCGCCTCTGGAAGGTGACCGGGCGGGCCGTGGCGGACGCCTGGTGGTCGGTTCGACGCGACCTGAAACCCAAGCAGGAAACGCTCCAGTTCGTCGCGCGGACCCTGCTCGGCGACTCGAAGCTGGACGTCGACCGTCGGGAGATCGAGAGGGAGTGGGCGGCCGACCAGGACCGCGTCATGGAATACTGCGAGCACGACGCCGACCTCGCGCTCCGGATCCTCCAACGCCTGAGGACGGTGGAGAAGGCGGCCGACCTCGCGACCGTCGCCCACCTCCCGCTCGAGGAGGGGATGAACGGGCGGACCTCGTTGTACATCGACGCGCTCCTCATCCCGCGGGCGGACGCGAAAGGCGTCGGGGTGCCGATGAGCCATTTCGCGGGTCGCGAGAACCCGATCGAGGGCGGCTACGTACACCCGATCCGGCCCGGGATCTACCGATGGGTCGTCGTCCTCGACTTCAAGTCGATGTATCCGTCCATCATCATCTCCCGAAACCTCTGCTTCACGACCCTCTCCCCCGAGGGAACCACCGTCGCGCCGTCGGGCGCCCGGTTCCTCGCGGCGTCCGTTCGGCGCGGGATCATCCCGGAGATCCTAGCGGACCTGCTCGCCGACCGCACTCGATTCCGCCAGGCCGGCCAGGCGGCCACCAGCGCGGAGATGAAGGAGTACTACGACGGCCTCCAGAACGCCGTCAAGGTCCTCATGAACTCGTTCTACGGTGTTCTGGCCTCGAGCTTTTACCGGTTCACGAACAAGGACATCGGGGCCGCGATCACCGCGTTCGGACGCGAGGCGATCACCTCCATCATCCGCGACCTCGAGGCCGACGGGTTCGACGTCGTCTATTCCGATACTGACTCGGTCTTCGTCCGGTCCCCGGTCGCGTCGCTCGAAGGAGCGCGGGAGTTCGGAGAGAGGGTCGCGAAGCGGTTCACGCACGAGGGCGTTACGTTCGAGTTCCAATCGGTGTTCGAATCGTTCTTCTCCCATGGGGTGAAGAAACGCTACGTCGGCCGGACCGCGTGGCCCGTCGAGGACCTCGTCGTCCGAGGTTACGAGACCCGACGAACGGATGCCTTCGACTTCCAGTCCGCGGCCCTTCTCGAGGTCTTCGACCTCGTCCTCAGGGGGGACACGGACGGGGCGGTGCGCCGGGCCCGAGAGCTCGTGCAGTCCGTCCGGAACCGCGAGGTCCCCGTCGAGCGACTGGTCATCGCCCGCACGGTCCGGGCCGAGAGCGAATACAACGAATCGACCCGGGAATCGCTGCCCTTCCTTCGCGTCTTCAAGCAGCTTCGCAGCGAGGGCTACGACGTCATTCCGGGGATGCGGGTCGCGTGGATCGTGACCGATTCCCGGAAGACCCCTCAGGAGATCGAACCGTGGGTCGAGGGTCGACCGTTCACGAAGGAGGCCGATTGGGAGTACTACGCCGACCGGGTGGCCCAGACGCTCGCCCGAGTGACGGAAGTGTTCGATTGGGACGCCGCCGCGCTCCTTCGCGGAAGCCACCAGCGGCGGCTCGCCTCCCCTCCGGAGGCCCCTCGCCCTCCCGAGACGACCGCCCTGCCCGCGACGCTCGACACCCCGCTCTCGGAAGTCGGTAAGCCCGCGAAGCGGCGGGGTTCGACGCGGAGCCTCACCGACTGGCAGTGATTCGGTCCGGACTCAAGTCTCGGCTACCGGCTTCTCGGGCCGACCCTCCGGCGGGAAGACCGATTCCCCCCGTAACGCGAGGATCGCCCCGAGCACCGCGACCGGTATCCCGAGAACCCCGATGAGCGGGAGGGCGATTCCGAGCACCCCTGCGGACAACAGCAGCGTGAAGACCGGAATCCCGGTCATGAGCATCGGTGGGATGACCAGACCGACTTTGTCGATGGCGAGGAAGTAGAGCGCCGGCGCGATGAAGAAGCTGGTCAGCCCGCAGAGCGCGAGCAGGAAGGCGGGAATCGGAGCCACGCTGACGAGGCCGGACCAACCTCCCGGGAACACCGGGGCCACGAGCACGATGAGCAGGCCGGCCGCCAGCATCGACTGACCCACTACGGCCGACGGGGCGGTAGTGCGATTGGCTCGCGCGGTGAGGAGGAAGTAGAAGGCCACCGTGAGCGGAACGCCGGGGACCGCAAGCCAGCCCCATCCGTGCACGGCCGCGAGGCTCTGCCCGCCGACGATGGCCATCGTGCCGCCGGCCAGGCTGATGACCAAGCCCACGGCGAAGAGGGGGGTCGCGATGTGGGAACGGTACGCGCCGAGGATCAGCGCGACCACGATCGGCGTCAGGACGACGTCTCCGATCAGTGAGAGGAGGGACGAATCCACCGGTCCCGCGAGGTACGTGGATGCGAGGACGGAGACCTGCATCCCAAAGAGCAGTCCGATTCGAACGTACGCCATCGGGTCGCTCCAGAGCGCCCGGAACTCGCGCCCGTGACCGGACGCGACGGCCCAACCGGCGTAGACAACCCCCCCGAACAGGAACGGGTAGGCGAGGATCGCCGAGGGAGCGGTCCCGGGCGTCACCCACAGGACGAACAGGTAGTAGCAGGCCCAAAGAAAGGCCGAGAAGAGGGAGGCGAGGACCGCCCACCAGACGATGCGTTGGCTCACCGCCACGCGAGAACGTTAGTTTCGGTCCGCCATAATCGTTGCCGAATCTTCCGACATCCCGGGAGGCGGCCCCGGCGGTCGCTACGAGTACCCTTCGAAGGCGAGACCGTGAGCGGGCACGGACACTCCGGTACCCCGCTCGACATGCCCGACCTCGATCGCGTCCGGGGCTCCCGCCCGGGCCAAGCGGCGCCGGGTCTCGGCGAGCCGGGTTCGGGAGACCACGAGAACGAATCCGATCCCCATGTTGAACGTCTGGAACATCTCCTCATCGGGGAGGCTTCCCAACTCCTGGATCCATCGGAAGAGGGGTGGCACCTCGGGCCACCGGTCGAAGACGAAGGAGACCCGGGAATGGAGGCGCACCATGTTGCGGACGCCACCGCCGGAGAGGTGCGCGAGTCCGTGCGTCGCCGAGGAATCGGCGAGGGCGTCCGCGAGGACCGAATAGATCCGGGTCGGGGTGAGGATCTCTTCACCGACCGGTCGGACACTACCGGATCGCGGCCGGAGCAGGTCGACCGCTCGTTCGGCGAGCAATCGCCGAAGGAGGGTCAATCCGTTCGCGTGCACGCCGGAAGAGGGGACACCGAGCAGTCGGTCTCCGGGGCGGATCGCAGTCCCCAGAACGGGACGGCGGCCCCGGGGAAAGAACCCGAACGCCGTGGCGCCGAGGTCGATCCCGTCCACGATCTCCGGAACGATGGCGGTCTCTCCGCCGAGCAGCGAACAGCGCGCCGCCCGGAGTCCTCGGTCGAGTCCCTTTCCGATCCCTCGGAATGCCTCCACGTCGGGATGGTGGCACAGAATGGTGTCCACGAGGCCGGCCGGCCGGGCGCCGACCGAAGCCAGGTCGTTGACGTTCACGCCCACGATATCCTCGCCGACCTCCTCCCAGCGGCCGAGCTGGGCGGCGAGCTTCACCTTCGTACCGACGGTGTCCGTCGTGACGGCGAGGGTCTCCCGGCCGACTCGCAGAAGTCCCGCATAATGCCCCGGCGCTTCGACGACCCGTCCCGCCGATGGCGGAGGTCGGTAGGAGACCTCGCGCAGCAGCGCGGCCAGAGCGGAGGAACGCTGAGCGACGTCGACCCCGCTGCGCGCGTAGGTCCAGCGCCGGTTCGTTCCGGGGGAGGAGACCACGAAACATGGAGGGGCGCGGGAAGAAATACCCTCGCCCCCGGTCGGGGGTCGAGCTATTTACGGCCCCGACCGTCCGAGAGGGCGCATGCCCGGGTCTGCTCGCCGACGGACGGCGCACGCGGCTCGGAGGTCCGATTCCCCGACCGCGCTCATCCTGGCGGGTCGAGCTCTCGTACGGGGGCGACTCCAGCATGTCGAGATCGCGATCGACGACCTCGGTCGGATCCAATCGATCGGGAAGATCCGAGGGGGCGCTCCGCGCCATGACGTCGGCGACGCGGTCATTCTCCCGGCGGCCACGGACCTGCACGTGCACTTCCGGGAACCCGGCGGACCCGCCCAAGCCGAGACCATCGCAAGCGGGACCATCGGCGCCGCCCTCGGGGGAGTGTCGCTGGTCGGCGAGATGCCGAACACTCGTCCTCCGGTCACCGACCTCGAGAGCTGGGAGCAGAAGTCGGACCTCGTGCAGGGCCGGGCGGCCGTCGACGTGCTCTTGTACGCCGCGCCCATCGTCCCCGGCGCGCTCGAGTCGCTTTCCCGGCACGCGGGGGGCTTCAAGGTCTACCTGAGCCCGACCACCAACATCGAAGAGGCCCCGGCCTCCGCCGAGCTCCCCGCGCTCTGGGACCGTCTCGCGGAGCTTCGACTTCCCGTTTCCGTCCACGCCGAAGACCCGAGCCGATTCGTGACCACGGTACGAACGACGTCCCCGGTCGAATGGAACGGCCACCGCCCGCCGGCCGCTGAGGAGGCGGCCCTCGCCGGTTTGACCCGGGCGCCGAAGGCCCTTCGACTTCACGCCGCCCATGTGACGACCGCCGACGGTGTGCGGAAGCTCAGGGCGGCCGGGCTCTCCTTCGAGGCAACGCCCCACCACCTGCTCCTGTCCGAACGCTCGGGGAGGGACGCGCGCTTCAAGGTCAATCCTCCGTTGAGGTCCGAATCCGAACGGCACGATCTCTGGCAGGCGTTCCAACGGGGCGAAGTCCCGATCGTCGCGAGCGACCACGCCCCCCACCCGCGGGATGCGAAAGAGCTCCCGTTCGACCGGGCGCCGAGCGGCGTGCCGGCGGTAGAGACCATGCTGCCGCTCCTGCTCGCCAAGGTTCGGGCGGGCGACCTCGACCTCGCCGTGCTGATCGCATCGGCCTGCGACCGCCCGGCCCGCTGGCTCGGTCAGGCGTCGGGTCGCCTCGTGCCCGGACACCGGGCGAACTTGCTCGTCATCGATTTCACGAAGCGTTCGAAGGTCGAGGGTCGGGGGTTGCGGTCTCCCTGCGGGTGGACTCCGTTCGAGGGTTGGGAGGCCATCCGTCCGCGCGAGCACTATCGAGATGGCGAGCGGATCGTCGAGGGCGGAGAGTACATCGGCCGACCCGTCGGTCGGGTCGTTCGACCCGAATACGCCGCGGGAGAGCCCGACCCCGCGGTCCGGGTCGGAGACTAGGGGACCGCCGGGGGATTCCCCGGCTGGGTCGCTTCGGAGGACGGCGCCGACACTTGGGGATGGGCCCGACGCGGCGGCCAACCGGGCTCGAGGACTCCGACGATCTGCAAGAGGAGGAACACCACGACGATGGCCACGAGCGCGATCAGCGGAATGTCGAGGATCGTGAAGTACGAACGGACGAGGTCCCAGTTCGACCGAAGGACCATCCCCGCGTAGATGAAGGCGACAGTGAACGGTATCGAGCCGAGCAGCGTGTAAGCTCCGAAGCGAACCGGATCCATTTTGGCGGTCCCCGCGGGGTAGCTGATGTAGCTTCGGATGACGGGGACGAGACGCGAAATGGCTACCGTGGCTTCGCCTCGACGGGCGAAGAAACGGTCCACCCGTTCCAGGTGGTGCGGTTGGAGCCGAAGGCGCCCGATCCCGAGACCCAGGATCCGGTGACGCCACCACCGGCCGACGGCATACGCGGCGAAGGAACCGACGAGGGCCCCGGCCAGCGCGGCGGTCAGCGCCCACCCGAAGGAGAACGTCCCCTCGACGACCAAGAAGCCGGCAAACGGTAGGATGACCTCGCTCGGGATCGGGGGGATGCCGAAGCTCTCGACGACCATCAGGGCGAAGAGACCCGGGATCCCAATCGTCGTCATCACGCTCGTGATGAGGTCGGTAACGGACCCAAGGATCGAGAACGTCAAAGTCTCAGCGCCCTCCCCAACCGAATCCTCGGTGGGGAATCACGTTCCGGACGGGGGTCCGAACAGGAGGCGAAACGGGGCGTGCAATTGGCTGTTCGTGCGGGCCGGGATCCCGTCGAACTCGAGCGGTGTCGAGCATCCGCCGCACGATACCGCCGGACGCTGGCGACCGAGGGCGATCGACAGCGCGATCCCCACCTCGATCTCGCGGGGACGCTCGGGGGCGGACTCGACCGCCCGGCGGAGCTCCGCGAGGAGGTCCTCTCCGCTTGGCCGGCTCGCCGCACCGCTCATCACAGTTGAAAAACCGAGCGCGCTTTTAAGGGAACCCGGTCGACCCAAGAGGGGCCGTTACGCGCCCTTATCAACGTCCTCGGCCGCTTCCGTGCCCTGGCTACCGGCTCCCTTCTTGGGGGGTTTCTTCAGGATCTCGCCACTGATCTTGTCGAGCTCGGCCATGAGCGAATCGATGTCGGGCTCGGCCTCGCCCGCGGTTGCGGCCGCGGCGGGTGCGGCCACGGCCGCTCCCGTTCCGGCCGCCCGTCCCGAAGGAACGACCGGCGGCGCATGACCCACATCTTCGGGGCCCTCGATGTACGGCGGGGTGGGCCCGCTCGGAGCCGCGGCGGCCGCTCCCGCACCGGCCCCGGCGGGAGGCGCGCCTTGCCAGGCCTGGACCGTGGTGGCGGGAGGCTTGCGCCGGCGCATCAGGAACAGGGCCGCGGCGATGACGCCCGCGGCGATGAGGACGAGGATGGAAACGAGTTCCCACGTGGGGATCGCCGAGGAAGTGGTGCAGCCCCCGTACGGACAGCTCGATTGCGCCTGGACCGTTCCGGTATTGGGGAAGAACCCGGCGGCGATGACGACCGCCAGCATGGCGAGGCCCAATGCGACCGGGACGGTGCGGGAAACTTTTTGTTCTGCCACAGGACGGAAAGGACGGGCCGTCCCTTCTACTTCAAGATGACGGGGGCCCTATGTAAACCTGACGAGGCGCGCGCCGGTGTTATACGAAGGCCTGAGGAGCGGGCCGTCTCGAACCTGACGCTCCGTCCCGACTCGAAATATGATAATAGTCCCGGCTCGTGCTCAACCGAGAATCGATGGACATTCCGTACTCGACGATCTTTGTCGGTCTCCTCCTGGCCTACCTCGTCTACTCGGTCTGGGCCCGCCTCGACGGTCGGTACCCGATCGTGGCCGCTCTCGTTCTCCTGGTCGTGACCGCGGTCGTGGACGCGGCGGGGAACGTAGACGCCGCCAACTCCCTTGCCGAGTATGTCTTCTTCCTGCTCGCGGGAGGAGTCGTACTTCTGGTGATCGAACAGGTCCGGGCGCGACCCGCCGCCCCGTCCGCGCCGGCCTCAGGGAGCCCGGGGGCGAAGGGAATACCGGCCGAGGCGACGGACGAAGGGGAGGGGACGGCCGATCAGACGCTCCACGGCCTCGAGCAGCAACCGGTCTCCCTCGTCGACCGACCGGGTGGCGAGAACGAGTCCCACGAAGACGGCGGCGAAACCAAACCCGAGGATCGGCAAGACCCACCACGGGAGAGTGGGCGCCAGGATCCACAGCACGATCCCGATCGGGATCGCGGTAGTCACGAGGGGCGCGACGAAGTGCCAACGAAACGGATGGACGCCAGTGAGAAACCCGAGTTCGACCAGGGATAGTACGGAATAGGCCGCATTGGCCACGCACCAGGCGATGGCCGCCCCGACGTATCCGTAGAAGGGGACGAGGGCGAAGGCGACGACCACGTCTACGAACCCGGCTACGATCGCATTCGTCGCGAGAAGCCGGGTCTGCCCATACGCCACTTGAACGGCCGCCGCTGGGCCGAGGAGGGTGGTAGCGAAGGCGCCGGCCACCGTGATTTGGAGCGGGAGGACGACACTCGTGTACTTGGCGCCATAGACGAATCCAAGGGAAGCACTCGGGAGGAAGAAGAACAGGAGGAAGAGCGGTAGCGAGATGAGAATCATCCACTTCGTTACGGTCGCGTAGGTGATCGCAATCGACCGCGGTTCGCCCTGACGCAGGAAACGGCTCGCGACGGGGAGGAAGATGTACGACGCCGCGGTGATCCCGATCTGGAGCAAGCGGGAGAGCGTCAGCGACGCCGAGTACGTCCCGACTTCCCCGGCATGAAAGATGCCGAGGACAATGGTGTCGCCAGTGCCCGTGATAGTTCCCATCACTCCGACCACGAAAAGAGGCGCCGCGAACCGCACGAAGTGGGGGAGCGCGGCGGGCGCGAGGGGTCCGGACGGGAGGCGGCGCGGCAGACGACGGACGAGATACAATACGAGCAAGCCCAGGGTGATGGCGTTCGCGAGGGCGTACGCGAGCAACGCGTCCGTGGTGGTGATTCCGAGCGGAGGAACCACGAGGTCGACGGCGAGGAACGCGACGAACAACGCCGGGTTCACGATCTGGATGAACAGGGCGTTCGGCGTGACGTCCTCGTACCCCTGGAAGATGGACGCGATCAAGGTGCTCCCAATGCTCGTGCCGACCGCGATAGAGAAGAACTGGAGCCCGAGAGTGATCGTGGACGACCCGAGTGACTGCCCGATCGCCGGAGCGAACACAAAGAGGAGGGCGGAGCTGACGAGAGCCGCGGCGCCCCCGATCCACAGGGCGCCCCGGATGATGGTCCGACGTTCGGCGTCCGAGCTCGCGTACGGTAGGTTTCGGGCGAGGGCAGTCGGGAGGCCGAGCGTTCCCACGGCTACCATCACCCAGGAGACGGTGAGGCCGAAGGAGAAGGCGCTCCAGTCCGCGACCGAGATACTTCGGACGATTACGACCCGCGCGACGAAATTGAGCGCGACCAGGAGAAGCGTGGAGACCAGCAGGAAGAGGGTCCCCTTGGTGACGCTCGAGAGCCCCTCCCGGACCACCGCATCGGAATCTGTGGCCACGAGCTTCGCCTGCCAGTCGGCTTCCCCGCGGGACGGTAAAAGTGTAGCGTTCCGAAGGCAGGGTCAGGATTCTAGTAGCCGACCTCCGCTGACCCTCACGTGGGCGTTCCCGGTCCGGGGGTCGGCGAATGGGCGGTGGCGCTGCTTGCGTGGGCGGCCCTCGCGGCGATCGTCGGCGAACTCGTTCGGGCCCTGACCGCTCGCTTCGTGCCGCTGTGGCGACACCCCGAGCCGATCGAGCGGGGGCTCCTCGACTTTTTCCTCGGCGGCGGACTGCTCTATCTCGTCGCGGCGATTCCCTGGGAAGCGTTCGTGGTTCCCATCGTCTACTTCCTTCCCTTCGCGGCCGGGGTCGGGTTGATGGTCATCGTGATCCGGTCCTCCCGGCGACCGGGGTGGACCCACGAGCTCCTCGCCTCATTCGCCCCGCTTCGTCGACCGGTCTACCTCGTCGCGATCCTCTCCGCCCTGGGGTTGTTCGTGGTGGAACTGTCGGTCGCCACCCCCATCGGCACCGGCAATACGTTCGACTCGAGCCTCCTCACCCTGTACACCAGTCTCCTCTTGCAGCACCATACTACCCCCCTCTCCTTCGCCCCGTACGCATCCACCGGCATCCTCTACCCGCAGGGTACGACTGCGTGGCTCGGCTGGGCCCAGATCGCCTTGGGACCGCCGCCGGCGAGGACCGCGCTCCTCGTGACCCCGCTCTTCTTCGGCCTCGCACCGCTCGGCGGGTTCGTCTTCGGCCGACGCATGATGGGCAGCGACCGCGCCGGCCTAGCGGTGGCCCTGCTCCTCGCGTGGGTCGGACCCGGCACCCGGGGCGTCGTCTACGGGAGCAACGACTTCGTTCTCGCGTTCCCGCTCGTGCTCTTGCTCGCCGGGCAAGCCGTCGTGTGGCTTCGCTCTCCGCTGCCCCGGTTCTCCGACGCGTTCGCCTTCGGCCTCTTGACCGGCTACTCGGCGGCCATCAACCCGGTCGGGGCGGAGTGGTTGCTCCTGGCCCTTCCCATCACAGCCCTCCTCACGTACCCACGCTTCGGGGGCCTCGCACGCGGTTGGCTCGTTCGCTGGGGAGTCGCCGTGGGAGCGACCCTGCTGGGGGTCATCCCCTCGATCTACGTTCTCGTGCTGGGTCGTTCGAGTCCGGGGTTCGTCCCCGGCGCGACCTCCGGACTTCCGGGAAGACCTCCGGGGATCAACGGTTCTCAGTTTGCGGGTGCCATCGACCCGTTCCTCTTCGGGTCCTCCGACACCGGACTCTCTCCGCTCGCGGCGTTGCGCCTCGAGCTCGCGGTCTTGATCGTCCTCGGGCTCGTCCTGCTCGTCGTCGTCCGTCGTGACTCGGCCCTCGGAGGCTACTTCGACACGTTCCGAACGTTCGTGATCGGCGCGGGAGCCGTGATGATCGGTCTCCTGGCCATCGTCTGGGCGGCGAGCAGCGGTTTCGGCCCGGCCGTCGCGGTCGCCCATCTGACGAGCGCGGCCGAGCTCTCGATCTGGCTGTTCACCCTCTACGGACTCATCGCGGCAGTACCTCTCGTGCTCGCGCTCGAGAGGTTCGTGGGTTGGGTTCGTCGCACCGGTCCGGTCGTGGAGAAGGGCCGAGGTAGGTCCCCCGCCCGTTGGTCAACGAACGGGACACCGTCGGTGATGCGGGCAGTGATCCCGATGGTGGTCGTTCTCGTGCTCGTGGTTCCCGGCGTGGTGTTGACCCCGACTCAGCTCCCCCCGGCGCTCTCGGCGATCTATCACGACTTCGGGAACGTGACCGGGGCAGATTTCGACCTGCTGCAGTATGCGGGGTCGGTCCTCCCCGAGGGGGCGAGAGTGCTGGTCGCGCCCGGGAGCGCCGGAGAGTTCCTGCCCGGATACTGTACCAACCTCGTTCTCCTGTACCCGATGGTGCCGGGATTTCGGACGGTGAACGCTTCCTACCAGCGGCTCGTCCGCGACCTTCCGAACGGGACGCTCGACCCCGCCGACACGCAAGCGCTGGTCGCTCTGGACGTCCAGTACGTCGTCGTGACCGGCAACAACTCGAACCTGTGGCCGGCGTTCTCCCCTGCGCCGTTCGTGGCGGACCCGACTACCTATCAGCAACTGTTCCACGAGGGCGATGCCTATCTCTTCGCCTCGTTCGAGTGACGGGGGCGCGCGGGGTCGTTACACGAATTCATCGAGAAGACTCTCGCGTCCCTTGAGACCGGCCGGCTGCGTCGCGAGCGGGCCGGCGGCGAACACTTCCTCAAGGTCCTCGTAGGTGGGGCGGTCGACCGAGTAGAACAGGCCGATGGGGATCTTGTCGCCCCATTCGAGCGAGCGCTGCCAGGCCGCGACGATGTCGCTCGGGTTGTGACCCGCGCTCTCGAGCTTGTAGACCCGCTGCCGGAAGAAGTCGAACGTGTTGAGCTTGTTGTACGTCACGCAGGGAGAGAACACGTCGACGAACGCGAAGCCCTTGTGCGCGATGCCGTTCGCGACGAGGTCGGTGAGGTGCTTCACGTCCCCCGAGAAGCCGCGGGCCACGTAGGTCGCCCCGCTCGCGAGCGCGAGCGCGATCGGGTCGATCGGGCTCTCGATGACCCCGGTCGGGGTCGACTTGGTCTTCTGACCCATGGTCGACGTGGGGCTCGCCTGACCCGTGGTGAGCCCGTAGATCTGGTTGTCCATGGTGACGTACGTCAGGTCGACGTTCCGCCGCATCGCGTGGATGAAGTGGCCGGCGCCGATCCCGAAGCCGTCCCCGTCGCCGCCCGTGGCGATGACCGTGAGGCCGTGGTTCCCCCATCGGATGCCCTCGGCGAGCGGGATCGCTCGGCCGTGGATCCCGTGGAATCCGTACGAGGAGAGGAAGTGTGGGAGGTTCGACGAGCAACCGATCCCGGAGACGATGACGACGTTGTGACTCGGGATCTTGAGTCGCTTCAACGAGGACTCCACCGCGGCGACTACTCCGAAGTCGCCGCAGCCCGGGCACCAGGTGGGTTTGACGTCCGTCTTTCCGACCACGGGGAGCGGTGTCAGGGGCGTCGTCGTGGGCGTGGCCGCCGTGCTGTCCGCCATCTCAGTTCACCTCGAGCGCCCGGGCCACGATCTCGTGCGGGAAGAACGGTTCGCCGTCGTACTTCAAGAAGTGGTCGGAAACGTAGATTCCCGTCTCGGCCCGAAGCAGCCGGCCGAACTGGCCCGAGTAATTCGCCTCGATCAGGAGCGTGCGCCGCGTCCGCGCGAACGCCGCCCGAACCGCGTCGGGGTCGAGCGGGTAGACGGTCGGGAAGTGGAGCAGGTTCGTCGCCTTCCCGCGCTCGCCCAGGAGAACGACCGCGTCGCGGACCGCCCCGACCGTGGAACCCCACGTGACGAACGTCAGGGGCGCATCGGCGGGTCCTTCGAACACCGGGGGAGGGGCGTCCTTCGCGATCCCGTGGAGCTTCTTCATTCGCTTGTCCATCATCCGCTGCCGCTCCGAGACCCACATCGGGATCCCCGCGCGGGTGTCCGAGATGAGGTGTCCGCGCTCGTCGTGCTCGTCCGAGCCGGCGATGTAGTTGAGGCCGGGCTGGCCGGGGAACGCGCGGGGGGAGACACCGGATTCGGTGTACTGGAAGCGTCGGTAGTCGTGCCCGTTGGGGGAGACCGTGAAGAGGGACTCGACCGGGACGTTCAGGTTGATCTCCTCCCGGTCCACCGTCATCATGCTCTCGGAGAGGTGGAAGTCGCTCGCCAGGAGCACGGGGGTCTGCCAGCGCTCGGCCAGGTCGAACGCGGTGATGGTGGCGCGGTACGCTTCCGCCGGGTTCGAGGGAGCGAGGATGGCCCGAGGGAACTCCCCCTGGCCCGCGCCGAGCATCTGGTTCAAGTCGCCTTGTTCGGTCTTCGTCGGAAGTCCGGTAGAAGGACCCGCACGCTGCGCTTCCACGACCACGACCGGTGTCTCCGTCATCCCGGCCATCCCCAGGCCCTCGGTCATGAGCGCAAAGCCTCCGCCGCTGGTCGCGGTCATCGACCGAACTCCCGCGAACGACGCCCCGATGGCCATGTGGATGGCCGCGAGTTCGTCTTCCGCCTGCTTGACCACGACGCCGATGGAATGGGAGTGGGCGGCCATCCAGTGCATCACGGTCGACGCCGGGGTCATCGGGTACTGCGCGAGGAACTTACAACCCGCCGCCGCCGCGCCGAGCGCGATCGCTTGGTTTCCCGTCATCAGGAGCTTCGGATTTCCGCGCTTCGAGAGGGCGTGGTCGTGCGGATGCGCCTGTTTCTCGGCGAAATGATAGCCGTCGGCACTCGCGCCGAGGTTCCAATCGACGACGTCCCCGGCCTTCCTCCCGAAGGAGTCGGTCAGGACCCCGTGCAGCAGGTCGAGGGGGATGCCGGCGAGGAACGCCGTCGCACCGACGCCCGCGGCGTTCTGCAGGATCGATTGACTCGTGTACTTCCGAGCGATCTCAAGGGTCGGTACCGCGAGGGGCCGGACCCCCGCCGGTAGGTCGGTCGCCGCGAGAGTGAACTTCTCGGGGTCGTGGATCACCGTCCCGCCCGGCCGGATCCCCGCCGAATGAATATCGACCGTGGCTCGGTCGAGAGCGTACAGGATGTCCGCCCCGTCTCCCGGGGAGTATGGCCGCCCTTCGGACGCCCGGGCCTGGAACCAAACGTGACCCCCGCGGATCACCGATTGGTACGCATTGAGGCCGAAGAGGTGCAGGCCCATCCGAGAGAAGCTTCGGGCGACCGACTCGCCGAGCGAAGCGATGCCGTCCCCGGCCTGACCGCCGACGCGGACGGCAATCTCGTTCATGCGCCTATCGAGCGTCCGTGCGTATTAATCGGTTCTGTCAAGTAGAAATGTCCACAACCCTTAGAGGCGCGACCGATTGGGGCTCTCATGGCCGGTGACGTGACCGTCCTCCTGTTCGCGACGGCTCGGGTCGCGGCGGGAACGCCCCGGCTACGATGGTCGGTTGGTCGGCAGGGAGTGAGCGCGCGATCCCTCGTCCGCGCTTTGGGGGAATCGTATCCCCAACTCGTCCCGACCCTCCGGTCGAGTCGATTTGTCCTGAACGGTCAGTACCTCTCTACCCTCACCACCAAGGTGCGTCCGGGCGATGAGTTCGCAGTGCACCCACCGTATGGGGGCGGCTGAGAATGACCGTTCGCTTCACGCGACGACCGCTCTCCTTCTCCGCGGCAATGCGGGTCCTGGAGGGGCCCGGGCTCGGGGGGATCGTCGTGTTCGCGGGTCGGGTCCGTCCCGACCGCACGCGCAGTGGAACGGTCCGTGCGCTCGATTACGAGGCGCACCAGCCTCTGGCCCGGACGGTGCTTTCCGACCTCGAACGTACGGCTCGGAAGCGCTTTCGCGCGGGGCGAATCGTTCTCTGGCATCGGCTGGGCACGATTCCGGTCGACGAAGCATCGGTCCTCGTCGGAGCCGCCGCGGCCCATCGGGCCGAGGCGTTCGCGGCCGCCCGGTTTCTTATCGAGCAGCTGAAGACGAAGGCTCCGATTTGGAAGTCGGAGCGAGCACGACCCGTGCGTCGACCGCGACGACGCCCTCGTGGATTGGACGGACGATCAGCGGGTTGATGTCGAGCTCGACGACATCCGCCAATTCCATCGCGAGCTGAGAGACGCGTTCGATCACTTCCGTCAACGCCTCGACATCGCTCGGCGCCTCGCCGCGGACCCCTTTGAGGAGCGGATACGCCTTCAACGACTGGACCATATGGAGCGCCGAGAGCGGTCGGACCGGGGCGAGACGGAACGTAACGTCCCGGAGCACCTCGACGTAGATCCCTCCGAGCCCCAACGCGATGATCGGCCCGAAATGCGGGTCGCGCTGGACGCCGACCAGGACCTCCTTGCCGTCCGGGACCTCGGCTTCGACCTCGAACCCTTCGATCCGGGCCTCGGGCGCTTTGGCCTGCAACGATTGATGCATCGCCTGCCACGCCGTGCGCAGCGACCCCGCGTCGTGGAGCCCGAGCGCCACCCCGCCGACGTCCGTCTTGTGGGAGAGGTCGGGGGAGACGACCTTGAGCACCACCGGGAACTCGATGGCCTCCGCCGCTTCGAGCGCCTGGTCGAGCGTCTTGACGACCTTCACATCGGGGAACCGGATCCCGTAGGCGACGAGCAGGGACCGGGCGGCGTAGTCCGGCAGGACCGTCATGCCCGCTTGTCGAGCGCGATCGATCGTGGCCTGAGCCCCCGAGCGGTCGACGGAGAACTCCGTCACGATCGTCCGAGGCCGGGTCCACCAAGCGTGGTATCGCGCGAGCGCTCCGAGCCCCTGGGTCGCCTCTTCCGGGAAGGTGAAGGTAGGGACTCCGTTCTCCTCCAGGAGGGAGACCTCCCGAGAGAGGTCGTTCACGCCGAAGAGGCAGGCGGTGATCGGCTTTTGCGTCGAAGCCTTCGCGTCGAGGATCGCCCGCGCCACCGACTCGCCGGTCATCGTCGCGGTCGGGGTCGTGATGACGAGCGCCCCGTTCATCTCCGGCCCCTGAAGGAGGGTCTTCAACGTCTCCCGGTACTGGTCGGGATTCCCGTCGGCGGTCATGTCGAGGGGATTGGCGATCGACGCCGAGGTGGGAAGGCGCAGTCGAAGCTCGTCGTGCAGCGCTTGCGGGAGCTGCGGGAGCGCGAGACCGTGGCGGATCGCGGAATCCGCGGCGACGATCCCCGGACCTCCGGAGTTGGTGAGGATCATGAGGCGGGGTCCCTCGAGCTTGAGTCCCGACGCGAAGATCTTCGCCGTTCGGAACAACTCCCCGAGGGTCTCGATCCGTTGCACGCCCGCCTGCTCGAAGAGCGAATCGTAGAGCTGGTCGCGACCCGACTGCGCGAGCGAACCGGTGTGGCTCTTCGCGGCCCGCTCCCCCGCGACCGTCCGACCGCTCTTGATCACGAGGACGGGTTTGTGTTCGGTGACCTCGCGGGCCGTCTCGAGGAACCGGCGACCGTCGACGAGGCTCTCGACGTAGAGGAGGATGACCTTGGTGGCCTCGTCCTTCCCCAGCGAATAGAGGAGGTCGTTCTCGTCCACTCCGGCCCGATTGCCAACGGAAACGAATCGGGAGAATCCGATCCGCTCTGTCGTTCCGTAAGCGAGGATTCCCGCGCACAGCGCTCCGCTCTGGGAGACGAACCCGATGTTCCCTCGCGGGGGTAGGTTCTCGCTGAACGTGGCGTTGAGGCTCACGTCGGGCGCCGTGTTGATGACCCCAAAGCAGTTGGGGCCGACGACCGACATCTTGTACTTCGCCGCCCGCCGGACGACGTCGGCTTCGAGCAAGCCTCCGGCCTCGCCCATCTCCCGGAATCCCGAGGAGATGACGACCACCCCGCGGGCGCCCATCTTTCCGAGATCCTCGACGACGTCCGCGACCGCCGGGGCCGGCACGATGATGACTCCGAGGTCCGGTCGCTCGGGAAGTTCCGAGACGCTCGGGTAGCATCGGACCCCCGAGACGCTCTTCGAGGAGGGATTCACCGGGTAGACGACCCCTTTGAATCCCGCCTGGATGATGTTGCGGAAGAGGCTCGTCCCGACCTTTCCCGGTTTGTTCGACGCGCCGACGACGGCCACCGACGAGGGGAGGAACAGTTCGTCCAAGTCGCTCGAACCGCCGCTCGTCATGGTCTTCTCCTCAAGTACGGCTCCTCGGACGGGCAGTCCGTTATATAGCCACCTCCCCGTTCCGCGCCGCGTGACCGCCGAAGGAGAGCCCGAGCACTCCTCCGCGCCCCCGGCCAGGCCTCCGCAGCCCGCCGCTCGACCCGCCCCGCGGGGCATCCTCCAACGCATGGACAAGGGAAGAATCCAGCACGTTGTGGCGGTCGGCAGCGGTAAGGGAGGCGTGGGCAAGTCCTCGGTCACCGCGCTCCTCGCCATCGAACTCGCGCGCCAGGGCCGGCACGTGGGGATCCTGGATGCGGACATCACGGGCCCTTCGATCCCGAAGCTCCTCGGCCTCACCGGCCCGCTGACCGACGCCGGCGAAGGGATCGAACCGGCCGTTAGCCCTGCGGGCATCCCAGTGGTCTCCTCTCAGTTCATGGTCGAGGACGAACAGACACCGGTGATCTGGCGCGGCCCGCTGGTGACGCGCCTCATCACCCAGTTCTTCGGTAGCGTGCACTGGGGGGAGCTCGATTACCTGCTCATCGACATGCCGCCGGGGACGAGCGACGTCCCGCTCACCGTCTTTCAGACCATCCCGATCGACGGGATGGTGTTCGTTCTGACGCCCCAGGACCTCGCGGCGCTGATCGTGAAGAAAGCGATGAACATGGCCCGCGACCTCCATGTCCCGTTGCTCGGGGTGGTCGAGAACATGTCGTGGCTCACCTGCCCCCACTGCCAGGAACGGATCGAGCTGTTCGGACCGAGCCGGGTCGCCCGCGTCGCCCAGGAGTATGGGATCCCGGTGCTGGGGAGCTTGCCCGTTCTCTCGCCGGTTTCGGAGCTCTCGGACGTGGGTCGACTCGGGGAACTCACCGCCCCCGAGGTCACGGCGCTCGCCGAGATGTTCGTTCGCGCCGTGGACGACGTTACGAAGAACCGGGTGACGGTGCTCTAGCCGCCCGGAGCTCGGAGAACCGGACGACCTCGCTCGGGAGACCGCGCCGACCGAGCGCGGTCCGCAGTCCCTCGATGTGCGCGTCGCCGAGGACCACGGCCATCCGCCGATATCCTTGCTGCCGGAGCGAAGTCAGGCGGTCGGCCATGTGCTCGTTCCGGTCGTCCAGCAGCACGCGGGCAATGGTCGGGCTCGCGCGCCTCAGCTCCTCCGTGTACTCCTTTGGCGATTCCGAGTATCGGTCCATCTCCCTGGTCACGATTCGGGACGGAAGGAAGAGCCCCACGGTCCCGCTCACGAGCAGCATGACCCGCTCCTTGAACGACATCGAGCGCACCAGGTTTGCGAGCGTAACTCGAAGAGGGTCGTCGATGAGGAACACCGGAAGCCGGCGTTCCTGAGCGACGCCGATCGCTACCTTCATCTCCGCCCCGGGAACCCCCGCTCCGATCTCCGAGCCCAGACGACGCTGGACCAGCCCCCACATCTTGGCGAAGAGCGGCGCCGAGCCCGAGCTCGCGCGCGGCCCGTCCGGGGACATGAGCGACTGGGCCCGTTCGGCATCGAGCTCGACGGCGATCGCGTCCAGCACCCTTTCGGAGAGGATGCGACGCAACGGCCCGCTCAGGTCGACGACATGGGCGGAACCCAGCAAGAGGACCGGGGCCTCGAGGGTCGAGGAGTACACGCTCGACCGAGGTCGGGCGCGTTCATCTCGCTGGCTATCGGGCCGAAAACACCCATATAGCCGGGCCGGGTCGTCTCGCCGCATGGCGTGGACCCTCTTCTCCGTCCCCAACACGAAGCGCACGGAGCTCGATGCCGCCCTCAAGGACGACCGGGTCTCCCGTCAGAGCCAGACCGTCCGGGAGGCGGCCGCGATGGGAGGGCCTTCGGGCGCTACCTACGTCCTCGTGGAGGGAGCCGCCGACGCCGTGACCCGGGCCGAGGAGCTTCTCGCGACCGTCGGGACCCGCCTACCGCCGGCCGACTCGGAAGCGCTCTACCGTCGGTTCAAGGACGAGCAGGAGTCGGCGTCGGCCGGTATGGGACTCTTCTTCACCGAAGAGTAGGGTCTTACTCGTTGCTCGGGGCGTGCGAGGGCTCGAGGTCCTCGCCCCCCGCGAACACTCGTTGGAAGGAGCGATACAGGTCCTCGAGGCCGGTCGCGTCCTTCGCCGAGGTCGGCACGAGGCCCACCAGCGGCGCCATCGTCTCGATGGCCCGGAACAGCTCCGTCGACAGTTGGACGTCGGGGGTAGGGGTGTCGCGCCCGATCGCGTCGTAGAGCGCGCCGGGGTCGTCCGACCAGCTCATGACCTCGCGCAATTGCTCGGGGTTCAGCACATCGGCCTTCGCGAGGATGTTGAGCGTCGGAAGACGGAATCGGAACTCCACCGTGGCTCCCAGCATGAGCAGCGAAACGAAACCGGCGGCGGTCCGCGCGAGCACGGGGTCGTAGAGGAAGGCGATGATCGACCGGTCTCCGCTCAGCGCATCGACGATCGCCTTCGAGGCTTCCCGGAACGCGAACAGCTCGATCTGTCCGGGCGTGTCGATCAGGATGTAATCGGACTTCAGCTCCTGGACGGCCTGCTTCACCTCGAAGACCTTGAGCGCGATCATGTCGGCCGCGACGACCTGCGCGCCGTTCGGGCCGAGGCCGTACTCGCTCTGCAGGTCGATGAGGCGCACCCACTCGCGGATGTCGACGTCCATCTCGTTCTCGGAGGCTTCGCTCCCCGGGTCGAGGTTCACGACGGTCGCGTCGTAGCCCGCCGAGCGCATCCACTCGGCGAAGGCGCGAACGAGCGAGGTCTTCCCGGCCCCCGCCGTGCCGGTGAAGTAGATGGTGCCGGGTTCTTCCATGGCTCACTTCGGTCCGGCGGCGGCTCGTTGCTTGTGGAGTTCCGCGGCCAGCTGCCGGAGGAAGTGGGCCTTGGTCGTGGCGCCCTTCTTGGTCACCTTGACCCGCCCGGCGTAATCGAAGTAGCGTCGCGGGTACTGCTTGTCGGCCTCGAGCTCCGCTCGAAAGCCGAGTCGCTTCGTGGCCGCGAGGATCTCCTCCGCGGTGAGGTCGGGCAGACTCTCGGGTTCGGGAACCCGACGTCCTCGCATGCGCGAGAGACCCCGACCGAGGTAGGCCGGATAGACGTAGAAATGGTCGGGCATCGCCCCTATCGGCGCCGCGTCAGGCCGCCGCGGGGGTCGCGACCCGCACGCCGTTCAGGACCCCGTCCTGGCCCGGACGGGAACGGACCCGCACGAGCCCGACGTCGGTCTCGAGGATCGCGCCCTTTGTGATGATGTTCCGCTGGACGTAGTTCGGGTTCGCCGGATTCTCCCGAACCGTGATGACCTTCGCCCGCTGCATCTTCTTCGTCGAAGGGTCGAAGACGTTGATGGTCTGGGTCGTAAGAATGCGCAACTTGCGGTTCGCGCCCCGGACCCGGTACACCTTCACCGTGCCGGCGCCGAGGGTGGCGTGCTGAAGCTCCCGGCCGATCTCGAAACGACGTTTCTTGCGGATCGGTCGAAGGCGGCCGCCTGTGCGCTTGCGCCGCGACCGACCTTGCCAGATTCCCACGGGGTCCTCCGAGAGGTCCGTTCCGACCGGGGTACCGTATATGACCTTTTCAGCGAGACGCAACGCCCGGACCGAGCGTCAGGACCGTCTTCACGGTCCCTCCACCGCGACTCTCGAACACCTGCGAGAACTCCTCGATCGGTCGGCGCGCGGAGATCATCTGCCCCACGGCTTGGGGCCAGCGCTCTTCGAACACGCTGAGGTCGCGAAGACCGCTCTCGAAGTACGTCCGGTTCGCGTTCACCGAGCCGACGATCGCCTGGTTGCCGAGCACGACGTCGCGGAACAGCGCCCCCCCGGCGACGTTGGTCGGAGGGGTTGCCGCATCGGGGATGCCCGTGAGCACCAAGACCCCGTTCGCCCCGAGCCGGTCCACCAGAGTGAAGTCGAGGGCCACGGACCCCGTCGCTTCCACGACGAGGTCGAAATGTCGGTCGGACAGGGAAGCAAAACCGTTCGCGACGTTCTGATGCGTCGCGCCGACCCGGGCGAGCAGCTGGGCGGCGACGGTCGTGTCGTCGTGCCGGTCGATGGCCACGACGTCGTAGCCCCGGACCCGCAGAACGAACGCCGCGAGCATTCCGATCGCCCCCGTCCCCGCGACCAGGGCCCTCGGCGTACCGGTCTTCGGTTCGCCGGGCGTCGGTTCTTTGCGGTCGAGCACCCGCTGACCCTGGAAGATCGCCTTCTCGACCACGCTCAGCGGTTCGAGGAGCACCGCGACCGGCGCGAGGGCGGGCGGCACCCGGACCAGATATTCGGGAACCTCGACGTATTCCTCCGCCATGTAGCCGTGCGCTCCTCCGATGCCCCGCTCGGTGAACCCTCCCGTCTCGCAAAAGTCGGAGCGATTCGTGCGACAGAACCGACATCGCCCGCAACCCCGCCGTACGGTGGCGACCACGAGGTCGCCAACGCGAAAGCCCGCCAGGTCGGGGGACACCTCCCGTACTGTGCCGAGGTTCTCGTGACCCAGGATCAGGAACGGAGAGCCCGCCGGCGGGCGACCGTACTTCCCTTCGACGATGTCGTGGTCGGTGCCGCAGACGCCGCACTCGATGACCCCGACACGGACGCCGCCCGCCGGAACGGATGGGGAGGGAACGTCGGAGAGCTCGACCCCGGGCGTCGGAGGCCGTACGATGAGAGCGCGCACGGTCACTTTCCCAGGAAGGGAGCGAGAAGAGGCCGAAGCGGCTCGAGCCGCGCCAAGACCGCGGCCTCCTCGGTGCTCGTGAGCGGTTCGTAGGGAGCTCGGTATCCCACTTCCGCGCCCCGCAAGTGAGCCGCGAGGAATTTGCCCGTGGAAGGGAACGGGCCGCTTCGGACGAGCTCGACCAACCGGTCGACGAGCGATTGGAGCTCCTGCGCCCGAGCCCGGTCCCCGCGACGCGCGGTGGATACGAGCTCCACGCAGAGTTTCGGTGCGATGTTCGCCATGCCCATCACGGCGCCGTTCGCGCCGCGCTCGATGGCCGCGGAGGCGAGCGCATCGTCCCCGGGGAAGACCGCGAATCCTTCCGGCGCTCCCGTGAGGAACGAGGTGACACTGTCGAGCGAACCCGCCGTGTCCTTGATCCCGGCGAGAACGCCCTCTCGCGCGAGGGCGTGGACGAGGGACGGAGGAAGAGCGTACCCGACCAGGGACGGGATGTTGTAGGCGAGCAGGGGCACCGTTACCGCCTTTCGCAGCGCCCGGTAGTAATGATCGATCGCGCCGAGCGAGGGATGAAGGTAGTAGGGCGGAACGGCCACCAACGCGGCCGCCCCGATCCCCTCGGCCTGCTCGGCGAACGCCACCGCCTGGGCGGTGGACGGAGCTCCGCAGCCGACCCACGCATCGGTCCTACCGGCCGCGCTCTCGACCACGACTTCGACGAGCGGGCCCCGTTCGGCGGAAGTGATCGACGGGAACTCTCCGAGCGAACCGAGGACGAACAAGTGGTCCACGTGCGCGTCGGAGAGGTCGCGTGCAAAGCGGGCGTTCCGCCCCGCGTCGATCGCTCCCTCCGAGGTGAAGAGCGTGGGGACGGGAACCGAAAGTCCCTCGAGCACCATCGTTCGCGCTAGGACCGTGCCGACTTAACGCCGCGCCGCCTCGCCCGAGGTCGAGGGAGAGCCACGGTCGCGGAGCGGATCCTCGGTCTCGACGAGGCCGGTCGCGGGAGCTTTGTCGGGCCGCTGGTGGTAGGAGGGTTCTGCGTCTCGGGCGACCGGATCGCGGAACTCGGCCCTCTCGGGGCGAAGGATTCGAAGGCGCTGACGCCCCCGGCACGAGAACGAGTGTTCGCCGCGCTCGAATCGGTGGGCACTCGGGTCCACATCGCACTTTCCCCGAGAACGGTAGACCGGGCGGTTTCTCGGGGTCGACTCAACGACCTCGAAGCGGAGACGTTCGCCCGGCTCATTCGCGATCTGGCTCCCACGGTCGCCTACGTGGACGCCTGCGACCCGAACGAGCGGAGGTTCGGCCTGCGGGTCTCTCGCTTGGCCGGTGGAGCCACCCGCGTCGTCTCCCGTCACCACGCGGACCGAGACTTACCGGTGGTGGGGGCCGCGTCCATCGTGGCGAAGGTGCTCCGAGATGCGGCGTTGACCCGGTTGCGGGAGGAGCTAGGGTCGGAGCTCGGCAGCGGATACCCTTCCGACCCTCAGACGGTCCGATTCGTCCTCGCGATACTCGCGGACGGCCGCCCGGCCCCCGCCTGGCTGCGGGAATCCTGGGCCACGATGCAAAGGGTTAAACCCCGCCGGCCGGCTCGCACGCTCGACGGCTTCGTTCCATGACGGTCGAGGAGACGCTAGAGTCCGTAGTCGACCGGTTCAACCGCCACGCGGAACACACCCCGGCGATGGCCGAGGAGCTCGACGGGATCTCGCGGACGATCCAGATCCGTCTCACGGACGGGGGCACCTATTCGGTCGACCTTTCCAAAGGGCGACTGCGAAACTTGCGGTCCGGCCCGGCCTCGGGCGCGGACGTCCGGATCACCACGGATGTCGGAACGTTCGAGGGGCTCGTGCGGAAAGAGATCGGCCCCATGAAGGCGCTCGTGACGCGGAAACTCTCGATCGAGGGGAGCCTCGAGGACAAGCTCCTCTTCCGAAAGCTCCTGTAGGGCGCGCGCCCGTCCGGGGTTACGGCAGGAAGACGCACGCGGCGATGCAGACGCCGTAGTGATCCATCGGGATGACCAGCTCCTCCGTCCGGTAGTGGATCCGACGCAGCTCGACCCCTCGGAAGTGGGCGATCTCCTCCATGCGCCACTTCAGGAACTCCTTGAGCGATTTCTGGTTCCCGTGCAAGTGCCCCTCGGCAACGTAGCCGCCCTGTCCGTCCTCCCGGAATCCGTAGGCGATCCCGGCGCTGATGACCTCCCCTTCGCCGCCCGCGTGCCGGGCGAGCACGGCGTGGGTGATCGCTCCCCGAGAGATCGGGACCCGTTCGACCTGGCGGATGCCGATCGGAAGGACCGAGGAAACGCTGACCAGATTCTGCTCGCCGATGCCGGCCTGCAACAGCGCGAGGTCGAACGCGTTCAGCTCGCTCGTCTTGTTGATCCCCTTCCCGCTCGTGACGAAGAACCGGGAAGGGACCGGCACCAGGGTCAGCGCGGCGGGTTCGGCGCGACGCGGCACACCGGGCGGGGAGGTCGGCTGGCCCTTAAAGTTTGGGCCGCCGGGAGAGTGATCAGACCATGATCGCGTGCCGACGACGCATCGAGGCCTCGGTTTCGCCGCGCACGCGCAGGAGCTCGGCGACGAGACCGTCGGTGAGACGCAGGCTCGCTTCCTCGAAGAGGGTCCCGAGCGGCGCGAACCGGGGACGGTCGGCGTCCTCGTCGAACTCGACCGTCAGCAAATGGGTGGCCGTGTGCGCGATCTTCGAGCCGGGCTTCGACGTGAGGACGATCAGTTCGGCCCCTTCCCGTCGGACGATGTTCCCGGTCTGGATCGAGGAGTAACTTTCGCCCTGCCCGGAGAGGATGAAGACCGCGTCCCCCTTACGTACGAAGGGCGTGACGCTCTCGCCGATCACGTAGGCGCGAAGGCCGGCCTGCACGAGGCGCATGGCGAACGCCCGCCCGATGATCCCGCTGCGGCCGGCGCCGTAGACGAAGATCTGCGGAGCCTTGAGGAGGATCTCGACCGCGCGCGCGATCGACGCCGGGTCGATCCGTTCGAGCGCGCGGGTGACGCGTTCGCCGCTGTAGCGCTGGGAGCGGACAAAGATGGACCCGTTAGCGTCGTCGGTGGCCACCACGGCGTACCTCCGCGCGTCTCGGGCGAGCAGCGGTTCGGGACGGTTTCGCCCGACGGGGCGGCGGGCGAGCAGGCTTGGGTCGGGCCTTGAGCGGGGGCTTGGCTTTCGCTCCGACCCGGGCCGACACGACCGCGGGGGGCTTCGCAACCGCCTTCGCGGCGGGCGGGGCGTGCAGCTTCGACCAACGGCGCGTGAGCGCCCGCTCGTAGAGGAGCTTCATGTACATCGCGTCGTGCTCGAGCAGAGGAGAGCTCGAGATCACGGTGATGTCGTAATCCCGCTCGGCCAGGATCTCCGCGAGCGGGTCGAACCGTACCAGGCCCCGCTTGATCGGGGTGAGACGGAACTCACCGGGTCCGTAGAACTCGACCCCCGAGAAGTTGAGGTAGACCGGTCCGTCCGTCGCCCGAACGAACTCCTTGATGACCGGGTCGAGCTGCTCGGCCTCCTCGAAGCTCGTGCGCTCGCGCGCGGCGATGTGCGGGAGGTTGAGGACCGGGACCGTCCCCTTGACCCGCCGCACGAGCTCGAGCACTTCTTCGCGGGAACCGAAGACGTCGGGATGGCCGCTCGGCTCGATCGCGAGACGAACGGTTCCCTTCGAGAACTTCGCGAGCCAGTCGGAGAGGTCCGTGACGATCTCGGTGAGCTGCTGGATCGAGTCGGTCCGGTCCCCCGGGCCGTAGAAGCCGAGGTGCGTGACCGCGAGCCGGGCTCCGAGTCCCTGGGCGAGGACGCCCGCCCACTGGATCTGCCGGGTCGATTGCTCGCGGGCGTCGGACGATCCGAAGAAGTCCACGTAGTAGGGCGCGTGCAGCGTGAGGTCAGTGTCGAGCGCCTTCCCGAGGGCGCGGGTCTGCTGGAGGTCCGCGTAGTCCTTCGCGAGGCTCCACGTCAGGGTGGTGAGCGAATCCCGTCGCTTGAGCGGGGACGTCATCGCCACGACGTTCGGCGACCCGCCCTGATGGTCGGACGGACCGGCGCTCACGACCAGCTGCTGCAGGAGCTCCCGGGACTGCTTTCCGATCTCCTCGTCGAGGACCGCGCGCGTGAGATGGTTCACTTTGATGAACTGGACCTCCATCGCGGTGAGCCCCAGATGGTGCACGTCCGCGATTCCGTCGCGGAGCGTGCGCCCTTTGCAAGAGAGTGGGATCCCCGCGGGTCCAAAACGGATCACGAGTAACCAGACCTCAAAATCGGGAAAACGCGCTAACCTTCGGTCCTATATATCGGAATCCGGGCGAGGGCCTTCTTCGGGAAGAGGCGCCTTCGACTGAGCGGGAACCGGGCGGAAACCGAGCGCGACCACGTAGAGCTCAGAGGAGGGCGCGCGCGACGCCGGGGGTTTCGTGCGGGCGACCTCGGTGAAGTGCGGCCGCATCTCGAGCACGAGCTGGTCCACAAGGTCGCCCGCGAACACCTTGGCGACGAACGCCCCGCGGGGCGCGAGCACATGAAGCGCGAGAAGGTACGCCGACCGGGCGAGTTCGGCCGAGCGCGCGTGGTCGGTGGCGTAGGCCCCGCTGATCGAGGGCGACATGTCGGAGAGCACGACGTCGAAGGCTCTCTCCCCGAGTCGCTCGGGAAGGTTCGGGTCCCCGACCCGGCCCCGGACGACCCGGAGACCTTCCGCCGGGGCGATCGGTCGCGGGTCGACCGCCACGACCGTCCCCGTCGGGGCGACGCGGTCGAGGGCGATCACGGACCAGCCGCCCGGCGCCGCCCCGAGGTCCAGGACCCGGGCCCCCCGTCGGAACAGGTGGAAGCGATCGTCGAGGTACGCGAGTTTGAAGGCCGCCCGGGAGCGCAGGCCCTCGCGTTGGGCCGCCCGATAGTACGGGTCGCGCTGCCGCTGGTCCACGAACCGTCGACCCATGGGAAGGTCGGGAGCGGGCGCGCCTACATGAAGGCCTTCGGTCGGACCGGCGCGGGCCGGTGGGGCCGTCCGAATTTGAATCGGAGTCTCTTGCACCCCAAGCAAGAAGGATGGTCCAAGCTACCCCACGGCCCCACGCCACGCCGGTGGCGCATCGACCCGGCCGTCTTAGATAATCCTTTGCCCGGGAGTAACGAGCGGGGTCAGTGAACGAGCCACCAGGTGAGGATGCCCGCCGCTGCGATGATGATCGTGTTGAGGAGGGCGAGCCAGAAGAACGTCCAGAGGTCGCGCTTTCCTTCCTCGGGCGTCGTCTCGGCCGGTGGCATCGACCCGCCGGGGTAGGCAGTGTAGGGGGTCCGGTAGGGCTCACCGGCGCTCACGGTCGGCCCGGACGACCGGGTCGCCCTTCTTAACGGCTCGGTTCGACCGCGAGCTTTACGCCGCGAACCAGGGCAGTCGCGCGGCCGGTCCGGTCGGTTTCAGGACGAGCAGGTGCAGGTTCGCCCCGGAGTCCCCCGGTGCATAGGAGTCCCGGGACGCGAGCTGGTACAGAATGAAGAGCGCGTCCTCGTCCGAGCGGACCCCGAGGGAGCGCTGGACGTCGATCCCGAAACGGCTCGTGAGGATCGCGAGCAGCTCCTCGAAGTCGATCTGGTTCCCCCCGTCGCCCGCGGCGGCCCGTCGGAACAGGCCGACCACGATGCCCGTCGAGATCGCGAGGATCTCCTTCGGTTCGGCGACCCGGAGGTGGAAATGGGGGACGTCCTTCGGTGCCCCCGAGGGCGGGACGACGAGGATGGAGACCTCATGGTCAATGACGGAGCCCCCGGCCGTCCGGGAGAACCGTCGCCAGGCTTCCTCGGCGGACTCGTCGGTCGGGACGACGAAGATCGCCCGTCGCTGGGCCGGTCGCGCGCTTCGGACCCCGGTGACCCACCGTTCGATGCCGGCCTCCACGGCGGCCAGCTCTCCGAGGGGCACGTAGACCGGGAACGTGCGCCGCGGAACGCCGGACTCCTGGACCCAGAACGACGGCTCGCCTACCGGTCCCCGGCGGGGGTTCGAGACCTTGGCGTACCCGAGCTTCCTCAGGACGTTCTCGGCGTCGCGCTGCCGCTCGGGGGTCGATCCGACCCGGTCGGATTCGGACATCGTCCGAGATGAGCCGGGTCCTTGAGATAAGGTCACCGTGCGCCGGGAGGCGAAATCGGGCTCAGAAGCCCCCCGGCACTCCGATCCGGACGAACGCGAGGTTCATCGCGATTGCGAGGACGACGAACAGGAGGTACGGACCGGAGAAGAGGAACCCCCGTCGCGCGTTGCGGGGGGTCACCGACCTCCAGAGCGGAGCGGTCATCGCCACGAAGAGCGCCCCGAGCGCCGCGAGCACGACGATCACGGGCCACGTCACGGCGCCCGACCAACCGATGAGCAGCGCGGCGGGGATGAGGAGGGCGGCCGACACGACCACCACCTTCCCCGAGTAGGGAACATCCTCCGTCCGAGGGAGCATCGGGAGGTTCGCCCGGGCGAAGTCGTCCTTCAGGAGGAGGGCGAGGCTCCAGAAGTGCGGAGGGGTCCAGAGGAACACGAGGAGCGCGAAGGCGAGGACGCCGGGCGTCCAGCCTCCCACCGCCGCGGCGCTCCCCGCGAGCGCGGGGGCGCTGCCCGCGAATCCCCCGATGACGATGTTCCAGTTCGACCGACGCTTGAGCCAAAGGGTGTAGATGACGACGTAGGTGAACCCGCCGAGGAAGATCGAGAATCCCGTGAGCGGATTGAGCAGGAGCGTGGCGAACCCGATACCGGCCCCGAGCAGCACGAGACCGACCACGGCGACCGACGACCCTGAGAGGATGCGCTCGTCGGCGAGCGGACGCCCGCGCGTCCGCTTCATCCGTCGGTCGATGTCCCGGTCGAGGTAGTGGTTCAACATCGCGGCGCCGGCGGACGCGGAGGCGCCCGTGGCGACGAGGACCCCGAGGCGCAGGAGGTCGACCGAGCGCGGGTCGGCGAGCAGGAATCCCGCGACCGCGACGAGACAGATGAGCGCGGTGATGCCGGGTTTCGCGAGCGGTAGGTAGTCCGCCGGCCCGAGCGGGCGCGTCGGAGCGGGCACGGGAGGGGACGAAGTGACCATGGAACCGTCGGCGGAGCGCGGCGGAGCGCTTAGCCTTCCCGGAGCGATTCGAACGGCGTTCCCGGGACCGGCCTCGGCTCGTCCGGGAAGGGCGCGCCCGTCGGGCGCGGCGGCGCGGCGTTCTCGTCGGAGGCCCGTCGCGCCCACTCGATCCAGCGACGCGGCAGCTCGCGCAGGTTCGAGAGGAGGACGAGCACGAGCAGGAGGCCGAAGAGCGCGGTCGCGATGGCTAAGTGGATGAGCACGAAGCTCACCTGGAGCTGGCTCTCGACCACGAGCCCGCCCAGGAGCGCCTCGGTTACGACGAGGCCCAGCGCGGCGAGGGCGATGCCCAGGAGCGCTTTGCGTTGCCGCTCGTAGGCGATCCCGAGGAGGGCGAGGACCAGGATGGCGCTCGAGAGGAAGAACGCCATCACGCGGTGGCTCCACTCGAGGGCCACGCCACCCGAGAACGAGGGCAGGAAGTTCCCGTTCCCGAAGCACGACGGCCAGTCGGGGCACGCGAGACCGCTGTCGCTCGCCATCACGTTCCCGCCGAGCAGGATGGTCGAGTAGCAGAGCACGCACGCGACGATCGCGGCGTAGCGGAAGAGGTCGTGACCGCGCATCGTCGCTTCCCTACGGACCCTCGGTCCCGGTCGCGCTCGGCATGGGAGTCGGCGAGCGCACCGGGGTCGGCTGCGCGACCGGGCCGGTCATTTTCACGGCGAGCTCCTCGCCCCACGGGTCGTCGGTCGTGACGGGGTCTCCGGCGTAGTAACTGTAGACCATGTTGTAGGCGAAGACGAGCTGGCCGAGCCCGATGATGAGGGCGCCGACGGAGGAGAGGAAGTTGAGCAGCTGGAAATTCCCGGCCCAGAGGTAGTCGTACACCCGGCGCGGCATCCCTTCCGCTCCGAGCAGGAACATCGGGAAGAGCATCAGGTTCACCCCGACGTACGTCAGGACGAAATGGACCTGCCCGAGCGATTGGTTGTACCAGCGGCGCGTGATGATGGGGAAATAGAAGTAGACCCCCGCGAAGACGGCCATCAACGTCCCGCCGAGGATAATGTAGTGGAAGTGGGCGACCACGAAGTACGTCCCGTGGTAGAGGTAATCGACCGGGATGGAGGCCAGCATCAGGCCGGAGAGACCGCCGATGACGAACCCGGTGATGAACGCGACGCAGAACCACATCGGCAGCGCCATCCAGATGCGGCCGCCCCAGAGCGTGGCGACCCAGTTGAACGTCTTGACCGCGGAGGGGACCGCGATGGCCATCGTCGCGAGCATGAAGACGAAGCGGACGTTCGTGGAGATGCCCGTCACGAACATGTGGTGCTCCCAGACGGCGAAGGAAAGGACCGCGAAGACCCCGAGCGCGACCGCCATCGCCCCGTAGCCGAAGATGTCCTTGCGGGCGAGCTTCGGAAGGACGGTCGAGATGATCCCGAACGCCGGTAAGACCATGATGTAGACCTCGGGGTGGGCGAAGAACCAGAAGACGTTCTGGTAGAGCAGCGCCCCGCCGAGCGGCGTCCCGTTGGCCGCAGCGAGCAGGTGGGTCCCGAAGTTCCGGTCCGAGAGGACCATCGTGAGCCCGATGGAGAGCGACGGGAGCGCGAAGATGAGCAGGACCGAATTGATGAGGGTCGCCCAGACGAAGAGCGGCATGTTCCAGTAGTGGACGCCGGGCGCGCGGTGCTTCAGGATCGTGACGAGGAAGTTGATCGCACTGAGCATCGAGGAGATCGTCAGGACATGGAGCCCGAGGATCCAGAGGTCGACCCCGATGCCGGTCGCCTGTACGGAGAGCGGGACGTAGCCGGTCCAGCCGACGTTCGCGTTCGAGCAGATCAGGATGATGCCCGCGGGGGGAACGAGCCAGAACGCGATCGCGTTGATCCTCGGCATCGCCATCTCGCGCGAGCCGATCATCGAGGGGACGAGGTAGTTCCCGAACCCGGCGAGGACCGGGATCACGAACATGAAGACCATCAGGACCCCGTGCATCGTGAACAGGGTCGAGTAGACGTCCGGCGTGATCCCGAGCGTGGTCTCGGGGTTGAGCCCGAGCCCCTGGACGAACCCGAGGTCGGTCCGGATCAGGCTCGCGTAGATCCCGCCGATGAAGAAGAAGACGAACCCGGTCGTGATGTACATCAGACCGATCCGCTTGTGGTCGGTCGTGAAGAACCACGTCTTGATGGTCCGGACGAGCCAGGCCCCGTGGTAGGAGAACGCCCAGAGGAAGAAGCCGGCGAGGCCGGCAATGATGGCGACGATCGCGACCGGTACGGTCAGGTCGGTCATCGATACCCCCGCGCGTTCATGCGATAAGTCCCCCTAGTACGTACGCGATCGCCGCCCCAGCCGCGACCACGACGAGGATCTTGAAGAACCGAATCTCCGCCTGGACCGAGACGTAGCCCGGCCACGTGGGGCGAAAGCGACGGCCGAGCGGCCAGACCCGATAGGTCTTGTCGACCAGATGGAAGATGACCGCGCCCATCAGGAACATCAGCGCGAGCGCGTAGCCGAACGACTGCTCCGCGCCCGGGCTCGTCAACGGCCCCAGCGAGAACGCGTACACGACCAGCACGGCGATGCCGAGAAGCATCAGGACCGTGATCGCCGTGTAGAGGTCGAGCAGGCGGTTTCGAAGACGGCGGACCTCGGCCGAGGGGGGCGGGCTACTCAAAGAGCTCGATCCTCCGTCCGTTCGCGCCCCGGTAGCGGTCGACCCGGTAGAGAACGCCCGCCATGAACAGGAAGGCGAGGAAGGCGACGACCGCCCCGAACCCGGCGACGATGACTCCGAACCAATCCCCGACGAAGAGCCAGGTGAGGCCGTAGACGAACGTCGCGGCTCCTACGCTCCCGAGGACGAGGAAGACGGCGAGGACGCCCCAGAGGGAGCCCGTTTCCCAGCGGGGGCGGTCGTCCGACTCAGTCACTCGACTTCGCCTCCGTGGTCGCGAGCGGCGTTGCCCCGGGCGACGCGGGAGCGCCGTAGGCCCCCGGGAACGACGAGGCCCGTGCCGCCAGTCGCCGCTTGTACGAGGCCCGGTACCGCCAGTGGAACAGGGCGATGACGACGGCGTTCACGACAAAGATCGGCCCGATCGTGAGGGCGACGTTCGACGCGGAGATCTGGACGCCGGGAGTCTCGCCGCCCCAGACGGTCATCAGGATGAAGAACGCGAGCAGCGAGGTGCCGGCCCAGATGAAGAGCGGCCGGTCGCGCGGATGGGTACGTTTCGAGCGGTCCAGATACGGCAGGAACAGGAAGTAGAGCAGGAGGGCGGTCGTGATCCCCACCGCAAGAACGGGCGTCACCCCCGCAAAGTCCACGAACTTGAACAACCAGAGGAAGTACCAGTCCGGCTGGGTGACGACCCCGACCGCCGCGACGTTCCCGACATACGTCGGGAGGCTCCACGGCCAGAGGGCGGCGATCCCGAACAGGATGCCGGTGTAGAGCAAGCCCCATTTGATCATGTACCACAGGATGTGCGGGAAGAACGGGACGTGGTCCTCGTCCTCCTTCGCGGTGAACCGTCGACGTTGGAGCGGGTCGGACGTCGCCGGCGGGGCGATCCCGTGCGACTCGAACAGCGCGATGTGGGCGTAGAGGAGCGCCGCGAGCGCGAGCGGGATCAGGACCACGTGGGCGTCGAACATCCGGGAAAGAAGTCCCTGGGACGTTCCGTCTGCTAAGATGAACGGACCCAGGAGGGGGCCGAACGTCGGCAGGCGCAGCGCGAGGACGAGCCCGACGTTCGTCGCGTTGTACGACAGCTGGGTGTACGGGAGCAGATACCCCGTGAACCCCATTCCCAGGGTCATGACCATGAGGAGGGTCCCGACCATCCAGGAGAACTCTCGCGGCGCCTTGTAGACGCCGAGGTAGTAGCCCCGGAAAAAGTGGACGAACATCAGGAAGATCATCGCGTAGGCGCCGTAGAGGTGGGTCGTGACGAGGAGCTGGCCCATCGGCACGGAATTGATGATGTAGTACGTCGAGCACCAGGCCGCCGGCGCGACCGAGTACTGACCGACCGTCTGACCGCACGCGGTGAGGGTGGGGGCGGTGCTGGGCTGGTAGTAGAGGAGGAGAAGCGCGCCCGAGACCACCTGATAGAGGAACGCCGTCACGACGAAGGCGCCGGTCCAGTACGACGGTTTGAACGTGAACGCGGGCTGGGGCCGAAGGGCCCACTTTCGCATCCCCGTTCGATTCTCGACGAACCCCCAGACCTGGTTCAGGGTTCGGTTGTACCAGCCCGAGAGTCCCACCGCGCCCGCCCTCCTAGCTCGGGAAATTGCAGAGGATGACGGGCGACTCCTTCACGACCTGGCTTGTCGTGCCCACCCCGTAGTCGCCCTGCAGCGTGTTGATGTGACCGTTCACCGGCGGACTGGAGGGCGTGATCCCCGTCGCGAAGATGTTCCCGCTCGAGTCGGGCACGAGGATGACCTGCGGGAGCGGAAGGACCGCGGGCCCGGTCAGGTTGGACGCCTTGTTCGCGGCATCGTAGGTCGAACCGTGGCAGGAGCAGTGGAGATAGAACTGCTTCCCGCCGGGAGTGTTCGGGCACGTGCCCGGCGGGTAGAAGGCGATGGCGGGCGCCGGGCAGCCGAGGTGCTGACAGATCCCGCTGTACGCGACGATCGACCCGTGCGTTCCGACGCCTCCGGGTACCCCCGCCGCACCGGGATTGCTCGCGCTCGGAGGGTTTCCGTTCGCAGGATACAGGTTCAGAAGGAAGTTCGGCTCGTTCCTCAGCGGGTAGTTGAACAGGTAGAGGTCGGAGGTCCCCACGTTGTACTCGGCTTCGACCTTCGCGACCGTGAGCGGGCTGCCATCGACGTCGAGCAACTGAACGCGCGGGTAGCTCGAAAGCCCGATGGCGGGGGGCTGCAGGTATTGGAGGGATCCCCCCACCAGGCCCCCGGCTCCCGCCCCGATGAGCCCGCCGACCGCGAGCAGCTTCAGCACGTTGCGCTTGGTCTCGTCGACGTCGCCGATGTCGTCCTCGTCGGGCGAAGCGAACCGACGGACCTGACCGACGGGGAGGTCGAGCGACGGATCCCGGTTCACCGACCAGGGGCAGGTCTCGCGACAGTCGAAGCCGCCCTCCATCAGAGCGTCCTCCCGCTCGTGTCGGGAAGCGTGTCGTCCGCCTGACGGGGGTCGGGAACGAGCGCCTCGCCCGGTAGTTCCGCGCGTTCGCTCCCGTGGTAGACGACCCAGATGATCCCGATCCCCATCAGGACGACCAGGATCTCGGTGAGGTCGACGATCTCGTCGGGCGTGAGCGTGCTCATCGGACGCCCTCCCGGCTCGGTGGAACGCTGGGCACCGTCGTCGACCAGGTCGGGACCGGGTATCCTCCCGTCCACGGGAGGGTCGGCTCGTACGTGGGGGTGTAAGGAACCGTCGGGGCCACCCGCACGGCGGCGGGGATCCCGCTCACGTGCGTGACGGGCGAGTCGAGCCCGAGGATCGCCCCCCGGATCGAGAGCTGTTGGCCGGGGGCGATGGGAAGGTCCGCGGCCTTCGTGAGCTCGCCGAGGAGCTCCTGTTTCACCTTCATCGCCCGGGCGTACCAACGCCCGAGGGTGCGCAGCATCTGGCCGTTCTCTTTCCCGAAGAGCAGGAAGACTGCGACCGCGGCGATGATGACCCAATCGAGGTCGGAGAAGAGCGCCATCAGTTCACCCGGCTCCGACCGCTCCGCGAGGGCGGCCCCGGCTTGCGTCCCGGCGGGACTCCCAGCGGCTCGCGAAATACGCTCCGCCGAGGTAGAGCACGATCATCGGCATCGCGATGAGGAGCATCGTGATCCCGGAGTTGTCGGGCGTCACGATCATCCCGAAGATGAGCGCCCCGAGCACCGCGCCGCGCCAGTGCTTCCGCCACGCGGCGGCCTTGACGACACCGAGCCGGGTCAGCGCGTAGACGAAGACGGGGAGCTCGAAGACGACCCCGAAGGCAAGGGAATAGACGAGGGCGAAGGTGACGAAGTCCTGGACCCCGAGCACCGGCTCGAGCCGCATCGCCGCCACGTAGAAGAAGAGCAGGCGGAACGTGAACGGGGTCAGGAAGAAGAGCCCGATGCCGGTGCCGAGGGCGAAGAGGGCCGTGGCCGGGATCCCGATCTGACGCAGCAGAGCCCGCTCGTTGCGGCGCAGCGCCGGGACGAGGAACGCACCGACCTCGTGGACGATCCACGGCATCCCGAGGATCAACGTGAGCAGGAGGCCGATCTCCATCTGCGCGAAGATGGAGTCGCCGACCCCCACGTTCAGGAGCTGCACCCCCGGAGGGAGCATCCAGGCGACCATGGCGAGGAACACTTGGGCGGTGATGTTGTAGAACGGATTCGGCCAGGGGATCGCGAACGGGACCGAGAACCCGTCGAATGGGATCGAGACCGGCTTCAGTTCGAAAAACAGGAGGAAGCCGAAGAGGGGCCCGAGGACGAGGGCGATCCGAACGAGCCGGTGGCGGACTTCGGAGATGATGGAGAGGATCCGGTCGAGGTCGCCCATGGATCACGGGCTCCTCTAGTTCGGCCCCGGGGCCGGGAGGTCCTCCCAGGACGCTTCGGTTCGTTGTGGGAGTCCCTCGGGCATGCCGGCTCGCGCCGTCCGGTCTAGTGGGCCGGGCCCGTAGGGGCAGGTGCGTTCGCGTTGGCGGCCGCCTCGAGCTTCATTTCCCGCTCGACCTCGAGACGACCCTTCTTGAACTCGCCCACCGAACGCCCGAGACTGTGCGCGAGCTGCGGGATTTTCGAGGACCCGTAGAACAAGATCCCCGCCACCACGGCAATGATCAACCAATCGTCGATAGAATCGAACACCGACTGCCCCCGCCCGAGCACCCGGGTGGGTCCGATATGACGTTCGTACGGGAGGACCCTACCGGTAGGGATAGTGCGTACTCAGGGCAGATAAGCCACGGTCGGACCCGTCACGCCGCTTCGACCAGAATCGTCTCGGTACCGCCCGCGACCGCACGGTCGATGGCGATCTCCGCGAGCAGCGAAAGACACCCGGCGCCGCGCTCGAGAAGGAGGGTCGCGGTCCGGACGGCCGCCGGCGAACGGCCCGAACGACCCCGGCCCGGAGAGAGAAGGTTCCCGCCGCCGAGCAGGGTTCCCTGGTGGTAGACATCGCACGCGCGGTCCAACGACGGTTTGATGAGCGCATCAACGACCGACTTCATCTGGCCCTTGAGCTCGGGCAGGTAGACCGCGAGCGCGGAGGCGCCGGCTTCGGGGATGTGACCCGCACCCTCGTTGAGGGTGCGCAGGGTCGCCCCGAAGAGGTCGGCAAGCTCCTCGAGGGCATGCACGACGACCCGCCACTCGAGGAGCTGGCGGGGGTCCGGACTTCCGATGCGCCGCGCGAGCGACCAGTCGCGGCTCGCGAGGAAGAGCTGGCGGACGAGGAGCGCGAGGACCTTTCCGGATTCCTCTTCGAGGGTTGCGAGGCGACGACTCCGCACGCGGCGCTGGACGACCTCTTCCATCTCCTCGAGGAAAGCGACCAGGATCATCCGGACCCGCTGGACGAGCTGGGGGAGTCCGTACTTGGACGGGTCGATGAAGTTCTGGAGGACGACCCGGTTCGGTTCTTGAGCGACCACCGAGACGCCGAGCAAGCTGCGCGCGGTCTGGTGGAGCTCCTCGACCCGTTCGGGAGCGAGCGGCACATCGGCTCGGATCTCGATCGCGTCATGGCCGACGCGGTACGCGCCGACGATCAGACGCTCGAGAACTCCCGGGGTGTCGAACGAGCGGGCCTGGACAAGGAACGGGGCGCTGGGCGGGTCGCCGCCGGGGGCCGGTGCGGGCTTGAGGTAGAGGGTACCGTCGTCATTCTGGTCGAAGACGATGAGGTCGCCCGGTCGAAGGTTCATCGCCTCCGCCCAGGGTTTCGGGAGCGTGACCGCGATCGAAGAATGGCCGGCTTTCAGCACTCGACGTTCCCGATTCGGTGTCCCCCACGCCATTCGACCGCTCCAAACCTACTACAGGTTCCGTAGGTCATGAGGGGTCCCCCATTTGAACGTTGCGGAAGCGAGAAGAAGGTAGAACGCGCGGTCAGGAGTGCCGGTGGTCGTCCGAGGACGGGGGAAGCGGTGCCCCCGGGGTCTTCGGCTCCGCGTAGCCGAGACGCTCGGGCGGCATCTCGTGCATCGCGCCCTGGCGGCGCCCGACCACGAACCCGAGCACCAGCGCGATGACGACCAGCGAAACGATCGTGCCGATGATGATGAAGAGCGCCGCGCCGGGTCCGGGTAGCCCGCTCGACACCGTGAGGTTCGAGGGGAGGTTCATGCCGAACGCGATGAAGCCGTACATCCCCTCCGCGAAGTGCCCGGGCTCGGTGCAGACGAACTCGTACCAGCCGGGACCCGGAGCTGGGAAGGTGCCCGACTGCGATCCGACGGAACTGATGTTGATGTTGAACAAGTCGGCCGGGGCATTCCCGTAGACCAAGTTCTCGAAGTCCGTCTCCGAGATGCTGCTCGGGATCACCCAACCCTCCCGGCCGATGATCGTGAACGAGTGGGCGATGGACCCGGCATCGGTCAGGGAGACCGTGACGTTCGTGTTGGTCGCGACCTGCTCAAAAGTGTTCGGCGTGTAGGAAAAGGTCGTGGTCGCCGTGACGTCGACGGTGGTGGCACCGGCCTCGTCGACGGGCTGCGCGCTCACCGGCCGGACCCCCCCGAGGCCCCCGAACACCGCGACCGTGACCGCCAACGCGAGAACGATGGCGAGCGCTCGCTCGCGATGACCTCGCAGTCTCATTCGCTCACCGGACAAGAGTCGACCGCCCGCGGGACGGTGGGTCGGATTCAAAGCCCCTTTGTACGAACCGAAGCCGTCGGCCAGGCCCGCCACCGCCTCGGGCCACCGGCGTCGCGGTTCGTACGCGGGGAATATGTAGCTGCAACCTCCCCCTAGCCCTCGTGCCGGCGTCACTCGGTTCAACGGCCCTCTCCGTGGCGGGTTCCGCGGCCGCCGTCGGACTGCCGACGCTCCTGGGGTCGGGGCAGACCAACCTTCAGCAGACCAATGCCCTCGTCTGGGTCATGGTCGCGCTCTCGGCGGTCGGCGCGATCATCACGTTCGCCTTTCTCATCTACGCTCTCTGGAAGTACCGCGACCCGAAGGTGAAGAACCGCCGCTATGGTTAACAAACTCGAGGTCGCGTGGACCCTCGCGACCGTGGTGCTCATCACCGGGGTGGCCGTCTACTCGACGATCCTCGTCTACCACCTCGACGCCCTTCCCGCGAACCCGACCGAGTACGTGGACGTCACCGGCCACCAGTGGTACTGGGAATTCTGCTACCCCGTGAACGACACCTGCTACAACTCGACGTACGACGCGTCCACCAACACGGTGAGCGGAGGGGGACTTTGGGCGCCTCCGGATGCGGTCGTCCAGGTCAACGTCACGGGCGCCGACGTCGTCCACTCGTTCAACATCCCGCAGCTCGGGGTTCGGATCGATGCGATCCCCGACCGGGTGAACTACTTCGCCTTCACCGTGCCGAACGCCGCCGCGGGGACCGAGTACCTGATCCAATGCACGGAGTTCTGCGGCACCTTCCACGGCACGATGCGCTCCTTCCTCTTCGTCACGTAGGCCCGGCACTCGCCATCGAAGAACGACTCCCCACCAGGGAGGGGTCACTTTCGAAGTCGGGATCGTTCTGCGTTCAGGAATGGCCGCCGGGGGAATTCGGTCGAGGGGGGAAGCGTCCGAAGAGGGCCGCGGACGCGGTGAGCACCACCCCGATCCCGAGCAGGACCGCCGAGCCCGCGAGCACCCAGCCTTCCACGATCGCCGTGCTCGGGGCGGGCGGCGGGGTCGGGACCGGGACGCCCACGTACAGGAGACCGTACATGCCGTTCGCGAAGTGGCCCGCCACCTCGCAGATGTACTGATACACCCCCGGGGCGGGGACGGTGAAATTCGCCCACGAAGTGCCCCCCGGGATCGCGGGCACGTTCGAGTTGACGAGCGGAGGGTGCGACGCGAAATAGGAGGTGAAGTTCGTCGGCGAGAGGGTGACGTTCGACTGGGGGGCGAGGGTGAACGTGTGCCCGAAGCTGCCCTCGTTCGTGACCAGCACCGCGATCACGACCGGGTAGTGTGACGGGCTCGCGGAGAGGACGTTCGGGACGAAGGAGAGGCTGTCGGTGGTGTCCTCGCTCAGCGCGAGGCCCGCGACCTGGGACGTGATGTTGAGGAAGCCCCACATTCCGGATTGGAACTGGTACGGGACGACGGAAGCGAACTCGAACGAGTCGAACCCTTCGGAGGCGTTGAACGTGAGGTTCGCCCATCCTTGCGCGCCCGCGGCCAGCGATACGTTCGCGAGCGTGCCGTTCGCGTTGAAGAACGCATCCACCTGGGCCGGCGACAGAGTCGAGGAGAGACGAGCGCCCGAGGTCCCACTCAGCGTGAACGTGTGGGCGTACAAGCCGGTGTTCACGAGGTGCAAGGAGACCGAGTCTCCCGCCGGGACGGCCACGAACTGCGGGGCGAACGAGGGGTGGTCGGTGAGGTTCATCGTGACGTTCTCGAGATTCGCGAGCGGGTGAGCGACCCCGACCTCGGGGGCGACCGGAACGAGGGAAAGGCCAGCGACCGACGGAAGGCCGATCGACACGAGCAGAAGACTGCCGACGAACCAGGGGAGGGCCCGTCGGAAGATTCGGGGCACGCGGGACGAGCCGTCGGTCACGGATTCCCCTGACGGCGCGTTGACCTGGGTACGGTTGATATGGATAGTGTACGAATATCCCCGCTCGCTCCGTCGCCCGGAGGAACGTTCACCGACCCGCCGCGGGCCGGTCGGCGGGGCGGGAACTCAAGACCGCGGGGACAGGTGCCTCGACCATCGCGGTCGAAGCCTCGGAGCCATCGTCCGCACGGGATAGCCAAGGCCGGGCCATTCTCCCCTGGTAGTATCGGCGAATGAGGTAGGCGACCTCGACGCCCATCACGACCCCCATCACCGAGCCGAAAGCAATGTCCGCGACCGCGCTCCCGCCCGATTCGACGACGAAGAGCCCCGCGAGCGTCATCGCGAGGAACGCCCCGGCGAGCCCGACCAGCAGTGGCCCTTCCTCGCGGGGGACGCGGCCGCCGAGAAGAGCCCGCACGAGGATACCGAAGATCACGCCCATCAGGAGCGTCATCCCGATCCCCCCGACCGTCGGATAGGTCGTGACCCAGGGTCCGAGAACCGCGGAACCCATGAGGGCGAGGAGCGCCCAGCGCTCGGTCTTCCCGAGGGGCGCCCAGACCAGCAACGCCGCCATCACCGCTGCCATCGACCAGAAGAACCAGACGGAGGAGAGCCCGACCGCGAGGGCGGGAAGGGTCGCCGTCGGACCTCCGACCACCCCGTAGGCGAAGAGCACGCCCATGAGCGCTTCCGAACCGGTCGTGACGACCGAGAGGGTCACCGGCCAGAACCATCCGGCCGCATCGACCCGTCGATCCCGGAAGAGGATCTGCGAGACGAACCAGATCCCGGCAGGAAACATCATCATGAAGTTGAACGCGAGCAGCACGTAGGTCCAGGCTTCGGTGGCGTTCGGGTCCAGGAACACATCCAGGAGCGAAAGGAGCAGAAGGGTTCCGCCGACGAGGACGGCGAGGGCGATGACCATCTGGGTGAGCAGAGGCGGCCGGCCGGTCGTCGGGAGCACCTTGCCGAGGAGGAAGATGGTGACCCCGATCATCGACACTGCGATGACCGCGAACGGGATCAACGCCGGTGTGAACACGAGCGCGGGGAGCGGAAGGAACATCGTTGCCGGGTGCGACGACCGCCCCCCTCATATTCCCTCGGTACCGACCGGGGGGCTCGAGACCGGGCCGGGGACGGGAACCTTCAGTGCGCGGTCGTGGAGGTATCCGACGAGCTCCCGCCCTCGAAACGGCGGATGAGTTGGGTCGTGACCTCGATGAGCGGATGGTGGCTCGCCCGGTCGATCTCGATGTCCTCGACCGTCGTGAGATGATGCTCCTTGGCGATCCGCTCGAAGCCCGTCTCCTTGGTCGCGAACTCCTCGGGGCGGTCGCACGTCAGGATGAACGCCTGAAGCTGGGTGAGGCCCATCTCGCGGGCGGCGAGCGCCCGATGGTGGCCGTCCACAAGGATCCACTCCTCCCCCTTCTGAACGACGAGCACGGGCTCCGCGAAGCCGCGCTCGAGCTCGTAGCGCCGGCCTTCGAGCTCGTCTTCGAACACCTTCCACTGGGTGGGCGTGAGCCGGGAGATCGGGACGAGGCCGCGGCGGAAGGAGAACGGCAGGGCGTAGCGCTCGGAGAGGAGGCGCTTCAGCGTGTCCGCCTTCATCGGCGACGCGCGCTCGAAGTGCGAACGCACCACGTCGAGGTTAGAAAGGATCCCGCAGAGGCGGCCGCGCTCGTCGATGATGGGGAGGTCACGAAGCCCGAACCGGAACATGATCCGGGCCGCATCGTCGAGCCCTGTCTCCGGGTACGCGGTGTACGTCCCGGGGCGGATGATCTTCGCGATCGGCGTCTCTCCTTCCCCCGAGTGGCGCAGGAGCTCTTTCGCGCTCACAAAACCGACGAGCTTGCCGGATTCATCGGTGACGGGAAGACCGTGGTGGCGGCTCTTGGTCAGCTTGCCGATCGCTTCCCGGATCGTCGTGGTCGACCGGAGGTGCTCGACCTCCAGGATCATGTAATCCCGGACGTGGACGATCATCGGTCGTGCACGGCGTGCTCGTCGCGGAGGTACGCGGTGAGAATGTGCAGCACGATCAGGTGGGTGTCCTCGGTGTGCTGCATGCTGTTCGACGGGACGACCATCGCCACGTCGACCAGGTCCTTCAGCTTCCCTCCCCCCATACCGGTGAGACCGATCGTCGTCATTCCCATGGCGCGGGCGGTCTTCACCGCCTCGAGTACGTTCGGGGAGTTCCCGCTGCCCGAGATCGCCACCGCGACGTCGCCCTTGACGGCGAGCGCTTTCAGCTGCCCGGAGAAGATCTCGGCGTAGCCGACGTCGTTCGCCCACGCCGTCATGCCGGGGATATTGTCGTTGAGGCTCACGCAACGGAACCGTCGGCCCGGGCCGCGCCCTTCGGTGCCTCCCGCGACCTTGGCGATATCGGTCACGAAATGGGAGGCGGTCGACGCGCTTCCCCCGTTCCCGAAGAAGAAGATCGCTCGGTCCTCGCTCCGGGCTCGGAGCAGGATCGGCACGATCCGTTCGATCCCCGCGAGCAAAAACGGCGAAGAGAGGACCGACTGCGCTTCCTGGACGTAGGTCCGAAGATACGGTTCCAGGCTCGGGAGTTCGCTCATCGTCCCACGAACAGGATCCGCGAACCCTCGGGGGTGATCCGAACGGGTAATCGCGTCATCGGCGACAGGGCGGCCGCTATTTGATGGCTGCGTTCGGGGGGGTGGAGGAGCAGGAGAAACCCGCCTCCGCCGGCCCCCGTGATCTTCCCACCGTACGCCCCGGCCGCCTTCGCCGCCGCGTAATGGCGGTCGATGTCGTCGCTCGAGATCCCCGTGGAAAGACCGCGCTTCAATCGCCACCCCTCGTCCAGCACCTCCCCGAGGCGTGGCCAGTCCCGCTGAACGATGGCCGACCGGGCGATACCGGCGAGCTCGCGCAGACGGAGGAGCGATTCCCGGTTCTCCTCGGTCCGGGAGTTCTGCTGCTTCAGGATCCCTTCGGCCCTGCGCGTGATCCCGGTGTAGAACAGGGAGAGGTGGTCGCTCAGCTCGATGCGGTTCTCGGTCGAGAGCGGGATCGGAGAGGCCCGAACCGAGTCGTCCGGCCGGAAATCGAAATACTCCACGCCTCCGAACGCGGCGATGTACTGGTCCTGCTTTCCGAGGGTCCCCCCCAATCGGTCGATCTCGATCCGGCACGCCTCCTCGGCGAGCTCGGCCGGGTCCTTGAGGACCCCTTGGTGGGCGTAGAGGGCGTTCAGGAGACCCACCGTCAGGCTCGACGAAGAGCCGAGGCCGGTACCTTCCGAGGGGATGTCGGCGATCGTGTGGACCTCGAGCGCCTCGTGCACTCCGGCCACGCGCATCGCCTCGCGAACGAGGCCGTGCTGGAGGTCCTCGAGCCGGTCGACGTTCTCGGTCCGGGAGTACGCGACCCGGATCGCCTTGTCGAACTTCTCGTTCACGAGCACGTGGATGTACCGGTCGATGGCGGCGCTCGTCACGGCGCCTCCCCCGAAGGTCCGGTAGAAGCTCGGAAGGTCCGTGCCGCCGCCCGCGAAGCTGATGCGGAGCGGCGTCCGGGTGATGATCACAACCCCGTAGCTCCGGGAGGGCCACTTATCCGTTTGGGGGGTCGAGCTCGGGGCCGGGGACGGCCCGGGACGCTCCCGGGGCGGGGGTCGCGCTCCGCGACCAACGGGCGCGCCGCCCGTAGAAGCTCCGGGTCGTCGCGGCGAGGTCGCCGACCGGAGCGAGGCCGGGGAGCACCTTCGCGAACGAGGTCGCTCGACGGTCGAGCACGATGGCGATCCCCCGGTCGTTCTCGGACCGGATCATCCGGCCGCACGCCTGCAGGATCGCGCGCTGGGCGGGGGCCTCGACCGTGTACTCCCAGCCCTTGCCCGTCGTCGAGTCCAGGTAGGCGCGCAACGCCTCTCGCTTCGCCGTCGGTTTGGGGTAGGGAATGCCGACCATCACGACCGCTTCGAGCTCCTCGTCCGGGTAGTCGATCCCTTCCGAGAGTCGCCCCCCGGCCACGCCCAGGAGGACCGTTCCCTCGGGGTCCTTCTTCCAGCCTTCGATCGACCGCCAGAGGTCTCCCATCGGAATCCGGCTGTACTCGATGAACACGTTCCCGGGAAGCTGCGACTGCAGGCCCGCCTCGAGGACCTTCTGAAGAAGGTCGAAGCTCGGGAAGAACACCGCCGTCTTGACGGGCAGGGACTCGAGGACCTCGACCAGGCGGTCGGCGAGTCGCTGGATCGCCCGTGGGTCGTTGCGGATCTCCTCGAATCGGGTGGTGACGCTGGGGTCGTAAAGGAATTTCCGGTTCTCCGGCGGGAAGTAGGAGGGGACGTCTAGGAGGCGGGCCGTCGTTCCGAGGCCGAGGGAGTCGCGGTACTCCTCGAGAGGGGCGAGGGTGCCCGAGAGATGCACCGAGAGATGGCAGTCGAGGATCGGTTTCGCCGGTCCGCTCGCGTCGAGCGCGAACGCCTCGAGTGCCGGCCGCGGAGAGCGCGTCGCGACCTTGACGTACGTCGGAGCGTCGAGCTGGGGCCAGGAGAGGAGCGTCAGGGCGACCGTGTGGACCCAGGAGCGCGGGAGATGTCGCTCCCGTCTCCGCTCGTCCCGAAGGTTCTCCCCCCAGGTCGCGAGCGCTCCGAGCCACGTGTCGAGGCGATGCGAGGTTCCTCCGAGCGCGGTGAGCAGCGCATCCTCGAAGACCGACGGCGGGAGGATCGCGTCCTCTTCTCGCACGACCGCGTGGATCAGCTCCTCCACGGCGGCGGCGACGATGTCGAAGAAACGGCTCGCGCTCGGCCCGTCCGGAAGCTGGAAGTCGCCGCGATCCGCTATCTCCGCGCGCGCTCGTCGCACGGATTCCTGCGGCAGTGCGACGGTGGTGAGCTCCCGAAGGTGGTTCGGCAGGTTGTGCGCCTCGTCGACGACGAGGTCGACCCGTTCGGGACCGACTCCCATCCATTGGAGCAGCGAGCGCCGGATGTGCGGGTGGAAGAAGAACGCGTATGGCGCGGTGACGAGACGGGCATGCGGAACCAGCTTCTTCGAGAGTTCGTACGGGCAGAGGTTCTCGTCCCGGCTGTACTTCTCGAACTCGTGGGGGAGGGGCAGCTGCGTCTGGAACCGTTCGATGAGCCCATCGAGGTCGGTCTGCAAGACCCGAGCGTAGTACGGACACCCATCTAGGTCGGTCAGGTCGATCTCCCCGCCTTCGGGAAGCTCCGGTGGCGGAACGAGCGGCGCTTCGCCCTGGATCGCCCGCTCGGTCGCGCGCTTGCGGTCGGCGCACAACTTGCCGTGCTCCTCGGCCGTCGCACCCTTCACTTCGGCGACGTTCTCGAGGAGGAAGCAACGGCGAGCCCGTCCCTGAAGGCCGATCGCGAGGATCGGCCGGTCGAGGCGATGGGCGATTGCCCGGGTCTCGTGGAGCACCTGGACCTCTTGCGAGTGGGTCCGGACGAGATACAGGATCCGGTGGTCGGCCCGGACCGCGTGCTCGAGGAGCGGCGCGAGCGTGGCCACCGTCTTCCCGCTCCCGGTCGGGGCGTTCACGAGGAGCGCCCCCCCCCGGTGTCCGAGTTCCGCTACCTCGCGGAGGATCGATTCCTGGCCCGGCCGCGGACGGTACGGGAACAGGAGCGGGGCTTCCGGCGCGGTCGTGGCGGCGGGCGTGATCGGCCTCCCGACGCGCCGAGCGGACGACTGGGGTTTTAAGCTGCGCCTTGACTCGCACCCGACCCGGGCGATGAGAGGTCGTCGCGGGGGGAGCGAACGCGCTTACCGGGCGTTACGTCGAGGCTCGGACCGCTCAGCCGAACGCGTAGCGAACCCCGTAGGGACCGCGCGGCATCGTCCAGGTGACCGAACCCTGGTCGCAGGCGATGTCGCACGCTCCGCACTCGACGCAGTCCTCGTACCGGAACACGAGGCGTCCGTCGATCCGCTCGTAACAGGCCGCGGGGCAGACGAACGTGCACAGCGAGTGCGGACAGCGGGCGCAGATCTCGGGTTTGACCGTGATGTGAGCGTGGTCGGCGGAATCCGTGGTCGTCCGCAGGGTGCCGAGTCTCCGCTTGATCTCGACGAACTCGACCGCTCCGGTCGCGGGCAACGGAGCGGGGGTCGACATCGTCACGGTGCTCCGGCCTTCGGCAACTTGGCCAGAATCTCGAGGTCAGCGCGGACCGCGGCGACGCTCCTCCGGAACGCCTCTCGCTCGGCGGGTAGAAGGTCAACTTCGACGATCCGCTCGACACCCGGGCGTCCGAGCACGACCGGCACTCCGATGCAAACGTCCTTCTCCCCGAACTCTCCGGAGAGGTGGGCCGCCACAGGTAGAAGGCGGTGCTCGTCGAGCGCGATCGCCCGCACGAGTTCGGCCTGGCTCGCGGTCGGGGCGTAGAAGGCGCTGCCGGTCTTGAGGAGGTTCACGATCTCCGCGCCGCCCTGCTTCGACCGGGCGACGATCGCCGCCAAGCGGTCCGGGGGAAGGAGCGTCGTGAGCGGCACGCCCGAGACGCTCGTGAGGGAGAGGAGCGGGACCATCGTGTCGCCGTGCGTGCCGAGGACGAACCCCGTCACGTCCCGCGGCGACACGTGAAGGGCCTCGGCGACGAACGTGCGGAAGCGCGCCGTGTCCAGCGTACCGGATTCCCCGAAGACCCGCGCCGGCGGAAGGCCGCTGACCTGCCGGAAGTAGTAGGTCATCACGTCGACGGGATTCGTGACCACGATCGAGACCGACTTCGGAGCATGGAGCTTGACCGCCTCGGCGTGCCCCTTCACGATGCCAGCGTTCTTCTCGAGAAGGTCGGAGCGGCTCATACCGGGCTTCCGGGCGAGCCCGGCCGTCTCGACGACCACGTCCGCGCCGTTGAGGACGTCCAGCGAGGTCGAACCGGTGACCCGGGTCGAGAACCCGAGGATCGGGGCCGACTCCTGGATGTCGAGGGCCTTTCCTTGCGGCAGGCCGTCGATGATATCGACCAGGACGACCTCGGCCGCCAGGTCCATCTCGGCGAGCCGCTGGGCGAGCGAGCCGCCGATGTTCCCGGCGCCCAGCACCACCACTTTGCCGAGTGCGCTCATGCAGTTCCCGTCCGCCCTACCCAGCCGCCGTCGAGCTTAAACGTGAGCGCCCGGAGCCCTTCTACGTCCGCCGAAAGGTTGATTCCCGAGCTCCCCCGTTCGCCCCCCGATGGTGGACGTCAACTCGATCCTCCTCAGTGTCCAGGAACGGGACAAGTGGCGGAACCGGCTGGGGGTCCTCGAAGAATCCCTCCGGGAGGTCCGCGACCATCGCCGTAAGCTGGAGACCCGGCTGCGCCGCGTGAAGAAAGAGCTCAGCCGCCTCCGGGCCACGGTGGACGCAGTGCTCGACCTCAGCCGAACTCCCGCACGCGCGAACGCGAGCCATGGCCCGGGCGCTCCCCCCAGTCTTTAGGCAAGAGCAGCTCGTCTCGACCCAGCGCGAGCTGCTGGGCGAGCTCGGGCGGCTTCGCCGCGAGGAGGAGTACCTCATGCTCAAGGTCCGGCAGGCGCGCGAGCAGGTCCTCTACTACGAGGGCCTCCTGAACCTCCTGCGGCGGGACCTCGGGAAGCCGGGCGGTCTTTCCGACCTCGTGCGTCGTATGGGATGACGCGACGACCGTGAAAATCCTCGTCGTGGGCGCTGGCGCTGTCGGCAGCTTGCTCGGAGCGTCCCTTCAAGAGGGAGGCAATTCGGTCACCCTCATCGGACGACCCGAACACGTGGCCGCCGTTCGGGAACACGGGCTTCGGATCTCGGGTCCGCGGCCGCGGGTCGTTCGTCTCGAGGCGGCGGCGTCGGTGGCTCCCGGGATGGAAAGCGAGGTCGTGCTGGTGACGGTGAAGACGTTCGACCTGGTGCGGACCGCCACGGAGCTCGCCCGAGCGCTCTCCCCCCGCCCGACGCTTTTCCTGCAGAATGGGCTCGGCATCCTTCCTACGGCGCGGAACGCCCTCGCGGGCGGCGGATGGGCTGACCCCGCGACGTATCTCGTTCGAGGGGTCAATTCGATCCCCGCGACCTGGGTCGGCCCGGGCGAGGTCCGGGAGACCGGCCTCGGCGAGGTCCTGCTCCCCGTCCCCGGCGAGGCCGGCCCGGCCGCGGGGGCCGCGCGCCTCTTCCGGATGGTGCTCGAGGGGGCCCGGGTGCCGGTCGAAGCGGTCCCCGAGTTCGAGCGCGAGGTTTGGCGGAAAGCGCTCGTGAACGCGGCGATCAACCCGGTCACTGCGGCCCGGGGGGTCACGAACGGGGAACTTCTTTCCGAGCCGAGACGCACCGAGGCCCTCCAACTTCTGGGGGAGGCGCTCGCGGTCGCGCGGAGCGCCGGATTCGACTTCACGAGCGAGGAGGTGACGCGGGACTTCGAGCGGATCGCACGGGCGACCGCCTCGAACCGTTCGAGCATGCTCCAGGACCTCGACCGCGGCCGCCCGACGGAGATCGACGCGATCTCGGGAGAGATCCTGCGCGAGGCCGCGCGGCACGGCCTCGACCTTCCGGCCACTCGGGCGATCGTGGCGGAGATCACCGCGCGCGCGTCCCGGGCCGCGCCCGGGGCACAACCCTCATAGTGGCCGAGCCCTCGCTCTTCCCGGATGGTCGAGAAGCTCGGCATCGCGTCGGCGCCGGTGCACAATCGTCGCGTGCTCGTCCGCGTCGATTTCAACGTCCCCCTGGACGCGGGCGGACAGATCGCGGATGACCGGCGGATGCGGGAGGCGATGCCGACCCTCAACCACCTGCGGACCGCGGGGGCGAGGACGATCCTGCTGTCGCACCTCGGCCGCCCCGAAGGACACCCGGACCCTCGTTTGTCCCTGCGGCCCATTGCCCACCACCTGAGCGAGCTCCTCGGGCAACCGGTCGGATTCGTCGAAGAGATCGTGGGGATGCACGCGCTCGAGCGGGCGACTCGGCTCGAGAACGGACAGTTCCTGATGCTCGAGAACTTGCGATTCCATCCGGGCGAGGAGGCGAACGACCCGGCGTTCGCCTCCCAGCTCGCGAACCTGGGTCAGCTCTTCATCGAGGAGGCGTTCGGCACCGTCCACCGAGCGCACGCGTCAACTGTCGGCGTCCCGAAGCGTCTTCCGTCGTTCGCGGGGCTGCTCGTCGAGCGAGAGGTCCGGGAGCTCTCGAAGCTCGTCGAGGCTCCGAGTCGGCCCTACGTGGTCGTGGTCGGAGGCGCGAAGGTCGCGGACAAGCTGCCGCTGCTCATGAGCTTCCTCGGACGCGCCGATTCCCTGTTGATCGGCGGCGCTCTCGCCTTCCCGTTCCTGGCGGCCCAGAACGTGAGGCTCGGCGCCACCCCGGTCGAGCCGGGGCTCCGGGAGGCGGTCGATGACTTCTTCCGTCGGGCGAGCGCGGCCGGAACGGAGGTGGTCCTTCCGTCGGACCTGGTCGTCGAGCGTCCGGGAAAGACGGAGGCGACGGTCCACGCCGTCGGACACCTCCCGCCGGGCGCCATCGCCCGGGACATCGGACCCGCGACCCGGGCTCGGTTCTCCGAGGTGCTCGGACGGTCCCAGACCGTGTTCTGGAACGGACCGCTCGGCCGGGCGGAGGACCCGCGCTTTGCGCACGGTACGCAAGAGGTCCTCGCGCGGCTCGGGGAGGTCAGCGGGTATCACGTCGCCGCCGGCGGGGATTCCGCCCGTATCGTGCAAGATCTCGGGGTCGTGGGGAGCTTCCGGTTCATCTCGACCGGCGGCGGTGCGGCGCTCGAGTTCGTCCAGGGGATCGAACTGCCCGGACTCGCCGTGCTCCCCGACGCATAGTCCCTCCGCCCATCGGCGGCGGGGGCGAAGCGGGGTCGAGGGTCGCGGCAAGGTAGCGAAGGTAGGCGCTTCCGACCCGCAGCACATCCACCTCGGCGACCTCGGGAACGTCGTACGGGTGGTGCGTTTCGAGGTACCGGAAGAGCGCTCCCACCCGCTTCGGCACGGTCTTGAAAAGGACGAGCGATTCGTCGGCCGATTCGAGCTGGCCCTTCCACCAGTACCGGGAATGTGTCGGGAGGATGTTCGCGCAGGCCGCGAGCTCCTGACGGAGAATCTCCTCGACCGCTTCCTGGGCGGCGGCGTGCGACGGATACGTCGTGAGGACGAGGCGCATCGGGCCGACCGCACGGACCGGGTCGAGGGGGTACGGGCTCATGCGGGCGGTTCCCCGACGACCGGGCGCCCGGCCGAGAAGTCGAGCGTCGCGAGTCCCAGGGTCGCGAGGTCGACCACCGCGGCTCGGGCGGGAATGGGAGAGATGTTGCGCATCCGCTGGTACTCGGTCTCGGACTGCCAGGTCGAGGCGTTGAGCAAGAGCACGCCGCGGTAGCGGTCCACCCCGTAGGTGTGGGCGTGGCCGGTGACGAGGATATCCGGCGCGGGGTCGATGACGAGGCCGTCCCGCGGGAGCGGCGCGAGCGGCGTCCGGTCCCCGTAGATCGGCGCGAGGTGCCGCATCTGGAGCATCCGCTTCATCACTTCGGTCGGTCGCGCGTACGAAGCCCCCGGGATCGCCGGGATCAGGTCGTCGAAGCTCCGTCCGTGGTACGCCTCGACCACGACCCCCGATAGGGCGAACGTCGACGGGTTCGCGAGGGTCCGGACGTTGGGAGGGAGCAGGGAGGCGAGGTGGGCCGGGAGCGCGGGCTGCGGCTCGGCCGGAGAGACCGCGTCGTGGTTTCCCGGAATGGCGACCACGGTGAGTCGGTCCGGGATCTCGGAGAGGCGCCGACCGAGCTCGGTGTACTGCTCGACCACATCCGGGATCGCGAGGTCGCGCTCCTGTCGGGGGTAGACCCCGATCCCGTCCACGAGGTCGCCCGCGATCACGACATAGTCGATCGAGGCCGCCAGGTCCGCGTGGGGACCCCGGCCGCGCAGGAACTCGATCAGATGGGCCCAGTTCTCCGTCAGGAACGAACGGCTGCCGACATGGAGGTCGGAGAGGAACATCGCGCGCCGGGACGAGTGCGCGCGGCCCATCGGTCGGGTCGACGGGACATCGGGTCGCTCGACGTGGGTGACCCGGGGGATCTTCCGGGGCTCCTTCGAGAAGGCCAGCGCGAGACCGACCACCTCGTCGGGGAGGAACGTGAGACGGGAGCCGGGCGAATCCTTGGGCACGAGCGACTCGAAGGAGCCGGTCTCGTCGTCGACCGTGAGGATCAGGTGATGTCGCTGGGGCGTCTCCCGGACCTCGCGCACCATCCCGATGACGGACGTGATGCCTTCCGAGCTTCGAAGCTCGCGCACCGGTCGCAGGTTGGGAAGCTCGGGCCGGCCTCGCAGCATTCGCGCGAGAGCGCGGAAGCGGGATTGGAAGAGCGCCTCGTAGGCGGCGATCGGCTGGCTCGCGACGGGGGGTCCCGTGAACCCCTCGCACAGGAGCTCGAAGGGTAGGACGCTCCGACGACCGTCGTCCCGGGCAGCGAGGCCCGGGGTCAGGGCGTCGGAGCGCGGGGCCGGGACCCGTCGACGCGCCTGTTCGGCCTCCACCATCTCTCGGGTGACGAACGGGGAGGTCTCGGCGGCCCGCGCGATCACTTCCCGCGAGAGGGCGAGCGGTTGACGGTCGGAGAGCAGGAGCTGGAGCGCTTCCGCTTCGAGGAGCTTGTGGTGCTCTTCGAAGTAGGCGACCAAATGTTCGCGCAACGCGCCCGCCACGTGCCCCCCGGCCACCGCGCGGGGCCCGAAGGCCCGAGACGGGGTGGCTTGACGGCCGAGCAGCCCCGGCTTATTTCAAGACTGGGGCGCCGGGAGGTATCCCGGACGGCGCCGGCCCGACGAACGGGCGCTTACCGGTACGATTCCTTCGCGTAGGAGGCCCCTTTCGGGTACTTCTCCTTGAGGTGCGCGACGAACGACTCGGGGGTGCGCGCGAGGTGGGCGGCGTACCACTGGACCACGACGTCCTTCAGGACGCGGTGGAGCTCGCCGATGTGGACCTGGTCCTCGTCACTGTCGTACAGGACCGCCTGGCTCATCATCCGCATCCAGCCGGAGTATCGGTGGTAGCTCTCGCCGTCGCACCACTCGAAAATGCCGCGGACGTGCGACTTCCCTTCGGGGGTACGGTAGTACCAGAACCGGAGGGTGAAACCGCCCCAGCCGGTCGCGCGGTCGGCGAGCTCGATCGTCTTCACCGACCCGAAGTCGAAGACCTCCTTGAAGGTCCACTTGGTCGGATACTCGACGAACGTCGCGAAGAGCGTCTGGGACGGGTCGATGGTGAGATGGACCGAGACCTCTTCGAACTGGTTGTGGACCTCCCAGAGGTCCTGGAGCAGCCGACGATTGATCTCCGCGCGTTGGGATAGGTCCTCCCCCGTCTTGGCGCTCGCCGCTTGCTGGGTCTTCGTCAACTCGGTCTTGAGCGACGAGACAAAATCGTCGTCCGCCAAGGGAGGTTCGGGTGCGGGAGTCCCGGGTTCCGGGACGGTCGCTACCTTTCGCGTAGATTTACGAGGCATGAGTGCAGTCTCCGGGGTCGCGTAGAGGGGGCCGATATAAAGACTGTTAGCTTCGTCTCGCATCGGGCCTCGCCGGTGGGAGCCGGTTTGCGACGTCCGCGTCGGCGGGCAGCCCGCTTAAATAGGCTCCCCGACTCAAGAGCGTTGGAAAGCACCCCTCCGGGGACGAAAGGAGGAACCCTCCCGACGTCGCCAGGAGATCCGGAATCACGACTCATGTTCCGCCCAAGATTTTGTCGTAATCTCCGCGCATCGTCCGGCGACCCGGGTCGTACCTAGATCGTCCCAGGAGGAGACCCCCGCAAGTGCGGGCGCTTTCCACCCTGAGGAGAATCGAACATGACCAACGACCCAAACGCCGCGAAATACCAGATCCGAGCCCGCATTTCCGCCGAAGGTGTCATCGACAAACCCGACGTCGTCGGCGCGGTGTTCGGACAGACCGAAGGCCTGCTCGGTGACGAGCTCGACCTTCGCGACCTCCAGAAGTCCGGCCGGATCGGCCGCATCGAGGTCGAGATCGACAGCCGAAAAGGAAAGAGCGAAGGCGAGATCCTGATCCCGTCGTCCCTCGACCAGGTCGAGACCGCCATCCTGGCCTCGGGACTCGAGACCGTCGACCGCATCGGCCCCTGCCGGGCGAAGATCGAGGTCATCAGCGTCGAGGACATCCGCATCTCGAAGCGCCAGAAGGTCGTCGAACGCGCGAAGGAGATCCTCGCCCACCTTCAGGAAGAGTCGAAGGGGGTCGGGATGGACCTGACCGAGGCCGTCCGCAAGGCGGTCCAGGTTGAGGAGATCACGACCTACGGTCCCGAGCACCTGCCGTCCGGCCCGAACATCGACCAAGCGGACGCGCTCATCGTCGTCGAAGGACGCTCGGATGTGCTGAACCTCCTGCGCTGCGGGATCAAGAACACGATCGCGGTCGAGGGGACGAGCGTCCCGCAGACCGTGAAGGACCTCTCGCGCGGAAAGACCGTGACGGTCTTCACTGACGGCGACCGCGCCGGGGAACTGATCCTACGAGAGATGCTCCAGACGATGGACATCGACTTCGTGGCCCGCGCTCCGCGCGGCAGCGAGGTCGAGGAGCTCACGCAGAAGCAGCTTCTGAAGTGCCTGCGGAACAAGATCCCGCTCAACCAGTACCTCGAGATGAGCGGGTTCGAGTCGACGGGCGCGACGCGGGAGCCGAGGGAGGAGCGCGGCGAAGAGGGCGGAGGTCGCGGCGAGCGGCGCGAAGAGCGCCGGGACGAGCGGCCCCAGGGCGGCGGCGGAGGGCGACGGGAGGAGCGCGAACGCGCTCCGCCCGCGCGCCTCCCCGTCCCGCTCCCGCCTCCCCCACCGCCCCCGGCCGCGGCCCCACTGACGCCCGAGCTCCAGCACTACTTCGAGCTCCTGGACGGCGTCGAGAACCAGTCGAAGAGCCTCTTTGTCGGAGAGGGCGACGTCGTCGTCGGCGAGGCCCCCGTAAAGGACATGATCGAGGCGCTCGCGAACCTGGCGACCCCCGCGAAGACGGTCGTCTTCGACGGGATCGTGAGCCAGCGGCTCCTCGATGTGGCCCAAGAGAAGGGGATCGGGACGATCGTCGCGACCCGACTCGGACCCATCGGGAAGATGCCCGAGAAGGTCCGCGTCTTTACAAAGGCGGACCTCGGGGCCCCGGTCAGCGCCCGCTAGGCGCGCTCCCCCCGTCGCGGAGCCCTCCCCTCGAGGCTCCGCGACGAACCTATTACCTTCCCGAGCGCTTTCTCTCGCGACCGTGACGACTCCCGCGAGCGACGGGGCCCATCGCGCTCCGACGGCCCTGGACGAAGTGGGAACGACCGACGACATCCACATCCCGACCGACCCCCTCGAACGGGTCATCGGCCAAGAGAAGGCGGTCGAGATCGCCCGCATCGCCGCCTATCAACATCGCCACCTCCTGCTCGTCGGTCCCCCGGGGATCGGGAAGTCGATGACGGCCCAGGCGCTCGCGCTCCACCTCGAACGGCCCCGGACCGAGCTCCGCGTGGTCCACAATCCCGAGAACCCCGAGCGACCCAGTATCGAGATGGTCTCCCGGGAGGAGGTCTATCGCGAACGGGAGGCGGCCCGCTCCGTCGAAGGGGAACTGATCCCGCCGTCGGAAGCCCCGGCCACGGTCGCCGAGCGGCTCGGCTACCGATGCCCGCGCTGCAACTTCTACTCGCAACCCACCGAGCGCTACTGCCCGAGCTGCGGAAACGTGAAACAGGCGCCTCCGGGAGTCGCCGGGAGTGGCAACCCGTTCCGTGACCTCGTGGGCGGGATCCTCGAGCTCACGGTGAGCCCGGGCGGGAATCCGCAAGAGTCGGTCCGCACGACCCGCTTGCGCTCCGGCGTGGAGGAGGTCGTCGCCTACGAGCGGGCGGGCGACCAGATCAAGGTGCTCGACCAACGGGCGCTCGAGCGCCGACGTACGCTCCAGCACCAGAGCCCGCGCAAGGTCCTCGTCAAGCTGGACCGCAACACGTTCCTCATGGCGACGGGCGCGACCGAGACAGAGCTGCTCGGGGACGTTCGTCACGACCCCTACGGGGGCCATCCTCAGCTCGGGACCCTGCCGTACGAGCGCGTGATCCCGGGCGCCGTCCACGAGGCGCACGAGGGGGTGCTGTTCATCGACGAGCTTCCGCACATCGGATTCCTTCAGCGGCACATCCTGACCGCGATGCAGGAGAAACGCTTCCCGATCACCGGCCGCAACCCTCAGTCCGGGGGTGCGGCGGTCCGCGTGGACAACGTCCCGTGCGACTTCATCCTCGTGGCCGCAGCCAACATCCAGGATGTCCATCGCATCCTCTCGCCCCTCCGCTCGCGGATCGCCGGCTCGGGCTACGAGGTGTTGCTCGAGACCGCCATGCCGGACACCGAAGCGAATCGGCTCCGCCTCGCCCAGTTCTGCGCCCAGGAGATCGCGGTTGACGGGCGAATTCGGCCCGCGACCCACGCCGCCATTATCGAGCTCATCCAGGAGGCGCGCCGTCGGGCCGAAGTCCTGGACGGCCGGCGCAACGCGTTGACCCTTCGCCTTCGCGAGCTCGGCGGCCTCATCCGGACGGCGGGGGACCTTGCCGCGGTCTCGGGAAGCGAGTTCCTGGATGCAGGTCACGTTCGCGAGGCCCTCCAACGCGCCCGCTCGATCGAAGAGCAGATCCGGGAGGTGTACGGTTCCTTCCAGAGCGGATTGCGCCAGGAGTCCACGGAGTCGCAGCGGCAGTCGATGGGCTACTACAACTGGAACGACCACCCCGACCCGAACCAGTTCCCCGGCGGCTACGGCTGAGGCTCCTTCCGAAGGGCATATGAGCGGGGCGTCGGTGGCCGCCCGCGCGGGCGCGTAGTCTAGTGGTTATGACGTCACCCTGACACGGTGAAGGTCGCCAGTTCGAATCTGGCCGCGCCCATGCTCTTTCGAGGTAAGGGGTCTAGGTCGGCCCGGGCGGCGTCCGGCGTCGTCGGGCTCCGACGAGGTAGATGACCGTTCCCGCGGTCAGCGCGGCGACCGCCGCGACCGCGAGGTAGAACGTCGAACTGGTGAAGAAGTTCGGAGACGAGGACGCTTTCGCGAAGGTCATCGAGACGGTGAGCGGCTCCCCGGCCACCCGAATCGACCCCGTGCCGTGGAGCGAGGAGTATCCCGTCGGCACGGAGGTCGAATAGTTGTACGTCCCGTTGAACAGGTCGACCTGGACCGACGAGCTCGAACCGTTGAAGTAGAGCCCTCCGACATGCAGGCTCCAGGCGGACCCGTTCGGAAGTCCCCTCTCGTCGAAGGTGACCGTGTAGAGTATCGGTGCGAAAGTGAGCGGAACGGTCTGGTTGGCCAGGTCGACCGTTACCGAACCGCTCCGCGGGGTAACCGTGTACTCTGTCGGCGGTGTCGCGGAGAACGAGTAGATCCCGTCGGCGGCGGAGAAATTGTTCCATCGCGCGGTGCTCGTCTGGGGATTGCCAGCGAACGTGACTGTCCAGTTGCTCCCCGAAGGCAGACCTTGCTGTTCGAATGCGACTCGGAAGGTCAGTAGAGCGAAGTTCACGGTTATCGTCAGATTCGCGCCGGAGACTGAGGCCCGGCCCGAGCTCGGGGTGGCCCCGTAGCCCGACGGGGCGGTGACCCCGTAGGGATACGTGCCGTTGCTCCTCTGGTAACTGAGGCTGCCCGCGGAGGTGGAGCTCGCCGTACCTCCAAGGTCGACCGACCAGGAGAGCCCGCTGGGCAAGGTGGTCTGGCGGAACGTCAACGTGTAGTTCGTGAGCACGAACGGAACGGCGACGGCCACATTCGCCCCCATAACGGACAGATGGCCATTCGCCGACACGGGGTGGAAACTCGTATTCGTAACCCCGACGACATACGGATAGGACCCGTTCAGAAGGGAGATCGGTAGGCTCGCCCCGGTTGTCCACGCTAGAGTACTGTTGACAAAGACCGTCCAGTTGGTCCCGGTCGGCAAGCGACTCTCGTTGAACCAAACCGTGTAGTGACTCTGGAGCGAGGTGTGGATCGTGACCGAGCTCAGGGCGTAAGCTCCCTTCGAATCGGTGACGTTGAGTTGTGCGGTGAATGTGCTGACGGTTCGGTAGACGTGGGTGGGGTTCTGGCTGCTGCTGGTCTGGCCGTCCCCGAACTTCCAGGCCCAGGAGTACGCCGGGGTTCCTCCGGAAGCCGAACCCGTGAACTGCACCGAGAGATTGACCGGTCCCGAGGTAACGTTCGCGGAAGCGCCCGCGCTGACCGAACCGGCCACGGTGATCCGAAGGCTGGAAGCGGCGGTGTCGCCCTTCGAATCGGTCACGTTGAACACGACGGTGTACTGGCCGGTGGAGGCGTAGAGGTGAGAGGGATTCTGCGACGTGCTGCTCGTGCCGTCACCGAACCTCCAGTTGTAGGTGTACGTCGGCGTTCCCCCGCTCCCGGACCCGGTGAAGTCCACAGTAAGGGGGGCATCTCCCGAGATCGGGGCGCCATTCGCGGTGGCGGTGAGGGGGCCATTCCCGTTGCAACTGAGCTGGGATGAGAGGTTGTCGAATGCGCTCGTGCGCATGTAGACGAACGTGGAAAGGCCGGTGCACCCGGGCGCTGATACGTTCAGCCAGTAGGGCCCCTCTTCGAACTGCCCTCCGGTGGTGCCGTTCGGAGCCACCGTGAGTCGAAGCGTCTGACCCAGACGATTGAAGTCGACCGTCGCGGAGAGCGGCGATACCGTGGTCTTGAGGGTTCCCCACGGGGCGGTCACCACTCTCCCGTTCCACTGACCCTGCCCGTTCTGCGTCGACGGGAACTGGTACCAGGACCCGTAGTTGTACGTCGCGTTGGTGACGTTGGAAGTGTCGAACGTGAACCCATAGGAGGCGCTCCGATATTGGTACCATGAGTAGAGGCAGTTGGTCGAAGTCGAACTGCTGGGGCCGGCGCAGAAGGATTCGGAGTCGGTTGACGAGTTGATCCAATACTCCCCGCCCTGAGAGGAGCTGAACTTGAGCTGGGAGGGATACGTTTGAGAACCTGCCTGCCCCACCACCGGTAGTTCAAGGTCGATCTGGCCCGCTTGGGCCCACTCACCCGGCCAGTAGCTGTCGCAAGCGCCGTCACCCGGATAGCAGGCTCCGTATGAGCCGCCCTCGGGAATGGCGGGATTGAGGGAGTGCCCGATCTCGTAGGCGAATGCGATGGCTCCCGGATCGCTTGCCCCCCAGAGGAGACCGTTCCCGGTGGCTGCGGTGGAGTAGTACGGGGAGAGGATCAATCCCCCATTGACGAGGGTGACGGACCCGCCGGTCCCCGCGGTGGTGTCGTTAACCGAGATATGCCAACCCTGGCTCGAGCTCTTCGCCACGCCCGAATAGTTGACCCAGAGCACGTCTCCGCTGTGCATCTCCAGGATTGCCGTTGAGCTTCCGCTGTCCAAAGGTCCGGCGAAGGCCGCGTCCTCGACTCCTCCGGCGATTTGCCAGACGATGGCGCAGGCGAACCACTCGTTGGAGCCGGCCGTGTACACGTAGTCGAACGAGCCGTCGGAGCCGCAGTCGGTTGCTCCACTCCCGGACCCCGTGCTCGCGGGCGGAGCGGGGTAGATTTGGAACTCTAGGAACGCCTGCTGATCCAGGCTATCCACGTCATAGACCGTGCCGCCGAACCAAATTGTCGCGTAGAAGTCCCCTTGGGTGTACGTCGCGCCGTCCGCCGGCAAAGTGACCCGGAAGTTCGCGTCACCGCCCGACCCAGCGGCCGTTGAGATGTAACTGGTCGTCGGTTCGTCGTGTCCGTAACACCAACTTGGGTCGTAGGTGGCCCAGACTTGCGTACTCCAATACATTCCGTCGCAGCCGAGCGTGGCATTGTTCGGGCCCGAACCCGCTACGGCGAGAGCCCCTGAGCCCGCCTCGGATGCGGCTCCGTCGGAAACCGTGGGAATCGCGGGGGCAGCTGCTATCGAAGTCGGTTCGGCGGGAGAAGCACCGGATTGAGGGGCCCCTGGGGTCGACGGGAGGAGCAGTCCGGTCAGCGTGATGACCGTGGCTAGCACAATGATCGCACGTCTCTCGAGGTGCCAAGTCATGGAGCGGCGGCCCATCCCAGGAGGGGATTGCTGGGGCCGTGGGTATCGGAGGGCTAAGAGCATTTCGTTGGTCGTTTTCGGTTCGGTTTCGGTCTTGTATTTGGTAATACCTAATAATTAGTGATACCGATATATACTGTCGATTCGTAAGATTGTTCGTGGAGGCTCTTCAGCAGCTCACCCATCGTCAGGTGCAGGCGCTTCGCGTCATCGCGGCTCGGCAGCAGGAAACCCGTGGGGCGAGCCTGAAGGACATCGCGGCCGGACTGAGGGTTCGGCCCCCATCTGCTTTGGCGCATCTGGGCCCTCTCGAAGAGCTGGAATTGATCTCCCGGTTCCGTGGCAAGAGTCGGCTCACGAACCGAGGTTTTGCTTGCCTTGAGGAATATCGACGACATCACCGGATCGCCGAGAGCCTCTTCTCTCGGGCCGGCCTCTCGCCCGAGGCCACCTGCCGGGCGGCCCGGGAGGTGGACCTCGCGTTGAGCCACCGTACGGTCGAAACGATCTGCGCGGCCGAGGGGCACCCGCCCCTCTGTCCCCATGGGGAACCCATCGCCCCCTGCCACTCTTCGAAGTGAGATCTTGAGAATCCAACGGGACCAGATAGGGAGTCGAACATGGAGAAACGGGCGAAGATTGTCACAATTGTCGTGGCCGTGCTGGCGGTGGCAGCGGTCGTGGGCCTCGCGGTGTACACCAGCGGCCCCCCGTCGAAGCCCAACTCTTCGGTAATCCAGGTGGTCGCGGCGGAGAACTTCTGGGGAAGCCTGATCGCCCAGATGGGGGGGACGCACGTCAGCGTGACCAGCATCGTCACCGACCCCAATGCTGACCCGCACGAGTACGAGGCCAACGCCTCCGATGCCCGAGCGATTGCCGATGCCCAGTTGGTCATCGAAAACGGAGAAGGGTACGACAGCTGGTGCTCGCAGCTCGTCGGCTCCAGCGACACGCCGGGCCAGGTCGTTCTGAACGTGCAGAACACCTTGGGCGTTGCGTCGGGGGGCAACCCTCACTTCTGGTACAATCCGAACTACGTCAACATCACGGTACACCAGATGTATTCTGACCTCGTCTCCATCTCACCGGGCAATACCCAGTACTTCCAGCAACAGTATGCGACCCTGAACGCGTCTCTCGGACAGCTCTACGGGGAAGCGGCCGCGATCAAGGCCCATTTCGCGGGCACCGAGGTGGCTTCCACCGAGAGCATCTTCGTCTATCTCGCGAACTTCACGAATCTCGACCTGGTTTCGCCCCCGGCGTTCATGGACGCCGTCGCCGAAGGGAATGACCCTCCCGCCCAGAGCGTGGTCGTATTCCAGCAACAGCTCGAGAGCGGAAATGTGAGTGTGCTGGTGTACAACGCGCAGACGGTGTCGCCGCTCACCTCCTCGATGAAGGCGATCGCCCAGAGCAACAACGTGACCGTGATCGCGGTGACGGAGACCATCCAGCCGCCCAATGTGTCATTCCAGCTTTGGATGGAGTCCGAGTACCTCGACCTTTACAACGCGCTCAACGCCAAGACCCTCGGGCAGTGAGCTAACGGGAGTGGGACGACGATTCCTCAGATACAGCCCTCGGTCGACTCGGAAGTCATCCGGGCCCAGCACCTTGAGGTAGGATACCGCGATAAGATCGTCTGGCAGGACGCCGACTTCGCCGTTCGTCGTGGGGAGTTCGTGGCCGTCATCGGCCCGAACGGAGCCGGGAAGACCACGCTGTTCCGCATGCTTCTCGGATTGCACCGCCCTTTCCGTGGGGACATTCGAGTCTTTGGTACCCCACCCGCCCGGGGGAATCGCAAGATCGGTTACGTTCCGCAGCGCCACACGATCGACCACGAGACGCACGTGGAGAGCGACAAGCTCGTGCGCTTGGGTTTCTCGGGAACCCGTTGGGGGCCCGGTTTCTCGCTGCGGGCTGAGAAAGAAGCGGCGGCCGACGCGCTCGCCGCGGCGGGAGCCGCCGATCTGGGAAGGAAATGTGTCGGCGCGATGTCGGGGGGGGAATTGCAACGAGTGTTCCTCGCCGAGGCGCTCGTGGGAAACCCGGAGCTTCTGTTATTGGACGAGCCCCTCGCCAACCTCGACATCCGAAGAAGCCGAGAACTGGTCCAGACGATCAATGGGTTGGTCCGAGCGCGCAACGTGACCACGCTCCTCGTGGCGCACGACATCAACCCCCTCATCCAGTGTCTGGACAAGGTAATCTACATCGCCAACGGGAAGGTTGCCACCGGGGCTCCCTCCGCCGTCCTGACCTCGGAGAGTCTCTCGGCGCTCTACGGTGTCCCCGTGGAAGTACTGCGAGATTCGCGGAACAATATCGTGATCGTGGGCGGCGAGGAAGGCCACGGAGATGAGCACGAATGAGCGCGGGCATCCCTCCGTTCAGCTGGAACCTCGTCACCGACCTCCGCGACATGTGGCAGTACAACTTCATGCGCAACGCCTTCGAGGCCGCGACGATCATCGCAATCGTCGCCGGGATCATTGGCTACTTTGTCGTCCTCCGTCGCTCCGCGTTCGCCACCCACGCGCTCGGTCATGTCGGATTCTCTGGCGCTGCCGGAGCTGTGTTGTTCGGCGTCAATCCGGTCTACGGCCTGCTCTTGTTCACGATGTCTGCCGGCACCGGAATGTCGTTGCTCGGGACCCGAGCCACCAATCGAGATGTGGAAATCGGGACCGTGCTGGCCTTCTCGTTGGGGGTGGGTTTGCTGTTCCTCAGTCTGTATACGGGCTACGCCACCGAGGCCTATTCGATCCTGTTCGGAGAAGTGCTGGGCATCAGCGATAGTTCGGTGCTCTTCACCCTCGAAGCGAGCCTCGTCGTGCTCGCGGTGTTGGTGCTGGTGTACCGACCTCTGCTGTTCGCCTCGCTCGACGAGGACGTGGCGGACGCCAAAGGCTTGCCGATGCGCTTCCTGAGCCTGACCTTCATGCTTCTGCTCGCGGTCGCCATCTCGATCGCGGTCCAAGTCATCGGAGTGCTCCTGATCTTCGCGATGATGGTAACCCCCGCCGCGATCGCCGTTCGATTGACCAAGCGCCCGCTGACCGCCGTGGTGGTCTCGGTCGGGGTCGCCCTATTCGCTTCCTGGGCCGGGCTCTTCATCGCGTGGTACGAACCGTATCCCGTCAGTTTCTTCATCGTCACGATCGCGTTCTGCATCTATGTGGCCGTGAGAGCGGCGCAGGCGCTCTCGGCGCGACTGTTCCACCGGGTGGTCCGACCGCTGGGGTCCGGCGGCCCGGTCTCGCGCGATTCCCTTCGGGACAGGGCGTCTCGACCCATCCCTCGGCCGTCCGATCCGGTCCCCTCGGAAACCGAGCCGGTCGGCTAGGGACCTCGCGGCGACGGAGTACCTTCCTCGGAGTCCGCGTCGGTCGGACCCGTAGGGGGTCCGGCCTTCGGCGAAAGGTGAAGGAACTCCTCGAGCCGACCCTGGGCGGCCTGGATCGCGGGGAGGTCACCGCCAGGACCCCGAAGCACGTAGGCCACGCCGACCGCAAGCAGCGCTCCAGCGAGGGGGCCCACGAGGAAGACCCAGTAGTGGGCGAAGTTGCCGATCATGAGGTCGGGTCCGAACGACCGGGCCGGGTTCATTGAGGCGCCGCTGATCGGGCTTGCCCACAACCCCGCAAGCGCGATGTAACCCCCGACGGCCAACGCGGCGATCGGGCCCACGTTCTGGGCCTTCGATGCGGTCCCGAGGATCACGCTGACGAGACCGAGCGTGAGCACGAGCTCCATGACCAACGCTTGGAGGTCCGAGATTCCCGGCCCCGGCTCGGTCGCCCCCAGCATCCCCACATTGCCGAACATCGCCCATAGGAACACGCAGGCGATCGTGGCGCCGAGGAGCTGGGCCGCGATGTATCCGGGAACCCGCTTCCAGGGAAAGTCCCCCCGAGCCGCGAAGGCGATGCTCACCGCCGGATTGAGGTGAGCTCCCGATACCGCGCCCATGAACAGGATGATCGCCATCACCATGAGGCCCGGGGCCACGACCGCTTCGACCCGGCCCACCGCCCCGTGGCTCGTCGCCGATACCACCGCGGCGCCCGCGGCGACCGTCACGAGGAAGAACGTTCCGAAGACCTCGGCGAACAGCCTGCGATATTCCAAGCGAGGATCGTCGAAACCCTTGCGATTGACCTCGAATCTCCAAAGCAGGCTCGTTACGGTGGTTCGCTCGGGTTCCACTCCCGGTGGAGCCGGTTCAGTCACGGGAGCTTCCTGGGGGGTCTGCGACATCCCGACGATCCGTAAGGGAGAGAGATCGCCGCCACAGGCGGGGCGAATCCGGACCCATGATATCCCCCTTTCGAACCCGAACCTCCACGGGAGGAGGGCTCGGGAACCTCGAATTCCACGAAACCGTATGTACCGCCAACATGTCGTAAAGATTCGAGTCCACCGAGTTGGAGTGTGTACATGCAGGTCGCCCCCGGCGTTCATCGGTTCTCACACGGGATTTCGAACTTCTATCTCGTCGAGGAGGCCGGCAAATTCATCCTCGTCGATGCGGGAGTCGCCGGCGACTGGAAATTGTTCACCCGGGGTGTGGCCGCCCTGGGCCGAACTCCCCGTGACCTAAAGGCGATCCTGCTCACGCACGCGCATTCGGACCACACGGGTTTCGCGGAGCGAGCGCGCTCGCACGAGAGCGCCGCGGTCTGGGTCCACGAGGCCGATTCCCTCGTCGCGAAGGGAGCGAAGCAAGGGAAGAACGAGGCGCGCCTCCGGCCGTACCTTCGCTACGCCGAGGCATGGCGGACGCTCTTCGGGCTGCTGGGACACGGAGGCGTGAACATCGTTCCCATTCTCGAGGTATCCACGTTCTCGGACGGCCAGACGCTCGAGGTGCCGGGGCGTCCCCAAGCGGTACACCTGCCGGGCCACACCCCGGGCATGGCGGCAGTCTTCCTGCCCCAACGCCGCCTCCTCTTCACGGGAGACGCGCTCGTGACCCGGAATCCGCTCACCGGTCGGGGAGGCCCTCAGATCATGCCTCGCGGACTCAACCGCGATAGTCAGCAGGCCTTGGACTCTCTGACAAAGGTCGAGAACCTGGGCGCGGACGTCGTCCTTCCGGGGCACGGGGACCCGTGGACCCAGGGGGCGGCGGACGCGGTCCGCCAGGCGAGAGTCGCCGGGTTCTCCTAGCCGGGCACGTTCTCCGGAACGACTCCCGGACCCGATTCGGGTTAAGGAGAGCCGGGTTTACGGCCCAGGTCCTGGATGATCTGGTCGTATTGCTCTCGCGTGATCTCTCCGCGCGCGTAGCGCATCCGAGCGACCATCACGGGTCGATTCGGTCCGTACCCTCCGTCCGGGTAGTTCCCTCCGGAGCGTCGACCGGTGCGGCTCACACGCGTGCTCCAGAACGCAACTCGTACGATGAAGAAGACCACGATGAGGATGAAGAACAGGAAGAACACGCCCCCGAACGGGCTGTATCGGTACGAGGGCGAAGCGATCCCGAAGGTAGTGGGGTAGAGCAACAACAGAAGGATCACGAGCGCCGCCCCGGCAAAGACGAGCCCGATGATGATCGGAAACCAGCGGATGCGGCTTCGCGCCGGGGGACCGCCTACCCCCGGGGGTCGATAGTAGGGTCCCGGGTCGTTCACGGCTCTCGTTCGAGACGACTCATTCTCCCGGGATAAGAAGAGTGGTCTCGAAAGCACCCTCGGCTCGGGGAGAAGCGACGGCGGGACCTCACGTCCGATGGATCAACTTCTCCGTCGCTCGAATCTGGCTCAGGAAGATCTTCCGACCCTCATCGTCCACCGAGGACGCGTCCAGTTGGGCGCGGGCCTTCCGGAGGTATTTCCTGGCCGATCGCGGATCATGGGCCACCGCAAACGCCCTCGCCATGGCTTCGTACGCCGTGCACAGGAACTCCGACAGGTGGTTCGTTTCGCACAATTCGAGGGAGGAGCGCGCGAACAACAGGGACAGTTGAGGCTGGTGGACCGCCGCATACGCTCGCGAAACCTGCCAATCCGCCACGGCACGCTCCCGAGCTTGCCCCACGAGGCCCCAATGGAAACGGGACGCGTGGACGAGGGTGAGCATGCGCCGGTCATCGTCGTTGCTCCGACGCTTCTTCTCGAGGTACTCCCACGCTTCGTTGAAGCAGCGAGCCCCCGTCTTTCGATGAAATTCTCGTTGAGCCTTAGAAAGGGTCATTGGCGGGCCCAGGAGGTCCGCGAACTCATCAACCTTCTCACTTCACCGACGAGTTGAGCGGTCGCTCCCCGAGCCAATCCGGCCCCCGTCCTTCACCCCTCGGCGTTATGATGTCGTACGGAGTGGCACGACCTGCTGCCCCGAAAGGACCCTCCGATGACCGTGAAACCAAGAAAACGCCCCTCGGCGGCCGGAAAGAAGCGTCATCATCTGGCTCGTCAGAAGAGGATCGCTGCCCGCCGCCGTCAGGTCCCCCTCGGCGGAAACCGGGCCCGGCGCTGAAGAACGTTCGGGCCGGCGACGGCCGAGCTCAGTCGGTCCAGCGACCCACGAATCCCAATCCGAAGGAGATCCAGCTCCCCAGGAGGACCGCCGCGAGGACCAGGAGCGAAACGACAACGATGACAATGCTCTGAACCAGACTGAAGCCATGGGTCCAGAAGGCAAGGTAGAGCAGGGTCAGACTGAGCCAGCCGACGCTCGCGGCGATCGAGGTCAACACCCGAAGCCGTATGCTTCGGAAGAAGTCGAAATCACGTGAACGGACCGAGGTTGTCGCGGAAGACGGATTTGCGGACATGTGCAGAAGACCTCGATTCGGTCATAAGAACGTAGCTCACCCGGAGTGGGTACCACTGGGGAGCGAACGATCCTTTGACGGTCACGGAAGGGTCGACCCGACGATTTCCGCACACGGCGTACGCTGTCAACCAGGCGTCTGAGCGGGAGCCGGTTGGAAGCGAAGGATCTTTCCTTCGGAATTGAACGCGAAGAGGAACCGCGCGCGGGCCGTACCCGCGGCGACGTCACAAGTACGACCGCGGCGATCTCCCGAGATATCGATCGAGTCGATCTGGCTCCATCCGGTGGCTTGCTTGACCTTCTCGATGAGTCCTCGGTACTGGACGACACAGATATCGCAGCAGAAGAACAGCTTCTCGCCCTCGACCTCCGCCCAGACGTTACCCCAGGTCGAGTTGCAGATGGCACAGCCTTCGTAGTTACGCTTCAAATTCCCCCGCCCGTTCGAGCCGCGCGATGAGGTAATCGTCGAACAGGTCGATCGAGCGAAGGAACACGGACTGGACCTCTTCGACCAGATCGAGCTCGCCCGCGAACTGGTTCGCGAGGGCGAGCGCCTCGTCCGAATGTCCCACATCCGCCTCGTACCCTTCCCGCAGGAACCCCTGAGACTCCGGCGTGATCTCGTGGCCGCCCAGGATCGACGGATCAAAGTAGTGCACCGACGCGCCGTCGTCCACGAGGTTGCGATTCGCGATCAGTTCCAGGCCGTGCATGGCGGTCAGCACCGCGACCCAATGCTCCCGGGTGGCCATCTCGTTCCATTCTTCGATCGCCCGGCGGGTCGCGGCCAAGGGAGGAGTGGAAAGGACCGTGGAGCGGTCGACCCCTAGACTCTCTCCCATGCGGAGCAAGAGTTCGTAGTGAGACGGTCGGTCGGGCCCAAAGCCGCCGTACTCGGTGGTAAGGTTGTCGAGTTCGTACTGGACGACCTCGGGCCGGTCGGTGCGGGCCATGATGAACGCACACGAGCGCACCCATTGGCGCAGGAAGTGTTGGTGCTCGACCACATAGCCGAGCAGGGTGGCTCGTGATGGGTGCTGCAACGCCACCACGAACGGGTGCGGAGCCTTTCCGAAGAACTTCGTGATGAACCGCGCCTTCACCCAGCTGTTCAGGGAAGCGGAACCCAGGTCGAAGAAGGCCTCCAGAGCTGGGATCATGGATTTCGCGTCGGTCTTCGTACGAGTGAGATTCTGGTTGAGCCACCGGACATGGTCCGAATCGCTCTCTTCAGCCCGATCGACCAGGTGTTCGGCGAGCGCGGGATAGTCTCCTCGGGCGAATCCGACCCGACACGCCGGACATTTCGTCACAAGTCCCACTCGGCCTCCTTAGAAAGGGAACGAAAGAGGGAGGCGACCTCGCAGCTTCTGATAATCCGGGTCGGATGCGTAGCGGCTCGCCATCGACGCGAGTGTCTGCTTCACGTCCTCGCGGGTGCGGTGTCGAGAATCGGCCACCATCCCCACGGTCCCTTCGAAGTCTGCGCCACAGGCCTCGAAACAATTCCCCATTCCGGTGAGCAACTCACGCTCTCTCGGGTCCACGTCGGCAGGAATCCGGGAGGAGCCATAAACATTCAGGCGACGGCCCGGTGAAGATCTCGACCTGGTCATGAAATCCGAGTCATCGTAGTCAACTTAAGCGTTCGACTCCTCGGCGGGCACAGGAATTGGATGAAGGCTTTGATCAGCGTCATGTTCAACGTCAAGGATGTGGACCGATCGGTCGCCTTCTACCGGTCGCTGGGCTTCACGGCCCGCTGGAAGTGGAAAGACGACGAGGGACGGCTCCTCTATGCGGGAGTCGGACTCGGTGATGCGGTCATCGCTCTCGGAAGAATCACCCGCGGCAGAGGGGGCGGAGAATACCGCGATTACACAAAGTGGGTGAGCTCCAACCTTGGCGGCGGGGTCATCGTCAACGTCGAGCTTCGGAATGTGGAAGGGGTCTACCACCGCGCCAAGAAAGCCAAGGCGGAGATCGAGTCTCGTCTTCGGAAGTGGCCCTACGGCACGGCGTTCACGATCAACGACCCGGACGGGTACGTGGTGAAATTCCTTCGACCGCAAGGAGAGTTCGCCTGACCCGAGGAGTTGCGCAGAGCTGGTTGTAACGTCCGTTGCGCCCGCCCCCGGGCGGAGGGCGCTCGAGACGAACGCGAACCTGAAAAGAGACTTCTATTCGGTGCTCACTTGCCCGGAACCGATGCCTGCGTACCTGATCGTGGAAATCAAGTGGCACGACGCCGTCAAGCAGAAGGAATACCGCGAGAAGCTCGCTCCAATTCTCGAGAAGCACGGAGGCCGAGTACTCTATGCGGGCGAAGCGGAGGTGCTGGAAGGGAGTTGGAAACCTCCGCGAGTGGTGCTTCTCGAATTCCCGTCGATGGAATCCTTGCGAGGTTGGTATGCTTCCGACGAATACGCCCCCTTGATCCGGATTCGAAAGGAGGGGGCCATGACGAACCTTGTTGCCGTCGGGAGTCCGGCCCGGTAAAGCACCATGGCCCTGAAGTTGACCTGGCCGTGCTGGATCGGGGTCGTCGTCGAAGATCTGGCAGAACAACGTCGCTTCTATCGCGAGGTCTTGGGGTTCACCGAAGTCAAAGCGGGCGCCGACTGGGTGCATTTCGACCTAGGCAACGGGAACCTGCTCGAGCTGATTCAACGGAACAACGACCCACAGTACGATCGGGCGCGATACCAAGTCGGGTACGCGGTCGAAGACATCCTATCTGCCCGAGCCGAGCTGATCGCCCGCGGCGTGGAGCCCGTGACGCGAATCGAAGGAGATGCTGCGGCGGGCGGCCGCTGGTGTTACTTCCGTGATCCCGAGGGCAACGTGTTCGAGATCAAGGAATGTGTTCCCGAGGAAGTTGTGAGATGATCTCGCGAACCATCGACCCCACCGGTCGAGTTGCGTCCAGCAAGGTGCCGTAATCGAACTCCGCCACCTTCGCGTAGACGTCCCGCGCCGCCTCCATCCCGTGCGGAGGCTTGCGTCCGCTGTCCCGCTCGATGCAAACGCCGAGCGGAGCTTTCAAGGTGAAGACGAAGTGGCGATAGTCCAGCTGGATGAGTAGGTCCTCGATCTGGGACTTCCAGTAGAAGTTCCCATCGAAGATCACCGGTGTCCCTTGTTCTAAGAAGACTCGGGCCTGCTCGATCGCCCGCGCGTTGGCCCGCAGGAAACTCTTCTGCGAGATGTAACCACCATCCCACTCCTCCAGACCATGTTCATCCAGGATCCGGTCGATGGAGATGTGTTCCGCGGCGATCCGTTTGGCCAAACTTTCGGCGACGGTGGATTTGCCGACTCCCAAAGGACCGCGGATGACGACGTAGAAGACCATGATCTCGTCCCCTCGCTTGATGAGAATGAGGAGGCTACGAAATAAGGCATGGGGCGCAAGCAAAGACGAACCGAGGCGCGTGAAGCCCGCACCGACCCGCTGAAATATCTTGATCGGATGGTCTTGGGTAGGTCCACTCATGAGGGTACAGTTTTCGGGTTCCGTGGACACTGACGGCGCCGCGGACGAGTTCATTCTGGCGTACCTCGCGCGTCACAAAGGGAACTCCGTGACCGCCAAGCAGGTTTGGAAGAGCTTGCGCTCGCGGGGTCTGACACCCACGGACGGGCGAGCCACCACCCAAAATGACCCGGACGACGGAGCTGCCATCGCGGAGATTGGCCGCCGACTGGAGAAGTGGTTGAATGAGGGACTGGTGGGCGGAGATGCCGAGCCGGAATCCATCACCGGGGTACGCCACTATTGGGTGATCGGCAACTCATTGACCAAGGGATAGCTCGGCTCGGTACGGGTGCAAGAGCCGTCGCACCCACTCCTGCCCCGAGGTCGCCTCGTTGGGGGAGGCTCCTCACCTGCTCAGTGCGTTCACGAGGTCTTCGGGCAGGTCGAAGGGAGGCGAGCCGGGATGGGAGAGGATGTCGCGGGCCTGCTGGCTAGTGACTGTAAGTGGACCCCAAACGCCTCGAGTTCCCGCCACCGCCCGGAAGGCCACGAACTCCGTTCCCACGAGAGTCGGAGCCGCGAGCTGATTCCATTTCAGGACGATCCGGCTGAGGAAATACCGAAATTCGACGCCGTCCGCACCGACCTCGACATCGCGGGGCAATCGGTCGAGGATCGCCAGCCCGATCAGAAACGCGGCGATTCCCAGCAACGCTCCGGGCAGGTCGACCGAGAATACTCCCGGTGCCTTGACGATCAGGTAGGCGGTCAGCAGGATTAGGATGATTCCCAGCGAGAATACGACGTACTCCGAGTACGCCCACCAAGCGCGCCCCTTTCCGCGGACCGGAACGCGCTCAGTGGCCGGTTGAATCTCCGTATTCATAGTTCCGTACCGTCGATCTTCGCCGGGTCTCCCGAGCTATAGACAAATTCATGGGCTAAATCAATTGGGCACGGTCGGCAGGGAGGTTCGTAGGCTCAATCGTGGGACCGGAGGAATCCGGCAACCTCGTCCATGAAGGCCGGCCGTTCCTCCCAGAAGGGTACGTGAGAACTCTGCTCAAAGGTTACCTGGCGGGCTCCGGGAATGTGGTCGCGGATCTGTCGGGCGACGTTGGGCGTTACCTCATCGTACCGTCCCCCGGTAACCAGCGTAGGGACTCGGATGGTGGAGAGGCGAGGAGTGAGGTTGATGTCCTTAATCGTCCCGGTGATGGTGAACTCGTTCGGCCCGTTCATTCGTCCGTAGACGTCAAAATTGGTCTCGGTGAGCACGCGGGAAACCTCCGGCGGCCATGTTGGCAAACGACACAGATGGCGATGGTAGAATTCGTCCACCGCTTTGAGATACCTTGGGTCACTGAAGTATCCGAGATCGCCGTACTTCTTGATCGCAGCGTGGGACTCCTTGGGAAGGGCCTCGATGAGTCGTCGCATCTCGGCCACCGCATACGGGACGTCGGCCAAGCCGCCAATCGTCGTGAGGGTTTTCAGATGGTCTTGATGCTGGATCGCGTAGGCGAGGGCCAGCAGCCCACCGTAGCTCGACCCGACGAGATGGATCCGCCCAAGTCCGAGCTCGTTCCGCACCGCCTCGACCTCCTCAATGTTGTGTTCCACGTTGTACACGGACGGATCGGACGATCGGTCCGACCGGCCGCATCCGAGTTGGTCTAGGAAGACGACTCGATACCCGCGCTCCGCCAGGTCGGCGAGGGGGAGCAGGTACTCGTGGTGCGCGCCGGGTCCTCCGTGGAGGGCTAGGATCGTGCTCGAGTACGAATCGGGTTCGATTGTCCGAAGGTAGAGCCGAAACCCTGTCACCCGAACAAAGCCGTCATGTTCTCGGACGGGCACGTTCCGGGGAATCGCACCCGAAGAAAAGGTTGTGGAGTTCACCCATCCACGGAAGTGCGATTCGAGGTTGCAACAAGCGGCGCGCCCTCGGTTACTCGCCGGGCCTACCGGTCCCAAGACCAGGAACGGTGGCGCGTTCCCCAGGAGGCCCAGATGGCTCCCATCACACCCGCCAGGATGATCGCCGAGACCAGGATCACGATCACACTCTGGAAGAGTGAGAATCCCTGCGCCCAGAACCCCACATAGAGTAAGGTGAAACTGAGCCACGCCACGGGCCCGAGGATCGACGCCACGACGCGTGCTCGGGAGGGAAAATCGCTCTCTCTGGGAGGGGAGGTCATGGTCGCGGAACCGGTCGCCGTGTCTGCCATCTCGGTCACCGCCACCGACTGCGCCCGGGCGGCCATATCCCCTCCGTCAGTTGGACTCAACTTACCGGCGGGGTCGGGAGCCGCTTCCCACCCGACAATGCGACTCGCGCACGGCTCGGCTCAGCCATCTCGGAGGGATTTCGCCCCGTTCAAGAGGAATCGAATGTCCGAAGCGAGGGAGATGAACCGGAACCCGAGGTCGACCGCCACCCGTTTTTCTTCGGCGTCGATGACCAGCGTCCCGGGAACCTTACCGTGCCGTTCGCACGCTTCGACCACCGACCGCATGGCGGCCCGCACCTTCGGGTTCTTACGGTCGTCCACGAGGCCCAAGCTCAGGGTCAGGTCCTGCGGTCCCACGAAGAGGATGTCGACGCCGTTCACGCCCGCGATCGCCTCGAGATTGTCCAACGCTTCCTGAGTCTCGATTTGGACCCCGACCAGCGTCTCCTCGTTGGCGCTTCTCAGATAGGAGGACAGTTCCGCGCCGTAGCGGGAGGCCGCTGCCGCGGCGGCCCCTCGCACTCCGATGGGCGGGTACTTGGCGAACGAGACCGCTGCCCTCGCCTGAGCTTCCGTGCCCACGAGTGGGACGAGCACCCCTTGAGAACCTGCGTCCAATGCCTGCTTGATGAGATACTGGTCCACGTTCCCCACGCGAACCAAAGGCGCTGGGCCTCCGTCTCCCAACAGTGCCACCATCGCGGCGAGGGTTTCGGGATTCACCGGAGCGTGTTCGGTATCGATCATGAACCACTCGAATCCCATCCCTTTCAGCGCATCGAGAGAAACGAGGGACGACGAGGAGATCCACGTCCCGAAGCAGGGCTTCCGGGAAGTTGCGAGGCGACTCTTGAGGGGGTTCTTCATGGACGGACTCCCGAGGGAATCTCGCAAGCGATAAGCTTTTCAGATTTCGGCCGAGCGTAGTTCGAACGATATGCCCACGAAGGACCGCTATGACGTCGTGATTGTCGGTGCCGGGGCGATGGGCCTCGCGTCGGCGTACCATCTGATCCACCGCCGCCCGGAACTTTCCGTCCTGGTGGCCGAGGCGCGGTCCCGGCCGGGCGAAGGGTCGATGGGCGCGAGCGCCGCGATGGTGCGTGATGTGTTCAGCTCGAGCGATAACCACCTGCTGGCCCGGAGCTCGATCTCGTTCTACCGGCGGCTCATGGAAGAACACGAGGAGCTCCGGACGCCTACCCCGCTTCTGGACCTCTATGGCTACCTTTGGCTGCTGCCCGAGACCGAGATGAAGGAGTACAGCTCCATTGTATCTCGAAGCGAAGGGTCGATCGAGGCGCAGCGCCTGAGCCTTGACCAGTTGGGATCGTGCCCGGGTCTCGTGACCACCCCCACGAAATGGTACGACGGGGACCAGGCCGACCCTCCGGAGCCGATCAGCGGAGGTTTGTTCGGTCGGGATTGCGGCGCTCTAGCCCCGGAGATGCTGGCCAACTTCTACTACGAACAAGCCAAGAGCCTCGGAGTTGAGTTCGCGTTCGATTCGGTGGTTCAGCGCCTCTCCTTCGAAGGGAGGGAGGAAATCCTTCTTCACGAGCCATCGAAAAGGCCGTTTTCCTTCCAAGCGCACATGAAGGGACGCCTTCGCATTTCACACGTCAGTTTCGGTGACGGCCGGTCGGTTCAGGCCGATCAAGTCATCGTCGCGGGGGGGGCATGGTCCGAAAAACTCCTCCATCCCTTGGGAGTCGCCACCGGTTGCAGTCCCCGAAGCCAGGTTCTCTGCTCGGTCTCGGGTGCCGCGGTGGAGGAGCTCCTGGGCTGGGAACCTCCCGTTGCTCCGATCGACACGAACCACGGCAAGGCACGATTCCCGTTCCTCATCCTGCCCACGGGAGCGACCCTCAAGCCGATCTTTCGGCAGCGCCAGATGTGGCTCGGGTGTGTGGACACCGTCGCGCACCCCATCGGTACCCGGGAGGATCCCGGAAGAGACGGGCGACTCGACTACAACATGGCGGAGATGGGCGACCGGGAGGCCTTCGGGACCGACCTGCTTCCGGGGGTCACCCCCTACTTCCCCAAGTTCGAGTCTTCGGGAGTTCGCCTCGAGAATTCGTGGGGCGGATACTACAACTTTAGCCCCGACGGATTACCGGTGCTCGTGGAGGAGCCGTACGGGGTGATTTTCGTCGGCGGTGATTCGGGGAGCGGGATCATGAAAGCCGATTCCTTGGGCCGGCTCGTCGCCGCCGCGTGCGAGGGCAAATCCGAAGCCCGACTCTTCAGTGGAGACACCTATCGACTCGATCGGCTTTCGCTGACCCACCGGGTTGTTCAGGAAGAGAAGATCATCCTCTGATCTGAACTATGTCCGAATCGATGGCCGAGTAGAGGACCGACAAAGACCGAAGTTGGGTCGAGGGCAAACCGACTGTGGGATTCCGCCAGAACGATCTTGATCACATCGTTGTAGGTGCCGGAGCGGTAGGCACTTCCACCGCCTACCACCTCTCAGGAACCCCCGGCCGCACCCTCGTCCTCGAACGATTTCACGAGAATCATGCGTTCGGCTCGTCCCACGGCGGCACCCGAATTCTCCGCACGGCCTACGCCGAAGGCTCGGCTTACGTCCCCCTTGTTCTTCGAGCCCGTCGTCTGTGGAAGCGTCTGGGCCAGGAGGCGGGGAACGAGATCTTTCGACCCACGGGCGTTCTGCTCGCGGGCCCTTCGAAATCTAATCAACTTGCCAGCGCGAGAGCGAGCGCCCGACGCTTCGCCCTGCCCCATGAGACGTTCGATGTCGAGCGTGCCCAGAAACGATTCTCAGCTTTCCAATTCGGCAGAGGGGATGGAGTGCTCTGGGACCCGGGTGGAGGAGTCCTCTTTCCCGAGCGAGCGATTCGCGCTTACCGCCGGCTCGCCCATGAGAGCGGCGTCTCGTTCCGATGGAGCTCCCCCGTCATTCGTTGGAGATCACGTTCCGACGGAAAGATCGTTGTGAGTACCGCCGCCCGGGAATACATCACCCAGAATCTGATTTTGTCGGCGGGAGCTTGGCTCTCTGGCCTCGTTCCCGATCTGCAGCTCCCGCTCAACGTAGAACAGCAGACGGTGTACTGGTTCCGGCCGCGTGAAGGACCGCGCGCCCCGTACCGGTCGATGCCCGCGTTCGTTTGGTACAATGCCCGAGGAGGCTACTACTACGGCACACCGGACGTGGGCGACGGCGTCAAGATCGGCGGATGCGAGGGCCAACCCGTCCGAAACCTTACCCAGCGCCCGCCGAGCTCGACACGCGAATTTCGTGCCGTTCGTCGATTTGCGGCTGAGCGGCTGCCCGGGCTATCGGGAAAACCCCGTCGGCAGGCACGCTGTCTCTACACGAATACGCCGGACAAGAACTTCATCGTTGATTTCCATCCCGAGAGTCGCAACGTCCTGCTCGTGAGTGCCTGCTCCGGTCACGGGTTCAAGTTCGCGAGCGCCATGGGGGAGCTGGTCGCCGAGACCGTGACTACCGGCAAGCTTTCGCCGCTGCTCGCTCCCTTCGCTCTCTCGTCCCAGGGCAATCAGCGCCCCTGAATGGGTGTGGGTGCGAGACGGGTATCCCCCGGGGTTGACCCTAGTTGATTGTTTCCCTGGGCCGGATCGCGGGCCAACGCCGTGAAGCGCAGGTTGTAATGCAGGCCGAAACCAACACCGCGTTGACTCGGGCTTTATCGACGGCGAGGAATACGTCGAGCCCGTGGGTAAGAAGAAGCGCCAACACGTGAAGAACCAACATCAATCCACTCGCGGTACGAGCCTCGGACGACGTCAAATCTTCGAGCGAGATCCCCGTAACGCCCGTCGGGGTTCCACCCGATAACCGCGAGCGCGACTTGTCTCTGCCCCCTACGGGGGGTGTAATTGTGTAAGTACGACCGTGGGATTCCACCCGCCATGGCGAACGAACCCGTCAGCCGCGCGACCCGCGCAAAACTGGCCCGATCCGTCCTCACGAACAACCTACGCCTTCGGAAGGGCGAGCACGTCATCATCGAAGCGTGGACCCACACTCTCCCATGGGCGGTGGCATTCGCTCGAGAGGCGCGCCGATTGGGTGCCCAGACGCTGGTCCCCTACGAGGATGAGACGGCTTGGTGGGACGCTGTCGCAGACGGTGAGGAAGATGTCCTCGGGAAAGCCCCCGCCCACGAGTGGGCCGCGCTTGGGAAAACCGATGTCTACATCCACATGTGGGGCCCAGGCGACCGGGTACGGCTCAACGCGCTCCCGCCGAAGCAGGCGGGCCGATTGTTCGAGTTCAACCCGAGATGGTACGCCACGGCCGCCAAGACTGGACTCCGGGGTGCCCGAATGGAGATCGGGCGACCCTTCCCGACGCTCGCACGAGCGTACGGCGTAGATGAATCGGAATGGCGCGATCAGGTCATTCGCGCGACGATGGTTTCGCCAGACGCACTATGCCGGACAGCCGCTCCGATCACGAGGGCGCTGGAACGGGGAAAGAGCGTGCGGATCCATGATGAGGAAGGGACCGACCTGACCCTCGGGTTGGCCCGACGACGGGCCCTTTCCAACACGGGTCGGTTGACCCCGGAAGACCTGAAGCGGCCGTTCCGTATGCTTCTGAACCTACCGGCCGGCTCGATTCGCGTGGCACTCGATGAAACCGTGGCGGAGGGGACGATTGTGGCTAACCGAACGAGCTACTATGACGATGGAAAGGCGACCGGCGGAGTCCTCCGCTTTCACCACGGAAAGCTGACCAAAGCCGAGTTCACACGCGGCGGGGAGCGGTTCGACGAGACTTTCAAGACGGGCGGGAAGGGACGCGACCGCCCCGGTCTCCTCAGCATCGGGCTGAATCCACATCTTCACGACACCCCGCAACTCGAGGACGTGGAACTCGGAGCCGTGATGGTCTCACTCGGTAACAACCGCAATGCCGGCGGGAAGAACGCCGCTCCGTTCTTCGGATGGGTCGTTAACCAGGGGGCAACGGTCGAGATCGATGGGCATCCCCTGTCCGTCCGTCGTTGAGGAGACTGGTCACGACCTCCCTTGGTGGCCAGCGCCTCATGACTGAACGCGAAGACCGCCCCGGACGACCGGATGTCGGAAAGCTGACGAACGCCTTCTGAGACGAAGCGGGTCGGACCGCTGGGTGGAGGCCGCACCCCACCCAGATGCAGAGGCGACGCCGGACCGGGGTCCGTCCTACCCACCGATCAGACGGAGGGGATGTTCTGCCAGATCATCAGCACGTTTCCTTCGGAATCCCTGAAGAAGGCGGCCGCCCCAAAGGACTCGCGGGCTATCGGTCCCTCAATTCGGGTATCCGGACCCATCCTCTCGGCGCGCTGAAACGAGACTCCCTTACTCTTCAGTTCCTTCACGACCGACCTGATGTTCTTAACGAGGAATGTGGAGTACGCCAGCGTCCTCTTCTCCCGCTTTTGAGGGGCGATCAACCAGATCTCGTTCTTTCCGAGCGTGAGGGATGCCCAGGAATTCCTCATCGCGCCCTGTCCTCGGAACCGTACCTTTCCCCCGAGCGTCTTGGTGTAGAACCGGATGGCACGGTTCATGTTGCGGACCGGTATCAGAGTCGCCAGCGTAGCTGCGGAAATCTTCGTCATAATCTTCGGTTTCTCCTCCCCTTCAATCAGGGGACTCAAGATGGACTGATTCCGGCCTAGGTTATGTAACTGCGCGAAGGCGGCCGACGAATCCGACCCGGGAGGCCCACGAGATACCGAGGGGCGAGGTTGCAATGTCAGTTGCACCTCGTTAGGACGGGGTGGAAGTGACCTTGGAGGGATCCCTCTCGCGCATTCCGCCTACGGATTGGAGGCTCATGCCCAGATGACTTTCCAAGGAGGAGGTTACCCTTCGGTCAGCCCGAGGTTATCTGGGCATGAGGCAAGTTCCCGCCGGTCCGATCATGCCGCATTCGAAAGAGCTCGAGGGCCGGTCTTCAGAACCCAAACGCGTATTGGTAACCGGGGCAACAGGGCAACAAGGCGGAGGCCTCGCCCGTCTTCTCCTCAAACGAGGACATCACGTGCGGGCTCTGACTCGGAAGCCCGACAGCGCCGCTGCTGGCGAGCTGAGGAAACTAAGAGCGGAGGTCGTCGCCGGGGACCTTGGGGATCCCGAGTCGGTCGCGCGAGCGGCGAAAGGGGTCGACGTCGCGTACCTCGTGGCCACTCCGTACGAACAAGGCTCGGCAGCTGAAACTCGATTCGGCAAGACGGGTCTGGATGGGATGCGTGTGGCGGGAGTCCCGTACATCGTATACTCCTCAGTGAGCGATGCAGATCGAAAGACCGGTATCCCCCACTTCGACAGCAAGGCCGAGGTCGAGGAGCATCTCAAGGGCCTCGGCACTGACTACTCCATCATCGCCCCGGTGTTCTTCATGGAGAATTTCTTCGCACCGTGGATCACCGCTGGCTTTGGCAAGGGAGTCTTCGCGACGGGAATTGTTGCGGATCGGAAGCTGCAGATCATCTCGCTCCCAGAAATCTCGGAGTTCACGACGCTCGCTGTTGAGCAACCCCGTTCGTTCCGGGGGAAGAGGATCAACATTGCGTCAGACCAACTCACCCCGCTCGAGATGGCTCGACAGATTTCGGAGGTCGCCCGGACGAAGCTGACATACCAGACAATCCCACTTGATCAGGTTCGACAGCAGAGCGAGGACTTCGCGAAGATGTATGACTGGTTCAATCGGGTCGGCTACAGCGCGGACATCGCGAAACTGAAGACCGACTACCCGCAGGTCCACTGGCGCACATTCCGAGAGTGGTCGCGCATTCAGAACTGGTCGCGAGTCCTCCCGGCTTCGACCAAGGCCTGATTGGTTCCTCGCATAGTCCGTAGAGACCGTCCCCGGCCAGCTGTTTCCGCCCGTGCGAGATTGGCATACTGGTCCAATGTCAGTTGCAACAAACTCAGGACACCGCAGCAGAACGAGACGGGTTTCTTCCCTCGATCCGCTTCACCAAGGTTGGAGACATTCCATGGGTTGCGTCCGGACGGGGCGGGTCCACTCGTAGCCCTTAACGTAGGGAGGGTGAGTTCGGGGAACGTGGAAGATGGCTCCCGGCGCCTCGCCGCCATCATGTTCACCGACCTTGTAGGATTCACGAAACTGGGCCAGCGGGACGAAGACGAGGCCCTGCGCCTACGAAAGGAGCACCAGTCCCTCGTGCGACCGCTCCTCGCGCCTCATGGGGGTCGGGAGGTCAAGACGCTCGGCGACGGATTCTTGATCGAATTCCCCAGCGCGGTGGAGTCGGTGCGCTGCGCGGTGGAGATCCAGGAGGCCGTAGCCCGACGGAACTCCCTGCCTACGTCCAAGGTGCCCATCGTTCTGCGGATCGGAATCCACGTAGGGGACGTCGTCGGCGAAGGGAGCGATATCGTGGGGGACGCGGTGAACGTCGCATCTCGGATTGAACCTTTGGCAGAGCCGGGTGGAATCTCTGTCTCGGGTTCGGTGTACGATCAGGTACGCAACAAACTCCGCCTTCCGATAGAAAAGGTCGGATCCCGGACGCTCAAGAACGTGGAGTTCCCCGTCGATGTGTACCGGGTCGTCCTCTGGGCGGACGCAGCCCGGCCCCGCCCCGCCGCGGAGCAGGTCGACTCGAGCCTCCGGCTGGCCGTTCTCCCGTTCGCAAATCTGAGCCCGGACGCGAACGATGACTACTTCGCGGACGGTCTCACGGATGAACTGATCACGCGGTCCTCGAAGATCCCCAATTTGAGAGTCATCGCCCGGACCTCCATTCTTCGATACAAAGGGTCGTCCAAATCGCTCCGGGACGTCGGACAGGACCTGGGTGTACGCCTGGCCCTTGAGGGAAGCGTTCGGAAGGCGGGGAATCGGGTTCGGATCACCTGTCAGTTGGTGGACACGAACTCGGAGGAGCACCTCTGGTCTTCGCGGTACGAACGACCGCTCGACGATATCTTTGCCATTCAGGACGACATCGCGGGGCAGATCGCGACGCAGGTCTCCCTCCACCTCTCCGGTGGACAACGCAAGCCCCCGACCGTGCTCATCCACGAAACGCCGGACACGCAGGATTTGGAGGCCTACAAGAGCATCCTGCACGGGCGGAAACTCTATGGGGAAAAGACCTCCGAGGAATCGATTCGGCAAGCTCTGGCGTTCTTTGACGAGGCGGTCCGTCGCGACCCCAAGTTCGCCCGGGCGAGAGTGGGAGTCGCCGAGGCCATCACGTGGCTCGGCGGCGAAGCAGCCCTACCGTACGCCGAATCCATGAAGCGGGGCCTGGCAGAGGTCACGAAAGCCCTCGAGCTGAACGAAGCGCTCGGGAAGCGCATACCTGCCTCGCCTCCATCCTGTTGACGAGCGAAGACTTCGTCGGCTCCGAGAGGGAGGCTCGCCGGGCCATCGAGCTGAATCCCAGTCTTTCCGACCCGTACCGCTGGCTGGCTCAGGTCGCCGCAGGGCGCGGCGAGATCGACCAGGCCGTGCAGTTTCTCGAGACCGCCCACCAGATCGACCCTCTGGACGTCAACGTCATGGCGTTCCTGGGACGGGCGTACTTTTACGCGGGACGAGGCCCTCGCTCATTGGGAGAGGACTAAGCCGATGGTCGCGTTCCGAACGAACGCCCATCTCACCGAGTACTATCTCAGCCACCAGAATTACGCCAAAGCCGAAGAGACCATTCGCGAAATGGAACGTATCCGGCCCTCGAGCGTGTGGACGGAGATGTACCGAGGATTTCTCGCGGCCCGGCGAGGGGATAGGAAGGGAGCCCAGCGCGAAATCGAAAAGCTCGAGAGCCACAGCGAGGGCACCGAGGTGACCATCTTCTTGGCCGGATTCGTCCACTTTGCCCTCGGCGAAGTGGATGCGTTCTTCGATGCGATGCAACGGGCGCGACGGGAGGGGGCGGAGCCGGCCTTGGAACTGAGGTATTCTCCTCTCTTCGAATCGATACGGACCGATCCCCGCTTCCTCGATTTACAGCGAAAGTGGGACGAGAGTCGACCGCCGGCCAACTGAGTCCGACCCGAGATACTGGCGGACTACCCCTGCTCGATGTGCTCCACCGTGTGGGTAGAGTGCGCTTCGACTGGGTTGGACGAATCGTATCCGGTTCCGCACCCCGCGCACTGCACCATCGTGGGTTTACCGGCCGCCATGCGCTCCGGAATGATGTTTGGTATGAAACGGACCGCGAGACCGCACTCTTCTCACCAAACGCTTTGCACCGGAGGTCAAATCCGGGCGAGATCTGGTAGTTGTAAGCCGCGTTGCACACAATTCTGTTCGGTGGATGTATCGACGAGCCGGTCTTGGCCCGGCATGCAGGTCTGCCTATCGGCGATGCCGGGCCCCAAAACGTAGAAGCTCGGAGATCTCGCGGCCTCAGGGCCACTGGGGGGCTTTGTTCACGTGGCCCATCGCTTCTTCGACGTCCTTCGCGACGGCCGACATGGGCTGGACGGACGTCATCTCGGTGTAATTGCCGAACCACCGGGACCAGAGGACCATAAACTCTGCCTGCTTGGCGGGGGTCTCGAAGTCCACGACGAGGATGATCTCGCGGCTCTGGTAGTTGGCGTACGCGCATTCGGGCTTGAATCGAGACATCATGTGACCGAGGAGCTTCCCGGGGCCACCAGATGCATCCAACTTGTTGCCTACGTCCGCGGGAACAATTCCTCGAATGAGATACCGCATGCCTCGTCCCACTACTTCTACACGATAAAGACTTCTCGTCCGAAATCCGGGAAAACGGGAACCCGGACTCCGTTTTCGATGGGTTAGGCCACGGCGAGTTGCAATACGCGTTGCACCCACTCCAAGGTAGTGCCGTACAAATCAACCTCGATTGCAGCTAAAGTTCGCGGCGACCGAATGAGCTCGATTGACAGAACTTGTAGTTGAAAGGAAGGCCGAATTCAGGCTGAATTCGCCGTCAGTTCCTAAGGCGGGTTAAGGTCGGGTGGATATGGTCCGAATCCACCAGAGGGACCATGGCGAAGAGGACACGCGGAGCGAGAATGGTAGCGGCAAGAAAGCGATCAGCCAAGCGAGTGGACGGCAAGGGCCCCATTGCGGAGCGCCCGGCGGGCCGCCACATCATGAAGACCTAAGACACCCGCGCGACATAGCAAACGCCGGTGAAAAGCACCAGCGGTCGTGGGTAAACGCGAGCGCCCGACCGGGGAACGAGGTCGTCGGCTATCGTCGACGAGTATCGAAGGCCGGTCGGGTGCGATGAACGGAAGGCCGAAATCGAAAGCGCCCTCCAATCCGCCGAGTATCCGTCTCCTCGAGATTTCAGTATCCTCGGGTGGCCAGCCGCGTTGTCGTAGCTCCGCTCTCAAGGCGGTTGAGATCCCAAAGTTGCCGTCGAGACGTGGGACCTCAGCCGACGAACGATTTCATCCTCGGTGATCCCGGTGACCGAAAGCATCTTCGAGCGCGACGACCCTGCCTTCGTCCAACGGACTGACGCGTGGGGGAGCTCGAGCCAGTCGGCGATCAAGGCCGCCACGGCGCGGTTTGCCCGCCCACCGGTTGGAGGCTCCCGACAGCTCACCACCCAACACTTTCGCCATGGGTCCCAACCGATTGCATTCGTGGCGCTGCCGGCTTTTACCCAGAGCGGGATTCGCAACATTGTGATGGAGGGATTCGCCAATGCCATTCCGGGGGTCATCAGTTTCGACGTCTTGCCATCACTCAGAGAGCCATGTCAATTGCACTCCGTCTAGAAGCGCGGTTGCCTACTTCTCCTGAGAGAAAGAGGGCCGACCCGAATCGACGGTCTCCTGGCGGTGCTCCTCAATTCCAACCAAGGACGACCTTAACCCCCACTCGTCGCTGGGTGCCTCGGATAAAGGTGAATTTGAGATGCGAAAGTGCGAGCAGCGGTCGAGAATTCGATGTGTGAAATCTGACTTCATTCCCGGCACGGACGTGCTTGCTGTCGAGAGAAAGGAAACAGGTCCGCCGTTCGGGGCCACCCCATCCAATCCCGACCCCGCTATCGTCCGCGATGCGAAGCCGGAGAGTCCAACGCCTGGCGGGCCAGTGCCCTATCCCTACGAGCCCGCACTCGATCCCCCGACCCCACCCCTCGCCTAGAGTTTGTCCGCAAGAGTGCAGGCTGACCCGCGGCAGTCTCCCGAGATGCAATGTCGGTTGCACCCACCGGTTCTCCTCTTGACCAGCATTCCTGCGTGGAGTGGGGGCCAGCGCTCGGGTCAGACGAGAAAAGGCCCGAGACGTGCACAATTCTATTACGGTCTGGTGACGATAGGAGATCGCGGTTCAGTCGATGAAGGATCTGATGGTCCGGACCAGCCAAACCTTCCCTTGCCCGGCCAGTACGGTATGGTCTCTGCTGTGCAACTCGCGAATGGACGGTACGTCCTCACTCTTGTTCAAACTGGGCGTCCCGCAACCCGTGCAGTGTCGGGTGACTGACGGTCACGGCGGGGTAGGAAGCGAACGGGAGTGCATATCGGACCAGGGTGTTGTCCACCAGCGAATTCTCGTTTGGGTGCCTAATAAGCGCCTGTCCTTCCGCATGGAGCAGACGGATATGCGTTTCCAGAGATTTGTCCGCGAGATCGTGGATACATTCGATCTTGTTGCAACAAGTTCTGGGGTCGTGGTAACACGTACGACCGAAGTGTCGACGAAAGGACGTTCACAGCTATTGAAGAGATTCCCCCTTTTCCTCGGCTTGAAGAAAGTGCATCGCTACGTCTTTCTGAGTTGGCGACGACAGGTGAAGCAAGGGATTCCTCCCCCGAACCCACTTCACGAACCCCTAAGTGGCACTGATGTCTAAGGAACCGTACTCCGAACAAGAGATTGCCAAAGGTGTTTGGCAGATCACTGGGTCTCACGAGTGGGGCTACGGCGTAAATGCCGCGATCGTGATCTCGGACAAGCACGCGATCGTAGTCGACACGCTCTATGCGCCAAAGGAGGCTCGTCGGTTGTTCCAGCGGCTCCAGCGCTGGGGCGTCGAGCCGTTGGCTCTCGTCAACACCCACTGGCACACCGACCATACGGTGGGAAATTCCTTGTTTGATTGCCCGATCTGGAGCCATACTCTCGGGCCGAGATACCTGAAACGCTACTGGCCAAAGTGGGTCGGCGGGCCCCGAGACAAGCGAGCGGGGGGTCTCCGCCTCAAGGTGCCCGACCGACTGTTCCGGAGGCGGGCTTTGCTTGACCTCGATGGCGAGGAAGTTCGGCTGATCCATGTTCCGGGGCACACTCCTGATTCCGTCGGGGTGTTTCTGCCCGACCGTCGGATCTTCGTCGCGGGGGACGCCGTTATGGAGCTTCCCTTCGTGTGGTTTGGCAATAGTCTCGACTCCATTCGCTCGCTCCGTAGAATCAAGAACCTCCGACCGCGATTGATCGTGCAGGGACACGGTCCACCGTGCTCAAGCGAGAGGCTAGAATCCGACATTCGGTACCTAGAGCGAATCCGAAAGACCGTCAGAGAGGCGCGACTCTCTGGACTATCACGAAGGAAGGCCGTCGAGATGCCCCTCGAGGATTTCCTTCCGCCTTCGCGTGTTCGAGCGCTCGGGGAACCTTGGCGAGGAGCCCACCAGGCAAACCTCTACCGGGTCTGGGCTGAGGCGGCGAAGGTTTCGTAGAACGCCTTGGGAGAGAAGGTCCGTCCATCGAGCGTTGCGGCTAGGCCGAATGAGCTGACGGGACTGGCTTCACGGCTACTCACGTCGACGGAGGGCGTGCTCGAGGCCTCGGAGAAGACACCGAGCGAGTTCACGGGGGCGTCGACGGTGTCGTCACGATGTGAGGGTTGCCCAGCAGGATCAGCGCCAAGAGGACAATGCCGGCCAAGACCGTCAAGAACGATCCCAGGGCAACGAGGAGCCATCCGCCTGCAATCACCCACGTGACGAGCCCGAGGACCACCAGGACCACTCCGCCAGTCAGGTTACGCTCCGCAGCCCGAAGCTGCGTGAAGCCCGAATAGACGACGATCACGAGACCGAAGATGACGGCGAGCACCCCCAACACGAGGGCGTACGCCGAGGCGTAGTAGTGCGGGCCGTACCCGTAGGGTCCGTACCCGTAAGGACCGACACTGAGAATGAATCCCAGGATCCCTCCGAGAATGATCAGGATACCGCCAAGTGCCGCTACAAGCGTGACCAAGCTCCGCTGTGCCATGTTGCTACCTGATGAGTGTGGAGACCGTGAGGTGGATAGTCGCTCCCTTGACCGGAATTAAGCTGCCCTCAGTCTGTCGTCGGGACACTCACCCGAAAGCCGGAGGAAACTGCGGGTTCCGCGAATGCGATCACCGCCCTGCCCGATGCGGTTCAACCCGATAGACGAGAGTGGGTGCAACGCATTGCACCTATCCTCTTCCAGCCTACTTTGGATGCGTAGCCCCGAGTCGCGTGCGATAGCAATTCCCGCAAATCGCGAAGATTCGTGATTCGGAGACGATGAGGTGGAGAGGTTCGTGGTACGAATACGCACGACAGTCGGGAAAGCCACAGTACTTGAGCGTCACCTGGTCCGCGTCGAGCATAACCCCGCGTTCCCTCGGCAGGTCGACCATGGGTCCCGCGAAAAGTATCCGGCGATATCTCACTTTTGGGTCTCCGCCGACTAGACACGGATCGTGTGTGCCGTCGGTTGCACCTACAACTCGCTTACCGGCCGAACCCCAGCGGTCTTCCGCACGAACCAAATCAAGATTAGGTTGCAGCGAGGTTCGCGTTCGCGGTGTATATCCCCGGGGAACCGCGATCCCGTCCCTGGCCGGTTCGCGTGGTCAAGGTCATTGCCCGTCGTTTGGACACGGGGTGGCCTCGAGAGCCAGTACTAAGTTTCAGGGCAAGGTGCGACCGGTGCGGTTGGCAAGGTCGTCCTCGCCCGACCCAGACTGACGCGTTACGGTCGGCCTCGAGCCACTCGTGTTTGCCAGTCGCGGGAGGGTACATGGTCGCCACTTCCGACGTGACCCGTTTTCCGTGGCTACATCCGTGATCGACGGACTATCGCATTTACGCATTGGGGGAGATTCCGTCCGTCCTCCGAGGAGTGTGCGCGGCGCATTGCGCCGACAACTCGGTGGATTCTAGATCTCTTCGCCTGCAGAGATGGAGTAGCGAATGGTAGGGCTATCGACGTATTCTAAGACCTTCTCATTGCCATGGTCCACACCGGTTCGGTAGGCAAGTCTTAGGATCTCCTCCACTCTGGCGCTCTCCGGCGGCGGGATCAACTCGATTCGCGGTATTACCGGTGTTGCGTGGCGATCGAAACTAGCAAGGTAGGCCTGGAAGCCCGGAAAGGCACACTGGAAAAGTTGGATCTGTAGGGTGACGTCAGGGGGCGTCGGGCTTGCGTAATAGCTCTTCATCTCGTAGAACCGGTCGCGACCATTCCAGTAATCGGGCTGAGCGTAGACCCCCACGCTCTCGTTGATCAGTATCAATCGACTCTTGGGCCGAGAGAGGCCCATGACCTCGCTTTTCCGGAATGCCTGTAGCACGGTGGAGATCCCGGCAAGCTGTCGATCGCGATCCCCCGGGGTCAGTTGAACATCGGCGTCCGCGAGCTCCTGATCGAGTCTTTGGGACGCCAGTCGGTTCATTGAGGTGAAAGTCGGTCGTCGCGATTGACTGAATTCGTAGCTCCACTGAGAGAGAGTTTCGTCGATCGCCTTCCCAACAGCCATACCAATCTCGTCACGCTCCGTGACTTCGCGCGGGTACGCGGCGCTGACGACCTCATGCGTGGCAATTGTCCTCACCTTCGTCATGGCGGAGATTCCGATATCCCCGAGTTGGAGGAACAGCTCCCTCATGGTAGCTCCCCCTTAATCCGCACGCCGACCGCAGATGTGGAAATCCCGGGGAGGCTTCGAGAAACTGGGTGCAAGGCGTGTTGAAGTCACGATTGAATCGCGGCGGACAATGGACCCCCCTTCTTCTTGACACGCTCGGGGCTGGACTCACGGCTGGCCGACCGGTTGTGAGCTCGCGAACCTGATGGTTAGCTATAGCATTGAATACCAACCGGAGTATTGCCGAAAGAGGAACTCTCATGACAGGAGAGCACAAGGCAGTCGTCGCGTTGCATCGGGAGCTCGACGCGCTCCACAAGGAAGTCGATACCATCCACAAGAAGATTCACGCCGAGGTGGACAAGCTCCACGAGGTCGTGGACGCCGTTCACAAGGAAGTCCACCGAAAGAAGAAGTGAGTCTCGCGGGGGCGACCCGCCTCAGACCCTTCCAATCTCGCTGTCTCCATATCGACTTGTAGATACTGTTGCCCGCTCGCTCGGAGAAGCACGACTGGGCACAATGCCGATTGCACACAGCTGGGGCGAGGGAGGAGACCTCAACCCTCAGGTCGGAGGGGCAGGGGTGGGTCGGCTATCTTGAGCAATTGTTTTCCGACATTGGCACCCGTGAAATTTCGGGCGAAGGCTGCCGGAGCGTTCTCGAGTCCCACCACGATGTCGTCTTTCGATTTTAACTGTCCCGATCGAAGCCAGCCCCTCATGGCCGCGACCGCTTCGGGAAATCTCGGGAGGTAGTCCTTCGCGAGAATACCCTCCATCCTCCCGTTGATCATGACGAGGGCGAGGTAATTCTGGGGTCCTGGGGGCTGAGGATTCTTCCCGTATCGAGACGTCCCTCCGCAGAGCACGACCCGGCCGTTCTGACGCAACCGGGCTAACGCCTCGTCGAGAATCGCGCCACCGACGTTGTCAAAGTAAATGTCGATTCCCTGGGGACACAGCTCGTCGAGCCGCTTGCCCACATCCTCCGAGCGATGGTCGATCACCCCGTCGAGCCCGACCTCGTGCAACAGCCAGTCGCACTTCTCCTTCCCCCCGGCGATACCAATGACCCGAAGGCCTTGAATCTTAGCGATTTGAGCGGCGACCGAGCCCACGCCCCCCGCGGCCGCCGAAACCACAAACGTCTCCCCTGCGCGGGGTCGACCGACCTCGAGCACTCCGAAGTAGGCGGCCATCCCGGTAACCCCCAAAGTTCCGAGAGCAAGGTTGGGTGGAATGTCCGGCGAAAACTTTCTTGCGGGTATGAATCCCTGGCCATCGATGGCCGAGTAATCTTCCCACCCCGCGAAGCCTTGCACGAGGTCACCCGGCTCGAAACCGGGGAGCCGGGACTCGATGACCTGCGAAGCAAGGTCGCCCTGCATCACTCCGCCGATCGGCATCCCCCCCTCGGACTCAGCGGCGCTAATGGAGAGTAGGGCCGTAGGGTGGAAGGAGATCCAGAGATTGCGAACCAGCGCCTGACCGTCCGCCGGCGAAGGAATCGGGCCCTCGGCCCAGCGGAACTTAGCCTCCTCCGCCTTCCCCTCGGGACGCTTAGCGAGTAGCCACTGACGATTGATTCCGTTGGTCATCCCTAACCTTCGCCGGTCTCCCCTGAGGGGAGGCGGCCCTTACAGAGGCTGGACGTACAAATAGATTTGAGGAGACCGCAATCCCACGCCGAGGGCGAGTGCCCGGCCCGGGCACGAATTTAGGGGAATCCTATGAAATTCAAAATTGTCGATTCTCTCGGAAATCACGAGAGAGGGCAGGTGCAAGGTCAATTGCACCGAGTTGGTCGCCACATCGATTCCGAAGCTCCGGGCGTTCAGGTCGAGGACGGATGTAGTACGAACCCGACCTGCGTCGCTGCACCCAGGTCATCACGATTCGCCCAGTGCTCTGTGATCTGCCCGTTAATGACCTTGAACATGTGCATGTGTTGAACTTGGTAAGCACGCCCGGTAGGGCTCACATCTTTGAAGATTCCGCTATTGACCGGAATCCTTGGCGTGCTGGCGTGAACTCCTGAACACGTGGTTCGGACCGCCACCCAGTCCCCCTCCGCGATCATTTCGTGTAGAACGTGGCGCTCTTGGAGTTGGTTGAGGCTCTCGTAAAGCTTCGAAAGGCCGGCGGGATCGACCTTCCGTCCATGATTGAGCGCGCCTGGGGCCCACAGAGCGGTCGCGCCGGCTACGTTCCCTGCGTTAAGGCATTCAAACTGGCGTCGGACGACGTCCTTGTTTTCATCGGTACCCATGTGGCCCCCGAGGCTCGGAGGCAGGAAGAACTTTGGGAATCGCACAAGGAGAACCATCTCGGGGTGGGTGTGCGATGCATATCCCCCACCCTAGCGAAGGGAGGGGGTCCAATCATTCATCTCACCGGTTGTCATGTCGAGGACGTGATGGGTGATGGGGGTTCGAGCACGACCTAATCCGGAGAGCCACCCCGGCACTACGCTTCGGCGGGTGAACTGGTCGAAGGATATTGGCACCGTCCGCCGACTCTTCCAGGATTACCGGCAGTGGCTCGCCGACCACCGAGATACCGCCGCTTCGGATGTGAAGATGGGACTCGGGCAGATCGACAAGCAGATTGCAGAGCTGCCGGGAACTTACGGACCACCAGGCGGAGAGATCATTCTCGCTTTCGCACAACAAGCAGTGGTGGCGTGCGGCGCTCTGCGGGAACTGGAACCAAGGCTCGGGGAGATCAAGCGAATCTACGTGCGGGCCGACCATCGGGGGCCGGGGTTCGGGCCTCGCCTAACCCACGCGCTTCTCAACCGAGCGCGAGAGCTCGGGTACGAGCGAGTGCGGGTCGACACGCTCCCGACCATGACCGCCGCGATTCAGTTCTATCAGGAGATGGGGTTCGAACCCATACCGGCCTACTGGCCCCACCCTGTCCTCGGGGCTCTCTTCTTCGAGTATAGGGTGGGGAAACTGAAACCGACACCCCGACGACGCGCAACCCCAAAATCGGCGCGGTCCCGAAAGTAGCTTGGCCTGAGTGGGTGCAAGGCACGTTGCACCCACCTGAGTAGTCTAATCGGAGCCGACGGGCCTGCCTTCGCCAGATCATCCTCCGATTCAGCGTCTGCTTCGATTGGCTTATGGGCGCTAGGATTCTGGGAGCGGAAATGAGCGAGTCGGCGACCGAGAACGTCTCTCGTTCGCTTCTCTCCGTCTCGGTCCGTAGGGCCTGGGTCACCGGCCGGTTCTTCTTGGTTTACGGGACCGGAATCAGCCTCCTGCTCGGTGTTCTCCTGGCGCATTTCTCGGGGCCTTCGTTCGCGAGCTCGTACCCTCTCTTCGTCCCGATCTTCGGGGTCGTGGGGTCGATGGGAGGGCTCACCGTTTTCACGAGCGACCGGACAAAGGGCGTGCTCGAGTACCTGATCGCCTACGGGTACTCGCCCCGCCGACTGTTCGCGAACGTCTTGTTGACGACGTTGGTCCTCGTGAGCATCGTCGTGGGGATCGGTGTCTCGGTGAGCTTGGGGGTCTACTTCGCGGCGGGGCACACCGCCACCAGCGCTCTGACCATCGGTGTAGGGGTCTACGCGGTTCCCATGGCGTTCGCTTGCGCCGCCTTCGCGGCCACGGTCGGGGTCTACTGGACCGCGCTCTCCTCTCCCCGGGCAGGAATCAACAGCCCGGTCGGGCTGATTCCCTTCATCGGAATCCTCCCGGCCCTGGTCACGCTCTTCGTGATCGTTGCGATCACACTGTCCGGCCCTCTCTCTACCACGACCCTCCTCCTGATTCTCGGGTCCGCAACGGGCCTGGTCGCGATCTTCGTGATTGTCTTGCTCGCGAGCATGGGACGGCTCCTCCGGCGCGAGCGGCTCCTCTCGCCGGCCTAGGTGGTGCGGTCGGTTGTCCATGGGGTTCGATACGAACGTGCCGGATTCGTCTGTTTCCGCCGGGACTGACGCGGGAATCGACTGTCGGTCGGTCACCGCGGGATACCTCGGCTCTCGGGTTCTGCACCAGATCTCGTTTCGGATCACGGAGCCGTCGATATACGTCGTTCTGGGGCCGAACGGCGCCGGAAAGACCACGCTATTTCGAACCTTGGCGGGAATCCTACAGCCCTACGAGGGCGAGGTGTACATCGGTGGAGAACCGATCGATCGTCAGTCGTCCCGCGACCGGTTGCACTATCTCACTCACATGGACGGGCTGCCAGATGGCTTGTCGGTGCGCGAGGCCCTCGAGTTCTTCGCGCGGGCCGAGGGAGCCCAGTCCCGAGACGTGGACCGCGTTCTCGACCAGCTCGAGATCCGCGATCTGAGCGCGAGGTTTCCCTCCCAATTGAGCGCCGGACAGCGCAAGCGGGTCTCGATCGCCCGGATCTTCCTCCGAGAGCGGTCGATCTATCTCCTCGACGAACCGACCGCGAATCTCGACCCGAAGGTGGCGCGCGAGACAAGGGAGCTCATCCTGAAGCTGAGCCGCGAAAAGATCGTGCTCTACTCTTCGCACAACCTCTTCGAGGCGCGCGAGATCGGCCGCTACGTTCTGGTAATCAAATCGGGGCAGATCTCCCGCTTCGACCGCATCGAGAACGTGCGGGGCTCGCGCTACGTCCTTGGGATTCGGGTGCTCCAGCCTTCCCCCGCGCTCGCGGCCTACGACCATGAAGGGGAGTACTACCTCCGTGAGCTCTCGGGACCCGAGGAAGTGCCCGCAGTTCTTCGCGAGCTAATGGCTCAGGGCGTCCAGATCCGTGAGGCCCGAGAGATGGAGAACCCCCTCGAGGACCTGTTCACCTAAGAGGTCCAGATAAGTCGTGGTCTACCAGGGGCTCGACGATTTCATCGCCGCGCCGAGTGGGTGCAAGTCTCATTGCACCCACTGCCGCGGTCTACCCTGAAGGTGCGAGGTGTGTTGCACCCAGCTGGAGTACGCTAGACGGTTCGCTACTTTCTCGGTGGGGGTCTCGCAGCGACCTGCTCCCTGAGTTCCTCGAAGAGAGGCAGAACCTTCTCGTATGCTGCTTGAGCGCGGATGTAGTCCCAATCGAGACCTCGCTTGTATCGGGTCGCGAGCATTGCGGCTTGACGATACATCTCCCTCGATCGCTTCCGGCGAGCCATCATTAGCCTTCGGACAATGAGGTGCTCGACCGGACCCAGAAGAACGTCTCCGTAGGGGGTAGTAAATGCCCGGGGCGGAAGGCCCGATCGATCTGTGGGTCCGACTAGATCGACATTGCCGAGACCGCTCTTCACCCAATAGACCCTCTGGTCCCGTCCCTTTTCTGAGTCGAATCCCCATCGACGAAGAACCGTGCTAATTGCCGCCTTATTTCCGACTACGTCGATGTCCATCGAGACGTACTCGTTGCTCGTTAGGTAGATTTCGACGGCCGACCCGCCCACTATGATCAGCTGCCCCTCTAGCTTAGACTCCAGGGTAAGTAACGCCCCGAACCAGGTCAATCGCTCGTCATCGGTTCGAGCCTTGGCTAGGATGCGCTCGAATTCCTTACGATTCATACATGATACTTGGCCGCATCCCGTGTTTCACAAGAATCTCGTCCTTGGCCCGCCTCCTACGAACGTCAAATCGAACCGGGCCGTTCGCATCCCAGTTCGGTTCTGGCAGCGAGTTGAAGCGAAGGTAAAGTCGGCGAATCGCCGCACGAGAGGGGCGCCTCGCAGTGCGGTAGAGCTTCGACTTGCATCGAGGACAGTGAGCAGGGACTCGCCGCCGCATCCGCCAGTTGTGATTGCAACGATAGCAATGCGCCATTCGCACCATTCGCTTAGTCATGGGTTTGCCAATCGAACAACTTGGTCAAATATTACTTATAGCTATCGGCGGAAGTTGAAAACGTGCAAGGTGCGTTACAACTACGTACGGAGATTGGCCTCCAGCAGTCGTTACGGTTTCAGTACAGCGCGCCCTACTAATTCGCCTCGCCCGAGTTTCGCGAGGACCTCGTTCGCATCCTCAAGTCGGTAACCTTCGGTCACCACCGGAACAATTGTTCCTCTCCGGGCCAATTCGACGATTTCGCCCATCTCGGCAAGAGTGCCAGTGAAGTTCCCGACGATTCGAGCGCTGCGCAGCGGGAACTGTGGTAGCGACAACGACACCGCGCCCCCCACCAGCCCCACGAGGACCAGCCTTCCTTCACGCCCGAGAAGCCGGAAACCCGAGGAAGTCGTTGCGGGCGTCCCAACGAAGTCCGCGACCGCATCCACCCCCCGACCCTGGTTGATGCTCTTCACGCTCGATGTCAGGCCGGCTTGGTCCATCTTGGAAGTGTTGAAAGTGTAGTCCGCCCCCAGTTTGGCGGCCAGCTCGAGTTTGGATTCGTCCAGGTCGGCGACCGCGACCTTGGCCTCGGTCGTCTTCTTCGCGATCTGTATTGCTGCCGTTCCGAGACCTCCGGCGCCGATCACTAGGAGCAGCTCGCCCGAACGCAATCCACACTTCCGGATCGTAGTAAAGGCGGTCAGGCCGGAACAGGCAAGGGTCGCGGATTGGGAGGGGTCCATGCCCTTGGTCTTCACGAGATAACGGGCATCAGGTACGAGGACATACTCGGCATACCCACCATCCCTCATGAAGCCCAAGAATGCAGGGGTGCCCTCACACACGTTCTCCTTCCCGGCAAGACACTTCCGGCAAACGCCGCAACCTATCCACGGATAGACGAGGACATGATCCCCTTCTCTGACACCCACCAATCCCGCGTCACTTCCGAGCCTTTCCACCGTTCCCGCAATCTCGTGCCCCGGTGTCAGCGGCAGGCGCCTTCCCGCATCTGTGGTCGAGGCCTTTCTGCCCTCTCCCATGTCATAAGCCCCAGAGATCAGGTGGATGTCCGTGTGGCAGACCCCCGTCGCACTCACCTTCACCAAGACAGAACGAGGGACAGTGCGAGGAATCTCGACCTCCATCGCCCGGAGATCTTGCCCGTCGGCCACGAGTCTCATCGACCGCATTTCGGATGATCCTCCAACCGCGATAGGTTAGGGGGCCTCATGAGAACCGCGCCTGACCAATGCGATACCGGCCCGAGTTGTCAACAAGCGGGGCTTCTCCCCCGGCGAGAAGTTCTCCAATCTGAACGTGCAAAGGCATTGCACACAGGTCACGAATTTCGTGGCGATCTGTCGTGGCCCGACGTGGTCGGGTCGCATCCGGAGACCGCCTCCTATCGCAGGAACTATCGTTGGACATATTTCCGCCTATATGTAGACCAAATCTCTTCGGAGCCGCCGCAGGGGAATCACGATGAGAAAGATCACCGCAAGTCTGTACATGACGCTGGACGGCCGCGGCGCGTTCCCGAAGTACCCGGGCTGGGACAGGGCGACGACGGAGGCCAACGCAATGTGGCGCGAGATGTGGCTGAATCGGTTCGACGATGTCACTACCGTCATCATGGGCCGGAGGTCGTTCCTAGGTCACCGACGCGTCTGGACCGAGAAAGCGCGAAAACCGACAGATCCGAAGTACTTGATCGATTACTCTCGGTGGCTCGACCACGTCGACAAGGTCTGTCTGTCGAACCGCTTGAAGTCGCCGGGATGGGAGAACTCCCGGATCATGAAGGGCGACCTTTCCAAGATTGTTGCGAAGCTGAAGCGAGAGAAGGGCGGGAACATCATCGCGGAAGGAGGCCCGCGACTGATCCTCGAATTCCTCCGGCGGGGGCTCGCGGACGACTACTGGCTCGTCGTGCAGCCCGTGGTCTACGGGAAGGGTCCGCAGTACTGGGGTCCGATGAGGGCGCAAGCGACCCTCAAGCTCCTCTCGTCAAGCACCATGGAAGACGGAGAGTTGATGCTCCACTACGAAACAGTCCGAGGGTTCCGCGCCTAGCGCGACGCCGGGATCGTCGGAACCTCGGAGCGCAGCGGGGGTGTCCACCCCGGGAGCCGAAGCACCACCTCTTACTCGCGGGCCGCTCGGCCCGAACCGCTCAGTTCGGGTTGCGCCCGCACCGGGTTGCAACGTTGATTTCAGCAAAACCGGGCGATGTGTTTCAACCGAATGAAAGTCTGACCAGAGGTCAAACTCCTCTCAGAGTCTGTTTATACAGACCCGCCGTGCCGGATGCATGGCCGCGAAGCCGCCCGACATGGTGCAGTGCCCGGGATGCGAAGAAACATACGACGCATCTGACCCGGCCCAAGTCAAAGCGCATGCGCCCCACTACGAAATTTGATCGAACAGGCGGGATTCCTTCGCTAAGATTTCAACCGCGGTCGGAAAGTTCCCCTTTGGAGGCTCTGCCCGGTGTTACACCGGCCTAGAACTGCGCCCCGGCGAGAGGAAGCGTGCAACAGGCGTCACACTTACGCCCGGGTCGACTGGGTGCAAGAGCCATTGCACTCAGCCGACAGGGTCGGGCGACTTGGCGAAACGAGTGTTGCGCACGCCGATTGTAGTCGGGGGGCTCCCGAAACCCGGTGGGGCTACCCTCCTACTTCTTCGGCCAGGCGCTGGGGGGTTGATTCATCGAGAAGAGGTTCCCATCCGGGTCTTTGAAGGTCGCGACGGTACCCCAGGGGTGGTCCATGGGTGGCTGAAGGAAATCCACTCCGCGCGAACTCATCTCACTGTATGCTTTCCGACAATCCGGCACAAACAGCAGAATCGGCGGGGCCCTCGCAGGCGACCAATTCTTCGACCACTCCTTTTGGGAGGGGTCGACGGCTGAACCGGGCTCAAAGAGAGCCATCTCAAGCTCCTGTCCCTTGAGGCCGACCGTGACATACCGGTATCCTCCGGGGGAACTGAAATCGGTCTTCTTCTCGAAGCCCACCCTCTCGGTGAAGAACTCGAGCGATCGGGCCTGATTCGTCACTACCAGCGCGATCACCGTTATCTTTCCGTCCATCGACTCTCTCCTCTTCGAATCGGCTCACAGGGCCGTGGGGGCGGGGAACGGCCCTGCGGCTAAAAGAACTGGCCCAAATTCGGCGGGTTCGGTCTTCGAAGACCCGTCCGTGCGGCCGGGTACAATAGCCGTTGCAACTACGTTGCAGCCTCAGGCATGAGAATTGCCCACGCGGGTCATGCCCGCCTTGACTAGCGTGAGAGGGAGGTGGAGTTCAAGGCGCTCTCAAGGAGTTTCTTCTCGATGTTTGCCATCATCTCTGATAGCGAGGACTTGCTCCGGCCGAGGTTGCGCGCGAGACCAGTAAGCGTGATCCCACGTGGGACCGCGAAGTAGCCCGCGGCCATCGCCTGGGCAAGTAGCTCGTCCTGAGTTTCGGTGAGCAATGGGAGGTGGCTCCGCAACGGTTGACGGCGGATGGAAACCACCTGGAAATCTGAATCTGTCTTCCGGAAGTGTGCTAGAATGGTTTGCGTTTCGGAACGCCTTGCCACGACCTCCCAACGAATGAACCCTCCTTGAATGCGAAGAGGAAAATGAATCGGGATCCCAAGCTTCCGGAATACAGGGATGATCGGTGGGTTCCTGAACGTGATGCGGTAGAGACTTCCATCCCCAACCTCGGAGAGGCAATCTACTTTCAGGACGTCAGGATAGGTGGCGATCTCGCGTGCCCATACTCCCGGGGGTTCACCGCTTATCCAATAGTCTGACACCGAAACATCCTTGCTGACATCGGAACGGTTTAGGACCTCGATTGAGATTTCCGGGTGTCTCGACGTGAACACCCCAATTCCGACGGTTCTGGGCAGGCGGGCACGCAGGATGATGATTAGAAGTCGGTTCTCGGCGAAATCTTCTTGGCCTGTTTGAAACCCCTGAAACCTATCCGGTTCGGCTTCGGAAGGCCGGCTAATCGACGGGTCGACCCGCTGGGTCTCTCGCGGGTGCCCTTTCGCGACCATGTCTTTCGGCGATCGACCCGAACGGATCGTCGGTCTTCCTTCGAACGCGAATCGAGACTTAGGATATAAGTGACCGAGCACCGAGGCCGCGCTTCCCTGGCTCCTCAACCGCGCAAATCGGAGGGGACGGGAGGTTTTCCGTCAATGTGGGTGCGACAGCCAACGCACGTACGATACATTGAGCACATTCGATTGACCTTTCGACACGTTGGCAGTTGAAGCCAACGTGCATTGACATGATATGCGGCTAGAAACGTACCGTAACTTGCAGAACAACGGGTCCGCATGAAGCCGCCTGGACCGGCCGTCGTAGCAATTGTTGCGGTCGGCGTGGCCGCGGTCATTATCGGGGCAGCTTTCGCGTTTCCAGGGAGAGGTTCGAGTGCCCCTCGCTTCGGTACCTTTGACTTCTCCCAGAACCTTCCCACGGGATCGATAGTCTCGAACGGCCAGCTTCATTGCGGCTCGAACGTTACCGAGAATCTGACCGTTCCCAACGATGCGATAGTGAAGATTTTCTTCGCAATAAACCAGAGCGGTGATTCCGCAAATGTCTGGATGACCGGGCCCGGGCCGGGGAATACGGGTTTCCTGGGTGTGGGCTGGGGCGGAACCACTTACGAGGAGTTGGGTGTCGGACTCGGAGGCCAGTTGGAGTTCTTTTTGCAGAGCTGCGGCTCCGGTCCAACTGTTCCTCTCGGGTTCTGGGGCAATATCACCTCCGGGATCCACGTTCCCTAGGTGGGTGCAATAGCCAACACACACCTTACTCGGATTGAGACCCGTCTTGCAGTCGACCCTGGAGTAACCGGAGCAAGTCGACCGCCTCGGTAGCGAGTGGTGCGGTGCGCCACGGGATTTTATGCGTCAGGTACGATAACGGAGCCATGATCGGTGGGGTCCCGTTCGGTCTAATCCTGTTTGTGGCCGGGGAACCGGATCCCGGCATTCCTACCATCCGAGACACCACGGTGCACTTCATCGACCGCCTAATCGGGGTATACCCACCACTCGACCGGTCGACGATGCGACCATCTGATCCATCGTCCAGGGACGACGCGCAATCCCTCCCGTCGGGAGAGCCGCCCTGGCGCCTTCCTCCGGAACAGATTCATTGCGTCAACACCGTTCTTGAAATGGCTAATCTCGAAAGAACTACGGTGACCGTTATTGATGCGGATAGGGCCGGTGATCACCAATACCTAGTTGACCGATGGGTCGGCGAGAACCAGGTGATTCCCCTCCTTGTACGCGCGGACGGGGCCAAATTGGGGGGCATCGAGAATTTCACACCGCGGAAGATTCGGCAGTTCATCCGCGGACGATAGACGGTAATTCCACGGAGAGCCACGATCCGCGCCTTACGCGCCCCCTTCGATTCTATAACTAACGCATGTTGAGCAGCGCTGGGTGCAACGGTTGCTGCGCGTAGGGACCAGGAACGAGTTCGTCAGGGGGTCAGCTCAGTTTCCCGAAACAAGTCTTCCAGCCGAGTCATGCGGATGGCCCAATCTTGCTCTAAGGCAGGGATGTCGATGTTTGGTACCCCGCGGTCGAAGCCGCGGTACATGTTGAGGGCATCCTCTCCTAACTGCTGGGCCGCTTGGGAATCGGCCATTTCCACGTACTTCACCGGAACTCCCAACTTCTTGGAAAACAGGTCAGCGACCTCGGGGAGCGTCTTCTTATCGCCGGCAAGGTCCGCCGCCGTGCCGATCCTCTTCTCCGGACTCTCGAACGCCCGCGCCACGATTTCCCCGATGTCACGGACCGCCACCATCTGGATCCGAGTCGTCGTCTTCACGGGCATGCTGATGGCCCCGCCCCGGATTCCTTGGAGCGCCCAGGGGTTCAGATGATTCTCCATGAAGTACGAGGGCCGCACAATCGTCAGGGGGACCGAGAGCTGCCGCGCCTTCTCCTCGATCCTCACCTTGCTATCGAAGTGGCCGATCCCTGTCGGCTCGTGCACGAATCCCGCGCTGGCCACGGTGCTGAGGACCACGTGAGAAGTGCCCGCTTCCTTGGCCGCCTCGAGCGCGGTGAAACCGGCTTTGATTTCACTATCGATGTTGGGAGGCTGACCCCATCCGGCGATGAAGGGGGTTGTGACGATGAAGAATCCGTCCACGCCATGTAAAGCCCCAATCAGACTCCGGTTTTCGAGAAGATCCCCCTTGACCATCGTGATGCCAGCGAACCTGGAAGGGGCTAGCTTGGAAGGATCTCGGGAGAGTCCGCGAACAGTGAAGCCACGGTGAAGGAGGCTCTGGGCCACCGCTCCGCCTTGGGCACCGGTCACTCCCGAGACGAGGATGGTCTTCTTCGGAGGCGTCGAATCGCTCGTGTATCGTCGAGACGAGTGGTCGGTCATGTTGACTGCTCGGACCCGGCAATCAGATTCAAGGCTATGATGACTTGTCTAGAGCGAAGTGGGTCACGCTCTCGATGTTCTTCGCCGCGACTGGCCGAATCGCACGGACCTACTCGGTCGAATCGACTCCGAATGGGGCTCGCTGACAAGCTTTGCCATCCGTTGCTTCGGTAACGTCGGATGGTGGCAGCAGCCTTTGCACGCACGATGGCCATCGCGCTGATCGGAATCGGGCAGCCGCGGCCCGGTTGAGGGGCCGCGACCCTCATTCAGGGATTTCTGCGCAGGTTTCGCCCTTATGATGGCCGATCGTACATCGCGACGAACTCGTCGCAAACGTCCCGAAGAGTCTTCGCGAACTCGAGGAATGGCGGTTTGGGAACCGAGGATGGGACGGCCAGGAAATGGCCGCGAGCCGGGTGAGAGTTGCTCCGCGGACCCCGGAGGTGCCAAGATCCCTGATCTGTTTGGATCGTTTCAAACAGTTTGCCGACTCGCTTCGCCGATGCGTGACTCAGACCCGATTTCCTCAACAGACCCGAGACCCCTCCATTCTGATCCAGCCACGGTTGGAAGTATCCCGAACGAGCCCATCGGTTGATCCCATCCCAGTCCGTCCCGGAAGTCGTCGGGAGAATCCCATAGTTCTCATTGAGCCAGGTCACGAACTTCGTGCGATGTTCCTTACCACCGGCGCTCAGTAGCCCAGTTGCGATGTACCCCTTCATCGGCACGGGTCGCAACTTGCCATGTGGCCAGTTCGTCACAATGGGTTGGCCCAGCCGTCGGTTTTGATCCTTAGTGCTCATCTTCATCGATTTACTTTCCCGAAGGAGCGAACAATCTGTACCTAGATGAACCGGTCCTTAAGTCGATTCAAGGGGACTCAAGGCGGCGAGGTCGCGGGGGGCGGCTCCGGGCCGAGTCGTTCTGTCGTCGGGGACACGAGAGACCCACACCCGAGGAGCAGTTCTATCTTGACTCCCCGTGGAATCGGTCAGTCGGGAACGGCTCCGGCGAGCGTTGCGGGAGCAGGTAGGTAAACGAATGCGATCTTGACCGCTGCGAGCTTGCGTAGAGCATAGATTCGCAGGCGGATCAGATACGAATCGTAGAGGAGTTTCTCGATCGGGTCCCAAAGCATCACCCAAACGATGGTGATGACGATGAGGTACGCGAGCGCGGTGAGGTAGGAGGGACCCAGCAGTGACGTGTTGAGGGAGAGATATCCTGCGACCAACCCCGCGATAATAACTACCGGGATAGCAAAGCGAAGCGAACCCACCCCTTCGGTTCTGTTCACATTCTGTTCCAGGACGGCCAGTTTCGCCTCAATGGTGAAGTAACGACTCATATGGGCTCCGGTGCTCTCCTCTTCTTCCGGCCGGAGCGGAGGGGTCCGGAACGCCAGCGTGAGCTCGACCTTCGGATTTCGACGACTCAGGCGAACAGAATCGAGAAGGAATTTCGCCACCGATTTGTTCAACATCGATTCGGTGTGCGGATACGTTAGAGTGGCGTCTCTGTCGAACAACGAGTCGAGATTCTTCAGTTCCACCGCCACCTTTCCCGATGACGTTTCGAAGGGCACGAGTTCTTCCTTGATGAGTCGCGCGCCCTTCTCCGCCTCGCTCCTCGGAGGGGATTTCACCGGGGATGCGTTCACGGTTGGGGCAACGGTCAACTTCGGTTATTACTCTGGTCAACCCCCTGAGTCTCCTCCGGCTTGATCGGTTCGGGCCAAGCTGAGCATTGGGGGCCATCGCAAGGTCCTCTACCCACCCGTCTTATCCGAAAGCGATGGAGGCAAGTCGCCCCGTTCAAGGGACACAACCGCCGAGCAGCGGCGGAGATAGCCGTCGCTGTTCGGCGGGGCGAATGGGTAAGGGAACGACTCTCGGAAAGCGCGCCGACTTTTGGAAGACCTGTGGTGGGTTCTCAGGTCCTCATGATGCGCCGGCCGGCCGGCCGCTTCTTGACCATACCCTTTCCGCCCTTCCCCTTCGCGGCACGTCTCTTGGCCGCGGTCATTCTTCCGCCTCGGCTCTTCTTGGCCATGTTGACCGGATGGCTTCAGTGTATTTTGCCCTGCTGTTCGCCGGACCTCTCGGAAATCAGAGCCGTTCCGCGGTCCCGGGGATCGCCTCTACGATGAGCGGGGCGCCTTCGCCGCGGAATCCGAGGGTCGAAACTCGTCATCTTCGAGAAGAGCGTGCACGGCCCGATCTCCAACGAACGGGACCTCTACATGCATACCCAGCGAGATTTCCTGGACGGCGTGGCCAATCGAGCCAGGTCTTAGAGTGATACCGGCAAGGCTCGTTACCCGCATTCTGTGAATTGCCAATTCGCAAGCGGAGGAGTTAACAACGCCCGGGCAGATGCGGAATCATGACGGAGATCATTACCGGGCTGCATTCGGTGACGATCCATATCCGGGACGTTCAGAAGGCGAGGGCATTCTACGGCGAGGTCCTCGGCCTCAAGGAACTGGCATTCGACGAGAAGGCAAGTCGGGCTGTTTTCGCCCTACCCGGGACTTCGGCCGTCCTCAGCATGCACATCCAAGGACCCGGCGAGGAAGGACGAGAACCCGGGACGGTCTCGGGCATCGTCTTCCGAAACCCCGACCCCACCAGCGCTTGTGAAGAGATCCAGCGTCGCGGCGGTACCATCACGGTCGAACCCAAGGTCATCGAATTTCCAGGAGTGAAGTTCGTTCGAGCCGTCTTCGCCGACCCGGACGGGAATGAGTTCGTTATTTCCAACCGTACCGATTAGCATCGCTTCCCGCGGTCACGGACTCCATTCGTCCCGGCCTAGGAGAGGATTTACTACTACCTTCGGATTCCGTCCGGATGCCGGGGTACAAGAAGCCCTGCCGGTTCTGCGGAAAGCTGGTTGACGATACCTCGGTCGTTTGCCCGTTCTGTACTCGGGCCCACCCGATGCAGCCGGTCTGCCCGTACTGCGTCGCTCCGATCGACCTTTCGTGGGTGGTCTGCAATTCGTGCGGAAAGCCCCTCACGATCGCCTGCCCAAAGTGTGGGAGCCCCGTTGGCCCCGACACCGATGTGTGCGACAAATGCCACTCGAGAGTTCGCTACCGTTGCCCGACCTGCGCGGCCGTGGTCGCTCCTGATGCGAAGAAATGCGAGCGATGCGGGGCGAAACTCAAGGACTTCTGGAAGACTCAAGGACGCTGACGGCGGGGCGCGCCGACTGGGGGTTTAATATCCCGTACCCAATGCCCGGCGGAGGTGATTCCGACGGCGCTGTTAGACCATCCGGCCAATGTTGACGATCTCAGCGGGGACAAAGGCTTCCAGTGGAAGTTTCACTGCGACCTCTGCGGGAGCGGTTTCGACACCACGTTCATCCCTTCCAAGAGTGCCACTTCCTCTCGACGCCTCGGATTCCTGAGCTCCGGTCTTTCGGCGATGGGGACCGCCGTCAGTGGGAGCGGCGGAGGGAGCGGGATCTACGCGGCCAGTCAGGGGGCCGGCGCGGCCAGCCAGTTCAAGGGAATGTCCGCGGCGTGGCACACCGAACACGACAACTCGTTCCAGCAGGCTGTCAACGAGGCCAAGGTTCACTTTCAGCGGTGCCCCAAGTGCAAGAAGTACGTTTGTCCGGACGATTGGAACAACGAAGCGGGACTCTGCACGACGGATGCCCCGTCCCTGACCACGGAGACGCAGGCCACCAAAGCGCAGGTTCGTGTCGAGCAGATGCAGGAGTCCGTCAAGGGTCAGAAGCTGTACGACGGGGACTCGTCCGACCGCGCGACCATCTGCCCCACGTGCGGGAAGCCAGCCGGGGCCGGTAAGTTTTGCAACAGCTGCGGAGCCCCGCTCGGGTTCCGAGTGTGCCCGAAGTGCCAACATCAAAACCCCCCTACGGTCAACTTTTGCGGTGAGTGCGGCGGGAAGCTCGGCTGACCTCCTCCTCCGTGTGCGAGTACTGCGTCTCCGGCAAATCGTGTGACCACGGAACGGGGAAGGCCGCTTCCGCCCCGTGCGCCTGCTCCCTCGCCGGGACGGCGAAGTGCCCGGGATGCGGCTGCGAATGCGCCAGTTGGGATTGGGGTCTCGGGTTCGCGGGGCCCGCAGCAGTCCGCTCCTTCTTCGGAGTCGGCGACGATGAGAACCCAGGATTCTCGGAGTACCCCGCCTCGAAGGCCCAGCTCATAGCCGCGGCAACCCAGGAACTTCAGGATGCAGAAGCCAGCCCCGCCGACGTCGGCTGGCTTTCGAAAAACCTTCCGGACGGAACCTATCCGGATCGCGGCAGCGCACTCTCCGCCCTGAGCCCTACCATCTCGTGGCCGGGGATTGACCCTGCCGTAGTCGTGGCACGGCTTCCGATGCAAGCGATCGCCAACGGCACGCGGTTGGTGGTAGGGCCGGATCAGACGGCCGTGCTGGTCGGCAAGAACGGGCGCCCGCTCGACCCGTTCGGACCGGGTGAGTACGTCATCGCGCGGGAGAGCGCCCCGCGGGCGGCGGCCGAGTCTCGACCACCGGCCCCGAAGTTCCCCAAGAGTGTGATCACCGCCACGCCGTTCTTTGCCTCGACCCGAGAGATTCGGACCGCCCTGAATCGGACCGGCCGGACTCGCTCGGGGGAAAGTGTCGTCGTTCACGGAAGCGTTACGTTCTCGATCACGTCGCTCGCCGATTTCATGACACGAGCCAAGTCTCCGGGTCGGGGATTTACGGCCGCCGAGACGGAAGCGGCAGTCGGGGGAATTCTTGGACCAGCGATCGACCAAACGTTGGCCGCCCACGATGCCCGTGAGTTCGACGGGCCCAGCAAGCTGATCGAGGATTCGATTCGATTGAGCGCCGGTCCCGCCGGTCTCCGCGTCTCTTCCGTCCAGCTCGACCCGGTCGGCCGGATGTCGCCGACCGACCAGCTCGCTGCCATGCAGAAGATGCAGGCGGAAGCCATGTCCCACATGCCGCCGGAGGTCCAGGCACGCATCCAGGCACAGATGGCCCAGGCGATGCAGAGGAGGGCTCAGGCCTCACGGACGTCTCCTCCAGCGCCGCCGGCCCTCGGCACCGTCTCGGGAACGCCCGCCGCCCCTCCGTCCGGCGCGGTCGTGCAGATCTGTCCCTCGTGCCAGGCGTCGAATCCCGCCTCGGTTCGATTCTGCGGGAATTGTGGGAAGCCTCTCCCAACGAAGCGGGCGTGTCCCCGTTGTGGTACGGAAGCCGCACCGGGAGTGAAGTTCTGCGGAAACTGCGGCGGCCCTCTGGGCTGATTTCGCATTGACACGTGATCGACCGGACGGTCTCCGAAGGGTCTTCCGCGCCCATCGGAAGGCCGCGTTCCCGTCTCAGGTCGGGGTCTGACCGGTCGGGACCGGTGTTTCGGGGTGGTGAGACCTCGGTGTCTTGCGGAGCCGCAGGAAAGCCTCGGTGTATGCCGCCGAGAAGAGAAGGTAACTCACGAACAACGGGGCAATCACGAAGGCGAGGGGGGCGAAGGAAACGATCAGCCCCAACGGGTTGGTGAAGAACTGGCTGACGAGAGACGAGATCTCTCCGCCTACAATCAGTCCGGTCAGGACGGCGACCCCGAGCGCCCACCCGAATCCAATCCAAGCGAGGAGTCGACCGATCTTGCCCGCGAGTCGGTCGACGAGCATCGCAAGGCCCAGGAAGAAATTCCCGAACGCGAGGGCTACGAGCCCACCGACCAGCCACGCGAACACGGGTGAGGGGCCGGGGCTCGCCGGACCCCCCAGCGTCCGACTAAGGATGGCGATGATCGCGACGGCACCGCCAAAGATTGCGAGGGCGGCCCAGAGGAGACGGTGTCCCCGGTGCACGTTCCGCCGGTGGAGTTCGGTCCACTCGTGGCGGCCTCGGTACATAAGGTAAAACCCGAGCCCCGTGGTGACGAGGCCGACGTAGTAGAACCCGATCCATCCCGGCTGGCTGATCCCGTAGCTCACGAATTGATAGATCTCCGCGGCCGCCTCCGCTAGGAAACCCACGACGAACGTCGCGAGGGCAAGCCGGATGGTCCGCGTCATCGACTGCCCGTTGGGTCAAGGTCGTTCCGGACAAAAGGTAGAGGGGCTCCTTCCTGCGCTAAGACGTCCACGCCGAACTTCGAGGGGGGTCCTCAAGTCCTGGGGACGGTTCTCGGAGAAGTGGTTGCAACGCTGGTTGCACCCAGTTCGTCGCGTTCTCGAGGTTGAATCAGGCCGTCTGAGCCGAAGGAAATCCCTCGCGCAATCCCGCTAGAGCGGAGTCGGTTATCCCGAAGAATCGACGCCCGTCAATCCTCAGTTGCACGTCCCCGTCGCGAAACACGATGATCGAGGGTGTGATCCGGATCCGAAAGGTGTCCCAAAGGGAATCCTTCTTGTCCGTGATATCCGCGATGGCCAGTATCGCGGGCAGCTTGCCGTTCAGCGCGACGAACTTGGGCATGAACCGGCGAGTGACCGGGCACCACGCGGCGCTGAAACATACCACGAAGGTTCCCGGTCGATTCAAACGGTCGCCAGAGAAGTCGTTGGTCTGCAGGACCTGTAGCCCGACCGAGGCCCACGGTGAATCGGCCGTACGGAATTCTCCTCCGCAGTCGCGGACGCCGCCTGAAGGATAGGACGGTCGTCCTATGAATGCTCACCCACGCTGCAGGCGGGGGCACTACGGTTGTCGTGTCGTGCGGGAAGTTGACTCCGTCGGGAGATTCACATGTGGGGGGTCGTTTCCAACTCCAGTGCGCGACGTGCCGGCAGGATGATTACCGAGACGATGACAAACGCCGCGCCGACACTGAACAGCGTGGCGCCTTCAAAGAGGTCGACGAAGACGTTGGTGCCGCCGGCGGTGGACGCTGCCGAGAACAGCAGCGCGCCGACGACCATCAGGACTAGTCCGATCACTCCGCCACCCACAACCGAGGCGATGTGGACGTCCCGGGGAGTTACCCGCGCCATGTTCCCGCCATGGAAGGGAGGGAATTAGACCCTGATGGTCGGACTTCTCCCGAGCTACCTCTGGCCCCCGACATCTTGGTAGCTTGTTACATCGAATACTAGCCCGGGTGGTTGTGACAAATGTTGTAGGCAGAAGCGACGCGCCACTAAGCAAGAATCCGGTACTCGCTCTTGACCAGGCCGCCCGAGTACGATTGGGTGGCAAGGTGTTCCAGTCGGATATCGTGAGGGAGGACACCGAACAAAGGAATGCCGCTTCCGAGCAGTATGGGCACGCGGGTGATGGTCAAGTGCTGGATCAGCCCAGCCTCCAAGAAGCCCCGGATAGTCACTCCTCCATCAACATAGATGTGCTTCACACCCCGCTTCTCAAGTCGAGCCACGATTTGGTGGGGCGGTCCGGACATTATTTCGCAAACCGCGTCGTCCGGCACCTTCACTTCCGTCAGCGTGGCGCTGAGTGCAATCACCGGCTTCTTTTCGTAAGGCCAGGAATCGTATGCCAACACGGTCTCCAACGTCTTCCGTCCGATGACAATCGCGTCGACCGTAGCCATGAACTCCTCGTAACCATGGGGCTCTCCACCATTGGCTGGCAGCCAGTCCAGTCCGCCATCTTGTCTCGCGATGAATCCGTCGACGCTCGTCGCGATGAATACGGATGCCTTCACTTGGCGACCGTAGCGTCTCTCACGGCTTATACCCGAGTGACCGGCTCAGATAATTTCCTGGGGAGTTAGCGAAGACGGGCCGTCACCACACGGTTCCTTCGCGAAGCGACCCATTGAACTGGTTGCAAGGTTCGCTACCCTCCGCCGGTAGGTGGATTGGACACTACACCTCGCGGGGGTTAGAATCCCAAATCTGGCCGATTAGGATGCCCGGGCCGTGTCCAAGGTAGAACCGCTCCGTTGGATATACCAGCCGACCGCGACTACGAGGACGCCAACACCCTCCAGCGCGAAGAGAAATGCGGTGGTCCACACGGGGAGGTTGAGCGTCACATTGTAGTAGAAAGAGAATTCGATGATGCTCAGGTAGAGGGTTGCGCCCACTACCGCTAGGGCGCCGATAACCACCAGGACCTGACCCGCGAGTCTTCGGGTCTTCTGACTACTCCGGGTCGAAAATCCGTGGACGCGGGCGATCTCGCGCTTGTCGAGAACCCATCCCGTGCTCGCCACCAGGACTCCGATCGCCATGAACAGTTCTGCCGTTGCCATGTACAGTTCGATGTTCAGGATGTTGACGGCCGATGGAGAGTTGGTGATCGTGTAGTACGTGTACGCGGAGATGAGAAAACTGACCGCGAGGAGGCCCACCCCCAGGGTAAACACGATTGGTCCCACGAGGGATTCCCGCGGTGGTGGAATCGAAGGCGGCGGTGCGGGCGCGGGTGGAGGGATCGTTGGGGCCGCTGCCGTCTGGGGAAACGATCCCGTATCAATGGTGTTCAAATTCCGCGTCAATCCGAGACCGTCCGGTGAGGCCCATCACCTCTCTCGGGATAATCGTGTTGACGGACAACGCGCCGGGGAGCCGAGGAAGTCGAGTCGTCGAGGGACCCGGCCGCAAGGCCGGGGAAAAGGTTGGGCGTACCATCGAGTTCGAAACCCGAGGGCCGACGGCGAAGGGGTCTACTTCGAGAGTCCGAGCTGGCGGTAAAGGTCCGGGTTGCCGTAGGCGCGAAGGGACTTGACCTTCCCCTTTTCGTTGAGGACCACTCGAGTCATCTGGTCCTGGACGAACTTCTTGTGCGTCGGGGCGATCGACTTGCCATCGACTCCGGTCAGTGGCCCGGTGTGGGTTCCACGAACCGAGCTGACGATGGCGGTCTCATCACCGGAGACAAAGACCTTGGTGATGTCGAGGGTCCAGTCAGGGAACGCCACAAAGCTCTCCTTCAGGAAGCTTCGGATCGCTTCCTTGCCTCGCAGGGGCGAGTCCATATTCGGGACCTGGAAGGTGGCGTCGTCGGCGTATTGCTCGACCACTTGGTCGATATTTCGGGTGTTCACAACGGCGATCATCTGGCGGGCATCATGCTCAGTCAGCTGTGTCATTTCTTCTCCTCGACTATTTAGGCGCCGCCGAAGGGGATAAGTGGGAGTGTGTCCCGCTGGCGCACGGCACACGCGCCCGGGGTACTCGATTGGCGGGGCGTCAGGGAACCGGTCACCCTCGAGGGTCCTAACCCTCAAGTCTGTCGCGGGAGTCGGGTCCCACGACGTGGCGCTTCCACCGAAACTCGTGGTCTTCGCAGGTCTTCCCGGAACCGGAAAATCGACGCTCGCGCGGACGGTCGCCGGACGGCTGGATGCCGTCTGGTTGCGAGTCGACACCCTCGAGGCAGCACTATTGAAGGCAGGTCTCACGAAGTCCTTTGAAACCGGGCTGGCTGCCTACATCGGGGTACGCGACATCGCGGCCGAGCAGCTCGAGTCGGGTCGGAGCGTGGTCATCGATGCGGTGAACGGAGTCGAGCCCGCCCGGCGGATGTGGCGAGAGCTATCGGAGACGTTCGGCGCGACTCGATACGTCGTCGAGGTGACGTGCTCTGATCTCGTGGCCCATCGCGCACGCGTGGAGTCCCGTGCAGGCCAAACTCCTCCTTTACCGTCGCCCACTTGGGACGAGGTCGTCCACCGTGAATACCAACGTTGGGGCGAACCGCTCCTCTCGGTCGATGGGATGAATTCTCCGGAACAGAACATCCGGAGGATCTTAGAGTACTGTTCCACCACCGCCCGATAGGTGCCACGCAGGTGGCACCTAGTCTTGCATGATGGTCGAGGATGCGGCTCGTCCCCGCAGCCGATACTCGAAAAAGAGAGCGTCGGGGTAAGGATGGGCCCAATACGGGCGGATGGGGAGGAAACCCATACCTCGGTAGATCGCGATGGCGGCTTTCATGTTGGGGAGCGTATCCAGAACCACCCGGTCGTACCCCAGCTTGCGCGCCCGATTCAGTAGCGCCCGGGTGATGCGACGACCGAGACGAGCACCGCGAGCATCGGGTCGGACATACAGTCTCTTGATCTCTCCGACATCCGGCCCGAGTTGTCGGAGTGCTCCGCATCCGACCGGGGTCGTACCCTCCGAGGCGACGTAGAGTGCTCCCCGGGGAGGACCATACGCCCCCGGCAGAGTCCGAATCTCCTCGTCGAAGTAGCCGAGGCCGATCCTCAGCACGGAGTCCTCGAAGGCGGTCACCTCTCGGTGGTCGGCGAGCCACGTTCGGTACTCGAGGAAGAGAGAACGGACGGCCTCCACGTCACGGTCATTCTGAACGAGTCGAACCGTAGTCCGTAGCGGCATCGCTGGTCACCGCAGAGAGGTGTTCTCTGTCGGGTCCGCCCCACAGAATCGAGCGGGCGGGAATCGATCCGAATGATCACTTGTACGTCGAGAGATGGATCTTTCCCTCGTCGTCGGTAATCGTGATGCACTCGCCTTCGCACTCGAACAAGCACGCCTCACAGACGATGCAGTCGGGGCCATGGATGACCAGGGACTTCTCCCCGCGGAACTGGAACTTAGCCCCCACCGTGGGGTCGTCGACGACATCGGGAAACTGATCTCGCGGTTTGAGTTCGAAGACGTTCACCGGGCACACATCTCGACAGTGGGCGCAACCGGTGCACTTTTCCATGACGACAACGACCTCGACCACGAGTGCCTACCTCGCCCGCGGGCAGCACCGCGGGTCATTTAGACTATGCGGAAGCCGCCCGGTCGACCGACTTCCGGGATTCGGGAACAGTCATAGGTTCCTCGCTCCGTTCCTCGAGCGTGCCTCGGACTCGGGCGACCGCTGCCAAGTTGGGGAAAGGAACCCGGGTCCGTCCGAGTTCACCGGCAACCGGGCGAACGGATTCCACCGTATCCGGAACAAAGAGGGAAACCGACCGACTGATCACGGAACTTTCCGGCCCGGATCCTCTCGCCGCACGTCAGGCCGCGCTGCGAATCGGACACTTGAGGGAGGCTCGAGCTCGAGTCGCGCTCGAAGCGGCACTCGAGAGCCCAGAGGTGGGGCTACGGGTCGGTGCTGCGTCGGCCCTCGGTTCGCTCGGTCGACCCGAGAGCCGGACCGCGCTCGAGTCGGCGGTCGCGGATCCGGACTGGCGGGTTCGCGCGCAGGCGGCCTACGCCCTCTCGCGGATCCACGATCCGCGGTCGACGATGGTTCTCACGGAGACCCTTTCCCGGGATGAGAGCGCCCTCGTACGCAATGCGTGCGCCCTGGCCCTCGGCCGGATCGGTGATCCGAGGGCAATTCCGACCCTCGAGCATGCCCTCGATGACCCCTCCGACCGAGTCCGAAGAGAGGCGGTACTCGCCCTCGAACGTTCTCATGACCCGCACGCGGCGGAGAAGGTCCGTCGTTTTCTTCACGATCCGGCCCGGCGGGTCCGTATCGCCGCGACACTCGTCATCGGGCTTCGGCGAGATCGCGAGGGCGTGGAATCCCTTCTCGACTTGCTGAGCCGTTCGCACACGTTTGAAAAGCCGGCGCTGCTGATCGCCCTCGGCCGGATCGGGACTCCCGAGTGCGCAGAGGCCCTCGCTCAATCCGCGGAAGACAGCGCGCTTTGGGTCCGAGTCTGCGCCCTCCATGGCCTTTCGGAGATGCGCTCCCCCCTGACCCGGAAAGTAGGGCTATCCAAGCTCGCCGATTCGTCATGGGCCGTTCGCGGGGCCGCCGCGTTGGCCCTCGGGCGCGCCGGCCACCCTTCCGATGCCCGCGCTCTCTCATCGCTTCTGGACGACTCCAGTCCATGGGTTCGACGCGGAGCCCTCTATGCTCTCGGACAGCTCGGTGCTTCGGAGATATTGCCCCAGATTCGAACTCGATTGAGCGACCCGGACCCGGAAGTTCGCTTGGCGACGATATGGGCCCTGGGGCACTTGAAAGACCAGCAGTCGGAACCGATGTTGATCCAACTCCTGAAAACCACTCGACCGGAAGATACCCCACCTCGTTCGATACTGATGCAGGGAGAGGGAGCCGTCCGGTTGGTCTCCGACGCCGGTGCCCGCCTCTTTGATGCGCTGGTTCAGGCGGTCGGCTCTCTCGCTATCGGCGCTACGAACTCGACCGCGCGTAGCGCCCTCGCCGCCGTCAAACGCTCCCTGGGGAATTCGGAGCTCGACCGACCCGCACGTCTACCGACCCCCCTCGGCGCCGGAAGCGACCAGCGCACCCTGCGGAGTCTGTTCGATTCGCCCGATTTGGTCGAGTAGGTGCGAAGGGAATCGCACCCGGCAAGGTCTCGAGAACCTCTCGTTACCCAAACTGGAGGGGGGACGAACCTGCCCGAAGGCGATCACGCGCCGACCGCGTGGCGAGCAGGATGAGAATCAGTGCGACCACATTCAGAAGCGGAATAATGAGGAGGACGGCGCCGACCTTGAACATGGTCTCTCCATAGCGGGTACCGAGACGCCATACCCCAATCAGGAGACCGATGTACCCGACGAGAAAGACGATCGCCACCGCCCCCAAGAGAAGGACCAAGCCGAGGACCGCCCCCTCGTTGATGCACGACGCGTAGACCGTATTCCCAAGTCCCGCGCAGACGACTGCCTGGTAAATGACCGCGAGCAAGGCCACGGCGACCACGACGATGACGAGGAGTGCGACGAGAGACAGGAGCGCCAGGCTCGCGGGGGTCCGGAACGTCGGGTCGTCGTGGGAGAGGGTCCGGAAAGCCTGACGGTAGAACCAGAGTTCGAGGAGCGTCAGGACCACGCCGGCCCCCGCGAGGGCGACGAGCGTGTAAAGTGCCGTCAGGTTGAGGCTGAAGGAGCCCCCGCTCGAAGTGGTGGTGGCGCCGGTGAACGACGCGGTGATCGGGGTAACGAACAATTCGATGTACGAGAGGACGACACCGACCAACCCGAGGATTGCCGCGAGCGCCACGTTCGAGAGAGCGAGCCGGTCCCCTCCCCCGGATGCGACCGTGGATCTGGGGGTTCCCGTGTATGAGGGTCGGTACGGCGAGTACGCCGCAGGGCCCGCCGCGAGGTAAGGCGGGGGGGCTCCCGAAGAGCTCGTCGGCGGAGCGGTCCCCCCCACTGCGGCCCCGCAGGAGGCGCAGAAACGCGCGTTGGGGGCGACCGACTGGCCGCAAAAGGCGCAGAAGCGGGTGGCCATCAACCATGCACGGCTTTCTTTCCACTTGAAGGCGCCGACGACCGTGCGCTACCGGGCCTACACCTAGCTCCGTGGACGGGGAAATGGGCCGTTCGACCCTGACGTCAGAATCGGCGAAGGTGTTCACGGAACCGGCCGCCGGGCCCTGGCCGATGATTTCTTCGTGAGACCGAAATCTCCCGACTCTCCTTACAGCCGGGACCGAGCCTCCAATACCCTCGAGGTCGTTACCCTCCCAGATAGGGCCATGGGCGAAGAGGGAAATTCCGGGGAAGAGAAAGTCACGAGCGTGAATCCGCCGACCATACCCGCGGCCTTCCGGGAAGCCTAAACATGGCGTTCGCACCGTTCATAGATGACCTCGGATTTGTTGTCTCGCTAATCCTCGCCGGCGCTGCGGTCCTGACCCTCGCCTCGATTCGGATGTTCTGGCACATCCTCCGGAACGACCCGGTCCGGGTACGGGCGACCATCAAGTCGTCCGCTGTTCCGGCCGGCATCATCGGCATCGTGGCCCTCGCACTTGGCCTCTTCACCGAGTTCACGTGGCCCTACTTGGTGTCGGACGGGCTCGGGTCCTACAACATCTTCTTTGGAGACCCAATCTCGCTCTTCGGGATGGTCCTGATCGTCTACGGCATCGTCGGGTACTATGGACTCAAGCTCGAGTACGCGGGCGTGTTCGGGTTCGTCGCCGGGGTAATCACCGCCTGGTATGGGTGGTGGGGGTACACGACCCTAACATCCTCCGGCACGTTCGGGCTCACGAAGGACCCGCTCGAGACCCTCCTTCTTTACGGCGCATACGCAGCCGCGGGAGTTTTCTCTCTCCCTGCCGCGCTCGTCGTGGATTATTATCTCGAACACCCGGGGCCTACCTTCCCGAAGCTCTCCCTGAGCATGAAGCCCATTTCGGATGAGGCTGGGGAGAACAAGGCGGCAGAGGAGGGATCCGCGAAGGGCCGGTACCACGTGCCGTACTGGGTGTACCTCACGACCGTGTGGTTCCCCATCTTCATGTTCCTGGCGGCGCTCGCCGCTTGGTTCTACATTGGAGACATTATTCCGGGCCACCTCACTAGCCCGCCCTGAGCCCGCGAGCGGACGCACGCCCCCGCCCTGTGGCGGACGGGGGCGTAACCCCTTCCCGGTCGTCTCGCCATCGACCCTATCCCCGGGACCAACGATTGGACTGGAGGGGCGATTCGTTCGACGAACTCGAATCGCGGAGCGCGTGAAGGTGAGTCGTTTGGCGGCCGTCTCTCCGGAAAGGATTCCAACGCCCGCCCACCGTCCTTGGACCAATGGATTTTGAGGTTGGACCAAAAAGAGGGTGACCCCCCGCTTCTGTCGGGCTTACAGGTACCTCAGGATGGCCGACTCCGAACGAGTAGTCCCGAACCCGGTCTTCTTCAGCGGGGCCTTTGTCCTTGCCTTTGCGCTCTCCGTCGTGATGCTGGTCACCGACACGAACCTGCAGACTGATTTCGGTACGATGTCGAGCGGGTACTACGTTCACTGGTACGTGATTCTGGGAACGGCCGTCGCGGACCTCATCGGGGTGGCCCTTCTCCTCCTCCTCCGCTCTCGAACCGCAGTGAAGCTCTGTACGATAGGATCCGGGCTTCTCGTTGCGGTCTTCTTGGGGGCCATTTTCACCTACAGCCAGGTCGGCTTCGCGTCGGCGTCCGATTTCGCCAACTACCTATTCGGGATCACCTACTACGGAGGCGACATCCGATACCTCTACGACGTGCTCCTCGCGGTCTACATCGCGACCTTCCTGGGGGGGGTCGTCGGGCTAGCGATGCCCCGCGGCCGAGAGGCGACCGCGGAACCGACGGAGAACAAGACACCCGCGCCGCCCTGAGGCCGTCTTCCTTCGGGTGTCTTCGACGGAGCTCCCGGATCCCCCTCGAGGAGATCCGCCGTCAGAGGGCAGCGCCGCACGCGGAACACTTCGTCGCGGTCACGAGGTTCAGACTTCCGCAGTAGCGGCACCGGACCTCGACGGTCGATTGCACGATCGTCTGCTGAACGAGGACGGGCTGGATTAGCGGAGGCGGGACCGCCGGGTCGGTCGTCGGGTAGATCGTCCGCCGGCCCCCGACCGCCGAGGCCACCGCGAGAGCGATTCCAATGATGAGCAAGATGACCCCCAGGACCACGCCGACCGCGATGCCCCCGCAGTCGGGGGCGACGCCATTGACCGTCGGCGAGGAAGAGCAGGCGTTCCACGCCCACGCAGAGATCGCGATCGTGGATGCCCCCAGGACGATCATCACCACTCCCAAAGCGGCTCGATTGCGCGAGGTCTCGGACACGGTTCCCCTATCGAGAGGATTCTCTCTCATAACCGAATCGGCGCCGGCCCGGGTACGACGGGATTCGGGCGTAGTTCCGTACGACGCGCCCGTTATGCCGGCGTGAAGACCGCATCCACTTTGACGTTGAATCCGAGGCTCACGTCGATCAACGCTCGGAGCACCCAGAACGTCCGGTAGAGTTGACCGGTAAACGGGCCCGTCGTGTCGGACGAATTGGGAATCGCAATCTGGAAAGGTCCTTCGAAGTGCGGAGACCGATTCCCGAGGGGAATCGCCAGTTGGAACGCGGGGGTCTCGCGAACGGCCGAATAGTCGTGGGCGCGGTACTCTACGTGGCGGAGTAAGGTCAGGACCAACTCGGGCAGCTCCTTCTCCCGGGGGTTGTCGACCGAGAAGTTCCCGGAGAGCACTGTGCCGGGAAGGATCATCGGCTGGTCGACCCGAACCTGGATCGTCGGACGGTCCGGGTCGGTTCCGCTCGAGAAGGGGGGGAGGGCCCCGAGCACTCGGCGGGGGGAATAGACGGGCACGACCTCCCGGTCGATCGGGTCGACCCACCAAGGGACCTTCATCCGGGCTTCGAGTTCGTATTCGATATACAACCCGTCCTCCTGGGAAGTGAAGCGACCTCGGGTCCGAGGTCGCTCGGTCGTAACGAGCGACGGCTCGGCAGTCGCGGGAATGTCAAAGCGAAACGGGAACCGGTAGGTGCCCGGGTCGATGTGGTCGGCATCCTTGAAGGCGAGAGCATCGTGGAACGAGGAGACGAGCTCGAGGAACGGTACCTTCTCGACGACCACGTGTCGGGATTTGCCGGCCCCCACCGTGGTCTGCGAGGTCTCCGTTCCGTGCAAGTACAGGACGAGGTCGGTGGCACGGACCACGCCGTCGGCCTCGAGTCCGAGAGTCCCCTGGATGGACCCGCCGAGCGAGGAGTAATCCGGCAGCCCTTCGAACCAGACGCGCGCCATGACAGGGTCAGCCGGGGACGGGCCAAAAGGTTCGCCTCATCCCAGGGGTGTGGGTGCAACCACTATTGCACCGCGCGGACAACTCTTCGACCGATTGGAAGGAGAAAGGCCACGGCCGCGACCGACCCGCGTGAATTCAGGGGCGTGCTTCGAATACTCGATTGAACGGCGTCTCGATCGCCTTTCGAACCCGTGTGAATCCGGCGTCGCGGAAGACTTGAGTGAGGCTCGCATCGCTGGCCTGAGCGCCCAACCCCTTCCCCACCTCTTGCGAGAGCGAAGCGGGGACGCACACGAGGAAGGACGCATTGTAGAAGATCCGCCCCACCGGATTCAGATTCTGTTCGACCCGGTCCTTGGCAAACGGTTCGACCACCATCATGGTCCCGTCGGCCTTGAGGGATTTCAGAGTGTGCTGGGCCGCACCCACCGGGTCCCCCATGTCGTGGAGACAGTCGAAGAATGTCACGAGGTCGTAGTCCTTACCACGGAAGTTCTTCGCGGTGGCGACCTCGAAGTCGGTGGTGGGGGTGACGCGCTCCGTCACGGCGTCGTTCTGGGCCCATTCGATGGATTCCAAGTGGTAGTCGAAGCCAATGAACTTGGACTTGGGGAAGGCTTTGGCCATAATGATGGTCGAGGCTCCGAGACCGCATCCCACGTCGGCGACTCGAGCGCCGGCCTCGAGCTTCGGTACGACACCTTCGAGACTCGGGAGCCAAGAACTTACGAGATTCGCGAGATATCCCGGACGAAAGAACTTCTTGGTACCGATGAAGAGGTCGTTGTGGTGTTCGTGCCAACCGAATCCCTTTCCGGACTTGATCGCTTCGGCGATCTTGCGTTGGTCCTTGTAGACCGACGCGATTGTGTAGTAGACCCCCGGAATGTACACCGGGTTATCCTCGACCGTCAGCGCGAACGTCTGCTCCGGCGTCATCCAATAGCGTTTGGCGCTGGCATCGTACTCGACGTACCCCGAGGCGGCTTGGCTCGCTAGCCACTCTCGCGCGTAGCGTTCCGGTATGCCGGTCTTTTCGGCGAGTCCCTCGGAACTTAGGGGACCTCCCGCGGCGAGAGCTTTGTAGAGACCGAGCTGTTCTCCGATGAGAATCGAAGGTCCGTGGATCGCGGCACCCACGTCGCCGAGGAATTTTCCGATGAATTGGTTCAGTTTCTCTGGATCGACTTCCATGGGATCCCTCCCGAAACGTATCGCGGTTGATGGTTAAACCCCGCTTACTGCGTCTTCGGGGGGCCGACCTTCAAAACCGACAGGACTCAGTCCACCTCGGCCAACCGAACTCGTCACCCCGCGAGATGGGTACAACGACCATTGCAGATAGGGAGACGTGAGGTTCTCACCGAAATGATTCCGTAGCTGCGTTTCCTAGAGGTAGATGACGACCGCCAGAATCCCCACCGATACCACGAATCCGAGGCTCGCCCAGTAGGCTCCTCGCCAGAAGCCATGAGAGGCCTCCGGGCCCATCACTCGGGGATCCGATGCCAGTTGGCCCAGGAAGATCCCCGGAACAACAAGAATGAACACCATCGCCACCATCAGTGCGAGAACGAGCGTCACGAGCTGGGGAAATAACAGCGGAACGAATACGGCGGGGATGCTTTCTCCCGCATAGACCCAAATGACGCTCTTCGATGGGAGACCGAGCGCCTCCGTCACTCCCCAGGCGCTGCCGAGAGAGATCACGACGAGCGCGAGGAACGCTGCTGCCACGAGTCCTGCGCCGAGAGCATAGGTCGCGTACTGCCCAAGCCCGGCGGTCAAGGTCGACGAGAACCCGGCCCCCGTCGCGAACGTGAAGGCTCCCCCCACGTCCGCGCCAATCATGACCACCAGGATCATGAGCGCTTCACTGACCGCCGCGCCGAGCAGGGTCGACTGCCGCGAGATCGAGACCGAGGTTCTCTTTGCGGCGGTCGCCGAGGATTGGAAGTACAGCATGAACGGCATCACGACCGCACCCGCGTTGGCCGCAAGAAGAAGGAAGAAGGAAGGCGAGGTCGAACCCGCGAGAAGTGGATAGGGTAGGAGCCCTCGGTGGAGGGCGACGACGGCGAGCGAGACCACGACGCCCGCCGAGATAGCGATCAGGACCCGTTCGACCCAGGCGTAGGGACCCCGAACGACCAGGCCGATGTGGGTGAGGAACGCGATCGGGAGGGAGATGATCGGAGGGATCCCGAACAAGCTCAGGCCGAGGGCGATGCCGGCGTACTCCGCGATATAGGTTAGAACGTCGGCGACGGCCATGGAAATGGCCGCGCTTGAGGCCACTCGGGGCGGGAAACGCTCCCGCGTAAGTTGTCCCAGACCCTTACCGGCTACGGCGCCCAAGCGGCCGGAGGCCTCCTGAATGAAAAAAAGAGGCACGGTCAGGAGGACAAGGAACCAGATGAATTCGTAGCGATAGCTCGCTCCGGACGCGAGCGCTGTCAGGATACTGGCCGCGTCCACGTCGGCGATCATGACGAGCCACGCGGGGCCGCCCCGCCATCGTCGTGGCGCCCGCAGGTGGCTCGAGATGGCCGGCAGCGTCAGTTTGTTACGCGTGGAAGTAAGTTTGCCGGGCGGGCCGGGGGCCTCGTCCATCTCCAAGCTGCCTTCGGGGAGCGGACCGCGGGAATAACCCTTGTCTCACACCCCAGGAGCCCGACGGGACGGAGAGGGTGCAACTCCCATCGCGACCGCGACGTGGTGTGAAGTAACGCGGGACATGTCGGCCGACGTGTGCTGAGCCTACTGTTTGTTCAGATCAGTGCAGTCGTTTCCCTGGTCGCGACTCTCGCCGGCATCCTGGTCGGACTTGCCCGTCGCCGTCGTCTGACGGGGCCGGTTCGGGTGATGGTCAGGCGAAATCCTCCGAGATGGACGGAGGTCGTCTGGATTCTCGGAACGTTCGGTGCATTGTTTTGGCCCATCGGTATCTTTCTGATTCCGACATATGCCTACCACTGGCCCTCGTTTCCGGACTTCCCGGGATCCTGGGTCGTGCAGGTTCTCGGGGTCCCCCTGGGAGTTGCGGGCGGAATGCTATTCTCGAGGGCGGCGCGGGCCCTCGGGACGCAGATGACCCCGGCCATTCAGGTCCAGGATGGCCATCAGCTCCTCCAGACCGGTCCGTACCGCCTCATCCGTCACCCCGTCTACACCGCGATCGTCGCAATCGCCCTCGGCCAAACCCTGTTGTTCCTCAGTCCGGTCGCGGCTCTGCTGACGCTGGTCATGTTGGGCCTCGCGGAGTATCGTGCCCACCTGGAAGAGGACCTACTCAGATCGCCCGAAGCGTTCGGGGAGGCCTACGACGCCTACATGGCACGTACGGGAAGATTCCTGCCCCGGCTTCGGTCGAAATCGTAGTGTGCGCTGGGGGCGACCCACCGCTCACCTAAACGACGATCGCGCGGGCCCGTCGGAATCCTAGAGTATATCTGCCGTTCTCGAGGAAAACTACTAGCGTATATCCCCCCTTTCCGGGCTCTTTGCGTCGATCACTCAGGGAGGTCAGAGAGCAATGAAAGATGTGAAGGAAGCGAGCCCGGCGCCAACATTCCGGGAGTCGGGTCGAAGGGGACTATCGCCTACGAAGGCCGTGGCGATCCTGATCGCGGCGACGATCACCGTGGGCGTCGTCGGCTACGTTGTGCTCGGCGAGATCGAGCATGTGGGAACGCACACGGTGAGTACGTGTTCTCCGCCCGGGCCACACTGCGGGGGAAATACGACGACGAGCGAGGCGGTCGAGTTCGCGGCCTCTGAAGTCGGCGTGGGCCGAGGATGATTTCGATCTGACTTGCCGCGGGGGTTGATTGGATCGCGACGCGGAAGGGGATACAGGGTGGCGGGCTGAAAACCGTGGCCCGGCCCTTTCCGGGCGAGCCCTGAAATAGCGCGACCCCGCTCGCCGCCCTCGGCCGGCGATGGCGGATTGGTTCAACGCGGTCACGTGGGGCGTTTTTGGGGCGCTCTCGGCCCTGAGCCTTCTCATCCTCCTTTACCGGACCGAGTGGGGAGTCCGCACGGGATTCCACGCCTGGGTCCTGCGGGCGCTGCGACGAGTCTCGGGGCGGTCCGACCTCGAGTGGCTCGACTGGCAACCGATCCTGGTGGCCGCGGCCATCGCGTTCGCGGCCGTGAGCGCCTACGGCATCCTGAGCGGACAGTATGGTTGCCACCCGCCCGGAGTGAGCGACCCCATCGGCGCCCTCAACTCCGGGCAGGCGCTCTGGAACGGCCAGAACCCGTTCTACGTGACGGACTGCGGAGGACACATCGAAGTCCCGTACGGTCTCGCCTCCGTCCTCATCGATGCGGTCGGAAGCGTCGGGGGTCTCCCCGGGATCTACGCGGTCTGGGGGGTCGTGGCCCTCGCCTTGATCCCGCTTACTTGGGCGGTGGCGGGAGCGGACCGGCGCTACGTTCTCCTGTTCGTGGGCACCTCGGTGCTCCTCGTCCCGCTCGTTTCCTCGCAGATCGACGGCGCGACGAACGCGATCGTTCCCACCACGGTCCTCCTCTCCCTGTATCTGGCCCGACGGAGCGAGCTGCTCGGTTCGGCGGTCGGTGGGTTTCTTTCCACCTCCCGGTTTCCCAACCTTCTACCGATCCTGGGAGAGACCGGCGCATTTCGACGCAAGCGCTACCTTGCTTTTGTCACCGGCGCCGCCGTGTTCGGGGGAGCGACGGCCCTCGGGTACGCGATCTGGGGCCATGAATTTCTGGACCCCGTATTCTTGAACCAGCTCGGCCGACGTTCCTTCTCGCTAAATTTGTACGGGATCTTTCTCCTGTCGAACACGCTACCGGGCGGCCTCGGGATCGAGCTGTTCCAGGGGGTTCTCATCGTCGCACTTCTCGCGGCCGTGTTCTTCCTGGTCCGCTCGCCGATCGTGGCGGCATCGATCATGCTGGTCGGCTTTGCTCTGCTTACGCCGTTTCTTTCCTTCAACATCCTCGTCTGGCTCCTGCCGGTCGCGATCGTCGGGGTCCGGGCCCGGTGGTGGCTCTGGGGCGTCGCGTTCGTCGGGTCGCTGAACTACGACCTCGCCCTCAACGTATGGGCGTGGGACAACGGCGTGAGCTGGCCGTCGATGATCTTCGACGTCGCTCTGACCGTAGTGCTCCTCGCGCTGTTCGTCGACCTCTGGCGCGGAGAGCTCGCCGCCCGCCGACCCGAATCCTCCGTTACGACTGCTTGAGGGCGACGACGAGCTTCCCGACCGCCGCCTGGGCATCCCCGTAGAGCATGTGACAGTTGTCGCGGTAGAACAGGTCGTTCTCGATCCCGGCGAATCCCTTGCCTTGCCCTCGCTTGATCACGATGACGTTCTTCGCCTGCTCGACGTCGAGGATCGGCATCCCGAAGAGCGGGCTGCCCTGGCGGTGCGCCGCCGGGTTCACGACGTCGTTCGCGCCGATGACGAGGACCACGTCGGTGTTGGGGAACTCGGCGTTGATCTCGTCCCGGTCGAACAGCTTGTCGTAGGAGATCCCGGCCTCCGCGAGCAGGACGTTCATGTGGCCGGGCATGCGGCCCGCCACGGGGTGGATCGCGAACTTCACCGCGACGCCCTTCGACTCGAGGAGGTCGGCCAGCTCCTTGACCTTCCCCTGGGCCTGGGCGACCGCCATGCCGTAGCCCGGTGCGATGATCACCTGGTTCGCGTACTCCATCATGGCCGCGACGTCCGAAGCCTCGATCGGCTTCATCGACCCCTTCATCGCGACGCCCGTCTCCTCGGTCGCGCCGAAGGCGCTGAAGAAGACGTTCGAGACGGACCGGTTCATCGCCTTCGCCATCAGCAGGGTCAGGAGCGAGCCCGACGCACCGACGAGCGTTCCCGCGATGACCATCGCGTAGCCGGCGTCCCCGAGGGGGCCGTTCACGAGCGCGAATCCGTCGAGCGCGACCGCGACCCCGGTCAACGCGTTGAACAACGCGATGACGACGGGCATGTCCGCCCCGCCGATCGGCAGGGTGAGCAGGATCCCGTAGAGGAGCATGAGGACGAAGAACGGCAAGAGCCAGACGGGGTTCATCGTCCAGAGCGTGAACACTCCGAAACCGACCCCGACGATCAGGATCGCGGTGTTCACGAATTGCCGGGCCGGGAGGACGATCGCTTTGGACGGCATCCAGCCCTGGAGCTTCAGGAACGCGATCATGCTCCCCGCGATCGAGATGGAACCGATGATCGCCCCCGCGACGCTGAGGCCCGACGTGACCTGGTTCGAGAGCGTCGAGAGGAGCTCGACGGCCGCGATGGCGGCCGCGGCCCCGCCGCCCATGCCGTTGAACATCGCGACCATCTGCGGCATCGCGGTCATCTTCACGACGCGCGCCCAGTACCAACCGCCGAGTCCGCCGATGGCGACGCCGAGGGCGATGAGCGCGAAGTTCGAAAGACCCGGACTGAAGAACGTGACCACGACCGCGATCAGCATCGCGACCCCGGCGTAGACGATCCCGCGACGAGCGGTCACGGGCGAGCTCATCGCCTTAAGACCGAGGATGAAGACGAGGACCGCGACGACGTAGACCGCGTCGATCGCGTCGCTCACCCAGTCGGTCACGGCTTGCCTCCAGGCTTCTTTGACCGGTCAAACATCGCGAGGATGCGCTCCGTCACGACGTAGCCGCCCGTGACGTTCATCGCCCCCATGACGACGGCGATGAACCCGATCGCCTCCTCGGCGGTGTTCGTGGCGAGGCCGAGCGCCACGATGCCGCCGACCAGGACGATCCCGTGGATGAAGTTCGAACCGCTCATGAGCGGGGTATGGAGAAGGACCGGAACCCGACTGATGACCTCGTAGCCGACGAAGACGGCCAGGAGCGCGATGAACAGTGCCGTCCAGATGTCGGCCGCCATCTAGGCCGCCCCCTTCTGGAGCAGCTCGGCGGTCGGCTTGTGCGTCACGGCGCCGTTCGAGACGAGCAGGCTCGCGGCGAGGATCTCGTCCGAGTAGTCCGTCACGAGCGCCCGCTCCTTCGTGAGGAGGAGCGTGAGGAACGACTCGAGGTTCTTCGCGAACATCTGGCTCGCGTTGAACGCGAGCTGGCTCGGCAGGTTGAGGGGACCGGCGATCGTGACGCCGTTCACCACGACCTCTTCCCCCGGCTTCGTGAGCTCGCAGTTCCCGCCCGTCTCCGCGGCGAGGTCCACGATGACGGAGCCGGGCCGCATCGCGTCGACCATCTCCTTGCGGACGAGGAGGGGGGCCTTGCGGCCGGGAATCGCCGCGGTCGTGACGATGACGTCCGCGTCGGCGACCGCTTTCGCGACCATCGCCTGCTCCTGCTTCTTCTCTTCGTCGGTGAGCTCGCGGGCGTAGCCGCCCGCACCTTCCGCGTTGATCTGCAGTTCCAGGAACTTCGCCCCGAGGCTGCGGACCTGCTCGCCCGCCGCCCGGCGCACATCGTATCCCTCGACGACCGCACCCATCCGGTGCGCCGTGGCGATCGCCATCAGACCGGCGACCCCCGCGCCGAGGACGAGGACCTTCGCGGGCCGGATCGTGCCGGCCGCTGTCGTCAGCATGGGAAGGAACTTCGGGCTGAGGCCGGCACCGATGAGCATCGCGCGGTAGCCCGCCGCGGTGGCCTGGGAGCTCAGCACGTCCATGCTCTGGGCCCGTGTGATCCGGGGAAGCAATTCGAGCGCGAAGGCGGTGAGCTTGGCGTCGCGCATCTTCGCGACCCGGTCGAGGTTCCGGCTCGCGTTCATGAGGGCGACCACGACCGTCCCCGGTTTCATCCAACCGACCTCTTCGACCGTGGGCACCTGAACCTTGAGAACGATGGCCGCCGTACCGAACAGGGCCGAACGGTCCGCGACGACCTGGCCTCCGACCTTGGTGTAAAGCGCATCCGGATATCCCGAACGGGTTCCGGCTCCGGCTTCGATGGCCACTTCGACACCCGATTTTGTCAGATGTTGAACCACGTCGGGCACGAGGGCGACACGCTTCTCACCGGGAGTAATCTCCGTCGGTACAGCGACACGCACAACCATGAGAATCGTGGGGGTTTTGTCCGGCGAGATTATACGCTTAATGTATCCGTAGGTTGACCGAATGGGCGAGCGCTTCGACGTCGCGATCATCGGTGCAGGGATGGTCGGGCTCGCGACCGCTCGGGCGGTGCGAGAGCGCTCGCCCGAGCGCTCCTTAGTGGTCCTCGAAAAGGAGAGCGAGGTCGCCGCCCATCAATCGGGACACAACAGCGGCGTCGTCCACTCGGGGGTCTATTACCGGCCGGGGTCGCTCAAGGCCCGCCTCTGTCTCGAAGGACGGACGCAACTGATCGACTTTGCGACCCGCGAACACTTGCGCTACGTGCGGATCGGCAAGGTGATCGTCGCCTCGCGAGCCGAGGAGGTCCCGGCGCTTTCGATGATCGAGGAACGGGCCCGCGCGAACGGCGTCGCGTCCGTTCGTCGACTCGCTCCCGGAGAGCTGAAGGCGCGGCTCCCGGAACTCGTGGGCGTGGCCGCGGTCGAGGTTCCGTCCGCGGCCATCATCGACTACCGAGAGGTCGCCCAGCGGCTGGCCGCCCAGCTAATCGCGGGCGGTGCCGTGGCCCGGCTTTCGAGCGGGGTTCGTTCCGCCGCCCTCCGACACGAGGACTGGGTTCTGGACACTCCGACGGGAGAGGTGGCCGCTCGGACCGTCATCAACTGCGCGGGCCTCGAGTCGGACCTGGTCGCCCGCTCGATGGGCGTCTCCCCTCCGGTCACGATCATTCCCTTCCGCGGCGACTTCTATCACTTGGGCGAGCGATTGCGCTCTCGCGTCCCGTGCTTGGTGTATCCCGTACCGGATCCCGATGTACCGTTCCTCGGCGTTCACCTGACCCCGACGGTCGATGGAGAGCTTTTGGCCGGCCCGAATGCCGCTCTCGCCCTCGCCCGAGAGGGGTACCGTCGGGGTCAGTGGACCCTCTCGCAACTGAGCCGCATGGCGATGTTCCCGGGAACGCTCGGTCTCGCGCGACGCTACGGGATGTACGCGGCGCGGGAGTGGTTGTCGTCGTGGAGCCCGGCCGAGTTCCTCTCCGATATCCGCACCCTCTGGCCCGCGGTCGAGGAGAGCGACCTCATCGGACGTTCCTCCGGGGTCCGAGCCCAGGCCGTCCGACCTGACGGTTCCCTCGAGGACGACTTCGTGCTCGTCCGGGGACCGCAATCCCTGCACGTCCTCAACGCTCCGTCTCCCGCGGCGACCGCGGCGTTCGCGATCGGCAGAAAGGTCGCGGACGAGGCCGGGTTTCTGGGCGGTGTCGTGTCGCCCGTTCCCTCGGACGCGGGCGAACCCTCATAACCGGCCTCTCCGTCGGCCGAGCCATGGCGGAGCGCTCGAGACGGTCCGCCGAGGACCGCTCTTTCGACCGCATCGTGCTAGGGGATGCCCGAGAGGTACTGGACCGGCTCCCGGCCGCCTCGGTCCAGCTCGCCATCACGAGCCCGCCGTACAACGTTCGGATCCCCTACCGGGAGTACACGGACGACCTTCCGCCCGAGGAGTATCTTCGCTGGCTCAAAGGCGTCTGGAAGTCGCTCTATCGGGTCCTCGTACCGGGGGGCCGCTTCGTCCTGAACGTCGCCCCGACCTCGATCAAGGACTTCCGTCCGATCCACCACGACCTCTCGCGCGACCTGCGCGACCTCGGCTACATCATGCGCACCGAGATCATTTGGTACAAACAGACGATGGGACGTCGGACCGCCTGGGGCAGCTGGCGGAGCCCATCCAACCCCCACATCGTGCCGTCGTGGGAATACGTTCTGGTCTTCTCGAAGGGCCAATGGAGACTCGAGGGAGATCCGGGCGCGGTCGACATCACCGCCCGCGAGTTCGAACAGTTCTCGGATGGGTTCTGGCAGATCCCTCCCGAGCGGAGACGAAAGGGCCACCCGGCTCCGTTCCCCGAGGCCCTGATCGAGCGACTCGTGAAGTTCTACAGCTACCGGGGGAACCGGGTCGTCGACATGTTCGGAGGTACCGGGACGGTCGCCGCGGTCGCCCGCCGTCTCGGTCGCCACTACCTCTCCGTCGACGCGTCCGAAGAGTACTGTCGGACCGCGGCCGAGCGGGTCCGTCTGTCCATGCCTCCCGCGGACGCGCCGATCCCGCCTCCTCCCTCGGGGAACCGATTCTCGCTCCCCGGTCGGGAGACGAGCCAACGACCGGTCACGCGACGGCCCGAGCGGCCAAGCGAGCGCGCGCCATCCGACCGGTAGGCGACGGAACGGCGAGGCTCGAGAACCCGTAGACGCTCGCTGCCCATACATCGAGCGTCCACGCGCGCTCTTCGGGATGCTGACCGAGAAATCTCAGATACTCCGCGGTGAGATGGGCGACCTCGCGGCGACCGGCCCTGTCCGCGACCCGGGCGACTAGCGTCCCCCCGCGGAATAGCCGCTCGTGGTTGACCGAGCGCGCGGAGAGCCATCGAGCGAACTCGGAGTGTCCGTGGCGCGCCGCGACCGTGACCATGTCGCGTTCGGATTCCGCCGCGTGGCCGAGCCATCGCACGGTGTGTGTGACATTGCCGGCGTAGTATCGGTACCGGGTGAGCCGTCGGTCATCGAGGTATATGCCGCAGGGCGAAAGCGCTCCGGTGAGGAACAGGTAGAGGTCCTCGAGCTGGGTGCGTTCGAACGAATCCCCGAGCTCTCCATCGAGGAGCTCGCGCCGCAGCGCCATGCTGCTGGTGGCGAACGTCGCGTGGGTCGTTTGGGTGGCGAGTTCGAGGAGACCGGACTTCCCGTCCCGAGGGAGGTAGACCGGACCGAGCCGGTCGAACCCCTGGTCGGTCTCGTGCTCCCTCCATTCGCTCGGCGGGATCGCTCGTCCGTCCCGGTCGATCACGCGGACCCGATTGCGATAGTAACCGAGGTCCGGGTGCGTCCGGAAGACCTCGAACAATCGTTCGAGCCGGTCGGGCTCGAACTCGTCGTCGTCGTCGCAGAACGTCACGATCGGGGCGCGGGAGACCTGGACGGCGTGGCGGAGCCAGCGCCCGATCCTCGGTTCTCCGTCGAAGAGGACGGTCGCGCCGACACGCTCGAGCTCCCGGTCGATATCCACCGACCGGAAATTCTTGATTACGATGATCTCGAATCGGTCGCGAGGAAGCGTCTGCGCGAGCAACGAGCGGACCGCATTGAGGAGATACTTCTCGCGCGAGTAGGCGCCGACGATCACCGAGACCTCGGGGTCGCTCGGCATCCCGCTCCTACGTCCTCGGTCCGCGAGGGCCGGAAGGAAAGACGGAGGCGAACCGGTCGCCAATCGTCAGGAACGAAGGAGGGGGTGGCAGCACCCGTCGTTCGAGCTCGGTCGCGGCGAAGTGCAGGAGGGGCTCGAGGTTCACCGTGTCCGCCCGGTTATAGCGAACCAGCCGGTCGAGCGCGGACGCGCTTCCGCGGCGGTACTCCTGCCAGAGCCGCACCGCGTCGAGGCCATCGATCCCTTCGACGCCCGCCCGGTCCCCCACTCCGAGCCGCTGCTCGATGCGCTTCAAGCCGCCGGCATGGCCGATGCGGTACAGCAGGAACCTTAGGTCAATGTGCGCCGGAGGGACGAGGAGCTGGGGGAACGACGCGAGCAGGAACGGCACGTCAAACCGGCTCCCGTTGAACGTGACGAGGACCGAGAACCGGCCCAGGTAGGCGGGCAGCTCTTCGAGGTCGTCGCCCGCGACGAAACTACGGGTCGCCCCGCCCCCGTGCACCGTGACCACGGTGACGATGCCGCCGTACGGAGAGAGGCCCGTCGTCTCGATGTCGAGATAGGCGGTCTCCGGAGCGAACGTCGGATAGAGACGCCAGTGCTCGCGGTTGGGAAGACGTCGGGCGAACCATCCGGCGTCCCGTTCGGCGAGCGCCTCCTCGCTGCGCTTGAGCTCGCTCGCAAGACGGGCGCGGCTCGGGGTGCTGAGGCCGAGCGATTCCATCCGTTCGGCCAGGTCGCGCCAGTCGCGGCAGCCGGACTGCCAGAGGTCGACCTCGGTCGCGGGACCGACGCCGGAAAGATGCAGGAACGTCGAGCGCAGCACGGACGCCGCGACGGACGGATTCCCTTTAGAGTCTGTGGGCCGGCTACGGCCGCGGGTCGGCGGACTCGACGGGAAGCGGGCCGATCGGCGCGATCAGCTCCTTCACTACTGCCCAGAACTTCGGCACGTCGGATTTCGGGAGCCGCTGCCCGTAGAGCGGTGCCCGGCACTCCGCTTCGAGGAGCTCCGGGTCGTCCGCGTCCCAGATGAGCCGGACGACCCAGTCGTCCTTCTCGAGCTCGAACGAATAGACCCGCTTTCTCGGGTCGGTCGGCACCGGGTTCGGGGAAAGGATGTCGAGCGGCGGGTCGGGGGGAGGCGCGACGCCCGGCATCAGCGTCATCGGCGGCGGTCGGGCGGGGAGCGTGAGGCGGATCCACGCGACCACCGGCCAGTGGTTCCGCGACACCCCGAGGGACGGCACGTCGGAGCGCAGACCGGCGAGCCCTTTACGGTCTCGGGCCGGTCGGCTCGCCGTCTGCTTTCTGGGTTTCAAAATAAAAAAAGAAACCACACGCGTTCTGTTTAACTGCCAAGCGTAACCAGTTAACGTAGCTGCGGACGTTAGTGGCTGCGGGCTGAACAGATCGCCCGAAGGCTTTCTGCGTACACCCCAGCTCTATCGAACTCGTCTTCTACGAATGTCCTTAGAGGTCTCTCTTTTTCGAGGGGGTTTCGGGCTTAGATGCTTTCAGCCCTTATCCCGTAGCGCGTGGCTGCTCAGCGATGCCCTGCCGGACAACTGATGGACTAGAGGCGCCGATTCCCCGTTCCTCTCGTACTGTGGGAACCTTCTCGTCAGAGACCCTTGCACTTCCGCCAAAAAGCAACACACCTGTCTCGCGACGGTGTAAACCCAGCTCACGATCCCTTTTAATGGGCGAACAACCCCACCCTTGGTAGCTGCTGCACCACCAGGATAGGCAGAACCGACATCGAAGTAGCAAGCCTC
>DATEQS010000043.1:0-56996 GCA_035272385.1 Thermoplasmata archaeon
CGCGAGCGCGAAGCCGAGCCGGGGGTCGTCCCCGTAGCCGAGGGCGGTCAGGACGTCGAGGCCGACCAGAAGGTCGTAGTAGTAATGGGCCGGCCAATGGAAGCGGTACCACGGCGCGTACCGCTTTCCCTGGCGGTGCAGCTCCCGGTCGAGATAGAACTCGGCCGCGCGCTCGACGCAGTCCGTCATCGCCGAGGTCCACTTCGAGCGGGGGTCGGCCGCGAAGGCGCTCAGGCCCTCCCACGAGTCGAGGGTCCGTCCCGGAGACGGTCCGTCCCCGAACGACCAGCACGTCCAGCCGCCCTTCGGGTGCGCCGTCTGGACCAGCCAGTCGAGCGCCTTGCGGACCCGGGGGTCGTCCCCGTACCCGAACCGGATCAGCGCCCGGGCCATGTTGCCGGTGTAGCAGTGGTGACCCTTTCCGGTCGAGAACCCGCCGACGCCGCCTCCCTTCAGCGGGGACCGGTCCATCCAAAGCTCGCACGACGCGCGCACCTCGGGGATCACGCGCGTCGCGCCGAGGTCCGAGAGCGCGAGCAAGTTCCAGTTCGTCGAGAGGTACTTCGGCGTGTAGAGGCTCTTACCGCGGGCCCACCAGCCGGCCGGGTCCCGGCGCGCGAGGATCTCCGCGGCCCACCCGCGCACCGGAATGTTATTCCGGGCGGCCCGGACATCGGGGTCGCTCGCCGGCCGATGGAGGAGCTCGGTCAGCGTTCGGTAGCGCACGGCGGGCTGGTCCTTCTCGAGCAACCATGCGATCACCGCGCTCTTCGTCTGGGACGGCGTTGCGAACTTCCTACGGACCGGGGACATCAAGGACGGCGAACTTTCCGATCCCCAAAAGGACCTCGGGAGGGGTCCCGAAACGCCCCCTCTCGAAAGGCCGAGGAAGGGGTTCAAAGCCGGCGACCCTCAAGGTTAGGAGTCGGCGACGCGGGGGCCGGCCCGGTCGGCGAGCACCCGAGCGAGGGCGAAGAAGGCGCTCGCCGGGAGCTCCTCCGGGCGTCGTCGGGCCCAATCGTCCGGCCAGCCCGCCCGCCGGGCGAACTCCTCCGCCTCCTCCTTGTGCGGGACCACGCGCGGCAGGAGGTTCGAAAGCTGTTTTCGTCGGGACGAGAAGAGTCGCCGGAGCATCTCCTCGAACTCCGGCACCGACGGTACCGGTAGCGGTTCGCGCCGCGCCACGTGGACCCCGATGCGGCTTTCCACCTCCGGTCGCGGGGTGAACGCATCGGGGCCGACCGTTCGGAAGAGCTCGACCGGCCCGTAGAGCTGGGCGATGATCGAGAGGCGCCCGTAGCGCTTCGAGCCGGGACCGGCGCCGAGCCGTTCGGCGACCTCCCGCTGGACAAGGAAGACAACCCTCGGGGTGCGGGCCGCAAAGAGCCGGAGCAAGAGCGGGGTCGCGAGGGAGTACGGGAGATTCCCGACGACGGCGTCGGCCGGTGGGAACGGGACCGTGAGGGCGTCCCCCGTGAGCACGGTGACCCGGGAACCAAAGGTCGTTGTAAGGAAGCGCGCGAGTCGACGGTCGCGTTCGATGACCGTGACCGGACCGATCCCTCGGCGCAGGAGGGCCGCCGTCAGGATGCCGAGGCCGCCTCCGATCTCGACGACGGGACGTCCCGGAGGCAGTTCCACGAGCGCCGCCTCGGCGTCGGCCACGAACGGGTCGGTGAGGAACGATTGTCCCCACTCCTTCGACGGCCGTACGCCGAGCGTGGCCAGCGCCGACCGGATCTCGTCTGGTTGCTCGGGAACCGCGGGCACGGTCCCCGCATCCTCGGCGCTACGGCGCGACGAAGAGGCGGTACTTGTCCTCGACACCGCTCAGTTCCTGCTCGATCCGGCCCACGATCAGCCGCTCGGGGTTCTTGAGATGGACCCGGGCCTCGAGCTCCTCGAAGCTCGCGAACGGGGCGGTCTTGCGCTCGTCCACGATCTGCTGCATCGTCTTCTTTCCGATGCCCGGCAGGAGCTCGAGGAGGTGGAACCGCCGCGAGACCGCGGGGGCTTCGTTGAAGAACCGGAGGTACCGGGGGCTGTTGCGCCGGACGATTCCCTCGAGCGCCCCGGCGAGCTCCGTGCGGGCCGCGACCGTGAGCTCGTCGTAGCCGACGCGACGCCGGACGTGGTCGATCGGGGACGGGGTCGTGCCGACGGCAAGGAGCGGGACCCGCGCACCGGGGGTCAGAGCCACCGACGGGCGAGGGACGAGCTCGAAGAGCTTCAGTTCGTCTTCGCCGATGCCGAGCGCGAGGGGTTCGCGATGGAACCCTCGCTCCGTCTGGCGGCCGTTCGGCAGGTAATCGAGGATGATCGCGTAATTCTCCACACCGGATCCCCCCCGCTCATCGGTGCTGTGCCACGATTTCGAGGAGCCGGGTGACCTGCGCTTCGTCGAGCGCGACCCGCTCCTTCGAGAAGAGGAGGCGGATCTCCTCCGGGTACTGGGGGAGAACGTCGGCGATCTTGACGGCGACCGTCGCGTCCACGAACGGAAGGCTCCTCAGCTCGGCGAGAAGTTTCGCGGTCTGCTCGCTCGTCAAGCGGGCGAACAGCTCCGCGTGCTGGTGCGCGAGGCCCGCTTCCCGCGGGAGCGTGCGCCGGGCGGCTTCCTCCGTGAGGAGCTCCTTCACCTTCGAGAGCGGGACCGGTTCAGGCATGGCCCTTCCCCACGTCGGCGCGCATGAGATGGATCGGGGTCGCGATGAGCTCCTTTCGCTTGCCTCCGTCCAGGAACGCGATCCGGTAGGCACGGCCGCTCTTCGCGACCACGGTGCACGTCCGTCCCTGGTAGCGCGGGTGGGGCTGGCCGTGCGGGTCGGACGCCTCGATCCGGACCACGACGCGTTCGCCGACCGCGAACTCCTGCAGGAACCGGTTCACCGGCGGGAGCCCGCGCTCGCGGACGTCCTTCGTGAACGTCCCCCGGGACCGGGAGCGGAATCCCTTCGAACTCTTGACCATCGATTCAAACCTCCGTATCGTGGATCTCCAGCACGTCGAGGAACTCGACCTTCAGCGGCACTCCGAGCAGGGACGAGAGGCTCGGTTCGGTGCGTCCGTCATCTCCTTCCACCCACTCCTTGACGTACGTACCGGCTTCTGTTCGGATGTCGAGCGTGAACCGCCCTTCCGTCGCCTCCACGACGCGCGCCGCGACGACCCGCCGCGTTCGGACGAGGTCGGACCTACGGTGCGCGACGCGCTTCGGCGTGCGCTGGGCGATCGCTTGGCGGAGCGCGAGGTCGAGACCCTCATTAACCTTTGCCACCGGGACATTCCCGATGACGCCGATTCGGTAGCTCTTCTCGGGGCTCGCCTCCTTCACGCGGACGACCTCGGGCGCCTCGGAGGGCACGAGGTCGAGCACTTCCACCCGCCCCGCAGCGTCCCGCGCCAGCTCGCTCGCCATTCGGGCGAGGTCGACGGACCGCGAGCGGGGGCGCAGGAGCTCGAGGACGAACGGCCGGCCTCGGCCGAGCATCCGGGCGTCAATGTCCTCGCGCCCCATGCCGTGGAACCGGCTTCCTTCCGCCCCGGTGGCGGCGAGGAACGGGGCGGCGATGATCTCCTCGACGCTGGTCGGATAGGTCTTCCCCGTGCCGTGGCAGGTCGTGCAACCCCGACCCTGGCACCGACGGCAGGGCCAGCGGGTCTGGGGGAGGGTTCGGTCGAGCTTTCGGTACCGGCCGCGAACGTAGACGGGGAGGACGGTGATCTCGACCCGACCGACGGGGAGGTCGGCGAGGAAGACGATGTCGGGGCGATCCGGCCCGCCGGCCGCTCCCGTCGCTGCTTCGACCTTCTTGCCGAGCTCCCGGTTCAACGCGGAGCGCGCGCTCTCGCCCCACTCGGTGCCGACCTCGATCCAGAGCGCCTCTTCTGCGGCCAAGCGTTCCGGATCCCAGCGGGACCCGCAGGTGAAGCGGTGCCATTCGAACCCTTCCGCGGCCCGGACGGACCGGTCAACCCAGGTGGAAAGACGAGAGAAGAGGCCCCCGCACACCGCGCACTCCGGGTTCTCCCCGAGCGGAGCGTGCCCGAGGGCGTCGGTAAATCGACGAGCCCGTTCGGGGTTCGTAAGACCGTGACCGAGGCGCCCGAACAATCGCCCGAAGCATTCGCTGCAGAGCCCGCGGTCCACCGCGCGCTCGGCGGTCGCGCGGGCGGTCTCGGGGATGTCGAAGACGATCGCTTCGGGCACTCCCCCAAGACCGGTCGAGGCCACAAAAGTTCGCCGGCAGTCGTTTCCGCTGCCCGGCCAACTTTATGCTCGGTCGTTCCGTGCCCCGGAAGGACGCCATGCCCTCGATCACCGAGGCCGAGCTGATTCGGGCGATCGAGAGGACGTTGGTCGCGCGCGGGAAGATGCCGCCGCCCGAGGCCCGGCCGGTCGCCCGGATGGTGCTGGGATACTTCGGCGCCGACGACACGGTGCTCGACAACAAGCTCTCGAGCGAGGACCGGGACCGATTCTACCAGCTCGAGGAGGAGGGGCTCCTCACGAGCGAGGAGGAGGACGCCACCGTCTCGCGCGGCAAGACCTGGCGGATCCACTACTGGCTGCTCAAGAAGGCCCGGATCCGAGACGTAGGACAAGGCGGGGACGCGCCCCCCGCCGACGAAGCCGAGTCCGTCTACCGGTCAATCGGCGAATCGGCGTGGAATCGGAAGGCTGACGCCCAACCTCCGCCCAAGGCGTGAGACGGGCCCCGCCTAGCGGCCGCTCGGCGGTCGAGTCTTCGCGGGAGGCTTGTAGGGGATCGTCGCCCCGAGCAGGGCCGGGTAGTCGGAGGCCTGGATGATCGACCGGACGTGCTCGATCGCCCAGAACGCGAAGAAGATCGCGGCGAGGAGCGCGAGGTAACCCGCGGCGTCGTTCGCGAAACCGGCGACGCCCGCAAGCGCGAGGATGGCGGCGAGGGAGGCGAGCGCGTTGAAGCTTGCGTGCATACCGACCGCCACCGCGTAGTACGACCCGGTCCCCGGTCCGGGCGCCCCGAACTTCGAGCGGGCGTAGCCGTAGCCGAACATCCCGGTCGAGCTTCCGTGCAGCAGCACGCTCGACACCGAGCGCACGAGGATGAGCGCGATTCCCGCCTCGAGGCCCCCCACCAGGTAGGCGCCCAAGCCGTAGAGGAACGTCTCGAAGAACCCGAAGCCGAGGCCGACCGACGCCCCGAACACCGGCCCGTCCGCGGGCTGCTTGAACGACGACCCATAGGAAACGACCCCGGAGGCCTTCAGGGCCTCCTCGACGACCGGGGCGATGACGAGGACCAGGAAGAAGGCGCCCGCGTTCGAGTTCCCGTTGAGGAAGAGGAATTCCGGCCCCGGGTACGTCTGGCTGACCGCGGTTCCGGCGTAGACGATGATCCCTTCGAGGATGGCGGCGGTGATGGTGGCGAAGAACGCTCCGAAGGCGAACGCCCGAAGGAGCGGCCCCCAGGCCTCCCGGCCGTAGCGCTCCGTCCGCCGGATCCAAGAGAGGTAGATCAGGGCCGGGATGAAGGAGACGATGACGAGGATGATGAGGTCGGTCGCGGCTCCGAAATCGGTCACGGTCGCTCCGTCCCTCCGGCGGGGTAGGAGTAGAACCCTTCTCCCGACTTTCGCCCGAGCTTCTTCGCGGCGACCATTGTGCGCAGGATCGGGCACGCGCGATAGCGGCTATCCCGGAACCCGTCCCAGAGGACGTCGAGGATCGATACCGTCGTGTCGATCCCGACAAGGTCGACGAGCTCGAACGGTCCCATCGGGTGATGGAAGCCGAGCTTGTAGGCGGTGTCGATGTCCTCCTTCGTAGCGACGCCCTCGTAGAGCATCCACGCGGCCTCGTTGACGAGCACGGCCAGGGCCCGGGTCGTTACGAAGCCGGGGGTGTCGCGGGACGTGACGACCGTTTTCCCGAGGCTCTGGGCGAAGACGCGAGCCCGTTCCAGCACGTCCGGGCGCGTAGTGTGACCCGGAATGAGCTCGACGAGCGGCATCTGGAGGACCGGATTGAAGAAATGGACCCCGACCAGCCGACCGGGGTCCGAAAGGTCCTGCCCGATCGAGGTGATCGGGAGGGAGGAGGTGTTGGTCGCGAGGAGAGCCGTGGGGTGGCTCGCCGGCTCGATCTCCGCGAAGATCTTTCGCTTGAGGATCAGGTCCTCCGGGGCAGCCTCGATGACGATCTGGGCCGAATCGGCTCTCCGAAGCCCGATCGCGATGTCGATCCGTCCGAGCGCCGCTTCCCGGTCGCCCGGACCGACCTTTCCGCGCTGGACGGCGTGGTCGAGGGCCCGCGTGGCGTTCGCGATGCCTCGTCGCGCGAGCTCCTCGCTCACGTCCTCGAGCGTCACCGGATAGCCCGCGAGGGCGCACTGGGCGGCGATGCCACTCCCCATGATCCCCGCGCCTACTACGAAGACCCGTTTCTGGACCGACTCGCGGGGGTCGCTCTCGGGCAGCGTCGGGTCGGCGCCGGTCATGAAGCCTCCGGCGTCGGGGAGACCGTTCGAGCGATCTCGAGGTACTCGCAGGCACGACAGAGCCCACTGGCGGAGGGCTCCCCACAGGCCCGGCAGCGGTCGGGGGCGGCGCCGACGCCCTCCTCCCGAAGGAATCGGGTGACCAGCTTCTCGTGGGTCCGCAGTAGCGACTGGCGGGTGCCCGGCTGGGCCTCCTCGAGTTGCCAGACGACCTCGCGGAACAGGTTACGAGCCGCCCGGCCGGCGTGCGGGCACTCTCCGTGGTTGAATGGGATTCCCTGGAGGTGGGCGTAGAGGTAGACCTCCCGCTCGGGAATGAGGGCAAGGGGTGCGACGCGAGGGACGAGGCCGGGTTGGCGCACCCGGTGGGGAGCCATTCGAACGAGGCGGTCGAGGTCCCCCCGAACGAGGTTCATAAGCACGGTCTGGGAGAGGTCGTCGAGGTTGAAACCGAGCACGAGCGCGTCCGCCCCGACCTCTCGGGCCGCGCGGTTGAGAAGCTGACGGCGCCAAACACCGCAGAACGAGCACGGAACGGTGCCGGGGAGCTCCGTCGCAGCGCGGTCGGTCGTGGTACCGATCGCCTCCTGGGCGGTGACGACGCGGTGCTCGACACCCAACGACCCCGTCAGCGCTCGGGCCGCCTCGAGGGTCGCGGCCCGGTAGCCGGCGATGCCCTCGTCGACGCTCACGGCCACCAGGCGGACGGTCGGGCGCCGGCGGAAGTACCGTTGGGAGAGAGCGAGGGCGACCCCGCTGTCCTTCCCGCCCGAAAGTGCCACCGCCACGGTTCCCCGAGCGAATCGGGGCAGCTGGCGGTGCATTTCGCGGCGGACCCGCTCCTCGACGGACTCGAGAAAGTGCGGGGCGCAAAGGTGAGCGCCCCGGTACGGCTGGTCGATGACGGCCTCGGCCTCGCACGAGGAGCAGCGCACGGAGGGACGCAACGGTCCCGGTCTATTTAGGCAGGGAGCGGCCGGAACCGGCCGGAGTCGTTCCACTGCGCGCATACGATTATTAGGCGAATTCCGGCAACCACGCGCGATGGCAACTTCCGCGCCGATCCCGCGTCCACCTCCCGCGTCTCGACGCGGACCCTCTGCGGCGCGGTCGGCGCCGCCGGTCGAGTTCAACGTTCTCGAGCTGGTCGGACGGTTCCAGCGGATGCTCCAGTCGCAGGAACGGAGCCCGTGCACGGTGAAGCAGTACGGTCACATCGCCCGGATGTTCCTCAGCTTCGCCCAAAAACCGCTCGATGAGGTCACGCTTCAGGACCTCGAGCGGTTCCGGGAGTATCTCGTCCTGCAGCGACACTACTCGAAGAACTCCCTCTACACGACGGTCCGCGGGCTCACGTGCCTTTTCCGCAGCTACGGGTTCGCCATCGCCGACCAGCTCGAGCCGCCCCGGCGACCGGAACGCCTTCCCCGGTACCTGAACGAGGAGGAGATGCATCGACTGCTCGATATCGTGAAGGATTCGCCGCGCGACAGTGCGATCGTTCACGTCCTTGCCTTCTGCGGACTTCGGGTGAGCGAGCTCAGTCATCTGCTGGTCGAAGACATCGAGTTCGAACGGAACATCCTACACGTCCGCTCCGGCAAGGGGGACAAGGACCGCGAGGTCGTCCTCGAAGACCGCACCCGCGCGGCGATCGACCGCTATCTCACCGAACGGACCCTCGCGGGAGAATCGACGACCCGTCTCTTCCCCGTCGGGCCGGTGACGGTCGAGCGAATCGTACGGCGAGCTGCCCAGACCGCCGGGATACCCCGCCGCGTCACTCCGCACATGCTCCGCCACACCCTGGCGACCGCACTTCTCTCGCGGGGCTGCGACATCCGCTACATCCAGAAACTGCTCGGCCATGCTTCGGTGGCGACCACCCAGATCTACACGCACGTCGACACGCAGGCCCTGCGCGACGCCTACCAACGGGCGAAGCCGCAGTATTAACGCCCGGCCGCGCTCGGGACGGTCGTGGTCAACGACCGGGCGGATGTGCTCATCCTCGGAGCGGGGATCGCGGGATGCGCCCTCGCCTATCACCTCGCGAAGCGCTCGGTCAGGCCGGTCGTCGTCTACGACCCCCAGACCCCCGGTGCCGGCGCGACCGGTCGCGCCGCCGGGGTTGTGACCGAGCAGCTCTGGGACCCGTGGGACGTCGCGGTGGCGCGCGAGTCGAAGGCAGAGTACGCCGAGTTCGCGGCTCGCTGGGACCCGTCCTCGTTCTCGGTGAACGGGTTCGCCCGATGGACGAAGAACCGCGAGGCCGTTCCCGTTCTTCACGCCGCAGTCGAGCGTCTTCGAGGATGGTCCGTCCCCGTCTCGGTTCTCGACCTCTCCACCCTCGCCGAGAAGGTCCCGTGGGGACGGTTCGACGACGTTCTGGGCGCGATCTGGAGCCCGGACGACGCGGTCGTGACGCCGAGCACCATGGGAGAACTGTACGCCGAAGCCGCCCGCCAGTCGGGGGTGGAGTTCGTCTTCGGGTCTCCCCTCACCCGGTTCGTCCGCGACGGAGACAGCTGGGAACTGGTCACCGGCGGTCGAACCATTCGTGCCCAACGAACCGTCGTCGCCGCCGGAGCATGGTCAAAGCGCCTCCTCGCCTCGGTCGGCCACCCGCTCCCCCTCGCTCCGTACCGAACGCAGGCCGCCGTCCTACGCCCCTCGTCGCCCGAAACGCGAGTATTTCCGTCGGTCCACGACATCGACCTTGACGTCTACGTCCGCCCCGAGGCGAACGGTCGGATCCTCGCGGGCGACGGGACCGAGCTCGTCGAGGTTGACCCCGATCTCTTCTCTACGGGAGGCGACGAGCGATTCGTGGCTCACCTCGCCGAAAGCTTTGGGAGTCGTTTCCCCGGATGGGCGGACGCGGAGCTCGTGCGGGCGTGGGCGGGTGTGTGCGTATCGACTCCCGACCGGAGGGCCCTCATCGGACCCGTGCCCGGCGCGAGCGGTCTCTTCACGATCACCGGGTTCAACGGATTCGGGGTGATGCGCGCCGGCGGAGCGGCGGCCCGTCTCGCCACCGTGCTCGCTACCGGAGCGGGTTCCGAGCGGGAGCTCGAGCGGATCCGTCCGGTTCTCCCCAGTCGATTCACCGGACCCGTGGGAGATTTCCCGATCCGGCCCGGTTTCACGCTCGAGGGCGGCGATGACCCTCGTTTCTGACGCGAAGAAGATCTTTCGGGCCGGGGTCGCCGCCGTCGACCCCGGACGCGCGGTCCGGAAGAACCTCCGCCGTCAGGGATCCGACCTCCATGTGGGAACGCGCTCGTTGCGAGTCGGCCACGACGGCAGCATCCGCTTGGTGGCGATTGGAAAGGCGGCCGGGGCGATGCTCGACGCGGCGGCGCAGGCGGTCGGACCGTCGTCCTCCGCGCTCGCGGTCACACCTCGGGGATTTCCCTGCGCCCGCGCGGGTCTTCCCACCCTCTTCGGGGAGCACCCGATTCCCGGGGGTGGTAGCTTCCGGGCCGGGAGAGCGCTTCTCCGTTTCGTGACCGCTGCCGAGACCGGGGACGTGGTCCTCTTTCTCATCTCGGGCGGCGGCTCGGCGGTCGCCGAAGTCCCGGCGGAAGGGCTCACTCCCACGGACCTCTCCCAAACGACCGAGCTCCTCCTTGGTTCGGGGGCCCCGATTGGGTCGATGAATGCCGTTCGTCGACATCTTTCTCGGATCAAGGGAGGGCAGCTTGCGATGGCGGCCGGTTCCGCCCGATTCGCGACGCTGGCACTTTCCGACGTGGTCGGGGACAGCCCCGAGGACATCGCCTCCGGTCCGACCGTCCCCGATCCGTCGACGTTCCGCGACGCAGTTTCGGTCGTCCGTCGATACGAGTTGGGGTCCCGGCTACCTTCGAGGGTGAATCGCCACCTATCGGAGGGAGTTCGGGGGAATCGTCCCGAAACCCCCAAGTCCCGGGACCCACGCTTCCGGGGGGCCCCGTTCGCCCTCGTCGGCTCGAATCGTCTCGCACTCGAAGCCGCGAGCCGGACGGCCCGAGCGTGCGGATACCGACCTCAACTGCTCCCGCGTCCGATCGTGGGAGAGACCCGCCTCGCCGCAGTCCGATTCGCGAACCGATTGCTGGCGGTCCGACCGCCGACGCCTCGAGCCGTTCTCGGGGGTGGCGAAACCACGGTGGTCCTCGGACCGCGACCCGGTCGCGGGGGCCGGAACCAGGAGTTCGCGCTCAGCACTGCTCACGCACTGGCCGGGAGCGACGCATTGGTGCTGTCAGCGGGAACCGACGGGATTGACGGGCCCACGGACGCGGCCGGAGGCTGGGTCGACGGCGCTACGTGGAGGCGAGGTTCGGCTCTCGGGGTCAACCTACCGGGGTCGCTCGCCCGCCACGCGGCCTACGATGCGCTCCGTCGCCTCGGTTCGCTCCTCCGAACGGGACCGACCGGAACGAACGTCATGGACCTCCACATCGGCCTTCTCAGGCCGAGTCTCAGTCGGAGTACGGTAGGAAGTACGAGGCGCGGTGCGGCTCCTTCCAATCGACGTAGACGGTCTTGAGCTGGAGATAATCGCGATACCCCCAGACACTCCCCTCGCCGCCGAGCCCGCTCTGCCGGAATCCCGCGTGGTATCCTTGCGCTGTCTCCGGCCCTACCCGATTGACGTACGTCTCGCCGAATCGGAGCTGGTGGACCGCCTGCTCGGCGAGCGAGAGGTCGCGGGTGAAGACGTAGCTCGAGAGGCCGTAGCGGCTGGAATTCGCTCGGGCGATCGCTTCGTCCCAATCCTTGTACGTCAGAAGCGGCAGCACTGGACCAAAAATCTCCTCCTGTGCCGCGGGGTTTTCCTCGGTCACTTCGCTGAGGACGGTGGGGAGGTAGAACGCTCCGTTCGCGAGGGCGGGCTCCGTAGGAATACTTCCTCCGGTCACGACCTTCGCCCCCTGGGCGACCGCGCTTTCCACGTCCTTCGCGACCGCGTCGCGAGCGTCGCGGGAGTAGAGGGGGCCTATATCCACCCCGGAGCGTGAGCCGGGACCCACCCGGAGCGCGCCCGCGAGACGCGAGACTTTTCGTTGGAAATCGTCTGCGACCTTCCCGTCAACGTAACACCGTTCGGCCGCGATGCAGGCCTGGCCCGCGTTCCAGTACCGTGCCCACACGGTCGCCCGAGCCGCCCAGTCAAGGTCGGCGTCCCGATGCACCAGCACCGGGGCCTTGCCGCCGAGCTCGAGAAGACATTTCACGACACCGGGCGCGGCGAGCTTCAGAACCTCGATGCCGCTCGCTGTGGAACCGGTAAGCGTAGCGGTCGAGCAGCTCGGGTGCTGAATGAGGGCGGGTCCGAGCTCCCCGCCCGGTCCGGGGACCACGTTAAGCACGCCGGGGGGTAAACCGGCGTCCCGAAGCGTCTCGGCGATGAGCAGGGAGGAAAGCGGCGTAGCGCTCGACGGTTTGAGGACCATCGTGTTGCCTCCCAGGAGTGCCGGTGCGATCTTCCGCGTCACCGTGGCCGCAGGGAAGTTCCACGGAGTGATCGCGACCACGACTCCCCGCGGGACCCAGAGAAGTCGCATCGTCTCGCCCGTGGGGAGTCCGGCGACCTCATCGCCGGTGAGGGTGCGCGCGAACGCGGGGTAGTACTCGAGATTGTCAATCGCGCCGCCGACCTCGGAGCGGCTCTCGTAAAGCACCTTGCCCATCTCGTGAGTGATGAGTTGCGCGAGCTCTTCGGAACGCGTGCGCAATCGTTCCGCGGCTCGAAGGAGAATCTTGGCCCTCTCGGCCGCCCCAATGGATTCCCACCCGGGCTGAGCTTTCGCAGCGGACTCCATCGCTGCCCGAGCATCATCGGCGGTGGCTCGAGCGACCCGGCCGACGACGGACCCGTCCGCCGGGTCCGTGACCTCCGAGACCCGGCGACCGCCGACCGGCAGAACCTGGTTGTCAAGAAAGAGTCCCTTCGTTTCGGTGGCGGGCATGTCCGGCCCAGAGGCCCGGGCCCTATACCCTTGACCGCGTCAGTCGGGGGAGCGGATGCGGGAGAGTTTCTCCAGGAACTCCACGCCCTCGCCGGTCGTCATCGGTTTTCCGTCCTCGCGGGTGAGCGGGAGGCCGGCCTCGGCACAGGCCGCTTCCGGCGTCTTTCCGCTCAGCAGGGCGCGAACGGCGACTCGCTCGCCGCGGCTGAGGGAAAGTCCCGAGAGCGAGAAATCTTCGAACGCTTCGTACGCCACCGGGGTGACTAGGCGCGCGATCTTCGCCATCTCTGCCGCGTAGAGGCGAATCTCCTCCTGGGCGTGGGGGTCGAGTCGCAACGAAAGGAAATGAAACAGGTTCCAGAGGTCGATTTTCCAGTACCACTGGGTGTAATAGGCGACCGGAAGGAGCAGCCGGGCGGTCTCCCGGGCCACGCCCTCCTCGAGCGCTCGCGTGTACGCCCGGTATGCGTCCTTAGAGATCCGGTCCAAGTCCCCCCGAAATCGGTCGACCACATCCGAAGGGAGCGGATCGCCTCGTCCCTGTCGATTCCGCGTAGACTGATGACGCACCTCCTCCGCGGGAGGAACCTCGTATTCATCGGGGACAACGCTGTACCGGGCGGAATACTCATTCGTACTGCTCATCCGGTGTCGGATCCACTGACGAGCGACGAAGATTGGAAGTCGGACGAGGAACTTGAACTCGACCATCTCGAACGGCGTTGTGTGGCGATGGCGCATCAAGTACCGAATGAGACCGCGGTCATCGCGGACCGCTTTGGTCCCCTTTCCATACGAGACGCGCGCCGCCTGGACAATCGCCGCGTCGTCCCCCATGTAGTCCACAAGGACGACGTAACCGTGAGTCAGGACCGGGTGTTTCACGCCGATCTCCCGTTCCGCCTCGGGCACGACTGGGCGGGTCATCGGGGTCTCTTCGTTCACGTCGCCAGGGAGGGCCTCGTGGAATAAAGCCAGTGCACGGGTCGCGCGCGCGGACGGGAAGGTCCGTTTCGGGAGTCCCGCGAAACGCTTAGGTCGCTCGCCGACTCGGGTACCCCTCGAGGGCCGGAATGGCACGGGTTTTTATCGGGGTCGCGTGGCCATACGCCAACGGCCCGTTTCATATCGGCCACTTGGCCGGCGCCTACCTTCCTGGAGACATCTTCGCCCGGTTCCATCGGTTGCGCGGCGACGAGGTCCTCATGGTCTCGGGGTCCGACATGCACGGCACCCCGACGCTCGTCCGAGCCGAGAAGGAAAAGACCACTCCCCTTGCGATCGCGGAACAGTACCACGCGGTCAACAAGGACGCTTTCGAGCGACTCGGTTTCACGTTCGACCTCTACACGAACACGCACACCGTCGTGCACGAGAAGACCGTCCAGGAACTGTTCCTCAGGCTCCTCGAGGCGAGACTCATCGCTCGCCGGACGGCCGAGGGGGCGTACTGTCCTCAGCACCGCCGGTTCCTTCCCGACCGGTACCTGGTCGGCACGTGCCCGAACTGCGGCTTCGAGAACGCTCGCGGAGACGAATGCGACAACTGCGGTCGCCCCCTCGAGTCGGGTCAGCTCGGGAGCCCGAGGTGTGCTCTTTGCGGCACCTCGGCCGAATTCCGGCCCTCGGAGCACTTCTATCTCGAGCTCGACCGGCTCCAGGAGAAGCTCAGGGAGTACCTGAGCCATCAGCAACATTGGCGTCCGGGAACCCTCCGCGTCGCGGAGAACTTCCTCAAGGAGGGCCTCCACCCGACGCCCATCACCCGCGACCTCGACTGGGGAGTGCCCATACCGCTCGACGGGTACGACACGAAGCGTTTCTACGTCTGGTTCGACGCCGTCACGGGGTATCTCTCCGCTTCGAAGGAGTGGGCAATCCGCGCCGGACGTCCGGACGCGTGGCAGGCGTACTGGGACGCTCGGGAGCCGGTCCGACAGTACTACTTCGTCGGCAAGGACAACAAGTTCCACCACACGATCATCTGGCCGGGCATGCTCCTCGGCGCCGGCGGCTTCCAGCTCCCGTACGACGTTCCCGCCAACGAGTGGCTCCTCGCGGGCGGCAAGAAGGTCTCCAAATCCGGGACGGTGGATGCCGACGCCTTCATCCCGGCGCTCCTCGCGAACTACCCACCGGACGTGATCCGGTTCTACGCCGCGGTCATGGCGCCCCAGAACCACGACACCGAGCTTGATTGGGACGAGTTCCGGAAGTTCCGCGAAGAGGTCCTCGCGAACCAGTACGGCAATCTCGTGCAGCGGACGCTCGTCCTCGCCCGGGACCGCCACGCGGGAAAAGTGCCGGCCCCGCCGGACGGTTGGAGCGCGCAAGGGGCGAACGGGGTCGCGGAGCGGCTGAAGGGCGCCCACGCAAAGATCACCGAGGAGTACGAGAAGGTCCACCTCAAGGAGGCCCTCGACCTGGCGCTCGAAGAAGTCCGAGAGTCGAACCGACGATTCCATGAGGCCCGTCCGTGGCAGGCGTCAGACCCCGACCGGGCGCGCATCCTCTACGAGACCCTCTGGCGACTGAAGGCACTCGCCACGTGGCTGGCCCCCGTGCTGCCGTTCTCCAGCACGGAGGTCTTCCGAATGCTGGGCTACGATGGACCTCCGGGTCCGGGGGAATGGGATGTGGCGCTCTCCCCCGTGCCGGCCGGTCAAGCTCTGGGCGAAGTTCGACCCCTCTTCCCACGCCCCGAGACCGAACGCACCTCGTCCCCGACTTCGCCCCCCGCCGCGGAGGAAGGCTGGCCTCCGCTGGCGGCTTGCTCGGGAATCATCCGAAGCGCCGCTCCGCACCCTTCCGCCGACAAGCTCTACGTTCTCGAGGTGGACATCGGCGCCCCGTCTCCCCGAACCGTGGTCGCCGGGATACGGGAGTACTACACCCCCGAGACACTGACCGGGCGCCCCGTGGTGCTCTTGACCAACCTCGCTCCGCGCACGATCCGCCGAATCACGTCTCAGGGAATGGTGCTCTGTGCCGAGACGGAAGAGCGCGCGATCCTGCTCGCGCCGCCCGACGGAACCCCTCCCGGGACGTATCTCGAGCACCGCAGCCCTTCCGACCGCCAAATCTCTTTCGAGGAGTTCGTCGCTACGTCGCTCACCATCGGGTGCGTGACGGGACCGGCCGGCACCGACCGGGTTCGAGTGGACGTCGGCGGAGCGGAGGTCGAGTTCTCCGGTGCGTGGCCCACCGGGTCGTGGGTCGTCGTGCGGAGGGCTCCCGGAACCTCCGGACGCGCGGAACTGCTCGCGTTCGGGCCCGGTCGCGGACCGCGACCGTCCGAGCCGGTGCCCGCGGGAGCCAAGGTCCGCTGATGGGCAGGCTGCGCCTGGACCTGCACGTCCACTCCCAACACTCTCCGGATTCGTTGCTCACCCTCGAGGCGATCACATCCCGGCTCGTTGCCGTGGGGCTGAACGGATTCGCCCTGACGGACCACAATACCGTCGACGGACACGCGGAGCTCGCGAAGCTCCGCGCCCAGTTCCCCCCATTCGTGTTCGTGCCGGGCGTCGAGATCTCCGCCCGGGAAGGTCACCTTCTCGTGTACGGGGTCTCCATCCCACCCCCCTCCCAAATGCCGGTGGCCGACACGGTCGAATGGGTTCGGGACCGAGGGGGAGTGTGCGTGCTCGCCCATCCGTTCCGCCGCGCGCACGGGGTGGGGCGAGCGGTCGCGGAACGGGTCTGCGTGACCGGGATTGAAACGGTGAACGGACACAATTCGCCCGGCGCGAACCGAAAGGCCGCGGACGTGGCGACCCGTCGCCATCTCGCCGCGACGGGGGGCAGCGACGCCCATCAGCCCATCGACCTCGGCCGAGCGTTCACGGAGTTCCCGGAAGGTACGACCACCGTCGACGATGTTCTGGAGGCGATCCGAAAAGGTGCGACCACCGCGGGGGGGCGTTCGCTCACGCTCGGCGGCCGGATCCGCTACGAAGGACGGACCGCCTGGCTCCGGTTGCGACGGGGGTTCCGACCCATCTGACCTCGCGTCGTTTCCGACGTTGAGAGCTTTAAGGGGGGGTCCCCTCCCCCCCGCCGCGCCGAGGTGGCAGAATGGTTAATGCGACAGACTGCAGATCTGTTTCCTGGGGGTTCGATTCCCTCCCTCGGCTCCTCTCCCGGGAGAACTAGCGCTCGGCCGGCCGACCGACGGGGGGCCGGAAGGAGATATCTCGGGCACCCCTCTCCGCCCCTGGGGGGAGAAGAACGTCCGAGCCCGACGACCGAGCCCGCCCGAGCCCTTCGGGCCCGGGGTCGGCATCGGGCGCGACGAGCGCCGGCGCTCCCCGCCGCCGGCCGACGTGGGGCATCTCGGTTTTCGACACCACGCCCGAATCCAGCCCCACCTTCCGGCAGGTGCTCGAGGTCCTCGAGCGGGAGGGGTACGCGGCGGCCGTCCGCCTCGCGTATCGTACGGCATACGACAGCACCGTGCGCTCGTACGGACTTACCGTGCCCTCCTTCGTGACCGGCCGACAGTTCCAGAAGGAGTTCCTGCGCCCGGACATGGGATCGCTCTCCGAGCTACTTCCCGAGCTCTACCTCCTCTACGAACCCGTCCGTTTCGGAAAGCACGAGGAAGGCGACCGAGGGTCTCTTCGAGCCCTGCTCGAGAAGCTGTATTCGCAGACCTCCCTCGCCGTCGCGCACAATCCTTTGTACCAGTCGAGCAGCGGGCAGCCGCTTCAGCGAGCGGCCCCCGGCGACGGGCGACCGCCTCGGTCCCGAGAGGGGGTGTCGTGACCGTCAGCCTCTCTGAGCCGCTCCTGTTCACGATCCCGCTGGCGATCTCAGTACTCGCCCCGATCGCTTGGGGGTACTGGGGCCGTCCGATGAACCCACCGCGGCTCCGGGGCTACGCCGTTCGCCAGGGATGGCAGGTCGACCCGATTGCCCTTTTGGACCGGGAGTTGCGTGAGGGGCGGTTGGCCGAAGGGATTCTTTCCGTCCACGACCTCCTTCTGAACGAGCTCGCGGAACGCCACCAGACCACCGCCCGAGACGTGCAGCGACAGTTCTACCTCTTCGGCAAGAAACCGTCCCTCGCTGTCCGTCAGGCGTGCTCGCAGGTCCGCTCGCTCAGGATCACGTACATGATCGCGTCCCGAGCGGAGGACCCCCGGCGGACCGACCTCTGGTCCCGGTGGCGGCGCCCGTCCTGGCGGGCCGAAGCGCAGCGACGTTTTGAGGAGGAGCTTACGGCCGTCGAATCCCTCTGGCCCCGATTGGAGGAGAACTCGTGAGCGAGCCTTCCGGGTCGTCCGGCCCGCTGACTGTGAAGGGACCCGAGCTGGTCGGGGGCCCCCCGACCCCCGTTGCGGAACCGAGCGGAGCGTTCTCCCCGATCTCGGCGGACGAAGCCCATTCCCTTCTCGTTCGATTGCAACGAGCGGTCGCCGAGACCGTGATCGGGGGTGACGATGTCGTCCGCGCCCTGACCATCGCTCTGGCCGTCGAGGGCCACGTCCTCGTGGAGGGAGTCCCCGGGATTGCGAAGACGTACCTCGCTCGAACGTTCGCCCGGTCGCTCGGTCTGTCCTTCCAGCGGATCCAGTTCACCCCGGACATGCTCCCCGCCGACATTCTCGGGGGCCTGGTGATGGACCCGCGGGACCGATCGTTCGTGTACCGACCCGGACCAATCTTCGCCCAGGTGATCCTGGCCGACGAGATCAACCGGGCCCCTCCGAAGGTCCAGTCGGCCCTCCTCGAGGCGATGCAAGAGCAGCAGGTGACCGTCGACCGTCGCTCCTACCCCTTGCCACGACCGTTCCTCGTGATCGCGACCGAGAACCCGCTCGAGCAGGAGGGCACCTACCCGATGCCCGAGGCGGAGCTCGACCGGTTCCTCTTCCGTTGGATCATGTCGTATCCGAGCCCCGAGGACGAGGCGACGATCGTCCGCTCCCAGCTGGACCCCGGCGACGTGCCACCGGGCTCGGAAATCCTCTCTTCCGGGGAAATCGAGCGCCTGCGCCGATCGATCCGCTCCGTCAACGTCGACGAGGAGGTCGTCCGGTATGTGATCGACATCGTCCGGGCGACCCGCGCCGACCAGCACCTCGAGGCGGGCGGCTCTCCCCGGGCCGCGGTGCAGTTCATGCGCGCGGTCCGCGCCGCCGCATTCCTGTCGGGACGCGACTACGTGGTCCCGGACGACGTCCAGGAGCTGATCTTTCCGATTCTCAACCATCGGATCATCGTCCGTCCCGAGTTCCGGGGGGCGCGATTCCTTCCCGGGGACCCGCGCGGACGCCTCGAGGTCATCCGGACCCTGCTCGCCGACAACCTACGCACCGTTTCGGCCCCCCGCTGACCGACTCTCATGGCGAGCTCTCGCGTCGTCCTGAGTCCCCTCGGTTGGTCCGCGATCCTCGGGGGCCTCGCCGCCCTGTTGCTGGGCCTCGTCACGCTGAACCTCCTTCTGTTGGTGGTTCCGCTCGCCGTTCTCGCGCTCACCACCGGCGAGATCCTGGCGTTCGACCGGGCGACGCGGGAGTTTGGGCCGTCGTGGTTTCGCTGGCAACGGTTCGAGAACAGCACCGAAGTGAGGCTTGACGGCGTCGGCTCGATGGCGCTCGACCTCGAACGGGTGGGACGGAGTTCCGTCTACCTCGAGGTCTACGACCCGCACCCCGAAACGTTCGACGTGGTCCTCGGGTCACCCCGGTTGGTGACCTGGTGTCCGGGCCCCGCCCGGATGCGTCTCGCGTACGTCTACCGACCCCGACAGCGCGGCCGGTTCCGCGTCGGGCCGACCATCGTGGTCGCGCACGACCCGCTCGGCTTCGGCTTCCGAATGACGAAGCTGGAGAACCGCTGGGAGGTGCTCGTCACCCCCGCGATCTCGGTCGAGGAGCAGATGGTGATCCCTCCGGGGCTCCGCGGGCAGACCGAGGCGTTCCGGCGGAGGGTCGGCTCGGGGTCCGAGTTTCGCTCGTTGCGGGAGTACCAGCCGTCGGATGACGCCCGACGGATCGCTTGGCGCCGGTCGGCCGTCGAGAAGGTCTACGTCCGCGAGCACGAGGAGGAGGCGCACCCCGAGATCCTCGTCCTCCTCGACACGGGCTGGGACATGCGCATGGGCATGCCGGGGGAAGAGAGCCTCGAGCAGGGCGTCGAGGGCGGCATGGTCATCGCCGGTCAGGCGCTCGCGAGGTCGGACAAGGTCGGACTGCTCACCTATTCGGACCGGCTGGTCGAGTTCGTTCCCCCCCAGGCGGGCGTGTCGGGGGCCCATACCCTGACCGAGGCGTTCGGCCGGGTCGCGCTCGCTCCAGCCCCGTTCGATATCGCGGGCGCCCTCGCGACCGCCCGCGAGCGCCTGACCACTCCCACCGTCATCGTGCTCCTCAGTACCCTTCTCTTTGTCGACGGGCCGGTGGAGAACGCGGTCGCGGACCTCCGGGTGCCCGGCCACCGTCTGATTACCCTCTCCCCGGAGGTGAACACCCTCTTCCCGCCGGTGGCGGACGGCCTGCCGAGCCGCACCCTGGATTTCGCGCGAGGGCCGGTGGACCGCCAGGTGGCGAAGGGGGTGGGACGAATGCGGGACGCGGGAGCGACCGTCGTGCAGTACCCCGTCCCGTACGTGCGAGAGTTCGCCGCCGAGCTCCTCGCTTGGATCACTTCCCAAGGAGGTTCGTCGTGAACGACCGTTGGTGGGTCGCCGCGCTCGTTTATCCGGCCCCGCTCTACGCGGGACTATCGGTCCTCGTGCACTTCTGGAGCGGCGGGGTGGCGTTCCCGCTCGGATTCCTTCTCGTGATCGCCTTCGGTTCCGCCACCGGATTCGGGCTCGTGCGCCACGCCGCCTGGGTCTGGGCCGGGCGCGCGTTCTTCGCGCTCGCCATCGTCGTGCCCGCCCTGTACGGCGGCTCGGCGGACGCCTCGGTGCTCGACTTCGCCGGGGGTGTCCTGGCTGGTGTGCCGTTCCTCTGGCTCGAGTACGCCTGGCGCGACACCGCTTCCCCGGGGGCCCGGGTGCTCGCCCTCCAATCCGCCCTGGCGGTCGCGCTCCTCGAACTGGCGGCGATCACTTGGACGTCCGTCCCGACAGGAGCCCCGGGGGGCTGGCAGTTCGTCTGGGCGACCGGCGCATCGGCCCTCGCGCAGTACCAGGGCATCGCCGCCCTGCTCGCCGGCAAAGTCGTCAACGCGATCCCGCTCGAATCGACGCTCGACCTCGTTTTCGTGGCGCTCGGCGGTCTCGCTCTGGCCGGCGTGCTCGCGTCGTGGGTCTCGCCGCGCACCTCCCGGCTCGAACCGTTGCCGTGGAGCTGGGCCCGCCCCCGCCGCTCCGCCGCGGTCCGCGCGCCCTCGCTGGAGGAGTTGGGATTGCGTCCAGGCCAGCGCGAGGCTCTGGCAAGCCGGTCCGCGCCGAGCCCCCCGGAAGGGGTCTCCGCTCCGGCGTCCGGTCCCCTCCTCGTCTCCGCCCTCATTGTGATCGGATTTGTCGCGCTCGCGATCGCCGCGCCGACGTTCGCCGTGATCGTCCTAGTGCTGGCCACCGTCGGGGGTCTCGTCGCCGTCGGGCTCGTGCTCTCCCGGCGACTCACTCCGCTCGGGGTCCTCGGCGCCTAGCGGAGCGCCGGGCGGAGCGGTCAGTCCAGCGGTTCGAGCGAGGCCTCGGGATCTTCCCCTCTGGGGTAGGCGTCCGCTCGACGCGTTCCCGACGATTCCTCCTCGCGGGAACCTCGAAGCATCGAGAGAAGGGCGAAGGTTCCCAGGAGGACGAGCACGGGGAGAAGGACGAACGGCCACACCTGGGCGAGGGAGCCCGGGAAGAGGTTGAACTGCCAGATGGCACGGCCCAGCACCAGGTTGTGGGTCGACGTGAGGTTGACGATCACGGTCAGGTTCTCCGTAGAGTAAAGCTCGAGGCTGGAGGAGTTGGGCAGGTAACCGGGCGCCGAGATGTAGAAGTGGTAGAACCCCGGAGCGAGGCCGGTCGCGTTGTAGGTTCCCGTCCGGTCGGTCTGCCCGTTGGGAACGAGGGGGGCGGTGATGTTGGCCCCGACGATTGGGTCACCGGTCCGCTGGTCGCGCACCGAGAAAAGGACGTTCGCCGGCGGGACCGGCTTCAGGAAGAGCGTGAAGGCGATGATGGAGCCGGCGCTGACGCTGACGTTCCCGAGTCGGCCGAGAAGGTAGTTCGTCATCGTGGCCGAGACGGAGTAGTTGCCCGGGGGCAGCGAGAACCCGGCATCCCCAAATTTGTCGGTCTGATTGTTCTCGGTGAACGTGCCGAACTTGAGCGGACGGGGAGTGAACGTGATCACGGTCGCCCCGAAGAGGGGGAAGCCCTGGTTCGCATCGCGTACGGTGACCGTGAGAAGCCCGTACGGTTGCGAAGGAAGCACGAGGCCCACCTCCTCCTCTCCAGTGAAGGGGATCGACACCCGCTCGGAGGAGGAGACGAAGCCGGAGGCGTTCGCCGATAGCAGCACGACGCCGAAATCGGACGTCTGGCCGGAATAGAATCCGGTGGAATTCGTGAACCCAAACGGCGCGTTGTCCAGGGACACCTCCGCGCCGATGAGCGGAACGAGCTTGTTCGGTAAGCGGCCGAGCACCTGGACGTTGAGCAACGGGTCCGGGAACATCGTCAGGACCGTGGTGAGATTCCCTCCCGGGACGAGGACGCCTGGGACGTAGCCCGCCCGCCAGCCCACGGTCGTTCCCGTCACGTTCACGCGGCCGGGCGGAACGCCGTGGAAGCTCGCGTTCCCGGTCGCGTTGCTTTCGGCCGGGGCCGTGTTGATGCGCACCGCGTCCACGGTAAGGTTCAGGTACGTATCCGGAAGCGGCGGTCCGCTCGCCGCGACGACCTGGACGTAGACCGTCCCCAAGGGCTCGGGGAGCAGGTCCACCGTCAGACTCGCCGGCTGACCGGGAACCAACCACATCGTTTGGTTCTGCGTGTAGAACCACGGGTCGTCCGAGACCGAGAGGAGCGTGCTCACCACGTCGACCTGGGTGAGGTTGAGGTAGCCGTTGGAATCGGTGAGCCCCGCCCCCTGCCCGCTCACGATCACGTCGGCGCCCGCGATCGGGGAGAGGGGCGAGGAGGCGTTCGCCACGCGAAGGGAGAGATTCGAGGTCGGGGAGAGGCGCCAGAGGTCCGGGAACGACGCCGCGCCCGAGTCGCCTCCCTGAATCAGCCAGGTCTCGTTGTTCGGGACATCCAGGAACGCCGACGCCGCATTCGACCGGGCCGCGGGGGCCGGCGGAAGCGTCTCCGCGACCCACGTGTTGTTGGCCGGGAAATAGACCTGGGTGTCGTTGAACGTCGTCTCCCCATTCGTCCCTCCGAACAGTAGGTCACCGCCGAGAGTCGGGTCGTAGGCCCAGTTCGCCGCGCCGCGGGGCGCCGGGGTGGTGGCGGGCGGCACCGGCGGTGTCCAGCGAAGGGACACCGGGTCAAACCGCCAGACCGCCGAAGAGCAGGGGTAACATCCGCCGAACATCTCCAGCTGACCTGCGGAAGGATCCCACGCCGTGCGGGCCCCCTCGAGCGGAGGGGGGTGCGGGCCCGAGACGGTCGGTTCGGACCAGTGGCCCGTCGAGAGATTGAATTCCCAGAGGTCGGAGTACGTCAGCGACCCGATGTTCGAGTAGTTCCGGTTCCAACCCCCGTACAGGATGGCGATTCCGAGAGAGGGCACGATGGCGAACGCCGCCGCCTGGCGAGCGGGCGGGGCCAACCCCGTCGCCAACGGGCTCCAGGTCCCGGAATGGACCGAGTACGTCCAAGTCTCGTTCGACACGCCGAGCGTGTTGAGGTTGGTGAGCCCGCCGAAGAGCACCGCCACGCCCGTGGTAGGGTCGAAGTCGAACGCGAAATCGCTGCGGGGACTTGGCGCTACGGAAGTGGGGACCTGGGACCAACGGTCTGTCGCCTCCGTGTACGTGAACGTGGAGTTCATCAAGACGCCCGAACTCTCGCCCCCGAACGCTACCGCGACTCCGGAGGACGAGTTGGCGACCATTCCTCCGCCACCGGTGCCGATTCCCGAGGGAGGCGCGGCGACCTCCGACCACGCGAGAGCGTGAGACAGCAGATAGTCGGTCGGATCCGACGCACGCGTCCCGCCGGTCGACGCGGCGTGCGACAGTTGCGAGCCGGCGAGAGTACTTCGGCCGGTCGGAGTCCCACCGATCGGAACCGACGGAAGGGCAGTGAGAACTGCCAGCAGTACCGCGATCGCGATGCCTCGCGTCAGAGAGCGGCGGGTGGACCCTCCGTTCCGCGCGAACTGCGATCCAAACGTGGGTGAGGTCACCGAAGCGAGGACGGCTTGGGTCACCAAATAGTCTGGCGGATGCAGCTTTAGGGTGCCGGGGACCGAGACTCGGGGCTTCGGGAGTCCCGGCCCGTTCGGGACCCGGCGGCAGACTTGGTGGGCGTTGCGGGAACCGGCGCCGCAATCCTGCGACCATCCGGACCGGGCGACCCGCCCCGGAACCGCGGGTCGAGCGGGAGGTTTTCATACCTTGACCCTCGCTTTACCCGCGGATCGGCTCCGAACCGCGGACCGGAGGAGAGTCAAGGATGGGGAGCAGCACCTCGATTCTCGTCAGCCGTTCCGTCCGCTGGGGCGGGGTCCTGATCGGAGTCGGAGTCACACAGTTCGTCGTTGCGATGGCTTTGGTCCAGAGTCGCTACGGCGGATACTCGCTGCTCACGAATTACATCAGCGACCTCGGGAACACGTCGACTTCCCCGCTCCCGGCGGTCTTCAATGATTCGATCATCCTGCTCGGACTCTTCGCGTTCCTCGGCACGCTCCTCGCCTGGGGAGGGTTTCCTCGCGGCGGCCCGAGGGTCGTCGGTCTCTTCCTCGTCCTGGTCGCCAGCATCGCGGCCGTTCTCGTCGGATTGTTTCCGGAGAACGTGAACCCCAATGTCCACGACATCGTTTCGCTGATGGTCTTCCTTCCGGGCGGCCTCGCCCTCGTGATTCTCGCGGCCGGAATGCGCGAAGGGACGCGTTGGTCTTCCTATCGGATCTTCTCCGCGGTGCTTGGATTCGTCACTCTCGCGTCGCTCGTCTACTACGCTCCAACCCAGCTGAACAACACGACCTGGGACCCCGGGCTTATCGAGCGACTCATCGTCGCGCCGATCCTGATCTGGGGATTCGTCGTGGGGATCCATCTCGCTCGAATCCCCCGCTTCTCTCCCGCAGGTCGCGCTCCCTCGTCCTAGCGGCGAGAAGCGCAGGCCGGACCCGAATCAATGGGGCACGTCGAGCGCCAGAGCCTTGTATTAGGAAAGGAAAGCCGTCCCGCATGGGTCCCTGCAACGTCCGGATGGCCTTCCGCCACGCGATCCCCGCCGGCTACTTTTCGCACTACGAGGTCTCGGACATCGACGTGAGCTGTTCGCTACCCGCTGAGTTCCGGTGCTCGGTCCGGGGAATGGAACGGGGGAATCATCGCGACGGTGCGGCGGTGCTCGAGGTGGAGTTCTGCGGCCATCATCTGCACGCCTTCGAAGAAGTCGATAAGCGTCTCCGGGGTCTCGGCTGGGCTCCGGCGCTCCACGGCACCCCGATGCCCATCAGCCCGGTATGATGTCGGACCTTGAGCTTCTGCCGGGGGAAAAGTCGCTTCGGTCCTGGGCGGCCCGTTCTTCCGGAGATGCCCCGAACCGGCCCGCGTCGGGGAACCTCGTCCTGACCAACCGACGACTCGTTTTCGTGACGAAGGGGGGTCTCTTCGGAAAATCCCGCTCCACCGGGACCGACCGCTCGCTCCGGCTCGAGGAGGTCGGAGGCGCGGCCCCCCACCGGTCCGAGATGCGCATCGGCTACGGCGACCGGATGATCCTCGAAGGGGTCGAGATCGCGGGAGCAGTCTACGAACTGGGTCGAGAGGCCCCGAGCCGAGCTATCCTCACGGAGATCGCCGCGGCCCGTCAAGCGCGGCGAAAAGAGCTGGGTCTCCCGGATGACATTAGCCCGTGCCGTTCGTGCGGCCGCTGGATCCCCGTCGGGGCTACGCTCTGTGCCAGCTGTCTCGGATCCCGAAAAGGCTCGGGCTGAGCCTTCGCCTCGGACTCCGTCGACCGAACGACACGAAGTCGGCTACTCGGCGCGTCGTTGATCGTCCCCGGGTGGGGAGCGCCCTACACGTAGAGGTTGTCCGTGTAGCAGTAGTATCGCCCGTACTGGGCGATGTAGGTGGTCGGCCGTCCGCACTTCGCGCACATCGGTGCGGCGGGGGCGGCGACCGGTGCGGGGGCCGGAGGGGGCGGGGGCGCCATCGGGGGCGGCGCGGCGTACTGGGGTGCGTAGCCGGGTGGGGGGAGGCCGCCCTGTTGCTGGTTCCGGGCCCAGGAGATCACCGGGTCGAACTTCAGGTAGGCGATCAGGAGGAGGATTCCGAGGATGATGCCACCGAGGATGAACCCGAGGATCATCCACATGAGCGTCTTGGACTTCGCCTGCTCATACCGGTGGTTGTTGACCATCGCCTCGATCTCCTTCATCTGCATGTAGATGACGAAGTCGACGACGCCGAAGATGATGATGAAAATCGCCGGGATCAGAGCGAAACCGAGGCTGCCGGTACAGAATCCCCCGTACGTCCCGCAGACGGAGAACGCGTACGCGAGGAACGCCGCGTAGGCAATCCCGCCCAGCGCCAGCAAGATCCCGAAGATGATCGCGAGGATCCTCACGATGTGCAGCATCGACTTGATCGACTGCACTTCGGGAGGCTCGGCAACCATCGGTGGCGGCATTGCATACCCTGTTGGTGCGCCCATGGAGCTTCGCGCCCCTATCGACATCCCCTCTTAAGACTCTCGTTCGCGCCGATTGTCATCGGCGGTGCGCTCGGCGAGCCCTCCGCGACCCGGGGACCGGGGGGGAAGCGCACGCCCGCCGGTCGGAACGGCCTCAAATAGCCGGGTCCGGTCGGACCTCTCGTGCCTTCTCCCGACCCGGTGCTTCCGTTCGAACCGTTCAAGACCAAAGTCGTTGAACGATTGCCCAACCCCTCCCCGGAGGAGCGGGAGGCCGCGCTCGAAAGAGCCGGGCTCAACCTCTTCAACCTCCGTTCGGACGAGGTCCGGATCGACCTGCTCACGGACTCCGGGACCGGCGCGATGAGCGACCGCCAATGGGCCGCGATGATGCTGGGCGACGAGTCGTACGCCGGCAGCCGCAACTTCGCCCACTTCGAAGCGAAGGTCCGGGAGATCACGGGGTTCCCGAACATCATTCCGGCCCATCAAGGCCGGGCCGCGGAGCACCTTCTGTTCTCGACCGTGTGCCGCCCCGGACAGATCGTACCGAACAACATGCACTTCGACACCACTCAGGCGCACGTCATTCACGCGGGAGGGACGCCGGTCAATCTCGCGGTGGCGGAGGCATACGATGCCGTGAGCGGCTTCCCGTTCAAGGGAAACGTCGACACCACCGCGCTCGAGCACCTCCTGACGCTCGAGGGGAAGGAGCGGATCCCGCTCGTCATGGTGACGATCACGAACAACACCGGCGGAGGTCAACCGGTGTCGCTTGGGAACTTCACGGAGGTGGCGCGTATCGCGCACGCCCACGGGGTCCCGGTCTACCTCGACATGTGCCGATGGGCCGAGAACGCCTACTTCGTGCGCGAGCGCGAGCCGGGCATGGGCTCGCGCTCGGTCGCGGCCATCGGCCGCGCGTTCTTCGACTTGGCCGACGGCGCGACCATGAGCGCGAAGAAGGACGGACTGGTGAACATCGGCGGGTTCGTGGCCGTTCGCGACGCGGCTCTGGCCGAGCGGCTCAAGGAGGCCCTCATCCTATTCGAGGGGTTTCCGACCTACGGAGGACTCGCTCGGCGGGACCTCGAAGCGATGACGGTCGGGCTCGAGGAGGCGATGGACCTCGAGTACCTCGCGCACCGGATCGGGCAGGTCCGTTACCTCGGCGCGCTCCTCGACGAGAAAGGCGTGCCGTTCCTGCACCCGGTGGGCGGTCACGCCATCTACCTCGACGTGGACCGCTTCCTTCCCCATCTGGGGGACGACGACCTTCCGGGGCAAGCCCTGGCGGTGGAACTCTACCGGGAAGGCGGGGTCCGGGGAGTCGAGGTCGGTTCGATCATGTTCCCCGAAGGGTCGTCGAAGCGGCGGCCGCTCGAGCTCGTCCGGCTCGCGATTCCCCGCCGGGTGTACTCGGCTAGCCATCTGACGTACGTTGCGGAGGTGGTCGGTCGGGTCTACGAACGTCGGGCCTCGGTCCGGGGACTCACGATGACCTACCGTCCGGAGCGTTTGCCGCACTTCACGGCCCGATACGCCCCCAAGACGCCTTAGACCAGGGACTCTCTGTCCCCCGACTGGTCCATAACGAGGAGTGGAATCCATGGCAGTGAAGAATCTCCGGCAGACGGTGACGGTGAAGGCGAAGCCGAACGACGTTTACGATGCGCTGGTCGACCCGCGCCAGCATGCCCAGTTCACCGGGGCCGCCGCGAAGATCTCCGCGAAGGTCGGGAGTGCGTTCTCGCTCTACGACAATTCTTTGAGCGGGGTCGTGATCGTCGCCGAGCGGGGTCGACGGCTCGTGCTCGCCTGGCGGTCCGAAGACTGGCCGAAAGGCCACTACTCGATCGCCCAGTTCACGTTCGCCCGCGCTCGGGGCGGGACCCGGCTCACGTTTGAGCAGTTCGGGATCCCCGCGTCGGATTTCGCCGACATCCGGGAAGGCTGGAAGCAGTTCTACTGGGAACCGCTCCGCCTCTACCTCGAAGGGTAACCCCGATTCAACCCCCGCCACGGGCGAAGAATCGGGAGCTAGGTTCTTACCCAGGACCTTCGCTCGGGACCTCCGATCATGGTCGCGCTCGAGGCCGGAGAGTCCGTCATCAAGTCGGGACCGGTTCGATGGGTCGGGCGCGAAGGCGAACGCCCCGGAGTCCTCACGCTGACGAACCACGCGATCGTGTTCGAGGGTCCCGTTCCGCAACGACCGCCCGGGGCCGCGATGGGCCCGGGCCCGATGCGACGGCGCGCTTGGGCCGGGCAGCCGATGGCAGGGCCTCCGGTTCTCGTGCCGGGAGCTCTCCGCATCCCGCTCTGGCGTTGCCGGGGTGCGGCGTCCATTCCCGGTCCCTCCGGATCCGACCTCGGTCTCCAGCTCCTCCAGCGGAGCATCCTGTTTCGCACGAACGAGGCCGATGCCTGGGCCCCCGCGATCCGCCAGGCCCGCGTGTCCGCTCCGCCCCCTCCACCGGGAATGATGGGCATGGGAGGAGGGCCGGCCAATCTTCATTGCGACTATTGCGGGAGGCTAAGTCCTCCCCGATCGCTCAAGTGCACCTCCTGCGGAGCGCCGTTTCAGGAGTGAACGGGCGGCCGTTCCCACCGCTCGCTACTTGAGCGACGGCGCCGTGTCCGAGTCATGTACGGTCAGCGATCCCGGGGCACGTTTTCGATCGTCGCCTGCGACCCGGAGAGGGTCTACTGGGGAGCCGCTGTATCTACCAAACCGCTCGCGGTCGGGGCGGTCGTCCCGTGGGCCGAGTGGCGGGTCGGCGCCGTCGCGACCCAGGCGAGGTCGAATTACCAATACGGCCCGGAAGGTCTCGCGCTCCTGAGGAAGGGGGTCTCCGCTTCCGAGGTCGTCGCTCGGCTTACCCGAGCGGACCCGAAGCGCGAACACCGTCAGCTGGGCGTCGTCGACCGCCGCGGCCGCGCGGCGGCGTGGACCGGGAAGAAGTGTCACTCGAGCGCCAACCACGTGGTCGGCGAAGGATTCTCTTGCCAGGGAAACTTGCTCGCCTCCGAGCGCGTCGTTCCCGCGATGGCAACCGCGTTCGAATCGACCCGAGGTTCGCTCGCCCGCCGAATGCTCGCGGCGCTGCGCGCCGGGGCCGGCGAAGGAGGCGATCGTCGAGGGATGGAGTCCGCGGCGCTGCTCGTCGTTCACCGCCGGCCGTGGTTCGAGCGCGCGTGGGGTGACCAGTGGCTCAACCTGCGCGTGGACCAGCACCCGCACCCGATCGCCGAGCTCGAGCGGGTGGTGGGCCTGGAAGAGGCGAACGCCCGCAAGCTGGTCGCCTGGCATGCCGCAAAGGTTCGCAAGCGTCGGTCCAAATCTTCGTGAACCGACGCGAGGGCCCCGCTGGCCGGCCCCGACCAACCGTTAAAGCGCCCCGGCGCTCCGGGAGTCTGGATGCGCGTCCTCGTCACCGGCGCTACGGGGTTCCTCGGCTCGTACATGGCCCGGCACCTCCAGGAGCGAGGGGACGAGGTCGTCGGAACCCGGTTTGAAGACGGGCGACCGCATGCGCTCCCGCTCGCCCCGGGCGTGACGTACGAGACGCTTGACGTCCGCGACCCGAAGGCGCTGATGGCGCTGGTCCGGCGAGTCGCCCCCGAGGAGGTCTACCACTTCGCGGGCCAAGCGTTCGTGATGAAGTCGTGGGAGGACCCACACCTGACCTACGAAACGAACCTCACCGGGACGCTGAACCTGCTCGAGGCCGTTCGGGCCGCCGGCGTCGCCTCGTCGATCGGGTTCGCGGGAAGCGGGACCGAGTACGGCGCTCCCGAACAGGTGCCCACGCTCGAGACCTCGGCGTACGCTCCTCAGAGTCCGTACGCGGCGAGTAAGGTGGCGGCCGACCTTCTCTGCCGCCTCTACTTCGAACGCTACGAGATGCGGATCTTGCGATACCGGATCTTCGGCACCACCGGCCCGGGAAAGCTCGGGGACTCTTCGAACGACTTCGCGAGCCAAGTGGCCGCGATCGAACGGAACGGGAAGCCGGGAGTCTTGCGGGTCGGCAACATCGACACCAAGCGGGACATCTCGGACGTCCGGGACGCGGTCCGCGCCATGAGCTTGGTCCTGGCGAAAGGGAAGTCCGGGGAGGCTTACAACATCGCTCGCGGCGAGGCCCGCTCGATTCGAGAGAACGTCGACCGTCTCGTCCAGCTCGCGACGGTCCCGATCCGGGTCGAGGTCGTGGAGGAGCGACGTCGCCCCCTCGACGAACCCGTCCACTGGGCGGACGTCTCCAAGATCCGGGCCCTGGGTTGGTCCCCTCAATACTCGTTCTCGGACACGCTCAAGGACATCCTCGACCACTGGCGCCGGAAGTCGGCGAGCTCGACCTGAACGCTCCGCTGCGGCCGGTCCTGCGGCGGGCCGGAGAAGGCCGCCCGTCGGTGTTACGCGTGCGACGGCACGGCCGGGGGTTTGACCACGAGGACCGAGCAGTGGACGTGATGCAGGATTCCGTCCGAAACGCTCCCGAGGAGGAACCGTCCGGCGGCCGAGAGCCCTCGAGACCCGACCACGATGAGGTCCGGGTGGTGCTGCTGGGCGTACTCCACGACCCGGTCGACCGGGTCCCCTTCGAGGAGTATGGTGTCGACCTCCGAGATCCCGGCCGTGAGCAACCGAACCCTCTGGGCCTCGAGCCGCTTCTTCATCGTATCGAGAAGGGACGCGATGGAATCCCCGACGGGCACGGGGAGCGGGTAGGACGGCGAGACGATCGGGATGACGGAGACGAGCGTCAGCTTCGCCCGCGTCAGCCTCGCGATGTCGACGGCTTCTTGCAGGGCGTGTTCGGAGACCTCGAGCATGTCGTCCGCCACCAGGATCGACTTGAACGTCATCGTCCGGGGAGCAGACCCGCCGAGTTGATATCGGTTCGCGGACGAGACGCCGTCAAGCCTATGGCCTCGCGGGAGCCGTGAGCACCGTGCTCGCGTCGGACCCCGGCTCTTCGACCGCCCCGCTCGTGATCCTCGGGGCCGGGTATGCTGGCCTCACCCTCGCCGAGGAGGTGCACCGCCGGTCGAAAGGCACGATCCCGATCGTCCTGGTCGACCGCCACCCGATCCACGTGCTGCGCACCGAACTCTACGAAGTGGGTCAGGTCGCCGCGGCGGAGGGCGACGTGGCGCGCTGGACGGTCCCGCTGGCTCGGGTGTTCGACCGAACTTCGGTAACGGTCCGACAGGGAAACGTCGAGTCGATCGACCTGACCCGCCGGGTGGTCCGCGTCGATGCGAGCGACCTCCCGTACGGGTCGCTCGCGATCTGCCTCGGGAACGTCGCCGCGTACTACGGAGTCTCGGGGGCCGCCGATCATACCTACAACGTCTACCGCTTGTCGGGCGCGCAACGTCTCGGCCGGACCTTGGTCGAGGTCGAGCGCGCGTCCTCGAGTCTCCAGGGAGAGCGGCGCCCCCGGATCCTCGTCGTGGGAGGGGGGTCGACCGGGACCGAGGTGGCGGCGGAGATCGCGACCACCGACTGGGGCAAGCTCACGGGGACGTCGGTCCGACCTCCCGACGTCTTCCTCCTGACGGGGGCCCTCCCGTTCCTCGCCGGTTTTCCGCCGCGCCTCATCGCCCACGCCCGGCGCACGCTGCACGAGATCGGTGTCACCATCGTTCCCGGCCTGAACGTCGTGAACGTCGAAGGCGGCCGGGTCCACCTCGAGGACGGAAGCATTCTCGCCTGCGACGCGGCGGTCTGGTGCGCCGGCGTGGAGGCACCCCCGCTCGTCCGGGACCTCCCCGTTCCTCACGGGAAGGGCGGTCGGGTGGCGACCGAGCCCACGCTCGAGGTCCCGGGCCATCCGGGGGTGTTCGCCGTCGGCGACGTGGCCGAATTCCGGGACCCGGCGACGGGAATGCTGGTCCCAGGGACCGCTCAGGCCGCCTTGGCCGAAGCGCGGACGGCGGCCCGGAATCTCGTCGCTCGTTCGACCGGCTCATCGCTCGAAACCTTCCGGTACCGGGAGAAGGGAGTGATCGTCGCCCTCGGGGTCGGACACGGGGCCGGTACTCTGAGCCGCGTCACCGTGTGGGGCAGCCCCGCGCGCTTGCTGAAGCAGGTGGTCGAGCGGGAGTACCACCGCGCGGCCAAGCGCGGCGAAGCCTCCCGACTCGTCTAGCACCACCTGAAGAGGATTAGACGGGTCGCTCCTCTCCCGGCCCGCGATGAAGGCGCTGGTCCTGATCGGAGGGTTCGGCACCCGGCTCCGCCCGATCACCTACACCCTCCCGAAGCAGCTGATCCCCCTCGCCGGCAAACCGATGCTGTTCCACGTCCTCGACCTCCTCCCGAACGACGTCGAGGAGGTCGTTTTCGCGACGGGCTACAAAGCGGACGTGATCGAGGCGTTCGTCCGTGCCCATCCTCCCCGGTTTCCCGTGCGGATGGTCCCCGAGGCCGAGCCACTGGGGACGGGGGGCGGAATGAAGAACGCGGGCGACGGTATGAGCGACCCGTTCTTCCTGCTCAACTCAGACGTCATCTCGCGGGTCGACCTCGCCGAAATGGTACGGCAGCACGTCGCCCACGGAGGGGTCGGTACGATGGGCCTCGCCGAGGTCGACGACCCGCGCCCGTACGGGGTGGCGGCCCTCGACGCCGACGACCGGATTCATCACTTCGTCGAGAAACCCGAACCCGCCGAGGCCCCTTCTCGGTGGATCAACGCCGGATTCGCGGTCTGGAACCGCTCGGTCCTCGATGCGATCCCGCCCGGACGTGCGGTGAGTTTCGAACGCGAGGTGGTCCCGGGGCTGCTCGACCAGGGGGTCTTCGGGTTCCGGATCACGAGCTACTTCGATGACGCGGGGACCCCGGAACGGTTGCTGCGTTCTCAGAAGCTCCTCTTTGACGACGGCCGGGGAGGGAAGGGAACGCTCCCGAGCGGGGCGTTCGGACGAGGGCCCGTCGCATTGATGGCAGGAGCGCGGGCGAGCGGGGCCTCCTTTGGACCGTACGTCACGCTCGGGCCGGGTGCGGTCGTCGAGGCGGGCGCGCACGTCGAGAACTCGATCCTTCTGGATGACGTCCGCGTCGAGAAGGACGCCACGGTGAGCGGGAGCATTCTCGGTCCGAAGGTTCGGGTCCGCTCGGGTCACCGGGTCGTGGGCCAGGTGCTGGGCGACGGCGTCGAAGCGTGAGCGACCGGGCTCGCACTAGGCTGACGCGTTCCCGGTGACCGTTACTTTGACCGCCTCGTCCGGGCGCGCGGCCAGTCGGAACGCTTCCGCGATCTCTCCGAGCGGCACTCGGTGCGTCACCAGGTCTGCGATCGACAGCGAACCGTCCACGACCCGCCGGTGCACCTCCGCGATATCGAGTTCCGTGGTCGCGTACGATGGGATGACACGAATCCCCCTCAGGTAGAGGTCCTGGAGGTCGGTGTCGAGCCGACTGCCGGCTTCGGGGAGACCAAAGAGGTTCACCGTCCCGCCCCGACGGACGAGCTCCACCGCGGACCTTACGACCGAGGGAATACCGGTCGCCACGACGGCGAGGTCCACACCGCGTCCCTGAGTGGCCTTCTCCACGGCGGCCCGAACGGCGGCCGGCTCTCTCGGGTCGAGGGTCACATCGATCCCCCCCCGTTCGGCCGCGGCTCGCCGCAACGGCGCGATCTCGGTCCCACCGACCCACGACGCGCCCAGCGCGCGCACCAGTCGAGCGTAGAGGAGTCCCACGGGACCTAGGCCCAGGACCAGGACCGTCGCGCGGTCCGGCATCCCGACCCGCCGGATCGCGGTGAGGGCGCACGCCGCCGGCTCGAGGAGGGCGCCCGAGTCCCAATCGACCTTCGGGTGCAGCTTCAGGACGGCTTTCCTCTCGACGTTCTCCCGGGGCACCCGAAAGACGTCCGAAAACCCGCCGGGGTCGATGTTCGTTTTGGAATAGGTCGGGCAGAAGGTGTAGTCTCCCCGGGCGCAGACCTCGCAGGCGTAGCACGGGACGTGGTGGTGGACGAAGACTCGGTCCCCGACCGTGAGGCCGGCGACGCCCTCCCCGACCTTTGCGACCCGTCCGACGGGCTCGTGTCCGATGAGTCCGGCCGTACGATAGTTTCCCCGGAGCTTCTCGAGGTCGGTCCCGCAGACCCCGCAGGCGGCGAGGGACACGGTGATCTCGCCCCGGCCCGGCGTGGGCTCGGGTCGCTCCTCGAGGACGACCGTCCCGGCACCCGAGAGTTTACCGAACCTCATGCCGCTGTACGAGCCGCCCGAAGAGCGGCTTCGAGGATCTCCATCGCTTCGTCGATCTCCTCGCGACGGACGATGAGCGGCGGGATGTAGCGGAGCGAGGACTTGCCGCACGGCAGCAGGATGAGGCCGTGCTGGTACGCCTCCTTGAGGACGCGGTCGCGGAACGCCACCGCGGGCTCCTTCGTCTTTCGGTCCGAGACGAACTCGGTCGCCGTCATGAGGCCGATCCCTCGAACGTCTCCGATCTCCTCGAACTTCGACTGGAGCTCGCGCAGCCGGGCGAGCAGGTAGGTTCCTTGGTCGCGCGCGTTGTCGAGGAGGTGTTCCTTCTCGATGACCTGGATCGTGGCCATCGCCGCGGCCACGGCCGCGAGGTTCCCCCCGAACGTGTTCGAGTGGGCGCCTTGGGTCGTGAAGTCGAGCTCCTTGCGGAACGCGATCGCTCCCAACGGCAGGCCCCCACCGAGCGCCTTCGCCATGGTCGTAATGTCCGCAGTGACCCCGTGGTGCTCGATCGCGAACCACTTCCCGGTCCGGCCCATTCCCGCCTGGACCTCGTCGTCGATCAGGAGGATCTTGTACTCGTCGAGGATGGTCTTGAGGGCCGCGTGCCAGCCCTTCGGCGGCACGATGTAACCGCCCTCTCCCATCACGGGTTCCGCGATGAAGGCAGCGACGTCCTCGGGCGGGATCGACGTCTGGAAATAGAGCTCCTTCAGGATCTTCGCGCAGTAGAGGTCACAGCTCGGATACTCGAGCTTGTACGGGCAGCGATAGCAACTCGGCGCGGGGATGTGGTGACCTCCGCCGACGTACGCACCGAACCGGGCCCGCTGGACCGGTTTCGAAGTGGTCATCGTGAGGGCTCCCATCGACCGCCCGTGGAAGGCACCGAGCAAGCCAACCACGATCGGCTTCTGGCGGTTCCAGCGCGCCATCTTGAGGGCGGCCTCCGCGCTCTCGGTCCCGCTGTTCGTGAAGAATACCTTCTTTTCGTACGTTCCCGGGGTGATCTGCCCGAGCTTTTCGGCGAGGAGTGTCTGGTTCTCGTAGTAGAAGTCGGTCCCGGCGAAATGGGTCAGTTTCCCCGCCTGTTCGCGGATCGCCCGAACGACCTCGGGATGGGAGTACCCGACTGCTTGGACCGCGACCCCCGACGCGAAATCGAGAAGACGGTTCCCGTCCACGTCGGTGATCCACACACCGTCCCCGGACTCTGCCACGACGGGCGACGTCTTCGTGCTCGTCATCAGGAAGCGAGCGTCGCGGGCGATCACCTTCAGGGCTTTCGGGCCCGGGACCGGGGTCTTCAGCACGACCCCGCGCTTCGGTTTGCCGGACGGCGGCACGGCAGCGGAGGGAACGAACGATGGAGTGCTCTCGCTCATGGGACTCGGAGACGCGAAGGCCGGAGCAAGGGTAAAATGGTCACGGTTCGCCGGGTTGACCTCCCGGCTTCTTTTGGAGGGTCGGCTTTTATGCCGCGCATTCGGGTCGTTCCCCCGGAATGGCCCCATCGGACGAGAGGACCGGTGGGTCGTTCGACGAAGAGGTCGAAGCGATCCACGAGGTCGTGCCGGAGCGAGCGGTGCTCACCGAGCTCGCCCGGGGGTTCTTGCTCGCCCACCAATCCGACCCGGCTCAAGCGCTACAGTTCGCCACCACGTTTCTGAGGGAGCGCGCGGGCCGGCTCCCCCCTTCGCGGGTCGAGTCGGTCCACAACGTCACGATGGCGCGGCTTTCGCTCGGCCGATTCCCCCAGGGGGCCGTCGAGCGACTCGACCGCTAATGGTCCTCGCCCTTCGCGACGAATCGCGGTCTCTCGGAGCCGAGCTGCGGACCGCGAGGTAGGCGGAAAGGTCCGCGGGAAAACTTCGCCGAGTGAGGCAGAGGCGGACGCCGGAGGGGTCCCCGAAGAACGACCCCGAACAAACGAGCACGGAGGCGTCGAGAGCCCGCCGGGCGAGGGCGTCGCCCTCCTCTCCCGATTCGACCCGGTCGAACATCACCGGAGCCTGCGGTGGCCGCCGGTCCGGGAACGCTGCACGAGCGGCCTTGACGTTGGTCCGCAGGATGTCCCGAACCCTCCGACGCGTCGTCTCGCGTTCCCGAAGCGCCCGAAGCGCACCGGCGACCGAGAACGGCGCCAGTCGGTTCGTCACGAGACCATGAAATCGGGCGAACTCCGAAGCGCTCTCGGGCGGAGCGACGAGGAACCCCACGCGAAGGTCGTCGCCGGCGAAGAACTTCGTGAACGAACCCGTCGTCCAGAGCCCGGGCCGCTCGGTGCCGAGGACAGAGCGGGTCCCCGCGAACTCGCGGAACGTCTCGTCGACCAGCAGAAAGCGTGCTCCCGAGGCCCAATCAAGGAGACGGGCCCGGTCCCAGAGGTCCCCCTCGGGGTTGCGAGGCTGAGAGACGACGGCGATCTCCGCCGGACCGGGGGCGTTCGTCAGCCGGAATCCCGAAACTCGGGCGGTGTCGAAGAGCGGCGGGTATTCGGGTGGACAGAAGCGGCACGCCCGGGTCGCCTCCCCGCTGTGGAGGCTGGCGATGAACGCGACCACCAGGGCGTTCGCCTGGCTGGCTCCCGTGGTGAGAAACGTCCGACGCGCGTCCACGGAGAGGTCCTCGGCGAGCCGCCGTCTCAGCTCACCCTCGTCGGCGGCCCGAATCTCCGACGCGGAGGGGGTCGGGGGCGGGATCGTGCCGTGCATCCCGCTCTCGGCGAGGTTGTGTCGGCAGCCGGGGTGGCTATCGATCCACTCGCCGAGCGGGAACGGCATTGGATCCCCGTAGGGGGGGCCGCATAAACCGTACTTCCGGGCGAGGCGGTCGGGTTCGAGGCAGGGTATACCGGCCCTGGATCGGGTCGTTTCCTGTGCACCAGAATCCTATTGAATCGGCCCGTCGGCTCCGAGACAGATGCCGAGATCGGACTCACCCGCGTCGGTGGTGGTCGGCCCCCACGGCCGGATCGTCTCGCTCTCGGCCGCTTGGTTCTCGGACGGGGCCCGGCGTCGATCGGAAGCCCGTCGCGCGGGCCGCTGCGTCGAATGCAGAACGGAGCTCCCGAACCATCGGAGCCCGTACTGCTCGCGACGGTGTCGGTGGCAATTCCACGGTCACTATTTCTGGGACTCGGCCCGGTCGTACGTGATGCTCCGGGATCGATACACCTGCCAGATCTGCCACGGCCGCCGAAGGGCGCGCCAGCTTGACGTCGACCATATCGTGGAGATTGCCGCGGGCGGTGCCGCGCTCGAGTACTCGAACCTCCAGACGGTCTGCCGCGATTGCCATCGCGTGAAGACCCTCCGATTCATGTCCGGCCGACGCACCTTGGACGCCCTGGCCCTCTGATCGGACCCGAGCCTTCATCTCTCAACGAAGTGTTCCCCGCCCGAGGGAACGGTATGAAAGTGGGCATTCTCGGAAGCGGAGATGTCGCGAAGGCGCTGGGGACGGGATTCGTGACCCTCGGCCACGAGGTCCGGCTCGGAAGCCGGAGCGCCGACAACCCGAAGACCGTCGGGTGGGCAAAGGGAACGAGCGGCAAGGGTTCGACCGGAACCTTCGCCGACACCGCCGCGTTCGGCGAGGTCCTCGTCCTCGCCACGTTGGGCGTCGCGACGGCCGACGCGATCCGGCTCGCCGGCGTTTCTCACTTCGACGGGAAGATCGTGATCGACGCGACGAATCCTCTCGCCTTCTCCGCGCAGGGGGCCCCGAGCCTCGCGATCGGTCTCACCACGTCCGCGGGAGAAGAGAACCAGAAGGCGGTCCCGAAGGCGCGCGTGGTCAAGGCCTTCAACATTGTCGGTAACGCGCACATGTTCCGGCCGACGTTTCCAAACGGACCTCCGGACATGTACATCTGCGGGAACGATGCGACGGCGAAGAAGCAAGTCGAGAAGATCCTCCACGATTTCGGTTGGCCCTCGGTCATCGACATCGGCGGGATCGAAGGGTCCCGGGAGCTCGAGTCCCTGTGCGTCCTGTGGGTGAAGTCCGCGGCTGGGCTCGGGAACTTCAACATCGCCTTCAAACTACTGCGAAAATAGTCCGGCGCCTTCGGACCCCTTCCGGCCTAGGGAGAGAGCGCGCGTTCCAGCTCGTCGACCGAGAACGGGAGCCCGGTGCCCGTCAGGTAGAGCAGCACGCGTTCGCCGGGATGGATCGCCCCTTCCCGGAGAAGTTTCGGAAGCGCCGCGAAGGGCGCGGCCGCCTCCGGGGAAGCCGAAATCCCGTGGCCGCTCGCGAGTTCTCGCATCGCCCCCACAATCTCCCGGTCCGAGACCGTGGTGCCACCCCCGCGGCTCTCGCGAACCGATTCGAGGATCCGCTCGGAGGAGAACGGGGCCGGAACGAGCAGTCCCGGGGCGACCGTCTTCGGGTCGGGCCAGGGCGTGACCTTCGATGCCCCGTCCTGGAGCGCCCGAACCACCGGCGCGCATCCCTCGGGCTGAACGGCGTAAAGTCTCGGGCCCCGCTCGAGAAGGCCGACGGACCTGAGTTCGCGGAAAGCTTTCGCCATGCCGACCAAGCCGGTGCCGCCCCCGGTCGGGTAGAGGATCGCGTCCGGCAGTTGATTCGGGCCGGACTGTTCGACGATCTCGAACCCCATCGTCTTCTTCCCCTCGACCCGGTAGGGCTCGCGCAACGTCGACATGTCGAACGACCCCCGGGACTTTTCCCGAGACCGAGCCAGTTCCCCCGCCTCTCGGATCGTTCCCGGGACCTCGATCACTTCCGCGCCGTAGGACCGGACCGCTCGTTTCATCGCCTCCGGGGTCCGCTCGGGCAGGTAGACCCTCGCGGTGATGCCGGCACGGGCGCTGTAGGCAGCCAGGGCTGTCCCGGCATTCCCCGCGCTCGGGACGTACAGCTCGCGAAGTCCGAGCTCCCGGGCCCGGGAAACGGCGACGGCCATTCCGCGAGCCTTGAACGAGCCCGTCGGCATCAGCCCGTCGTCCTTGACGACGACCCGCACCCCCGGTGCCGCAGCCACCTCACCGAGGTCCAGTAGAGGGGTGAACCCTTCCCCCAGGGTCGTGATGTTCTCGACCTCCTGCGCCGGAAGAAGTTCCCGGTACCGCCAGAGAGTGGACGGACGTTCCGAAAGGTGACTCCACCATGCTCGCCCGTCGAAACGGGCGGTGTCGTAGACCGCGAAGAGCGCTTGACCGCACGTGGGGCAGGTACGTGCCACGACATTCGCATCGACCTGGGTGCAACACGAACGGCACTCGAGTGCGGAGAGAAGGGAGCCCGTCTTCATCGACCGTGCCAGCGAGGGAGCGTCGAAACCCTTAACGAACGTCGACCGCGCACCCGCCGAGCGTACCCCCGAGATAAGGGAACTCGGCGAAGTTGAGTTCTATCGGCCGGAAGTCGCTATTCCGCCTTTGGCGACGTGAGCGGCGCGGCGCACGCCGGACAGAACTTCGACCCTGCCGGAGCGGCCGCTTGACACTTTCCGCAAACGAGGTTGCCGCGAGGTGGCCGGGGAAGGCGGCGCGAGAGGATGACTGCGATCGCGATTACGCCGACGGTCAGCGCGACCAGGAGGGCGAACGAGATGATTCCGGCGATGAGTCCGTAGAGCAGGAACGGTCCGAAGGAGGAGAGGTTGAATCCGTTGGAGCCGTTGCCGTTGGAACTCCCACTCTTGCCGCCTCCGCCCCCGCCTCCCCCGCCGCTCGTGACGTTGAACGACCGGGAGGCGGACGTGTGGTTACCGCCGCTGTCCGCCACGTTCAACCCGACCGAGTATTCGCCGGGCGAACTGAGAGTGCAACCCCAGCTCGCCGTGTTGCCCGGGTTGGGGCAGCCTCCGGGGAGCGGACCCCAATTGTAGGTGTACGGAGTTACCCCCCCCGATACCTGGGCTTCGACCGAGAATTGGGAGCCCGCGGTCACCGAGTTCGGGTTGACGGTAAGGCTGTTGATCGTGAGCGGTGGAGTAGCCCCGGGTGCAATGGCGACACGGGCCGCCGGGGCGGCGTGTGCGGCGCCGGCGGTGACGACGCCGACGAACGAGAACCCACCGACGAGGAGAACTACGGATACGACGACCACTCCGACCCAGGATCCAACCCGTCGCCCGACGCGATGTTCGCTCATCGGTCTCCCACCTTCGGAATCCTTGCGCTCGCTTCGCCGGATTCGACGAACCGTCGAAGCACCCGGCCCGGAATTAACGGGGTTTTCGAGGGTATAGAACCAGCGGTCGCACGGCTTCGGTCGACCCGAGTGTAGTCGTGACCGAAAGTCACCGAGCTAGCTCGTTATACCTGCTCGGCGGACGGAGGGCTCGTGTCGGTCCCCGGGAGCACCCATTCCGACGTACCGAGACCGGGTCGTTTCGTCCTCTCCCTGCTGGAGAGCCGACGGGAGTCGCCGACGTCCATGACCTTCCGATTCTCAACGAAGGGAACGGGATTCCAGTACCTCTCGAATCAAGCAATCCGCCTTGCTCTGCCCGGGGTAGAGGACCCTTGGGGCGCGGTGCGCACCTTCTCGCTCTCGTCGAGCCCCTCTGAGCCGGGTCACATTTCCGTGACCTGCAAGATCTCCGATACTCCGTTCAAACAGGCCCTGGCCCGCCTGCGACCCGGCGAGACCGCCGAGGTCTACGGTCCCCTCGGTCTGTTCCTCTACGACCCCTATCGACCGGCGGTCTTCATCGCGGGGGGCATCGGGATCACTCCCTTTCGGGGAATGCTGCGCTACGCCGCCGATACGGGAGTTACCGAGTCTCGCCGTCTTCTCTATTCCGCGCGGGTTCCCGAGGAGTTCGTCTTCCGCGGCGAGCTCGACGAAATGTCTCGGTCCTCTCCTCACGTTCAGGTCCATTACACCGTGACGCGCCCGTCCGAGTCCCCGACGAAATGGAACGGTCGCGTCGGGCGGATCGACGAGGCGTGGATCCGGGAGATCGCCGGGCCCCTGGCCCGTCCGAAGTTCTTTGTCGCGGGGCTTCCGGAAATGGTCGAGGAGATGGTAACGACCCTGGGCGGGTCGTTGCACGTGCCCGAAGACGACATCGACTACGAAGTGTTCCGAGGCTTTTGATTCCACCTTCGTCGCCTCGTGTGCGGACCTTTCCCACCGCGAGTGCGGCCTCGTCGTTCCATGGTAAGGACCTCGAGGGAGGGCCGTTCGCGGCGAGGGTCGATAGGGAGGCTTGAAGCGCTTCAGGCCCCTTTGATAGTATATGGGCGATGACGCCGCGCCCGTAACTCCACCGCCTCCGGTGCCCGCCGTCGTTCCGCCGCCCGCCCCGTCTCGGCGCCTTCGTCTTCCTTGGGAACCCGGACTCACGATCGCCGTCGTGGCAATCGCTGTTGTTCTGCTACTTTTGCTCAGCTTGGCATTATCCGGAGGGCCCGGAGGCAAAGATACGCCCGCCGGCTCGGGTGCGGCTGTTCCCTTCTCGTCGGCGCGGAGCTTGGGAACCCAAGCCGGCGCCCCTCACGGGACGTGGAACCTCTACACCGCGATTGGTGTCGACCTTGCAAACGCGACGAGCGTACCTCTCAACGTCACGGTTGGGTCGAATTGCACGCTAACCCCCTATTCGGGTCCGCTTCCGAGCTCGCTGACGATCCCGGCATTCACGGGGAACTTGGCGAGCGGAGTGGCCTCGGAATGGCTCCTCTCGTTCCTTCAGCCCGGCACGGGTTCGGAGCTCGCGGTCGCGGTGACGAACGGGGTGGCGAATCTCGTCCTCGAGCTCTCGGGACCGTCGTGTTCCAATCTGAACGGCACCCTTTCCCCAATCCCCAGCACGATCGTCGACAGCCCCGCCGCGGCGTCCGCGGTCGCCGCCGCGGGCGCGGCGGCATTCCTCCAGGCCCACTCCAGCGGTGTCTCCTTGGAGATGGTACTATTCCCCGGCACCCTGATTCCCCCACAGTTTAGTTCGAGCCCCGAATGGATCTTCGCCTACTCGACCTGCCCGCTCGACCTCACAGGGACTCCCCCGAGCGGACCCGCCGGCTCTACGTTCTCCGCCGCAGTCAACGCGAGCAGCGGAAACGTCCTCCCGCAGAGCCCGACATCGGGCACTTGCAATGGCCCGACCCCCCTGCCGATCGGTTCGGCCCTCTCGCTCGGTAACCCGACACTTACTCGCGGCCCTGGGACCGGGGGGACCGTGGCAAGCCAGGGATGCGTGAGCGGGGATTACTGCTACTCGCTCTCCGTAACCAGCGCCTCCGACAATGTCTCGCCGGCCGATTTCCAGATCGAGGTGTTGGGGAATAATGGCCCCAACGAGACCCTGTATCCCTCGGTCGGTTTCGCTATCCTGAACGTGGAGGGTCAGGTCGTCGTGTACGCCACCGGGCCAGTCGAGGAGGTTTGGACCTCCGGCGTGGGCACCCCGAATACCCTCGTTTCGAGCACCATGACCGTCTCCATCGACATGGGTACGACGAACCCCACCAACGGGGGCTATTTCCTGGTGGTGTCCGGAACGGGACCCTTCGCCGGCAGCGAACAGAGCTACGGGTTATAGAGGGACCTTCGACGGGCCGTTCGCCCGGGAGGGAAATGGGCTCGGCCGGATTCGAACCGGCGGTCTTCGCTGTGTGAGAGCGACGTCGTCACCGCTGGACCACGAGCCCAACGACGGAGCCGATGGGCGGCCCCCCTTAAGCAATTCTACAAGGGCAGCGCCAGGACCAGCGGAACGACCAGGCTCGCTACCACCGTGAGGATGAGGCCGCTCGCGAGCGCGAGACTGCCGGCGTCCCGGTCGCCGTACCGGGTGACGAAGAAGAGGGTTGTGTCCATCGACGTCGCCCCTCCCAGGGCGGTGAGTCCCTCGCCGCGCAGGCGTCGGCCCACCACTGGAGAGAGTACCATCGTGAGATTCTCCCGGAGGAAGTTCGTGAGAAAGGCGAGCAGGCCGAGGAGCGCACCCGCCCGCGCCAGAACGAGAGGGCCCGCGAGCGTGTAGAACCCGAACGCGAGGGTCGTTCCGAGGGCCACCGGTAGCGCGATGCCCGAAACCACCGCAAAGAGAAGGCCCGCCACCAGAGCGCCGACCACGGCCGCGGTCAGCGGTACCCATACCGAGCGAACGCCGGCCCACTTGAGCGGGAGGTCGAACGCGACCAGCGCGAGCAAGACGTACAGGTCCCAAGTAATCCCTGTGGCGGCGGGCACCGCGACGAGCCTCCCGACCCCGAAGCCCGCGAGGACCGCCGCAACGAGGACCAGGCTCAAGGGGAATCGTTCCCTCGCGGCCTCGCTTTCGGCCGGGGGCGGGAGCTCCGGCCGGAATCGCGTGATCAGCAGGGAGAGACCCGCGGTCAGTCCGAGCACGAGGAGGGCGAAGCCGAGGGCGACCGGCACCATCAGCGCGAGCGACCCCACACCTACGTCATTGAGCGACGCGCCGAGCAAGGTGACAAGCACGATCACCGTTAGGATCGTGGCGCGGGGGATCCAGGGGCTGCGCCAGCGAGTCAGCCGGCCCGCGAGGAGACCGATCCCGAACGCGACGTAAAGGAACGGGTCGAACGCCACGGTCCCGGCTCAGCCGGTCCAAGGGGTCAGTGCCGGGCGACGCGCGTGCTCGAACGGCGGGGGCAGCGCCACCGTCTCGTCCCGTTCGGCGCCGTATCCGACGTACTGGACCGGCACGCGCGTCTCCTCCAAGATACGGTCGAAGAAGCGTCGCAGCGTCAATGGGAGGGCCATCGCTCCTTCGCTCTTGATCCGGTCCTTCAGCCGTTGGTGGAACATGGGCCAACCCGGGAGGTACTCATACACCGGCTGGGCGTGGACGAGGTCGTCGGCCTGCGAGGGGAGCACGTCGCGAACGGTCGAGCCGTCCGCCAGGACATACTGGGTGCAGACCGGGATCTCCTCGAGACCGCCCAGCACGTCGACCTTGGTGATCGCGAACGACGTGAACCCGTTCAGCCGCGCCGCGTACCGAAGCAGGACGAGGTCGAGCCAACCGCAACGCCGGGGCCGGCCCGTGGTCGCTCCTCGCTCCCCTCCGACACGTCGCAAGTACTCGCCCCGCTCGCCGGAATCCTCGGTGGGGAACGGGCCGGCTCCGACCCGAGTGGAGTACGCCTTGGCGACGCCGATCACTTCGTCTACCTCGGTCGGAGGGATGCCGCTGCCGACGAGGGCACCCGCGCTGGTCGGGTGCGAGCTCGTGACGTAGGGGTACATCCCGAAGTCGACATCGAGGAGCGCGCTCTGCGCTCCCTCGAGGAGGATCGTCTCGCGTCGCGCGATCGCCTCCCAGAGCATCGGCTCGGTCGGGCGGATGAGCGGCGCGAGCCGACTGCCCACCTCGGCCAGCTCGGCCGCGAGCCCGTCGAGGGACGGAAGGTTCGAAAGGTGCGTCTTCGTCGCGTAGAGGAGTTCGAGAGACTCGCGCAACCGCGCCCGGTGCGCCAGGTCCCCGAGCCGGATGCCAAAGCGGCCAGAACGGTCCGCATAGGCGGGCCCGATTCCCTGGCGGGTCGTTCCGAGGCCGGCCCCGGGGTTGACCTTCGCCCGGAGGTCGTCCTCCCAGGCGTCCTCGATCTCGTGCACGGGGAGAAGGACGTGCGCTCGGTCGGAGAGGACCACCTGACCGCGCAAGAGACCTCGACGTTCGAGGTCCTGCATCTCGGCCTCGAGCTTCATCGGTTGGATGACCATTCCCGGGCCGCTCACTCCGACGACGCCGTGCCGTAGGACTCCGCACGCGAGCTGGTGGAGGACAAGAGACCCTTCGGGGAGGTGGATGGAATGACCGGCGTTCGGCCCGCCTCCGGTACGAACGACGTAACGGGCGCCCGCAGCGAGGTAATCGGTGATCTTCCCCTTCGCCTCGTCCCCGAATTGCGCCCCGACTACGATTCGAACGGTCGTCGATCTCCCCTCCCGGTCCTCCGATGCGTTCGGGTAGATGGGCCTTTTGCCTTGGGACCCGGAACGCGTCGCGCGACGCGACAGCTCGCGTAGCACGGGATAACTCTAAGAACCACAGTCGTGGTCCGAGACGAAATGGTGGCGCAGCGGACGCGGGAGGTGGAGATTTCGGGCATCCGCAAGATGTTCGAGGCCGCCCCTCCGAACTCCATCAACCTCGGCCTGGGGGAGCCCGATTTCAACCCGGCTCCCGAGGTCATCGAGGCGCTCTGCGCCGCCGTCCGGGGCGGCATGAACCATTACGGTCCCTCGGCCGGACTCCCCGAGCTCCGCGACAAGATTGCGGAACGATACCGCGAGCTGGACCCCGGAACGCGCCGCGACAACGTGATCGTGACGGCCGGCGGCTCGGAGGGGTTGATGACCGCGGCCCTCGCGTTCTACGACCCGGGGACGGAGGTCCTGATCCCCAACCCCGGCTTCGTGCTCTACTCCCCCCACGCGCGACTGGCGGGGGCGATACCGATCCCGTATAGTCTCAGCGCGGCGCGAAAGTACCTTCCCGATTTCGACGAGCTCGAACAGCTCGTGAGCTCCCGGACGCGGGCGATCGTCGTGAACAGCCCGTCGAACCCGACGGGCGCGGTGTTCCCCCGTTCGGTCGTCGACCGCATCGTCGCCTTCGCTGACAAGCACGACCTCACGATCATCTCGGACGAGGTGTACGAGGAGATCGTCTACGACGCCCCGGCGACCTCCTTCTGGGGTCGCAGCGACCGCGTCGTGATCGCGAACTCGTTCTCGAAGACGCTGGCGATGACGGGCTGGCGCCTCGGCTTTCTCGTCGCGCCGCGGGCCTTCGCGGTCGCGCTCAACAAGATCCACTACCACATCCTCGCCTGTCCGTCGACTCCCGGGCAGATCGCCGTTCTCGCCGGACTCTCGGATGGCGCTTCGTCCCTGCGGAACATGGTCAAGGAATTCCGGGCCCGTCGCGATATCGTGACGCAACTCCTCGGAAAGATTCCCGGCGTTTCGCTCGTGCCGCCGCAGGGCGCTTTCTACGCGTTCCCGCGCTTCGATTGGCCCCGGTCGAGCACGGAGGTCGCCCAGGCGTTGCTCGCCCGAGGTTTGATCACGACGCCCGGCGACGCGTTCGGTTCTCTCGGCGCTTCGCACCTCCGGCTCTCCTTCGCCGCCTCGCGAAAGAATCTTCGCGCCGGGCTCAAGATCTTCGGCGACTACGCCCGTGAGGTGACCGCATGATCGTCGGCCTCGTGGGCCATCTTTTTCGTGCCGTCGGACGGCTCCAGGTGGCCGACGGGAGCGACGACCTCGAGCACGTGGGAAACGAGCTCGTTCGCCTCGAAGCGCGCCGGTCTCAGCGACCGGTGACCTCACGGTAGAGCGCGCGGTGGCGGTCGACCGTCACCGACCAATCGAACCCGAGCACTCGCTGAGTGGCGGCGGCCCGAAGTCGTTCCGTTTCGGAGGCATCCGTGGTCACCGAACGGAGCGCCTCGGCCAGCGCGGCCGTGTCTCCGTACGGGACCAAGCGTCCGGCCCGACCTCCGTCGAGAACATCGGGAACTCCGCCGACCGCGGTCGCGACGATCGGGGTCCCGGCCGCCATCGCCTCCAGCAGCACGAGCCCGAATGCTTCCCATTCGGAGGGGAGCACGAGCGCACGCGCTCGACGGATAACGCCTCGGTACGCGGCCGGGGATTCGACGTGTCCGAGGAATCGGACGAGGTCCGAAACTCCGAGCTCGCGGGCGCGTGCCTCGAGATGGGCGCGCTCGCCCCAATCGCGGCCCATGAGGACGAGGGGCCGTCGAAAGGCCGCGTCCAGTCGAGCGAGCGCCTCGAGAAGGTTCGGGAGGCCCTTGTTCGAAGCCACTCGCCCCACGAAGAGAAAATACTCGGCGGGGAGCCCGAGGCCCTCGGGCCGGTCGCCCTCGGGAGTCGACCAGGCGCCGAGGTCGATCCCGGGCGCGATAGTGCGGAGCTTCCGGCGGGGCGCGAACTCCCGGATCAGCGCCGCTTCCCGGTCGGTTTGGACGACGAGGGCCTTCGCGATCTGGTAGGCGGTCATGCCGAACACGACGTCCTGGATCCGCAGGAGGCCGCGCTTGAGGGGTGGTTCGCGGCGGTCCGCGGGATGGTAATGGGTGGACACGACCAGCGGGATCCCGAGTCGTTCGGCGACCGCCGCGGCTTCGAGCACGTGACCGTACCGGTGAGAATGAGCGTGAATGACGTCGGCTCCGCTCTCCGAGAGTGCGTCGATGAGCCCGATCATCATCGGCATCGTCAGGCCGGGGACGAGGCGCTTGCGGATCGCGAAGCGGTGGACGGGAACCCCGTCCACCACCGGCGCGAAGTTGGACCGGCGCTCCCAACGCCCCTCGTCGTAGAGGTCGCTCGCGTAGACCTCCACGTCTTCGCCGGCGGCCCGAAGACGGCGCGTGACCTCCCGGACGTTCGTCTCGACCCCTCCCGGAGCGTCGAATCGGAGCAGGACATGGGCGACTTTCAATGCGGAACGACCTCCCGGTAGAGCGCATCCAATCGGTCGGCGAGCGCGTCCCAGGTGTATCGCGGAACGACGTGGTCCCGCCCGTACTCCCCGAGACGACGCGCGAGTTCCCGGTCCGTCCAGACCCGTCCGATCGCGTCGGCGAGAGCGGCCGGCGATTTCGAAGGGACCAGGAGGCCGGCCTTTCCGTCCTCGACGAACTCGGGGATGCCCCCGACTTTCGAGGCGACGACCGGCGTGCCCGCCGCGAGGGATTCCAACAGGACCAACCCGAAGGCCTCGTACTCGCTCGGGAGGACGGTGAGCCGGGCCTCCCGGTAGGCCGCAGAGAGGGTCGAGTCGTCATCAACGTGCCCGATGAGGTGGACCCGGTCGGAGATCCCGAGCGCCTTTGCGCGGGCCTCGAGGGGAGTGCGTTGACCGCCGTCTTCCCCGACCACCACGAGGTGAGCGGAGCGGTCGGTCCTGCCGACGACCGCGAAGGCCTCCGCGAGGTCGAGAAGACCCTTGTTCGAGGCGAGGCGCCCGACAAACAGTACGAACGGTCCCGGAATCTTGTACCGGTCGGTAAACGAGGGACTCCCGGGAACCGGGGGCGGCAGGGGCCGGTAACCGGGCGGAATGATCTCGAGCGATGGAAGGGTGAGACCTAACGATCGCAGGAGTCGTTCCTCTTCGCGGGTCTGCACGATGATGCGCGAAGCGTCCCGTACGACGCCCCCGGCGACCCGCCGGTCGTAGAAGCCCCGAAGACGGTGGCGCAGCCAACCTCCCTCGATCGACCAGATCGGATGGAAGTGGGCCGTGAGGACGAACGGGGTTCCGAATCGACGATGGTGGCGGTTCGCGGCGGCCACCTGGTTCGTCCCGTATGTGTGTGCGTGCACGACCTCGGGCCGGTCGCGAGCAAGGGCGTCGGGGAGACCGCGGAAGACGGTGTAGTGGAGCTCCCCGGGGAAGGACCAGACCGGCAAGCGGTGGACCGCACCCCACGGCATCCGCTCCTCCCGCGGGACGGTCGTGGCCAGGCGTTGCATCGCCGGGAACTCGCGATAGAGGTCGCTCGTGTAGACGTCGACCGAATGCCCCCGGGCGCCGAGGCGAGGAGCGATCTCGGCGACGTGCTGCTCGACCCCGCCGGGCGCGGGCGGGTAGCGCGTCGCGAGCTGGGCGACCTTCACGGCGAGAGCGTAGCGCTCCTCTTACTTGACGGTCCGGTGGGAGGATTCCGTGGCGTCGGTGCCGTCACGAGAGCGTTCGCATGGAGGCGAGACGCTGGGCGTACTTCTTGTACACCTCGGTGGCGCGCGCAACGGACTCGACCTTGACGTATTCGTTCGCCTGGTGCGAGAGCTCCTCTTCCCCCGCCCCGAAGATGACGACTCGTGGGTTCACCTGAGTATAGTGGACCGCCTCCGACGCGTGCACGAGCACGGTCGTCTCGGCCTGCGCGACGTCGCGCAGGAGCTTCACGTGCTCGGAGTTCGGGTCGATCTGAACGGCGGGCATCGTGAGGATGCGACGGAGGGTGAAGGGGGTCTTGATTCGGCGCAGGTGCTCTTCGATCTCGTGGTAGAGCTGGTCCGGGGTGTAGGGGGGCGGGAAGCGAATGTCGACCTCGGAGGTACACTTGTTCGGTACGACGTTGATGCGGGTACCCCCGACGAACGTACCGATGTTGAGTGTCACCATGCCGAGTTCGGGGTGTGCGATCCGCCCCTTGAACGACTCGAGTCCGCGGAGGATCCGCATCATCTTTCCGATGGCATTCTCGCCAAGGTGCGGCATCGCGCCGTGGGCCGCTTTGCCGCGCGTCTCGATCGCGAGGTCGAGGACCCCTTTCTCGGCGTAGGCGACGCGCAACCCCGTGGGCTCACCGACGACGACGGCCTTCGCGCGTCGCAGCGGAAGCGTCTTCGCGAGGGCCATCGCGCCCTGCATCGAGGTCTCCTCGTCGGTCGTGAACGCGAGAACGACCGGGATCTTCCGAGAGACCAGGTCCTGGGCCGCGTCGAGCATCGCGACCACGGTGCCCTTCATGTCCGCGGCGCCGCGCCCGTACATCCGACCCGAGGCGAGCTGGCTCTGGGAGAAGCTCCAGTAATCGCCGACGGGAGGCGTGTCGAGGTGTCCCGAGAGGACCACACCGCCCTGGCCGAACTCGGCGAGCAGCGCGGGGGCCTGCGGGTCCCCGAAGAGCGTGTTGCGCATGTGGATCTGGTCGGTGAACGACTGGACGTAGTCGAGCACCTCCTGCTTGTCGGAGAACGGGTCGCTTGGGATCTTGACGAGCTCCGAGAGCATGTCCACCATCTGTCGTTTCATCGGAAGAGTACCCTCTTGCCGTTCGCGCCCGGAACGGCTATCGAGCTTTCCCCGGAATGGCTCGGGCGAGCTTTAATCGTTCGGTTCGGCGAAGTGTCGCCCGGCAACCGCTCGAGTGCGAGCGAGCGCGCGCCCGAAACCCTCGGGAGACCCGACCGACCACCACTCCCCGGCCCGCGGTGCCAAGATGAGGCTCGCGACCCGGCCGCCGTTCGCGAGGACGCTGCGGATGCCGTCGGTGAGCTCGAGCTCCGTGGGATGCCGGGACGCCCGCACTCGCGCGAGGGCCGAGAAGATGGAAGGGTCGAACGCATACACGGCCGTGGCGGCCCAGTGGGTCTTCGGTCGTGGAGGCTTTTCGACCATGTCGGTGACGTCGAGCCGACGGATGCCGTGCACGGCCGGACCCGGTCTTCCCTCCACGACACCGTAGCGACGTGGGTCCGAGACCTTCCGAACCAGGAGCACGGCGTCCAAGCCGTCGCGTTCGAGGAGCGCTCCCATCGCGCGCAGGAGATGTCCGCGGTGCGGCTCGAGGAGGATCGCGTCGCCGGCGTGCAGGAAGAACCGCTGACCGTCGACCGAATCCTTGGCCCGCAGGACAGCGTCCCCGAAGCCGGCGGGCCGAGGTTGGACCACGAAACTGACCCGGAGTCGGCGGAGGGTTTCGTAAAAGCGGCGCGTCTCGGTGAGCCGTTCCCCGACGCGCCGGTGCCGGCGCAGGAACGTCGGGTCGATGGTGAAGTAATTGCGGACCGCTTCCGCGTCCCGCGGCTGGTGGACGATGGTGAGATGGAAGGCGCCGGCGGCGACCAGTTCCTCTACGACCAAGTGGGCGACCGGCTTGAGAACGGGTTGGTCGTTGCCACCGCGGTCGTAGAGCGGTAGGAACTCCTTCCGAAGCCCCCGACTCCACGGGAGCATCCGGGTCCCCTCGCCCGCGAGAGTGACGACAGCCTCCATGATCGGCTCAGAGCGGAGGGCCCTCGGGGGTCGGTTCGCTCGGTCCGGCCGAGGGAGGAGGCCCGGAGGGCGTGGATCGCGCGAGGATCGCCGGACGGCTATCGACCGACCGCCACTGAACGGTGGGCAGCACGACGTGCCGCTTTGCCTCGAGTCGTCGCCGGTAGTGGACGAGGTCGTGGAAGATCTCGCGCACGACGTCCTCCAATTGTCGGGTTCGTTGATAGCCGAGCGCCGGTAGGCGCTCGTGGATCGGGTTGTAGTAGTGTTCCTCGGCCTCCACCCGGGGGTCGGGGGGATGCTCGATGACGGGAGAGAGACCGAACTCCTTCGCCACTCGAGCCGTGGTCTCGGCGAGCTCGTTGACGGAGTACGCCGCGTCGAACTGGTTGAACACGCGGTACTCTCCGGGTCCCGCGGGGTTCTCGACCGCGAGGCGGAGCGATTGCATCGAATCTTCGAGCGCGATGAACCCGCGTTGCTGCTCGCCCTTCCCGTACGGCGTGATGGGGAGTCCGAGGACGGCCTGCGCGATGAAGCGATTGAGCGCTGTCCCCCATGTTTCGTCGAAGTCAAAGCGCGTGAGCAGCCGGTGGTCGGTAATCTCGGGCGTCCGTATCCCGTAGATCACGCCCTGCATCACGTCGGTGGCGGCGAGCCCCCAAATCTTGGAGGCGAACATGACGTCCCCCGAGTCGAAGACCTTGCTCCAGTGGTACCACGATCCGGCCTGGCGGGGGAACGGAACAAAGTCCTTGCGGCCGCGGTACTCCATCTCAAAGAAACCTTCCGGGATATCGGTGTTCGGGGTCCCGTATTCGCCCATCGTGCCCATCTTCACGAGGTGGGACTTCGGGCAGGTGTCGCGCATCGCGTAGAGAAGATGGAGCGTGCCGGTCAGATTCTCCACCTGCGTCGCGACGGCGTGGTGGACGTCGATCATCGAGTACGGTGCGCTCCGTTGCTCGGCGAGGTGGACGACCGCGTCCGGCTTCTCCCGGGCGAGCAGGTTGTGGACGAACTCGTAATCGCCGAGGTCGCCTCGGAAGAAGCCGAGTTCCTTTCCGAGCACCTCCCGTACCGCTTTCTGTCGGTTCGGGAACGAGGGGATCGGAGTCGCGGACCACGACCCGACCTCCTTGACACGCCGGCGAGTCACGAAGTTGTCGAGGCCGACCACATCGTGACCCCGCGAGAGGAGGTGGAGCGCGAGCGGCCATCCGGAATAGCCGTCGACCCCGGTGACTAAGACTTTCATGACTGACGCCGGTCCGATGGGTCGGTCCGGTTTAAAAGGAAAACGGACCGAGCGCGCTTCGGCCCAAAGCACCTTAAACGGGGCCGAGGTGGGTTCTCCTCGGAGCCGAGCTCAGGACCCTATCGTATGGCCGCGTCGGACGTCCGCATCGTGGACACCCGCGACGAGCCGCTGCGCGGAGCCATGATGGTGGTCGGGTTTCCGACGCACGGCCTCGTCGGGTCGGTTGCGGCTTCGTACCTCGTGCATTCTCTCGACATGACCTTAGTCGCCTACATGATCAGCGAAGAGTTCCCGCCGACCGTCATCATGGAGGAAGGGATCGTCAGCGCCCCCGTTCGGTTCTACGCGAGCAAGCTGGTCTGCGGGGTCGACCGGTCGTGCGACCAGCTCCTGGTCGTACTCTCCGACATCCAGCCGCCGCCGGCCATGTTGAACGCTATCGGACGGACGCTCCTCGATTGGGCCGAAGAGAAGGGGGTCCAGCTCATCGTCGCCGTGGAAGGTCAGCCGATCGAGGGCGAGGCGCGGGGAGATGCCCGGGTCGTGGCGATGGCGAACCGAGCCGCGGCTCCGCTGCTCGAAAAGTACCGGTTCGACGCCGCGAGCGGGGTCGTGACCGGTCTCGCGGGGGGACTCCTTCTCGGGGCGATCGCGCGCACGACCCCCGTCCTCTGCCTGGTCGCCCAGGCGCACAAGGATTACCCGGATGCCCGGGCCGCCGCGAAGGTGATCGAAACGATCAATCCGCTCGTGCCGCTGCTGGTCCTCGACACGAAGCCGCTGCGCGACAAGGCGAAACAGATCGAGTCCGAGGTCCGCAAGACGCTCCAGCAGACGAGGGAGTCGATGGCGAGCATGCGCAACGCCGAGCCGGAAGGGCCGGGTGAGATGTATCGCTGATTCCGCGATGGGCCCTTCGACGGCCCCTCCGCCGGACTCGCGCCCCCCGGTGACGCTCCGGGAGTTCCGGCTGACCGACATCCCCTTCGTCGGAGCGATCGTCGCAGAAGCGCTGCACGAGCATTACGACCCGTCGCTCTACGGTTCGCTCTCCACCGAGTGGCCCAACGGATTCCTCGTCTCGGCCGACACAACGGACGTCCCGGTCGGGTTCCTGCTCGGCGTGAACCAGGTCGAGGGAGAGGCCCGGATCCTGATGTTCGCGGTCGAGCGCCACCAGCGGATGCAGGGGATAGGTACCCTTCTCATGTCGACGTTCCTCGAGCGATGCCGCGCGCGAGGCTTCCGGCGGGTGACGCTCGAGGTCCGGGTCTCGAACGCGACTGCGATCCGGTTCTACTCCCAGTACGAGTTCTCTGTGATGGACCTGCTGCGGTCGTACTACTCGGACGGAGAGAACGGTTACCAGATGGCCCGCGACCTTCGCTGAAGGCGCGACCGCTCCACCCGTAGGCTTCAAAGCCTATCCTCCGGGTGCCCCCCACCTATGCCTACGGGTTGGCCCACTGCGAGCGACCTCATGACCGCGCGGCCGGTGACGTTGCCGCACGACGCTCCCATCTCGAAAGCGCTCGGTCTGATGCGCACGCACCACTTCCACGAAATCCCGGTGCTGCGCAACGCGCGGCTCATCGGCCTCGTCACGATCGAGTCGATCGCCCGCCGGGGTCGCTGGTCGCCCGCGACCAAGGTCGAGCATCTCCTCGTGCTCCCGCCGCTTGTCCTTCCGACCACACCGTTCCCCGAGGTCGCGGAGCAGCTCCTCGCGACCGGACTCCGGGGAGCACCGGTCGTCGGACGCCGGGGCGAGCTGCTCGGGATCATCAGCCGCACCGACCTCGTGCGCGCGATGCCCGGACTTTCGGTCTTCCGTTCCGGGGAAGGACCGACAGTGGAGCAGATCGCGCGATCGGCCGGGGAGGTCGTCCGCGAAGACGACCAGTGCCGAAACCTCATCACACAACTCCGGCTCCTCGAAGACCATCCGCTCCCCGTGGTCGACCGGAAAGGCAAGGTCGTCGGTGCGGTGGGCGTCGCCGACCTCGGAGAGGTCCTCTGGCGACCCGTGGTCGGCGGGAAGCGCGACGCCCGCGCGAACCGCTCCGCCCTCGAGGTCAAGGTCGGCTCCATCATGAGCTCCCCGGCTATCACCGTTCCCCTCGGGGCCTCCGCCCTCGAGGCGGCTCGCGTGATGTCGCGCGAGAAGGTCTCCTGCGTCTTCGTGGTCGAGAACGGCCGACCGACCCGAGTGGTCGGTCAGTCCGACCTCCTGAGCCTCGCGATCTCCCGAGCTCGACCCGGCGTGACGCGGGAAGGTGTCGAGAACGTCTACGTCGAGATCACCGGCCTCCGCGGGTCGGCCGACCCCGGCCTGCTCTCCGAGATCGACGGAGGGGTCGCGAAGGGTCTTCGGCGGATCGCCCGGTACGTCCGGCCGACGTTGCTGACCCTGCACTTTGCGCCCCAAGGCACGCACCGGACGAACGACCTCACCGTCGAGGCCCGTCTCTTCACCGAGCAGGGCCGAATCTTCTACGCATCCCATACCGGCTGGAACTTGATGGCGGGCGTTGCGGGACTCCTCGACGACCTAACCGCGCAGACTCGCCGCGCGAGCGAGGCGCCGCGGGGCAAGGGCCGGCGACGGGGCCTTCCCCCCGAGGCGGACGAGGCGACCTTCGAGGACCCCGACCTGGAAGCGAAGATGCGAACCGCGTCGGGGGACGACGAACCGTAGCTAAGGAGGTTCCATGATCCCGGGAGGCCCCCGCAACCCGCGCCAGATGGAGCTGATGATGCGTCGTCTCGGGATGACGACGGAAGAGGTGCCGGGCGTCGAAGAGGTGATCGTCCGCACCAAGACGAAGGAGCATGTGTTCCGTTCACCGGACGTGACCATCCTGACCGTCCAAGGGACGAAGACCTACCAGGTGGTGGGGAATCCCGAGATCCGACCTCGCTCTCCCGGTACCCCCTCTTCGACCGGGACGCCCGTGCCCGCCGCGAAAACGGAGGCCCCGGCCGGACCGCCCGAAGAGGACATCCACCTGGTGATGGAGCAGGCCAACGTTTCCCGAGAGGAGGCGATCGAAGCCCTCTTCCAAGCGAAGGGAGCCCCCGCGGAGGCGATCCTGCAGATCCTCTCCCGAGGGGGGTAGTGACCGACCTCGCCGGTCCGGTCTCGAAAGAGTGCGTCGAAGGGTATCTCTTCGCGTTTCCGCCGCTCGAGCTACTGATCTTTCGGCGCCCGCCGGTCCGAGGCCGGATCTGGGTCCCCGTGAGCGGGAAAGTCGAACCGGGCGACCGAGATTTTCCGGCGGCTCTCTGTCGGGAGGTCGAAGAGGAAACGGGGTTCGTGGCCCCACCGGAAGCGCTCCTCGACCTCGATTGGCACGTTCCCTTCCGGGCGGACAACGGAGAGACCTGGCGTCTCCACGCATTTGCCCTCCCGGTGCCCCGGTCCTTTGTGCCTCGCTTGAGTTCGGAGCACGAGGCGGCCGAGTGGGTCTCCGCGGAGGAGGCAATTCGCCGTCTCCACTTCGAGGACAATCGAGCGGCGGTCGAGCGATTGGTCGGACACACGAAACCACGATCGCCGTGAACCGCGACGCCCACGAGCCGCGCCCGGGGTCCTCCCTCTGGGGGTCGCCGCGACGCGGGCGCTGACCTACGACGGGGGAGGAGGTTCCGGGGTAGGCGGGGGGGTCGCCGAGGGAGGCGGCGGTTTGTGTCGGCGACGCGAGACCACGAAGAGGATCAAGGCCGCCACGATGACGAGCACGATCCCGAGGACGATCCAAAGCCAGCTGCTGCTCGCGGCCGCACCACTGTTGTTGTTCGGAGCGGAGGTGACGTTCAGGGTCGCGGACGCATGTGTCGAGTTCCCGTGGGCGTCCGTGACGGTCACCGTGAGGGGGAAGCTCCCCGTGACGGTTGGCGTGCAGCTCCATGAAGAGCTGTTGTGAGTAACGCATCCGGCGGGGAGTCCGGCATACCCGTAGGTGAACGGGGGCGTTCCCCCCCCGGTCGTGGTGGTCAGGGTGGCGGATTTTCCGAGGGTAATGTTGGCCGGCGTCACCGCCAGCTGGGCGGTGAGGGGAGCGGTCCCCGCGGTGAAGACGATCGCCTGGTGATAAGGGGCCCCCGCCACGTCCGCAGAGCCCGAATTGGGGCTGGCGGAATATCCCGAGACGGAGCCGACGGTGAACGGGTAGGAGCCGGTCGGCTCGAAGAAAGTGATGGGCGAGGTGGAGCTCCCTTCGAGGGTGCCATTCAACGTAACCGTCCACGGGGTAAAAGGAGGGAGTCCTGTATCGGTGAAATTCACGGGATACGTGGGGATCGTTGCCGTGAACCCGATGAAGATGTCTCGAGCGGCACCGGCAACGGTCACATTTCCCGCGGTGACGTTGGCGGCGTAGTCGGTGACCTTGGCTACCGTGAACGGCCACTTCCCGTCGGGCGCCCGGAATCCGATCGACGACAACGTCGAGCGGTTCGTCCCGCCGTAGAAGCTCACGTTCCAAGGGGTCGAGGGGTAAAGTCCGCTCTCGATGAAGGTCACCGAGAAGGTGGAACTCAGGGCGGTGAACCC
>DATEQS010000044.1:0-5379 GCA_035272385.1 Thermoplasmata archaeon
CCCGTCGGGCGCCCGGAATCCGATCGACGACAACGTCGAGCGGTTCGTCCCGCCGTAGAAGCTCACGTTCCAAGGGGTCGAGGGGTAAAGTCCGCTCTCGATGAAGGTCACCGAGAAGGTGGAACTCAGGGCGGTGAACCCAATGTACACGATCTTCGGTCCGGTGGTAACCGTTACGGTCCCCGAGGTGACGTTCGTCGTGTATCCGGCGACCGAGCCTACGGTGAACGAGTAGGCCCCGCTCGGCACGGAGAATCCGATCGTGTTCGTGGTCGAGGAATTGAGGACGCCGTTGAACGTGACGCTCCAGGAGGGGTTTCCCACCAGGCCCGCCTCCTGGAATTGGACGCTGTAGGTGACGAGGGGAGGACCGATCACCGAGATGATGTCGTAGGTCGCAGTGCTCACGTAGACATCGTGGTCGAGGGGGTCATAGGTGATCCCTGAGGTGTAGGAGTTCTCGCCCAGGTAGAGGAAACCGAGCACCGAGTAGTTGGAGGCGCCGATGCCGGTGACCTCCGATTCGAAATCTCCGGCGTCATACATCACATTGTTCGCGGGATCGAAGGCGAGAAGCCCGAAGGCGTAGGTGGCGGAGACGCTCGCGACCGACTTGTTGGTCTTATCGCTGATGACGGTGAGGTTGCCCGAGTTCGCGGCCCAGATGGTGTTATTGGTCGGGTCGAACGCGAGGGAGTGAGTGGTGGAACTCGTCGGGATGGAACCCACGGTGGTTTGCGACGTACCGTTGATGATGGAGAGGTTCCCGCCGGTCTGGTCCGCGACGTAGACTTCCTGATTGTGCGGGTCGTAGAGGACCCCGATGAGGTCCGCGCTCGCCTTGACGAGGATCGTTTGGACGAACGCCTCCGTCGCGCCGTTGTAGACCCAAACCTCTCCCGACACCTCGTCCGGAATGTACATGTCGCCGTTGGCCGAATCGAACGCGATCCCCTGAGGGTAGAGATCCGGGGTCACGCTCGTCACTGTATGATAGGCGGAATTGAGGACCGTGATATTGTCCGAGCCTACGTTGAGGACCCACAAGTCGCCGGTAGTGGAGTCGTAGGCGGACGTCCACGCGTAGCCCGTTGAAGCCGTCCCCTCGGTCAGCCCCGTAGTTCCGTTGAGGCGGTACACGTCTTGGCCGCCGACATCGGCTGCGACGACTTCGTGGTTCCCGGAGTCGTAGGTCAGGCCCTCGGGGAACACGTTGAGGGGGATGGAGGTGATCGGCAGGTTGGTCGAATCCGCGATGACGGTCAAGTTAGACTGGTAGCCCCGGATCGACCCCGTGTACGTTCCGTCACTCCCGATGAAAACATTCCCGTTCGTGCTGTCGACCGCGACTCCGTAATCGAGCCCATCGGTTGGCCAAATGTTCGCGATTCGGTGGTTGTTCACCGGGTTGATGACCGTGACGTTCGGCACCTCGGAATTCAAGACGTAGACCTCGTGATTGACGGAATCAAAAGCAATTCCTTGAGGACCTGTGCCCGTGGTAATGTTGGCCACAATGCGTGTGTCCTCCGACTGATTGAACACCGAAACATTGCCCTCGCCTCCGTTCTCGACAAAGAGCTCGTCCTGGCTCGGAGAGTACGCCAGGCCGTCGGAGTCAAAGGGAACGTAGGGATGCGCGACGAGAACCCAGGTCGCGGCGTTAATGACGCTGATATTATCGGTGGTCTGGCTCCCAACATCCACGTAGTTGTCCTTGGTGTCAAGCGCGAGCACCTGAGGGTGAGTCGAAGTGGTGCCCGTCGGGATGTTCTTCACGACGGTGTGGGTTCCCGTATTGATAATCGAGACGTTGTTCGAATTGAAGTTCGCGACGAACACTTCGCTCGAGGCGTGGTCGTACAGGAGGGCAGAAGGCTCGCCGCCAACGGGGATGTTGTACAGGATCTGGTTGTTAGCACCGTTGATGACCGTTACCTCGCCCAAAGTCCAGTCGGAGACGTAGAGGTACCCGTTATCGGGGTCGAAGACGACGCTGATAGGGGAAAGGCCAGTACCCAGGGTTCCGGAGACCTGGTTCGTCGTGCCGTTGATGATTGAGATATTTCCCGTGTTGTAATTCGTGGTGTAGACGTTGCCCGTGAGAGTGTCGACCGCCATCGTCGGGGCAATGCTGTACGGATTTCCACCGTACTCGACACCGAGGGTCTTCACGATGCGATCCGTCGTGGCGCTCACCACCGTGACCGCAGTGCTGCCCCCCCGGACGTACAGGTCCCCGTTCACACCATCATAGACGATGTTGCTGGGCCCCGACTGAACGGCCGGAATGGTAGTGCCCGGCAGGGTTCGATTGTCGACCAAGTCGATCGTCGAAATCACACTCTGGAGAGCGGAACTGCTGGGGTGGACAGGCTCGCCAGACGAGGGGCCGGTCGAAGTCGAAACGGGGTCAACGAACTGAGCAGCCCCCGAGAAGGCCGCGTTCGATCTTCCGGCGCTCGCGTAAGTGACCGTGATTACGCTCAAGGCAGAGAGTACGACAACCAGTGCGACCACCGTGGCGAGAAGGCACACGGCGTAGCTTCGTGGGGGCCGTTCGTTCCCCCGCAGTGCGGGATCCCCCGCGCGGATCCCCCGGTCCCTCATTGAGGGCCGGGTACGCTGGGAGGTAAAAGTCGTTGTGGCGACGTATTTCGGGAAACTCCATCCACCCCCAACGATTTAGCGGCGGTCGCCGGTCTTCTATCGATGGCAGGACGCGCTCTCGAGTCGCGCACGCCGGATCCGGTCGCTCGCGTGTTCGCGAACATCGGTCCCGAGCTCCTGGAGGCGATCCGACAAGCGAAACCGAGGCGGGTCATCCTGCAGGTCCCGGCCGGTCTCGTCCGGAACGCCCACGACCTGGCCGCCCAGCTTCGGGATTCCACGGGGGTGCCCGTCGATCTCGCGACTCGCCCGTGCTTCGGGGCCTGCGACTTCCCTTCTCGCGACGAGGCCCCCCGCGCGGACCTGGCGGTGGTCCTGGGTCATGCTCCCATCCCGAACGTCCCGATCCCCCGCCCCACCTTCTTCGTCGAGATGCGCCAACCCGGTGGCGATCCCGAAAGGCTCGCCGAAACGGTCGCGAAAGCGAAGCTTCCGACCCGCCTCGGTCTGGTCGCCTCCGTCCAACATCTCGACCTCGTGGAACCGCTGAGCGGGGCCCTCCGCCGACGAGGCTACTCGGTTCGCTTCGGGACGGGGGACCGCCGGCTCGCGTACGCGGCGCAAGCACTCGGCTGCAACTATACCGGGGCAGAGTCCGTGGCGAGCGAGGTCGATGCCTTCCTCTTCCTCGGAACCGGTCAATTCCATCCGATCGGGCTTGCTTTCGCGGTCGACCGTCCGGTGCACGCCCTCGACCCCCTGCGCGGAGAGCTCGAGCCGCCAATCGACCGGGGAGCCCTGATCCGGAAGCGACAGCTCGTCGTCGCCGGTACTCGGGGGGCCCGCCGATGGGGGATTCTCGTTTCCACCTTTGCCGGCCAGAACCGCAGCCCCACCGCTCTCGCGCTCCAGGAGCGCGCCCGGGCGCGGGGCTGGGAGGCGGAGATCCTTCTCTTCGACCGGCTCGACGGCCGCGACCTCGAGGGGCGGGCGTTCGACGCCTACGTCAACACGGCGTGTCCTCGGATTGCGCTGGACGACGGGAGTAACTACCCGAAACCCATCCTGACGCCCCCGGAGTTCCTGATGGCGCTCGGAGAGCTTCCGCTCGAACCTTACCGGTTCGACACGTATCACTAGCGACGCAAGTCGAAAGAGCCGGGACAGCGGTCTCTCTCCGTATGCGTCTCCGATTACTCGGGGCCATCGCAATCCTCGCGGTCGGGGTCGCCCTCATCGTCGTCAGCGTGTTCGAAGGGCGGGCGAGCGTCTCCCTTCTCGTGATCTTCCCGGTCATCTCGGGCTCGTCGCTCACGTTCCTTCTCGGGGTCGTGTTCCTGATCGTCGGGTTCTTTTCCCTCCCCTTTGCCCTCTCGGATGGATGGGAGAGTGCTCCTCCGTCCTCTTCGAATCGCACGGCTCCCCCGTCGAACGTCGGGAGCGGCGTCGGCGGGTTCGTCCTCATCGGTCCGGTTCCGTTCGTGTTCGGGAGCTGGAAGGGAATCTCGCGACGGGCTCGCTGGGCGCTGGCCCTCAGCGGGGCGGTCCTTTTCCTCGTGGTCTTGGTCGTGTTCTTGTTCGTGTGGTAGTGGACTTCCCGGAGGCGTGCGCCGCCTCGAGGAACCGCCGGTGGACGCGCGAGTCTCCCGAGAGCTCCGGATGGAACCCGAGCCCCCAGACGGTGCCCGAGCGCACCCCGACGACCTCGTCCTCCCTCCAAGCGATCGGGATCGCTTCGGGCCCGACCGCGAGGATTCGGGGAGATCGAATGAAGACCCCGGGAAACGGGGGTCCCTCGAGCCCGTCGACGCGCACCGGCGCTTCGAACGACTCGCGCTGGGCTCCGTAATCGTTCCGCCGTACCCGAACGTCGAGGACCCCGAGCGTGGGAGGGTCGATGCCGGACGCGCCGGGGGAGAGGTCACGCGCCAGCAGGATGAGCCCGGCGCAGGTCGCGAGCACGGGGAGACCTTCGCGAAGTCGCTCGGCGAGCGGGTTCCAGAGGCCCGACTGGACTAGCAGACGGGCGATGGTGGTCGACTCTCCCCCCGGAAGGAAGAGGGCCCCGACGCGCTCCAGGTCCTCGCGCGTCCGAACGGGGAGAATATCGTCGCCGGGCACGATCGCAGCGAGTGCGGCCAGATGCTCCGGGACATCGCCCTGGAGCGCGAGAACGCCGACCTTCATCCTGCGGTGCGGAGCTCCTCGATGATCGCTTTCGCGCGGTCGAAGCGCACCTGGTGGTCCTTGACAAGCCGTTCGACGACCCGGTCGACCTCGTCGGGTTTCGCTCCGGCGCTCACCGCGAGGTTCCGGGCGTGGAGCTCCATGTGACCGCGTTGGATCCCCTCGGTCGCCAGGGCGCGCAGGGCGGCAAAATTCTGGGCGAGCCCCACCGAGGCGAGCACCTCTCCGAGCTCCCGCGCGGACTTGACCCCGAGCAGTTTGACGTTCGCCTTAGCGGTCGGGTGGACCGCCGTCGCGCCCCCGATGAGCCCGACCGGCGCCGGGATTTCGATGGTCCCGACGAGGTTCCCGTCCTTGTCCTTCTCGTAGGTCGTGAGGGGTCGCACGACGCTCCCGCCTTCGGCGGCCTTCCACGCGGCGTACGTGTGCGCGCCGCTCTCAATCGCTCGGAAATCGTTCCCGGTCGCGACCACGACCGCGGAGACGCCGTTCATGATCCCCTTGTTGTGGGTCGCGCAGCGGAACGGGTCGGCGAGCGCGAACGCGTACGCGTCCAGGATCGCGTCGACGACCTCGGGACCG
>DATEQS010000045.1:0-128428 GCA_035272385.1 Thermoplasmata archaeon
GCGGCCAGCCGTCGAACGCGGTGGAGGTCCATCGATCCCCTACCGACTCAAGGCGTCGACGACATCGCGGAGGTCGCCCGTTCCCGTCAGTTTCAGGAAGACCTCCTCGAGGTCGCGTCCGGCCAAACCGGCTCGGTCCCGAAGCGACGCGACCGTGCCGGAAGCGAGGACGCGCCCCTGGTGGAGGATCACGACGCGGTCGCAGATCGCCTGCGCGATCTCGAGGACATGCGTGCTGAACAGGATGGCCACGCCATCGTGGAGCGCGAGGCTGCGGAGTAGGTCTTTCGTGATCCGAGCCGACCGTGGGTCGAGGCCATTCAGCGGTTCGTCCAGAACGAGGAGCTTGGGCCGATGGGCGAGCGCGGCGATGAGCGCGACCTTCTGCTTCATTCCCTGCGAGTACCCGCTGATGAGGGAGTTCTCGTGGCCGGCGAGTTCGAATCCCGTGAGAAACTGCTGGATCCGCGCGAGCCGGGTCGGAGCGTCCAGGCCGTACATATCGGCCACGAAATCGAGATACTCCGCCCCCGTGAGGAATTCGTAGAGAGCCGGGGACTCCGGAACGTATCCCACCTGGCGCTTGGTCTCGATCGGGTCAATCCCGACGTCCTTCCCGAAGAGACCGATCGACCCCGAATCCGGTTTCAAAAGCCCGAGCACCGTCTTCATCGTCGTCGATTTGCCGGCACCGTTCGGCCCGAGCAGGCCTACGATCTCTCCGGCCGCGACCGAGAAACTGACGGAGGAGAGGGCCTCCACCGAGCCGAACCGCTTCGTGACTCCGTCGACCTGGAGCGACGGGCCCCGTGAGTCCCCCGCCGTCGTCCTCGGAAGTGGGGTCCCGGACGGAAGCGTGACCATCAACCGGACCAAGTAGCGAGCCACCGCACATTAACCCACGGGGCTCCGGTCCGCCCGCCCCGGCGTGACCGATCCCTCCCGCGAGGGATTAAATGAGCCTGACCGATGCGAAGAACGACGGGACCTCCCTCGGTCGCCCCAGAAGCGAACGACACGAGGTTCGGTGGGAATCTTCCGATGATCGCGGCCCTCGTGCTCGCCGCCGGCAGCTCCTCCCGAATGGGGGAGCCGAAACCCCTGGTGCGGCTCGGAGACCGCCCGCTTCTTTCCCGCGTGCTCGACGCGGTCCGTGGCTCCCGGGTCACTCAGACGGTCGTCGTCCTCGGCGATTCGGCCGATCGCGTCCGAACGGAGCTTCGCTTCGAAGGAGCGAGCGTGGTCGAGAACCCCGAATACCGCCGGGGGATGAGCTCGTCTCTGAAAGCGGGGATCGCCTCCCTCGACCCGGCGACCCAGGCGTTCTTCGTCGTGCTGGGGGACGAACCGTTCGTGCGATCGGAGACCTACGATGCCCTCATCGCGGCCCGCGAGGCGACCGGCGCGCGGATCGTCCTGCCGACGTATCACGGGGTTCGAGGCAATCCCGTGCTCCTCGACCGGTCGTTGGCCGCCGAAGCGGACGCGATCACGGGAGACAAAGGTTGTCGCGAACTTCACCTTCGGCATCCGAGCGAAACGGTCGAGGTTCCGGTGGAGGACCCGGGGGTACTGATCGACCTCGACACTCCGACCGAGGTCGAAGGTGCGCGTCAAGCGCTTCGGGAGGGGCGGTCGCTTTCCTCGCTCGTCGGGAAGTCTTCCCGGCATCCCCTCGAGTCCACGGGACGCGTGCCCAGGGAACGGCCTCGAATGCGAGGACGCGAGAACGTTCTTGGGTTGGTCGGAGAGCTCGAGCGGCTTCGCGAGCCGTTCTGTCTCGCGATCGTGACGTGGGTGCAGGCGCCCACCTCGGGAAAGCCCGGGTTCAAGGCGATCGTCCGGTCGGACGGTTCGATCGTCGGCTGGGTCGGCGGGAGCTGTTCCCGGCACGCGCTGCTCACGGAATGCCGGGCGGCACTCGCCGAGGGACTTCCCCGATTGCTGCGCTTGCGTGCCGCCGGGGATTCCGGTCCCCCGCCGGTGCCGGGCGTGGTCGACCGGGTGATGGAATGTCAGAGCGGAGGAGCGATGGACATCTTTGTAGAGCCGCATGGAAAAGTGCCGCAGCTGATCGTGGTCGGGGATTCCCCGGTCTCCGAGAGCCTCTCGGCCCTCGGGCGGCTCCTCGGGTTTCGGGTGGTCGCCGCCGGCCCGGACATCGACCCGGCACGATTCCCGGACGCCGACGAGGTGGTCTCCGATTTCGAGGGACTCGCGGCGAAGCTCGACGCGGACAGTTACGCCGTGGTGGCCACCATGGCGACGTACGATGCCGGGGCGCTCGCCGTGCTTCTTCGCTCCCCCGTCGCCTACATCGGGCTGGTAGCGAGCCGGCGGCGGGCGGCGGCGCTTAAGAACGACCTGGCCGCGGAGGGTTTCTCGTCCCACGAGTTCGAACGGGTACAGAATCCCGCCGGCCTCGACATCCTGGCGCGGACCCCGGAGGAGATCGCGCTCAGCATCGCGGCCGACGTTGTTCGACGGACCCGGTCGCGACCGAAGTCATCCGCGGCCGAACCCGCTCCCGAGGCGGCCGCGCACCGGGCCGTCGACCCCGTCTGCCACATGGAGGTCGACCCGGCTACGACTCATCTCACGACCGAGCACGCGGGAACGACCTACTATTTCTGCTCCGAAGGGTGCCTGCGCCGGTTCCGCGCGGACCCGCCGTCATTCCTGGCGTGATCGGGGGGCGAGCGGTCAGTTCTCGAGAGGCGGACCCGTCGGGGGATCTCCGGCGGCGAAGAAGCTCACCGACGCGACGGGGTCGGGGCCGGACGGGCGCAACGCATCGACCGCGTGAACGAGCAGTTCGTACGCAGCATCCTCGGCCTCGTTCGGGTCGTCGCCGGAGGTTTCCGTCCGCACGTAGACCCTCAGAACTCCCCGGTCGATCCCGAGGAGGACGTAATCCGCCCCGTCCCGACGGGCCCAGGCCAAAAGCCGCCCGGAGGGACCCTCGACGACTCCCACCCAGCGGAGCGAGCCGAACCAGCGGCCCGAGAGCCGGCCGAGCACCGAGTCGGGAAGCGCCCCGGGCGGGAGATCCACTTGAGCGATAGAACGCAAGTCGGTCGACCGCGGGGCCGTCCCGCGAGGGACTTCCCCGAGCGCGCGGTACCCGCCGTCCGACCGCTCCACCAGTCCCTCGCGCTCGAGGCGACGGAGCGAGCGGGACAGGGACTCCGGATGAGCGTGGAGTACCCGACGCAGGCCGCTGAAAGCGATCCGCCCGTTCAGCCCGTGCAGGGTCGAGAGGACGCGCTCGTCGAGCCCGCCGGTGCGTTCGACGGACGATTCGTCCCGGAGCGACGGCATCGCCCCCTCCACGAGGTCGGGCGCTCTTAATCCGTCGGTTACGCCTTCGTTACCAACTCTACCGCGCCGTGGGCCGCGGGGTTGTGACTGGCCCGGAGGCGACCCGGTCAATATCCTCTCCCTCACGGTGAGGGGGACGGAACGAAGGTTCCCAGGAAATCCAATGAGCGAAACCGAGCACGACGGTGCGCCGGGCGGTGCGAATTTCGGACCGTGGGTCTGGTCGGCCTACCGGGCCTACAACGAGCTGCTCCGAGAGAAAGTGAAGAAGCGATTCGACGCCCAAGAAGGTCCGTGGATGGACAAGGTCGCCGACCTGCTCGTGCAGGTCGTCAACGCCCGCTGGGAAGGCGGCCGCAAGAAGGAGAAGGAGCTCGAGGAGATCTACCAGCGCCTCGAGCAGCTCCTCTCGGAGTGAGGGCGATGCAGATCCCTCTCCCGCTGCATCCGATGCCCGCCCCGCCGGCGGGGCCCGAGCCGATGTTGCCCGGACGCCGCGGCCGAGCGTAGAACCAAAGGGGCAGGCCGATCGATGCCGCTCAGCGAGTTCGAAAGCCGGATCACGAGCGCGGTCGAGGCGGTCGGACCGAGCGTCGCCGGGATCGAAAGCCTCCACCTCGGTCGCCGACGAGGCGCCTCGCCTTTCGGCGAATCGGCGCGCGCGACCGCCGTGGTGATCGACCGAGCGGGCTACCTGATCACGAACCAGCACGTGGTCGAGGGAGCCGCTCAGATCCGCGTCCACTTAGCGGACGGTCGCGACCTCCCGGGCGACGTCGTCGGCGGAGACGAAGCGACGGACGTCGCGGTCGTCAAGGTCGACGGCATCGACCTGCCGCCCGCCCGTCTGGGCGCCTCCGAGAACCTCCGGGTCGGTCAACTCGTGCTCGCGGTCGGCCACGCGCTCGGTCTCCCCGGTGGGCCGACCGTTTCCGTCGGGGTCGTGAGCGCGCTCGGTCGACCACTTCCCGGCTCGGACTTCATCTTCGAGGGACTCATCCAGACGGACGCCGCGATCAACCCCGGCAACAGCGGAGGGCCGCTCGTCGACCTGGACGGCGCTGTCATCGGGATCAACTCGGCCGTGGTCCCGTTCGCCCAGGGCGTGGGGTTCGCCCTTCCGATCCACGCGGTCGCGCGGATCGCGGAGGAACTCCGTCGCAGCGGTCGGGTCGTCCGTCCCTGGATCGGGGTGATGGTCGCCGAGCTCGGCCCCGACCTCGCTCGACAGTACTCGCTCGCTCCCTGGTCCGGCCTCCTGGTCGCCGAGGTCGTGGCCCGGTCCCCGGCGCACCGCGCCGGTCTACGGCCGGGCGACCTCGTCCAGCAGGTGGGACCGTTCGGCGTCACCCGGGTCCGGGAGCTGCTCGAATCGCTCGGAAAGTTCCCCGTGGGGTCAGAGGTACAGCTGACGGTTCAACGCCGGGGGACCCCGCTCACGGTGAGCGTGCCCCTGCAGGAACACCCCGATTCGGTTCCCGCGCGAGGGTAACTCGTTCGGCGCGGGGGAACGGGTTGGGGGAGCCGGAGCCTAACCGGGCTTCGTCCCTCCGTGGATGATCTGCCAGACCTTCCACGGATGGATCGGGATGTCGATGTGCTCGACCCCGTACGGGCGCAGCGCGTCGACGACGGCGTTGACGATCGCGGGCGGGGCCCCGACGGTCGCGGATTCCCCGACCCCCTTCGCCCCGATCGGGTGGTGCGGCGAGGGCGTGACGGTCTTCGCGGTCTCCCAGTTCGGGGTCTCGACCGCCGTCGGCACGAGATAGTCCATGAACGTGCCGCCGTGGATGTTCCCGTCCTCGTCGTACTGGATCTCTTCGAGGAGCGCCGGCGCGAAGCCCATCGTGAGCCCTCCGTGGATCTGGCCGTCGACGATCATCGGATTGATGATCGTGCCGCAGTCGTCGACCGCGACGAACCGGCGGACCTTCACCTGGCCCGTGTCCTTGTCGATGTCGACGACGCAGATGTAGCTCCCGAACGGGAACGTCATGTTGGGCGGGTCGTAGTAATCGACGGCCTCGAGGCCGGCCTCCATCCCCTTCGGGTGGTTCGTGTACGCCGCGAAGGCGACCTCGGCCATCGTCTTCGACTTCGTCGGGACGCCCTTCACCCGGAACGCGTAGTCCTTCCACTCGATGTCGTCGGGACTCACCTCGAGGAGGTGGGCGGCGATCTTCTGGCCCTTCTCGCGGATCTTCCGAGCGGCCATGGAAGCGGCGGCGCCCGCGGTCGGGGTGCTGCGGCTCGCGTACGTCCCGAGTCCGTAGGGAGCCGTATCGGTGTCCCCCTCCTCGACCCGGATGTCGTCCGCGGGGATCCCGAGCTCCTCCGCGAGGATCTGCGCGTACGTCGTCTCGTGGCCCTGACCCTGGGATTTCGTGCCGAAGCGCGCGATCACTTTTCCGGTGGGATGGATCCGGACCTCCGCCGAATCGAACATCTTGATGCCCAGGATGTCGAACGTCTGGGAGGGTCCCGCGCCGACGATCTCGGTGAAGCTCGAGATCCCGATCCCCATCAGCTCGCCCTTCGCCCGCTTCTCGGCCTGTTCGCGACGTAGGCCGGCGTAGTCGATGATCTCCATCGCTTTTCGGAGGGCGCCCGCGTAGTTTCCGCTGTCGTAGGTCCAACCGAGGGCCGACTTGTACGGGAACGCCTCGGGCGGAATGAAGTTCTTGAGACGGAGCTCCGCCGGGTCGATGTTGAGCTTGTGCGCGAGGATGTCCATCATCCGCTCGATCGTGTAGACAGCCTCGGTGACCCGGAAGGAGCAGCGGTAGGCGATCCCTCCCGGGGGTTTGTTAGTGTACGCCGCGTCGACCTCGACGAACGCCTTCGCGAACGGGTAGGAGCCGGTGATGATGTGGAACAAGCCGGCCGGGAACTTCGAGGGGTTGGCGGCCGCGTCGGTGTAGCCGTGGTCCGCGAGCGTCTTGACCTTCAGCCCGGTGACCTTGCCGTCCTTCGTGGCCCCGACCTCAGCGTGGATGTGGTAGTCGCGGGCGAACGAATCGGCCTGCAGGTTCTCCGAACGATCCTCGATCCATTTCACCGGGTGCCCGGTCTTGATGGACGCCACGGAGGCGATGACGTAGCCCGGATAGACCGGCACCTTGCCCCCGAAGCCGCCGCCGATGTCGGGGGAGATCACGCGGATGTTCTGCTCGGGAAGTCCCGTGACCAGCGCGAACACCGTCCGGATCGCGTGGGGGGCCTGGGTCGTCATCCAGATGGTGAACCGGCCCGAGACCGAGTCCATGTGGGCGATGCAGCCGCAGGTCTCCATCGACGAGACGTGGATCCGCGGGATGTACAGGTCCTGCGCGACACGGACATCGGAGCCCGTGAGCGCCTCGTCGGTGCCGCTCTTGTCACCGGTCTCCCAGTGCCAGATATGGTTCGACTTCTCCGCCCGGTCGGTCCGGATCACGGGGGCGCCCGGCTCGAGCGCCTTGAACGGGTTCGTCACGACGGGGAGCGGCTCGTAGTCGACCTCGACGGCCGCGGCGCCGTCGGCGGCCGCGTAGCGGCTGTCCGCGACGACCCCGACCACTTCCTGGGCCTGGTACATCACGGTGTCGACGGGGAGGACCATCTGCTTGTCCGACATCAGCGTCGGCATCCAGGCGAGCCCGGCCGCCTCGAGGTCCTTTCCGGTGATCACGGCGAGGACCCCGGGGACCTTGAGCGCCTTCTCCGTGCGGATCGCGGTGATCTTGGCGTGGGCGTAGGGGCTACGGGTGATGTCGAGATAGAGCATCCCGGGCAGTTTCACGTCGTCGACGTAATTGCCCTTGCCGCGAATGAACCGGGCATCCTCTTTGCGGAGGATCGATTGGCCGATCCCGCCCTTGACGTGCGGTGCCTCGGCGCTCATGGGCTACCTCCGCTGGCCGGCGGAGCCTGCATCTTCTTCCCGGCGGACTTGACCGCCTTGACGATGTTCACATAGCCCGTGCAGCGGCACAAGTTGCCGCGGATCGCGTCGCGGATCTCCCCGTCCGAGGGGTTCGGGTTCCGCTCGAGGAGCGCGGTCGCGGTCATCATCATGCCGGGGGTGCAGAATCCGCACTGGAGTCCGTGCTCCTCGTAGAACGCCTGCTGGACCGGCGAGAGCTTCCCGCCGACCTCGAGCCCTTCTACGGTTTTGACCTGGCAACCGTTCGCCTGCACCGCGAGCACGGTGCACGATTTTACCGGCCTTCCATCGAGGTGGACCGTACACGCCCCGCAGTTCGATGTATCGCAGCCGACATGCGTTCCCGTCAGGCCGAGGATCTCACGGAGGAAGAAGACGAGGAGAGTGCGCGGTTCGACCTCAGCGGTGTACAGCTGGCCGTTGACCGTTACCTGCACTTTCGTAACCGGGCCCCCGACGGACATGAGGGACGCCGCCGGGGAGATCGGTCGCGCCGTCGCGGCCATCGGTCTAAGCACCTCCTTTCGCCCGGGCGATTGCGCGCGTCAGCACACGGTAGGCGACGACTCCGGCCATGGCCCGCTTGTACGCCGCCGGGCCGCGGAGGTCGGTGGACGGCTGGGATTCCTCCTGCGCGAGCTCGGCGGCCCGTCGGAGGTGGGCTTCGTCCGCCGGCTGGCCGACCAGGGAGGCCGCCGCCCGGGTCGCATGGATCGCGGTCGGACCGAGGCCCGTGAGGCCGATCCCCGCCGACGTCACGTTCCCATTCTCGTCCAGTACGAGGTTGGCCGCGACGCCGGCCATCGCAAAGTCGCCGACCCGCTTCTCGATCTTGTGGTACGCCATCCCTTGCCGCGCGGAAGTTTTCGGGATGCGAACTTCCACCAGCATCTCGTTCGGCTCGACCACCGTCACGAACGTGTCCTTGTAGAATTGCGAAGCCGGCACGGTGCGGTGGCCCTCGGGGCCGGCGAGCGCCATTTCGGCTCCCAGCGCGAGCATGCACGCGGGGAGGTCGTTCCCGGGGTCGCCGTGGCAGAGGTTCCCGCCGACCGTCCCGAGGTTCCGAACGAGGGGGTCAGCGATCTCTTGCGCCGCATCGGTGAGGATCGGGTAGCTTTTCCTCAACAGCGCCGAGTCGAGGAGGTCGTTCGTTCGGGTCGTCGCTCCGATCTTGAGGTGGTTCCCCTCTTCGCGAATGTACGAGAGTCCGGGAATCCGTTGAATGTCGACGAGGACCGACGGGGATGCGAGGCGGAGTTTCATCAGAGGGATGAGGCTGTGTCCGCCCGCGAGCACCTTTGCATCGCCGTGGAACCGGCTTAGCAGGGCGACGGCTTCATCGACCGAATTGGGCGCATAGTACTCGAATTGCGGCGGAAACATCGTTGACCTCTTGGGGGAGTACCCAGAGCCGCGAGGCACTCCTTGTACTATATGCCTTGTGAAAGCGTAACACGATGCACGAGCTCGGCCCGCGGAGCGAACCCCGTTTCGCCCGCCCACGGTCTATAAGGAGGGGGACGAATGGAGGGTGAACCGATGCTCTCCGACTCTTTCGGCCGTGAGGTCACCGATATCCGGATCAGCGTGACCAAGCGCTGCAACTTCGGGTGTATCTACTGTCACGACGAAGGTCTCGGGCCGGTGAACCGGCCCCGCGCGGCGCACGGCGAGGAGATGACGCCCGCCGAGGTGGAACGTCTTGTCATCGTGGCGCGGGAGCTCGGAATCCGGTCGGTCAAGTTCACGGGCGGGGAGCCGCTCGTCCGGGCCGACCTCGAGGAGATCGTTGATCGCACGGTCCGCCAGATCCCCGACGTTTCCCTCACGACGAACGGGTCGATGCTCGAAGCGCGTGCCGAGAAGCTCCGCGACGCCGGATTGAAGCGGGTGAACGTGTCGGTGGACACGACCGACCCCGAGGAGTTCCGGTCGATCCGAAAGGGCTCTCTCGCACCGGTCCTTCGGGGGATCCGGGAAGCTCTTCGAGTCGGACTCAAGCCGGTCAAGCTCAACATGGTCGTGTTCAAGCGGACGCTCGCGAACATCCCGCAGATGATCGATTTTGTCGGGTCGACCGACGGGCTGAAGCTCCAGCTCATCCAGTTCATGCCCGAGCTCGTCGACCACCGCGAGTGGATGGTGGACATCGGCAGCGTCAAGCGTTGGCTCGAGGAGCATTCCTCTCGGGTCCTGGTCCGAGAGATGCACCACCGTCGGGTCTACATCGTCCACGGCGCGGAGGTGGAGGTCGTCGACCCCGTCTTCAATCCGGAGTTCTGTTCGCATTGCCACCGCATTCGGGTGACGCATCAGGGAGAGCTCAAGGGCTGTCTCAATCGAAAGGACGACCTGATCCCGACACGAGGGCTGGACGATGCGGCTCTTCGAGAGGCGTTCCGCCAGGTGATCACGACCCGCTTGCCGTACTACGGCGGCTACATCACCGACTTCCCGCGACGGACCCCTGCCTCCGACCTCCCGCCGGAGCTCCCGCGCGAGACCTCGTCGCGCGTCCGCGCATGACCGAGGTCGCTCCGGGATTCGCCGATTCGGTGGATTCGGTCATCCAGGCACTTTCCGGACAGCACTACGTGACCGAGCGAGGTCTCGCGACCGCCGTCTACCTCGCGATCCGTCTCGAGAAACCGCTGCTCATCGAGGGCGAGCCGGGCTGCGGGAAGACCGAGATCGCCAAGGCGCTCTCGGCCGCCTCCGGCGGCGAGCTCATCCGGCTGCAGTGCTACGAAGGCCTCGACGCCGCGACCGCCCTTTACGAGTGGGACTATCCCCGTCAGCTGCTCAGCATCCGGCTGCACGAACGGGACCGAACGACGACGCAGCTCGAGTCGGAGATTTACACGGAACGGTTCCTGCTCCGGCGGCCCCTCCTGCGAGCTCTGGAGGGAAAGGGCCCGGTCCGTCCCGTCCTGCTCATCGACGAGCTCGACCGGGCAGACGAGGAGTTCGAGGGCCTGCTCCTCGAGGTCCTCTCCGAATTCCAAGTGACGGTCCCCGAGATCGGCACGATCCGAGCCAGCACCATACCGCTGGTGATCCTCACGTCCAATCGGACGCGCGAGCTGGGCGACGCGATCAAGCGACGTTGCCTGTACGCGTACATCGGCTATCCGTCGGCCGAGAAGGAGGTCGAGATCCTTCGCCGGAAGGTACCCGAGCTCTCCCCGCACTTCGCGCAAGAGATCGCCGAATTCGTCGGACGTCTTCGGACCCGCGAGGACCTTGCGAAGCGGCCGGGCGTGGCGGAGACGCTCGACTGGACGGCCGCCCTCCTCGCCCTTCGGGAGCATTCCCTTCGCCCGGAGACGATCGTGGAGACCCTCGGGCTCCTGCTCAAGGACGCCCATGACCTCGAGACGTATGGAAAGGAGAAGGTCGCCGAGCTCCTCGCGGCCCCATGAACTCGGGGACTTCCTCGTCCGCGCTCGGGAGCCGACTGGAGAGTCGCGTCCAGGGATTCCTGGATCGCCTGAGGGAACAAGGTCTGCGGAGCGGCCTCACCGCCGGCGTCGACCTGAGCCGAGCCCTCAGTGCGCTGCCCCTCCTCGACCGCGACGCAGTCCGGGAGGCGTGCCGAGCGACCGTAGCAAAATCACGGGCGGAGCTCGCGGTCGTGGACCGGGTGTTCGAGGAATATTTTGGATCCCTCGACCTTCCCGTGACTCCCCCGTCCGAAGAAGGAAAGCTCCCTCACAGCCGGGAACGTTTGGGACGAACTCCCTCGGGGGCGAACGCGCCGGCCGAAGGACGCGAGGAGGTCGAGGAGGAACTCCACGGGCGCTACAGCCCCGTGGCACCGCCTCCGGTTCCTCCACGGGTCCGGCTGGCCTCCGAGCGATTGCGCCAGTACCGAGCCGGAGCCCGTCGGTTCCGCCGGTCCGTGGCGACGCTTGCTGGGCGTCGTTGGCGGTCTCACCCGGTCGGCTCCGTCGACCTGCGTCGAACCGCGCGCGCCGGTCTTCGATCGGGGGGCGAGTTCGTCGAGCTCGCGCGTCGGAACCGGTCTCCCCGCCGGGCGGACCTCGTAATCCTGTGGGATGTGAGCGGCTCCATGCGGGAGCACACCACGAATCTCTTCGGTCTGGTCTACGCGCTGCACCGGGTGGTTCGGAGAACCCGGGTCTTTGCCTTCGGCCACGACCTCGAGGAGGTCACCTCGCTTCTGGCCGGTCGCTCCTACGAGCGGGCCCTTCCCCTGCTGGCCGACCGTCTCCGGCCCACCGGGGGAGGCACCCGGATTGCCCATTGCCTGACCGAGTTCCGCCGGCGCCACGAGAGCGAGGTCCGGGGCACCTCGACGCTCCTCATCCTGAGCGATGGCTGGGACCTCGGTGAACCCAACGAACTCGCGGACCAGCTCCGGCGTCTCCGCGGGCGGGCGTATCGATTGGTGTGGGTCAACCCGTACGCCGCGCAGGCCAGATTCCGACCCGCCACGGCGGCGCTTCAGGTCGCGATGCCGTACGTCGACCTCCTCGCGAGTCCGGAGGATTTTCCCTCCCCCCACGGACCCGCCCGCCGGGCCCGCTCTGCGGTGCCGGGCTGAGCCTTTCGGTCCGTCGGAAGGCTAATTCGCTCGAGCGACTCCTCGAGGTCGGACTGTGCCGGGAGGACGGAGAAGGTGCACGTAGAGGGGAACTTCGTAGTGCGTCGCGACCGGGATTCGGTGTTCGCGTTCTTCACGGACGCCCGAGAGCTCGTTGACTGTCTCGACGACCCCCACACCGTCGAGGTGGTGGACCCCGCTCATTTTACGGGAACGGTCACGACGGGGGTCGCGTTCATCCGCGGGACCTTCCGTATGACGGGAGAGTACGTCGAGACCCGACGTCCCGAGCGGGTCGCCGCGAAGCTTCACGGCGTCGGGCTCGGGAGCGGAGTGGACGCCACGATCGCGACCGACCTCCTCGAGGCCGAGGGCTCGACGACCGTCCGTTGGACGGCCGACCTCAAGTTCTCCGGCCCGATCGCATCGGTCGGGGAGCGGCTGATCCGCGGCACCGTAGACAAGAAGACCCAAGGGCTCTTCGAGAATGCGCGCCGTCATCTCGAGACCGGCGCGCCGTAACGGGAAGCGTTCGCGGGCGCCGTCGGGACGGGTTGCTCCCCCGACGGTGTTATGCGGTGGGAATCTTCACGATGGACGGGGAGTCCGACCGATGACCGTGGATTTCGTTCTGAAGCAGATGCCGCGCCTGCGTGTGGCCTCGATCAAATGGAAGAGCCCGTACAGTGATGCCCGGATCCAGAAGCGATTCGAAGAAGTGGAAAAGTGGGCGAAGGCGCACGGACTCAAGACCGGTCGCTGGGTCTTCCGCGAACCGGCCGAACATGTCTTTGATACGGGCATCGAGGTCCGTGGGAAGGCCCGTTCGCAAGGGCGGGTGAAAGTGCAAACGCTCCCCGCCGCGACGGTGGCGAGCGTCGTGTTCGACCCGAACGCCGTGGCACCGAGAGTGGTGTACCATGGGCTCGCCGATTGGCTCCGCTGGCAGCGCAAATCCAAGGAGATACGATCGGTCGGCGCGTACCGCGAGGTCTACTCTGGAAATCCCTGGCGCGATAAGAAGGCGTGGTCGCGGACCGAGATCCAGTACGTGGTCCGGAAGTAGGGAACCGCGTTCCGGCGCGCCCTCGCGGCCGCGGGTCTAGCTCGACTTCGGGTCCGGGGCCGCGTCGGCCGGGTGCCGCGGCACGGTCTTGCCGTATTTCGCCGCAATGACCTCCGCGAGGATCGAGACGGCGATCTCGGCCGGAGACTGGGCCCCGACGTCGATGCCGATCGGCGCGTGAAGTCCGGTCAGAAAAGCGTCCCCGACGCCTGCGGCATGCAGCTCCTCCCGATCCTTCTGGACCCGTCGACGGCTCCCGAGGAGACCGACGTAGCGCGACGGGGAGCTCGCGAGGGCCCTCAGCACGGCCACATCCCGCTCGCCCTTCGTGAGGACCACTACCGAGTCGCGGTGGCCGATCGCCAGCTCCGCAGGGTCCGGCATAGCGGCGGTCACCACGCGGTCCGGCTTCGCGCGAAGTTGCGGGTTCGGGTCCACCACCACGACCTCGAACCCGAGCGTTCGGCCCAGCTCGACCAGGGCCTCTTCCACGTCGTCCTTGCCTCCTTGCCCGATAAGGATCAGTCGTTCCGAGGGGAGCATCGGCTCGATGTGAACCTCGAGCGTTCCGCCGCAGTCGGTCTCGACCCAGACCTCCTCCGGCGAGGAGTCCCGCGCCATCCCCGCGAGCGCCTCCTTCGCATCCACGAGATGAATGCGGACGACTCGGCTTTCTCCGTCCCGCATGGCAGCCAGAGCGAGTTCGACCACGGGTCCCTCGGGACAACCTCCCCCAAAGGTTCCCCCGACCACTCGTCCGTCGTGGGCGATCAAAAGTTTGAAACCCCGTCGAGCGAGCGTCGAGCCCTCGGTGCGCACGACCGTCGCCATCGCGAACGGTTCCCCCCGGGCCGCGAGATCCCGAACGCGTTCCGAGAACTCGCCCGAACGCATGAGCGAGCGACCCGCTCGAGCCGTATCTAGTTGTCGCGGCCGAGAAGTTCCGGGTCGTCCGGAAGTTTCCGACCGGGCCTACCGATGCCGGCCCAAGGCTAGATAATCCGGCGCGCCGTGGGAGAGCGAGTTACCGGAGGACGAAGGTATGGCCGCGATTTCAATACCTCACTCGGAGCAGGACCAGACCGGAGCTTTTCGTCTCGCCACGGGAGCCGCGCTCGGCCTCGCGGCGGCGCTGCTCGGCATCGTCATCCCGGTGCTGCTCGTCCTCATCGCGTCGTACGACCCGGGCGGGTTCGTCGCCCTGAACCAGGCCGGCTTCCTCTACTCGACGGGGCTGTTCATCCTGGCCGGCGCCCTGCTCTTCCTCTTTTGTTTCTTGATCTACCGCAACGGGTTCGCCCATCTGCGCAAGGTCGACCGCCGGTTCACGATCGCGTCCATTCTGTGCCTGCTCGGGAGCCTTGGGTTCATCCTCATCCTGGTCGCAGCGGTCGTGATCGTCGGGTCGTCCACTTCGTTGCTTACGTGCATCAACGGCCAACCCACCCACTCGCTCACCTGCCTGCGTTCGGGTCAACCTCTCGGCGCCTACACGGGCCTGATCGGCTTCTGGCTCGGTTGGCTCGGGGGTGTCGGGATCGTCCTCGGCCTCTCCGCGGGGTCGTCTCGCTTCCACAACCGGGAGGTCGGCCTGGGCGCGGTCTTCTACGCGCTCCTGTTGCTGGTGCTCATCGGACCGTTCGTCGCGCTCGTGGTGGCGTTCCCCGGGGTCGAGTACCTCCTCCTCGCCGTTCCCGTCCTGGCGCTGCTCGCTCCGTTCTTCGTCTACCTCGGAGCGGGAAGGATCGCTCCGTAGACCCCTGCGAGGATTCCGGCGAACTGAAATCGGGCGATGGTCTGCCGAAACCCGCCGTCGAGCCGAACCTCTTCGGACGAGGGTCGCCACGGAGCGGTGAGAACCATGTCGAACGCAGCGCCCGGAAACGAGAGACCTTCGGAGACCGCCACCCTGGGAGGGGGATGCTTCTGGTGCACGGAAGCGATCCTTTCCGAACTCTCCGGCGTTTCCCGCGTCGCCTCCGGCTACGCGGGAGGGGCAATTCCCCACCCGACCTACGAACAAGTGTGCTCGGGTCGGACGGGGCACGCCGAGGTCGTCCAGGTCACCTTTGACCCGAGCGTCGTGAGCTACCACGACCTGCTCACGGTCTTTCTCACGACCCACGACCCGACGAGCCGGAACCGACAGGGGAACGACGTCGGCACCCAGTATCGCTCGGTGATCTTCTACCACTCCCCGGCTCAACGGGAGACCGCGGAGAAGGTGCTCGGCGAGCTCGAGACCGCCGGGATCTGGAAGCGGAAAATCGTGACCGAGCTCGCGCCGTTCTCCGAGTTCTTCCCGGCGGAGGAGTACCACCGGGACTATTTCCGACGGAATCCGGGAAGCGGGTACTGCCGCGCCATCATCGCCCCGAAGGTCTCCAAGTTCCGAAAGCAGTTCGCCGCGCGTCTCAAGTCCGGCTGAGTCCGCCACCCCCGCGCGGATACCTCAGAGCGCGAGGAAGAGGAAGTAGGCCGCGAATGCGAAGATGAGGACGCCCGACACGACGAGGACGCCCCGAGCGAAGTCCGGTCGGCGTTCGGTTCCGGTGTGCACAGCCCAGGGAAACACCACGATCCAAACCGCGATAGCGCCGAAGAGCCCGACGAACAGCACCGGGCCCCCGAGGTACGCGAAGGCGAGGCCGGCCGTGAGCCACCAGACGATCTGGAAGGGGTTCGAGATCCCGAGGCCGAGCGCTTTCGTGTAGGTCCGAAGGCCGCTCGTCTCCGGCGGCGGGTGCCGGTTGGCGTGTTTAATGAGGCCGATCCCGAGATAGACCATCACCCCCGCGCCGATCAGATAGATCCAGCGCAGCCCGGCGGTCAGGTTCACTTCGGAATGCAGACCGTACACGAGGACGCCAAGGACGAGGTCCGCGCTCATGGCCCCGAGGCCGGTCATCACGCCTTCCCGAAAGGAGCGGACCGACTGCGACGCGATGAACGCGTTCATCGGTCCCGGAGGAATGGTCAGCGAGAAACCTAGGAGGAGGCCAAGTCCAAGGTCGAAGAGGACCGGGTTCACGCTCGTCTCTCCTCGAGAAGGGGCTCCGGATGTCCGGCGTCGGCGGAGAATTCCGACGTCCCGTTACCTGTCGGAGGGCGGAATCCGTCGCGCTTCGACCGTGATGACCCGGTCGACCGGGCGCTTCCACGTCAGGGCAAGGACGCCGCCGATAAGGGTGAGCAGAAATCCGATGAGGAAACCGCCGAGGGCGACCGGAATGCTCACGAGCGCGAGGACGACCGCGAGGACTCCCCAGACAGTGTGCCCCGAGGGGACCGCGAGCATCAGGAAGCCGACGATAAGCGTGAGGAAACCCACGAGCAAGCCCAGGAAGAACACCCCGCTCACGAAACCGAAGACCGCGAGGACGGCGCCGATCAGCGCGAACACGAACCCTCCGAGCAGGATGAAGAACCCGCCGATGATCGTCAGGACTCCGGCGCCGATCGGTCGCGGCATAACGGACTCAGAGGAGGGGAAGGAGAAAAGGACGTTTCCAAAGCCGCCCTTGCATGTCGTGACGGTTCGGCGGTCGTCGCTGACCCCCAACCTATTTCGGCGCACGAATCCGTGCGTCGAGGGAGGAGCGCATTGAACGAGAGACCCCAGGTGTCGGGTCGGGTATTCGAACTCCATCGAAAAGCCGAGGTCGCGGGCGAGCACGGTCTCCCCAAGCCGTCGGTGAGCGAGGCGTTCGTCTCCCGTTCCGGCTTGGTGGGCGATTTCAACCGCTATCGGCACGAAGAGAAGAAGGACGACCCCGCGATGGCCCTCCTGCTCGTCCCCCGCGAGACCCTCGCCGAGCTTTCACGCGAAGGCTGGCCCGTTCGGAGTGGAGACCTCGGAGAGAACCTCACGACCGAAGGGATCCCGTACAACGCGTTCACTCCCGGTCGCCGGTTCCGAGCGGGCGAGACGGTCCTCGAGATCTCGAAGGCCTGCACGCCGTGCGACAATCTCTTTCTCCTTCCCTACGTCGGTCCCACCCGAGGCGCGGAATTTCTCAAGGTGATGCTGGACCGTCGCGGTTGGTACGCCCGGGTCATTCACGAGGGACGGGTCCGCGCCGGGGACCGAATCGAATCCGCCGATTGAAAGCCGTTCGCGGGATGGGCGACCGTCAATCGCCTCTCGCGAACCACCGCAAGTTCTACCGACCCCGCGCGCTCGTAACGTCCTTTCCACTGCAGCGGAGAGTTAAGTACTCGGGCCTCGCGTTTTAGGAAGCTTTCTATACTACCACGCCTCGTCGGCGTCCGCTATGTCGCCGTCGCCCTTGGGCCGAAGAGCACTCTGGGTACTGCCGATTGTCATCGCTGTCTGCGCTGTGATGGTTCTCCCGGGGGGAACCTTCCTTGCGTCGAGTGCCCATGCGGGGAACCCGATGGCCGCGGCGTCGGGGCTACAAGCGAGCGCCACGAGCAATCCGGCGAGCCTCACGAGTCCGGCCACGCTTCCGACCGCCCCGGCTAACTCTCCCTCGAGCTTCCTAACCTCTGGAAAGACCCTACCGCAGTTCCCGACCTCGACTTCGGGCTTGTCCGGCCTTGTCTCGAGTCTTCCGAATCTTGCTCAGCAACCGGCCTGGGCTCAGGCGCTCGTCCACCCGAACTCAAAGGTCGCGCCTACCTCTTCGCTCCCCAATCTCGCCGCGATCGAGAACCCCGCTCACGCGGTGAATGGCCTCGTCTACCCCGGCTACGTGGCCCAGCCGGCGCCTCTGGGCGTCGCCGACTACGGGCTGGGCGTAACTCCCTACTCCTACAACTCATCCTACGTTGTCGGCGTCGTGACGCTCCATGCACCCCCGAACGTGACCCAGCCCGGTGCATTCGGGGTCGTCAACCCGACCGCGACCGGCGAGCACCTGGGCTACGTCGGCAGCTTCTGGGAGTTCGGCATTCAGCTGAACACCATCGGCGTCAACCTCACGATCCCCGGTACGGCCGACCAGGGATACGTCTGGGCCCAGAATGTCGTCAACTGGAACGACTCGGCCCTTCACTTTGTCCAGGACACGTGGAACTTCAGTCTCGATTCGTTCGCTGGCTGGCAGCTCAACTCGATCTACTCGGGGTGCGGTACCGACACCGCGGGCGTGAACTATGACCTCGAGGTCTACGGCGGCATCCTCCAATGCTCCGAGGCGAATGTGCCCATCACCGCCGCGGACTATCCGATCACGCTGTCGCTCTACAACAACTTCACGACCAACTCGGACAACCGGTCGCAGCTCGTCTACGGGTACAACATCTATGAGGCCGGCTCCGGCCACGACCTTTCGGGAATTGCCGACACCGTCGTGTTCAACAACACGGCCCCCTCCTGGCAACACCCCTCCGCGCCGGCGAACAAGCCGGCCAACACCGTGAACCCCTTCGACCCGACTCCGACCTATGGTCTAGGGCTGGGATTCTGGCAGGACAGCGAGATTGACATCGTGGGCGGCATCGGCGGCGACAACGCCATGTTCCGCTCGATCAACGGAACGGTCAACCTCGAGTACACCAACACGAGCGCGGGAACATGGAAGAACGTGCCGTCCGCCTACAACTTCGGCTCCGACACCGGTGAGACCGCCGCGGGTATCGCCGACTACTGGACGACGAGCCATCAGCTCGTCATCGACCAGGGCCCGACAATGCTCTACGGTCTCTGGAACGCAGTGCCCAGCGCCTCCGTGCACTCCGGGGACATCCAGGTCGCGGGGACCATCTCCCCGTCCTATGGGTTCGTGTTCATCAGCAACACCGCGCCGATCCTCAATCCGTGGACGACCACGGCTCAGGATAACATGAGCTGGCTCCCCACGGCGAACGACGGCTCGTTCAACACCTACCTGCCGCCGCTCACGGCCCCCTGGACTACGACGTACTATGTCCAGGCGTTCGCCGCCGGCTACGCCGAACAGAACACGACGTTGACGGGCGGGACGAACTCCCTCGCGATCACCCTCACCGCAGCGTCGGGTAGCGTCCGGGCCCCGCTCGATATGTTCACCGCGGCCCAGGCGTCGGCCCTGGCGATTGCCATCGGTGCTTCGTCGTCCGCGCCGTACACCTTCAGCGGCCTCACCGTCAACGCGAACTTCACGTTCGCCCATGTGAACGACTACGAGTTCCCTGAGTTCGAGGTCGTCTACGCATCGGGCGTGAGCAACGTGGTCGTCAACAACACGTACTTGGGAACCGACTCGACGCATTCCGGGATGAGCTACATCACCGACGGCGCGCCGGGCGGCTCGACCGGTATACTGGTCCCGGCCCCGGCCGTGTTCCGCAACCACCCCTACTACACTTCGAACATCAACATCTACGACGGGTCCCACGACCAGGTGACGAACCAGGTAATGGAGAGCATCTTCATGGGCTACGGGTCCGACGGTCTCGGAGTCACTCTCTGGCACGACACAGATGCCTACGTCAACGGCTCCATCGCGGTTGCATCGGGTTGGGGAATCTGGGTCGGTGACTCGGTCGGCACCGTGATCGCCAACACCACCGCCGTCGATGGGTGGGGTGTCTCCGAGTTCACGAACACCGGCACGCTCGTCATCTACCTTCTCAGCGTTGACTACGGGAAGGGTATCGAGACGATCGGAGGCACCGGCAGCACTTACAACTGGATCAACGCGACGTTGGATTCGGAGGGCTTTGAGGTCGGCGTCGACTTCGGTCCGTTCTACAACGGGCTTGGATACCCGGGCTCGACGGGCCTGACGGTCGACAACCTGAACGTCACGAAAGCTTCGCTCGGAGGCAACCTCACGTTGTCGGACCCCACCACGTTCAACACCGTCCAGGTCTGGGACCCGGCGGGGGAGTCGCTCGGACTTCAGCTCGACGGGGACGTCGGGGTCACGGTGAACAACTTCATTTCCAACGGGACGGAGGCGATCGTTACATGGAACGTGACCGGGCTGCACCTCGTCAACGCGATCGTCCAAAACGCCTTCATCGCGGTCTTCGAGAACTACGATACCAACACCGTCGTCACCACCATGACGGTCTTCAACTGCTTCGGCGGTTTGGTGACGGAATATCCGAACGGGTTCACAGCCACGGGCCTCTCCTCGTCGTACTCGACCTTCGCCTACGAGATCGACTACGCGACCGGGACCGTGTCCGTCAACGGAATCAACTCGTACGAGACCAGCGTTGGGTTCAACTATGACTGGTCGAGCGGCGGGGCGTTCTCGAACGTCGTCACGGACCACATGGCCTCCATCGCGCCCGACAGCGCGGGCGTAAACTTCCTGGACTCGACGAACGGTACGGTCACGGGCGTCACCGCGACCAACGGTTCGATCGGCGCTCGGATGTTCTACGAGTTCTCCGGTGCCAACGGCAACACGATCTCCAACGTGGTGGCGGGATTCGGCTCGACCGGAGTTCTGATTGAGAAGTCGAACGGCAACACCGTCTCAGGGGTCACCGCGACCGACGATTCGGTTGGCGTGTTCACCGACCCGTCGTCCGGTACCACCATTTCAGGGACCACCGTATCGGACCACAGCATCGGTGTGGAGATCGAAGGTGGCCATAACATCGCGATCTCCGGCACGACGGCTTCCTGGGCTTCGCTCGCTGACTACATCTACGAGGCCTCCCAAGTCACCGACACCGGCGCGACGGTCTCGGACAGCAACTCGACGGGAGTCGTCGTCGAGGGCTCCACCTTCGTCCAGGTGAGCGGAACTACGGCCTCTTCGGCGGCTCTGGGCGCGAATCTCTGGACCGGCTTCGAGGGGCTGCCGAACGCGGCGGTCGTGACCTTTGGAACGGCAACTACCATCGTCTCCAACGTGATGGCGACGAACTTTGGGGCTGCGTTCTACGACGAGGCTTCGACCGGACTCCAAGTGAGCAACGTCAACGGCACCGGCGGGTTCTATGCGGTCGCCCTGAACGAGACGTATGACAGCTACTTCAGCAACATCGGGGCCTACCACGACTGGATTGGTTTCGTCATGCTCGCGGGCTACGGATCGTCCGAATACAACTACATCACCGGCAGTTCGTTCGTCGACAGCTCGAGCTACGGGGTCGCAATCCTGGACGGCTACGACAACCAGCTCACGATGAACAACTTCATCGGGAACAACGGCGCGACGGGCACCTACAGCGCCGCGCACATCCAGGCGTGGGCCTCGGACTACAACTACTTCTACGTCTGGACCGGGGACAACGTCTACGGGGTCGGGAACTACTGGGCGGACTGGCATACCTACGGCACGAACGGCTACCTCGCACCCTACATCATCGCAGGCGAAGCGTGGGATGAGTTCCCCATCGGACCTGCGGAGACGTTCTCGGTCACGTTCAACGAGACCGGACTACTTCCCGCGGGGACGATGTGGTCGGTGACGTTGGGTGGAGTGACGCAGAGTTCCGCGACCAGCTTGATCGCTTTCACGGAGACCATGGGCACCTACGCGTACAGCGTGGGCTCGCTCACGGGATGGACCGCGACCCCCTCGACTGGTAGCGTGGTCGTCACGGGCGCGACCTACAATGTGCCCGTGACCTTCACGGCGATCCCCGTCCCCACGTATGCGGTGACGTTGAGCGCCGGAGGGCTCGCCACGGGTACCAGCTGGTCCGCGACCGTGAACGGAGTGACGCAGTCGACCACAGGACCGTCCTTGACGTGGTACCTCCCGAGCGGGTTGTACACCTACTCGTTCAACGCGGTGAGCGGCTACAACCTGCCGAGCACGGGAGCCACCGGCTCGGTGGCCGTGGGCACCGCCCCAACGAGTCTGTCGTCCTCGTACACGGCGACCTCGAGCCCGTCGTACGTGCAGACGGACACTTTCAACCAGTGGCTCGCGGTGGCGTTCGCGATCGCGGTGATTGCGCTCGTGATCGCCCTCTTGGCCCTGCTCCTGCGCCGTCGGCGCGAGGACCAGCCGGCCCAGCCCGCCCAGGCATGGAACCCGCCCGCCGAGTCGGGGACGACCGCGCCCGCGGCCGGCTCCGGCACCTGGAGCGAGGGTCCACCGCCCGCCGGGGGATCTCCGCCGAGCTAGGTTCGGTTCGGAACGTCGTCTAACGAAACAACCCTTTCCGCTCCCCCGGGCCCTTCGGGCCCGGGGTGACAATTCTTTCTAACGATCAGTGCAGGAAGAGTGAAGCGGCTGCGGAGCAGCCGCTCTACTTTGAGAACGCCGAGAGGTCGTCGTCCTGCTCGATCTCGAGCAGGTGACCCATCCGGTCGCGCTTCGTCTGGAGGTAGGGACGGTTGATGTCGTTCGCGGGGATCTCGACCGGGATCCGTCCGGAGATGCGCACACCGTGCCGTTCGAGGTCCTGGACCTTGGCGGGATTGTTCGTCAGGATCTCGATCGAGCGGACGTGGAGCGCGCTCAGCATGTGGGCCGCGATCTCGTAGTCCCGTTCGTCGGGCCGGAAGCCGAGCAGCTCGTTCGCCTGCACGGTATCGTATCCCGAGTCCTGGAGTTGGTAGGCCCGGATCTTGTTCACGAACCCGATGCCCCGTCCTTCTTGTCGCAGGTAGAGGACGACCCCCCGCTCCATTTGGCCGATCCGTGCGAGCGACTCTAGGAGCTGGTCTCGACAGTCGCAGCGCAGCGAGCCGATGGCGTCCCCGGTGAGGCATTCCGAGTGCACCCGGACCGGAACCTCTTCCCGGTCAAACACGTCCCCGTGGACGAACGCCGCATGGTCCTGTTTATCGAGACAGTTCTCGAACGCCACGACCTGATAGTCTCCAAAACGAGTGGGCAGGTTCGCGAGGGCTCGGACCCGAACGCAGTTGTCGGGGGCGCCCTCGCACTGGTGCTCCTCCCCCTCGCGGAGAAGTTGTTCGACGATCGGAGCGGGGATGCCCATGGCCGTTCCCGAGGGGATGGCCACCGGGGCCTGATAACGATTCAGGGCCGCGGGAATCGAAGGGAGCAGGTGGCGTGCGGGGAACCGCACCCCCGTCGGCGGACCGGCCCGCTACGTCAGCACGCGGATGTTGTGCCGCGCGCTGATCTCCCGCAGCATCTTCGGCCAGACCGTGACGGTCACTTCTCCGATGTGGGCCTTGCGGAGGAGGAGCATCTGGGTGCGGCCTTGTCCAATCCCGCTGCCGATGCTAAGCGGGATCTGCCCGTTCAGGATCGCCTGGTGGTACGGGAACTTGAGGAAGTCGAGCTGGCCGGACATCGCGAGCTGTCGGCGGAGGGTCTCCGCGGTCACCCGGATCCCGCCGGACATGAGCTCGTGGCGGCGCTTCGTCACGGGGTTCCAGGTCAGGATGTCCCCGTTCAGGCCGTGCATCGGTCGACCGTCCTCCGAACGGGTCTCGGTGACCCAATCATCGTAATCCGCCGCGCGCATCTCGTGCGGGTACCCGTCCTTGAGCGGCCAGCCGATCCCGATGAGGAACAGTGCGGGGTATTTCTGAAGGATAGCGGTCTCCCGCTGTTTCCGGGGGAGGTCCGGGTAGGTGTCCAGGAGGTCCTCCGCGTGCATGAACCGGATCTCCTCGGGGAGGTCCGGGTAGCGGGGGTCCTTCAACTGCGGGTAGAGGCGCTGGACGTGCTTCTGCGCCCCGGTGATGACCTTCCAGATGCGGCGGACCGTGTCCTTGAGGTAGTCCAAGTTCCGGTCCTCGACCGTGATTGCTCTCTCCCAGTCCCACTGGTCCACGTAGGCGCTGTGGTCGTGGTCCAGGAAGTAATCCTTCCGGACGGCCCGCATGTCGGTGAGAAGCCCCTCGCCCGATTGAAGGTCGAACTGCTTCAGCGCCATGCGCTTCCACTTCGTCGCGGCCTGGACGACCTGTCCCTCCACCGGGTGCAGGTTGCGGTCGTTCGAGATATGGAACTGGATGGGCGTCCGGGATCCGTCCCGGTCCAGCATGTCGTTGACCCCGCTCTCGGTCTCCACGATCAGCGGGACCTGGACCATCATCAGGTTGAGCTCCTTGCACAGGTGCTCTTCGACGTAGTTCTTCACCGCGTAGATGGCATGTTGAGTGACGCGGGGGGAAAGGAGCGGTTCGTAATCGTGGGGGAGCACGCGGTCGACCTCTTCGTACGTGCCAATCCCCGGGCCGGCGAGGTCGGCCCTCTTTTCTTCGGCGATATCGGGTGCAGACATCGCCGTTCAGGCAGAGTGCGCGGGAATAAACTCCCCGTCAACCCCGTTCGACAAGTTCTCTCCCCGGTGGAGCCGGGGCCGACGGGCCGACCACGCCAGGAACGAAGGAAGTCGAATCCTGGCCGGGGGGCGCCCGCGTTTCGGGCGCGTGTGGGTCGTCGAGGCTAAGTCCGTTTCTCCGCTGCGGGCGTGGACAGGTCTCGCGAGGACAATGACGGACGAGGAGTCTCGCTACCAACGGACGCCGATCCCCGAAGAGTCGACGGCGGAGCGGGCCGGGTTCGGAGAGATCCTGCGGTCGTACACTCCCGAGGAAGCCGTCCTCGAAGCCCAGCGGTGCCTGCAGTGCGCGATGCCGTACTGCGTTCAGGCATGCCCCATCACCCAAGACTGTCGAGGGTACATCTCGCTCTTGGCGCAGCAGCGATTCGATGAGGCCGCGCGCCTCACGGTCCTCGACAACCCCCTCGCGACGGTCCTCTGCAAGACCTGCTACCATTACTGCGAGGAGGATTGCGTCATGGCCGGGCGGGGGGTTCCGATCGCCATCCGCCACCTCAAGCGGGCGGCCCTCGAGCTCGGGAAGTCGAACCTGAGCTACGTCGCGAGCGCTCCTAAGAACCAACGGGTCGCGATCGTCGGAGGAGGGCCGGCGGGCCTGATGGCGGCCTGGGAGCTCGGGATTCGCGGATACTCCTTGACCGTGTACGAACAGGCGGAGTTCCTCGGTGGACAGGTCGACACGATTCCCAAGTACCACCTCGAAGGAGGCGAGCTCGATGTCGACCTCGCGCGATTCCACGGCCTCGACATCACTTTCGTTCTGGGGAAGAAAGCCGGAGCGGACTTCACGCCCGAATCGTTGCTGAAGGACGGATACCTCGGGGTATTCGTGGCGATCGGCGCCTCCGAACCCCGGGCGTTGAGCATCCCGGGGGAGCATCTTCCCGGGGTATTCTTCGCGCTGCCGTTCCTCCTCGCGGTAAACCGAGGGCCCGATGGTCTGCTCGGTCGGAAGGGGCGGAAGGTGGTGGTCGTCGGCGGAGGGGATGTGGCGCTGGACGCCGCGCGCTCGAGCCTCCGGCTGGCCGAGAAGGGGGACGTGACCGTGCTCTATCGACGGTCGCGAGAAGAGATGCCCGCGGGCGAGGAGGAGGTCGGTGGAGGAGAGATCGAGGGAGTCCACTTCGTGTTCCAACGTTCTCCGACGCGGATCTTGGGCTCCGCTAAGGTCGAGGGGATCGAGGTGCTCACCACCCGACTGGGACCCCCGGACGACCAAGGGCGGCAGGCCGTCGTGAACGTTCCCGGAACCGAGCAGGTGATCGCCTGCGACACCGTGATCATTGCGGCTGGGGAGAAGGCGGACGTTTCGGGGCTCCCCCCGGAGCTCGATTTCTCCTTCGCTTCCCAGGGGTGGCCCGTCGGCAAGCGCGAAGACTGGATGACCGACGTCGACGGAGTCTTCGCCTCGGGCGGAAAATCCGTGGTGCACGCCATGGCCGCGGGCACGAAAGCCGCGGATGCGATCGACCGTTACATCTGCGCCAAAGCCGGCCGGCCTCCCACGCCTCGCCCCGACCCATTCGGGGGAACGCAGCGGCCCCGTCTACCGGTGGGCTACGGGGGTCCCACTTGGCACCCGTAGGCCCGCGGCTCGGTCCCTACCCCCCTCGTAAGTCGACCATTTCCCGGCCAAGGGACAGTCCCATCGGGCTACGCGCGGTTCATCTGCTCGGGGATCCGCCGTCCGGCGTGGCGGAGAAGAACGATCGCCGGTACGGCGGGAACGAGCAGAATGACCCAGATCAGCAGCGGGTTGGTGACGAACGCGAGCACGACGCCTCCGGCAAGCGTAGCGGAAAGGAAGCCGATCCCGCCGATCGCGTTGAACGCACCGTTGTAGGAGCCCACCTCTTCCTTGGGGGCGAGGTTCGAGGGCAAGGTCGACGAAGGGATTGCGACCAGATTCTCGCCGAGGGTAAGGACCACCACGGAGGCGAAGAAGACGACGGTCGGGACGGTGTTCCAGAGGCCGGCCGCGCCGAGTCCGAGGAATGCGATCCCGTAGAGAACGAGACCCAGGAGCCCGATCGTCGTGTGGCGCCAACCGATGACACTCTCGGTCGTCGCGCTCTGTCCAAAGACGACCACGAGACCGTTGAGAGCGAGGCCGACGCCGAGCAAGGAGTAGGAAATCCCGAGAACGTTGTGAACGTACAGCGGGAAGATGATGGCCCACTGAGCTGCGACGAACGACGCGAGAGCGAAGGCGAGGGCCACTTCGAGGGCGACTCGGTCCCGCGCGAGAGTCCTCAGGCTGCTACCCAGGCTTCGCTTCGCGACCGGGGGCGGGACCGCTCGGACCGATATTGAGGCGCCTGCCGAAATGCCCCGGCTCACGTCCCGGGTCGAAGGTTCTAGGAAAACCAGGAGAATCCCCGTCGCCCCACCGATGATCAGCGCCGCGAACGCGACCCCGCCGGCAAACCCGATAAGCGTGATCAGGAGGCCGCCCAGCGCGACGCCGGCCGCGTATCCGGCGTTGAACCCGATGCGATACAACGTGAAGCCCCGGGTGCGGTCCGACCCCTCGGCGAAGTCGGCGATGTACGCGGAGAACGCCGGTCCGGCCAAGGACGAGACCGAACCTCCCAGGATGGCGGCGAGGATCGCGAGGGGCAGGGATTCGATCGAAAAGGCATAGGCGAGGAGGGCGGTCGCGAGCGCCTCCCCGGTCAGCCCGATGACCATCAACGTCTTTCGACGCATCCGGTCCGAGATCAAACCGCCGACGACACCGAAGGGGATCTGAATCGAACCGATGAAGACGATGATGAGACCAAGCTCGACGTACCCGATTTCCAGCACGTTATGCAGATAGAGCGCGATGAAGGGCCCGTAGAGAGCGTTCCCTAGCATCCGAACGCCGACCCCGAAGGCAAGGAGCCGGATGTTCCGATTCACCGACGCCTCACAATAGTTCGTCCTCGGTTCCGGTTTGCCGGCCTATGGCGCGATTCTCGACATCTCGTGGGCGCGACAGCAGAATGCGCCGGTAGGATCGGAAAGGGATGCATCTCCCTGACCTCGTCGGAACAACCAATTTGCACGGCGAGTTGATCGTGATAGGTGACAAAAAGTGACCTCACTTCGGGTGAGTCCCATAGGTTCGTACCCTACAGTCGGCGTTCGCCGTCGGAGCGGGGGATCGCGCCGACGTCGCGGGTTGGAGAGAGGCGAAGCCCCATGAGGACCTCCCCGCCCACGAGCGTCATCCGGCTTCGGAGCCCCCACGCTCCCAGACCTCCTTCCCTGAATCCGAGCTCCTTCCGTTCCACGGGCCGGAACCCTCGAGAGCGGAACAGCGAGATCGATGCGGCGTTGTCCTCCTCGGCCGCCCCGTAAGCAACTCGGGCCCGTTCTCTCCGGAACAGCGCGAGCGCGTCGTCGAGCAGTAGTCCTCCCAGTCCTTCTCGGCGATGGGTCTGCGCCGTCGAGAGATAGTAGACGTAGCCCACCTCCGGGTCGATTCGATCCAGAATGGAAACCGCGACAATCTCGCCCCGGACGACCGCCGCGCGAACCCAAGTTGCGTTGTGCAGGGTCCTCTTCGCGTGCCAGCGATAGATTCCAACGAACCCGTCCTTCAGCACCGGTATGGCGCGGTCGCGCTCCTCTCGAGGAAGGTCGACGAGTTCGATGTCGGAGCTAGCGCGCGTGCCGGGGGAAAGGGGAGCTCGGTCCTCCGTGCCCTCTTCCGTCATTCGACCAGGTCCGGCCCCCTCGTTCTCCGCCGGGTTCGACTCGGGTGGAGAGGTCCGGGAGCGGAGAGGGGTTCCCGCTTCCAAATAATAGTCCGTCGGTTGGCTGCCGGGGGTCGACTCGGTGGCGGACTCGGGTACGGAGGGAACCGGTTCCGCGCGCGGGGAACCGATCCGGGTGACCCGAACCGATGTCCTCTTGCTGATCGCGCTGGGAGTCCTCTGGGGTTCGGCCTACGTGGCGATCCGGGAGGGGATCGTGGCGGGCGCCTCTCCGTTCGTCTTTGCCGGCACACGCTATGCGTTGGTCGCCGGGCTTCTCGCCCTCGTGGCGACGCTTCGGCGGGACCCGTGGCCCAGCCGACGCTCCGCTCTCCTTTCCGCCGTGGTGGGGGGGACTTTCATCATCGGTCTCTACGGGATCCTGCTCTATTGGGGGGAACAGTTCACGACGGGAGGCTATGCCTCCGTTCTATCGGGAATCGCGCCGATATTGACGATCGTCTACGGCCATTCCCTCCTGCGGTCGGAGCGTCTTCGTCCCGCGGCCGTGGCCGGAATCGTCGTCGGGTTCGTCGGGGTCGTGGTCCTCGTTTTCCCCACCCTTCTCGGAGGAGTGGGGTCCAATTGGCAGGGTCCTGTCGCGGTGATGGGGGCGTTCGTCGTGTTCCCGATGGGGTCCGTGCTCCTTCGCCGATGGGGCCGCGGGGGCGAAGGCACGTGGCAGCTCTCCCTCCAATTCGGGGTCGGGGCGGCGATCCTGGGTGTCGTGGTCCTGCTCGCCCCCGTACCCGAACAACTGCCGTTCACGTTCGCGGTGTGGGTCTCGCTCCTGGTCCTGGTCGTGTTCGCATCGTTGTTCGGGTACGTTGTCTATTTCCGATTGCACCATCAGATCGGGCCGGCCCGGGCCAATCTCGTCGCCTACCTCCTTCCAATCGTCGGAATCGGTCTCGGCTCGGGACTGTTTGGGGAGCCGATCACCGCTTGGGAGATCGGCGGGTTCCTGCTGATTGCGACCGGTCTTTCGTTGGTCTTCGTCACCGCCAACCGGCCGAACGCCCCTACCCCCCGACCCCCGTGAATCCTCAGAGCCCATCGACTCCGAAGGGCGATGTCGGGGGCCGTCACACGTGTTCCGGAGCCGATACGAACTGTTCGTACTAGAGGGGGATTATCCCAAGAGCGGTCCCCGACCCGGTCGGGACACCACCTTGAACGCGGAAGACTGGGGCATCACCGTCTCTCTCGGGCTTCTGTCGGGAGTCCTGACGATCCTGGCCGCCCGAGGGTTCGTCCGGTTCTACCAGACTCGGAAGCATTCCCAACTCGGTTGGGGCGTGGGGTTGGGGTTCGGAGCCACGGCTACTGCGATCGAACTGCTCGCGTACGTCGGGGTGGTCTCCACGATCATGTTGCAAGCCTACGTATTCTTCTCCGCCGCGATTGTCGGCACGCTGTCCCTGGGGTCGGTGCGCGCTTTCCGCCGACCGATCTATCGGAACCTCTACGCGGGCTACATCATCGCGGTCTCCGCCGTGGTCGGCGTGTTCTGTTTCACCACACCGGTTTCCGACTCGATGGTCCAAGGCGGTGTCATTTCGGGGAACCCGCCGGTGTTCTTGCTTGTCCTGTCCTCGCTGATCACCGTCCCCGCGACGGTCGTCCTTCTCGGCTTCGCGGTCATCTCACTCCGCCGTGCGTTCCATTGGAAGGGCCTACTCATGATCGCGGGCGCGAGCGTGCTCGCGGCGGGGGGAGTGTTCTACATTGCTTCGTTCCCGGTGGCGCTCTACTACGCGGAGTTTGTCGGGATCGTACTCCTGTTCATCGGGCTCACCGACTTCTCTCGGTGGCTCACCCCCGCCCCGGCGGCTTCGAGCACGCCGACGAACCGTGCCGCCTAGTTCGGGCGTGTTCGGTCGGTTCGAACACAGACTCCGGTCTCAGAGAACGCGGCGCCTTCGTCTCGGGTCGTAGTCTCCTTCCGTAACAAACCATTACTCACCGCCGGCCCTCCCGCTTGGGCGGCAAACCTCTTTCCCGAAGGTCGATAGAAAAGATCGCCCTCAACGGCTGGCGACATTTTGCGCGAGCAATGGAACGCGACTACCGAAAGCGCGGTCGACGATGAGCCCCGCAGCGGAGCCTTTCTCTCTCACGCTCACCGTGCCCTTGTTGGAGCGTCGGGGCGTTCCGGCGCCGCGGGTGCCCACTTCGAGCCGGGGTTAACTCGCGCTCACCACCGGAGTCGATGAGCAGTCGATGCACCAACCCTGCCCGTGTGTGACGAACGCCTCGCGCAGGCATTCATTGCAGATCGGTCGAAGGCACTTCGGACAAGGGCCGCTCATCCGTAGGGTGACGACGACTTTCGAGCAGGACGCACACACGGATTTCGGATTCGCGATGTCCCGACGATTCCGATCGGGTCGGTGCGCCCCGACTCGCGCTTGAAGGCCGACGCCCCTGAGGTGAGGCGGGACCGGATTGGTGGCCTCTCTGAACAATTCGTCGGCCGGGTCGAGAGGTCCCTGAAGATCGACGGGAATTCCCGCGAGGGAGGGGCTTGGGGATCCCGACAGGAGGGGGGTATCCACGGAGTCGCCATCATGGACGGCCCTCCGCGAATGATCCACCGGGTCATCTGCCCATGGGGTCACTGGGTCGTCCGAAGACGCCGCTGATTCGGTCGACGCGGAGCGGATCTCGACCGATGGACCCGATGCCTTCGAGGGAGCCTTCGGGAGGCCTATCTTATCCGGAACGTCGGAAAGGAATAGGGTCCGTCCGCCCGCGGTTGGCGGAAACATCCGGTCCAAGTCCTCCTCCGAGAATGTTGACCGCTTCGCCGAATCTCGGGGGATGTCCCGGGAGGGCGGGGTGCGGGACGTTGATTGGGCGAAGTCACCGGCCATTGTCACGGGCCGGGCGCCGGAGCTCTCCTTTCGTGTGGGGAAAGCCACGAGACTACCCGAGCCTCCCGGAGAGTAGACGGCACCGCGACCGATTCTCGCGATCCCGACTCCCAGTTGCCGACTCTCGCGGGGCAGCCAGGAGAGCCACGTCTCATCTCCCGGACTGGTGGGTGCGGCCAGCACCCGCCACTCCGAGCCTCGGCTCGAAAGCGTCGGCACCGGTCGGTTGAGCGTCTCGAGCTGAGTCGGTCGCGAGGAACTCACGACCGGCGTTGATGTCACCGGGACGGCCGTCGTTTCGGCTTTTCGCAACGACCCGTGGAACTGCACGCGACAGAAGAGTGCGACAAGAACCGCCGAGGCCCCCCACCCGGTCAGGAACAGGCCCAGGGACGTGTCCGGACGCGTGACGGTCGAACGGGAAAGTAGGAGGATGGCTCCCAGGAGGAGGGCCAGGGACGCGGCCGCCGGAAGGAACCACCGGAATGCGGCGTCGGTGAGATGTTCCCAGGCCAGGCGGTTCCCGTCGGTGTAGCTCGCGTGGACGACCCCGGTCATGACGGAACGGGTGGTCCATGCCGAAATTCGGGGCTTGAACCTATCGAGCCACAGGAACCGGTCCGGAAGATCCTCTCCGGACTCCGTCCGGACGGATTCGACCCGTCCACCCCAGCCAATCGCTTCGGTGGTGGGTGACCGCCCGGGTACCCGCGCTCGAGGAGCTCAGAGGCCAATCGACAGCAAGGCGTTCATCGCCTGCTCCAGAGTCTGGTCGGGCGTCCCGCCGGCGTTGATCCGAACCCAGCGAGGCGGTTGGAACATCTGCTCGAACTTCCGATGCACCTTGACGAGGTACGGCTCGTCCTCAAAGGCGTCACGCTGCCCCCGGGTCTCGACCCGTTTCATGGCGACATCCACCGGCGCATCCAGGTATAGCACGAGGTCGGGCTCGAGCGCGACCTGACGTTCGATGCGGTCCACCTCGCGGAACGCCTCGGCGCTCAATCCGGGATACTGGTAGGCCAGTGTCGAGTAGAACGAGCGGTCCTGGATGACGATGTCCCCCATCTCCAGGGCACGTTCTATCTGCGGTCGGAGCAACGCACGGTCCACGGTAAAGCAGAGAGCGGCGGCGAAGGAGTCCACCTTGCTGAGGCGCGCGAACTCGGACCTCAGGAACTTGTCGGTCGGTTCCCGAAAGCTCGAAATCGAGTGACCGCGGCCGAGCAGCGGCGGGACCAGCCGGGCCGCAAGCTCCGTCTTTCCGGTGCCGTCAATGCCTTCGATGACGATGTAACTGGCCCGTTCGGTCATGCTCCACCGCCGACGACGTCGGAACCCCGGCTGTGGGAACGGGCGACGAGGAGTTCGGACACCGGGGCCGCTAAGTCCGTTCCGGGCAATAATACCGATTGAAGGGGAACTGCGGTCGCGTAAATGGCTAGGAGTTAACCTCCAGCTGTATGGGCACCCTCACGGGTCCGCCTCGAACAGAGGGACATCGAGATGCCGGGCCTTTCGGAAGGAACACGAGAACGGCCGTGGGTGTTGAAGACGCCAAGCGGACAATCTGAATTCCGCGCCTTTCGTGACCCTACTTTGGAACCACCGGCCCTCGTGATCCACGCCGGGACGACCGAGCTGAGGTACCATCTCCGGTCAATCGAGGACCTGCATGCGATGCTCCGAGCCCGCGGCGATTGGGTGCCGCTCGGCAGCGCCGACGAGCAGAAGCCGGCGGCCGTGGGGACTGTCGAGGAGTGGGGTCGCTCAGCGAAGAACCCTGTCGGCGGTTGGTACGGTCTGCGCAAGGGGTTCCGCGGCAGGTTCGGGATGTATCTCCCGCCCGTCCTCGAGAAGCTCGGACTGGCCGAGCTGGAACACAACCCGAAGAACAACCGGATGCGGGCCCGTTAGTTCGGTGACGGTCCGAGTCGCCCGCGTCCCTCGATGGCGTGAGCGATCTCTTCTTTCCTTCGTCCTAATAGCCCCCGCTGCGTACGGAGATTTCGCCGAGGCGGATCGACGTGGCGGTAGAATCGAAGTTAGGGGTGCGAATCGAGAGAAAGGCGCCGACCCGCCTGCTGCCCTTCGAGCGCTTCTTCCGAGGGTTCAGTGAGGTTCCCGCGGTGCGGGAGCTCTTCGGCAAGGACACGGCGAAGGTCCTCCGGGGCCTCAAGGTCGAGTTCTTCTCCGCCCGATTCGGCTACATGGGAACGAGCGATGTCGATGGTCATCTGCTGGTGAGCACCCACCACTTGAGCGATTCGGAGTTCCGCACGGTCTACCTCGACGTCGTCCACGAACTGTGTCACGTGAATCAGTTCCGGAAGGGAAAGCCGCTTTTCTACCCCAAGCTGAGCTATGTGGACGCTCCGTCAGAGATCGAAGCGTACAGGTTCACGGTCAAGGAGGGTCGACGTATCGGGATGACGACCCGCCAGTTGATCGATTACCTGAAGGTCGAGTGGATCTCCAGGAGCGAGCACGCACGGCTGGCCCGACGGACCGGTCTCGTGGGTCGGGCTTCGCGGAAGAAAGCCCACCGAGCTCGGCTGCGCCGCTGACCGGCTCGAACCAGATCACCGAGAGGACGTCGCGCTGGACAAAACGTCCGCCAGTACGGGGATCTCTTCGAGAGCGACCGGACGACCGTCCCGAAGGGGTCCGGAAGTGATTCCCTTCTCGCAGACCAGGTGGCTCTTGCGCCACTCCGAGATGCTCGGTCCGTCCAAGTGAAAGACGAAATCGAACGCGTTTCTCCCGGGACCCGCGGAGTCCGCGTACCCGACCAAGACGGAGAATCCCGCGTTGATGTGAAGGGACAGAATGGCAGGTACGCGGTGCGGGGGGTACGCGGCCATCACCCGGTGGGCATTGGTAACCGCCAACGCTCCCGGCCTTCCGTCGTTCGGCCGGATAGAGAGGATCCGCTGGGAGGTTTCCGGGAGTCGGAGAAACTCGATGAGCTGATTCAAGGTCGTGGTTGGCTCATCCGACCGGATCAGACCGAAGAGGGCGAGGTTCGCGGTCAGGTCATCGGGCCGTAGGGCCTCCGGGCGGTCCACGAGCCACAAGCGGTCCTCGGGAATCCATCCGAGTTGGACCGGGTCCGCCGCCGCGCGCTCCTCCCCCGGCACCCCGATGTCCAGCCAGTGGAATTCGGGAGTCGTGGCTTCCGCGAGAGCGTAGAGGGCGAGGTTGACCAGGGGACGGGACGGTCCGTAGACGAGGACCGAATTCGGGCGGTCGAAAAGGTGGGCCGGGAAGATGGTGCCCCCTCCATCGGAGGCGGGCGCGGAAGAGACTGGAGGACGACGCGGAGGGACCTTGTGGGGCCGGTTCTCGGAGTGCACCGCCTCTCGGGGGCGGTCGGCAATGTGCCCCGGCGAGACAGGACTGCCGATTGGGAAGAGGTTCGATGCGGGTGTGTCGTCCGACAAGTTCTGCTCCGGGCCCCTTGGGCCCGATAGGAGGAATCGCCCGCCACACGAAGACACATCTCCGAACGATTTCGGGTGTCCGAACGGGTTCGGCCCCGTTATCGGGCCCCCGGCGGCCGTACGGACGGCCGCTATCGGCCTCCGGTTCGCACCCGACGACCTCTCGTCCGCCTTCCGCCGGTTTCGCGCCCATTTATATCCCGGCCCTCGATTCGAGGACGGAGACCGGCCGAGGGGGGAACCTCGCCGTCCGATGGAGACCGTGTCCACGCGCAATCGCTCGCAGATGAACGAGCCGGTCCGCCTGGCATCGCGAGGGGGACACAACGGTGCATCGGCCCGGTTTCGCAAGCTCCGGGTCGCCGAGGAGGTGGCCGTGGGTGACCGGCTACTCCTGGCCACCCTCCGCATCCGGATTCCCGCCGGATTGTGGACCGGGGCCTTCACCTCGGCTCACCCGAACGTCTCGCTCGAGATCCTCAATCGTGCCGACGTGAGCAAAGATGTCTCCGTATCGGACTATTGGATCAGCGGGCAACCTCCCGGGGTGTGGACCCGGGAGATCGGTGGATACTCCGATGTGCTGAAGATCGACAGTCTCGCCGAGGTCGGTGAAGGATCCCTCTACCGGGTGACCTACCGAAATCCTCCGGTCATCTACCTCTACCGCGAACTTGGGATGCCGATCCAATTCCCCATGCGGTTACAAGGCGGGTTCATTCGCTGGGAAGTAGTGGCGCGGCACTCGGAGTTCCAAAGGGTCCTGAAGCACGTCGGGAAGGTCGATCCGGACTTTCAGGTGGTCTCTATTCGTAGACGTCCTCTGCGAAGCCACCTGCCGATGCTCACGGAGAATCAGCAACAACTCCTGACCCAGGCCATGGCCGCCGGTTACTTTGCGGTCCCCCGTGGGATCACACTGACCGCCCTCGCCCGACGGCTCGACCGGAGCAAATCGGGCGTCTCGGAAGCGATCGCGATCATCGAAAAGAAACTTCTGGAAAGCGCGCTCCGGCCCACGTCCCTTTCGCCGTGACCTCCCCGGACATCCCGGCAGCAAAGGGACCGGCTCTTCGCAGGGTGGTTCAGCTCGGGGAAGTGGCCGAGCCCCGACCCGCGGTCTCGGGCTCTGCCTTCTGGGCGGTGACCCACGCCTTCACCCGGGAGTCCAGCATGTCGAGGGGAACGGCTCCCTCCTCCAGGACGCGGTCGTGGAACCCCCGAACGTCGAATCGGTCGCCGAGACGATCCTCGGCCCATTGTCGGAGTTCCCCGAGCTTCAGCTGACCGACTTTGTACGCCAGCGCCTGGGCCGGCCAAACGATGTAGCGGTCGACCTCGACCGCGATGTCGACCTCGCTCTTGCCGGCGTTCTCTTGGAAGAAGCGGATCGCCTGTTCGCGGGTCCATCCGAGCGCGTGGATCCCCGTGTCGACGACCAGACGGATCGACCGCCACATGTCGTAGGTGTACTTGCCCATCTTCGAGTACGGGTCCTGGTACATGCCCAGCTCGTCTCCCAGGCCCTCGGCGTACAATCCCCACCCTTCGACGAACGCGGTCGGGCCGGTGAAACGCCGGAAATCGGGGAGGTCGTTGAGCTCCTGGGCGAGCGCGATCTGAAGGTGGTGGCCGGGGACCGCTTCGTGCAAGGTGAGCGATTCCATCTCCCACTTGGGCCGAGACCGGAGTTCGTAGGTGTTGGCAAAGAACATCCCCGGACGACCGGTAGCCGGAGCCCCGGGCATGTAGTACGCCGTCGGCGAGCTCGTGGCACGGAAGTCGGGCACCGGTAGGACTCCGTAGGGAAGCCGGGGGAGCCGACCGAACACTCGAGCGAGCCCCGGGTCGATCCGTTTCGAGATCACACGGTAGCCGTCGACCAGCGCTTCGGCATTCCCGTAAAAGAACCGCGCATCCGTCCGGAGAAACTCGAGAAACTTCGAGTATCCGCCCGAGAATCCGGTCTCGGTCATCAGGGCCTCGACGGCCGAACGGAGTCGCCGGACCTCGCCGAGTCCGATCTCGTGGATCTGCTTCGGCGTCAGGGACGTAGTGGTCTGCCACCGAACGAGGTAGGAGTACAGTTCGTCTCCTTTCGGTAGGGTCGATACTCCCGCGCCTTCCCGGCAGGCCGGAAGATACGTTGAGGCCAGGTATTCGTGGAGACGGTCGAGGGCCGGAACGATCCGTTCGAGGTAGGCCTTCCGGGCCGCCGAGACGAGTCGTTGGCGGACGGGCTCACCGATCCGAGCGGGGAACTCGGTGAACGCCCTCAGCAGTGGGCTCGCCAGAGGGTCGGAGGGGATCAATCCCCGGACCTGTTCGACCGCCCCTCGAACGGCTACTCGGTGCGGCGTGAAACCCTTCTTGCGTCCGGACTCGAGTAGGGCGATGTTCTGGTCGACCGCAGTGGAAAGGGACTGGAGCCGCGCCAAGATGTCGTCGTAATCGGAAAGGCGGTCCCGAGGTTGGATCTCGAGCGTCTCGGAAGCGGTGAGATGGATTCCTTCCATCTGGTTCAGGGGGGTGAGAAGGTTGTGGGGAACACCGAGACGGAACGGCAGAGGGTCGAGGCCGTACGTCAGACCGACCTCGGCGACCTCGAGGAGGTCCTTGTAGAGGTCGTAATTCGTCCGCTCCTTCGGGGGCAGATGTTCGGCATCGAGCTGCCGGAACGAGGCGAGGCTCTCGGTGAGGTGATGGATCCGGCGTTCGATCCCGGCGGGAGAATCGTCGGTCCACCGGTCGTTCAGCCCCGGGAACCCGAAGTTCGTGGCGAGCTCGGGATACTCGGTCAGCCAGCGTTTCCAATCGGTGGCGAGGTAGTTCCGCAGAGCGTCCGCCGCCGTCCGTTCGGAGGGTGTCACGAGGTTCCGGCTCCGACTCCGCACCGCGGAGCCAGGGTCGGAACGCCCATCCCTATTTGAGCCAACGCGAGCGCGCCGCGGGGACGATTCGGCGCGCGACGGTGGAGCCACGGACAAGGGGATAAGCCCGAACGGGTACCAGGGGTCGATGGCGCCCTCTACCGTGCGATTCCTCTACTCCGGGATTCGAGTCCGAGACCTGCCACGTTCGATTCGGTTCTACCGCGCCCTCGGCTTCCGCATCCTCGGGAAAGGTCGGATGGAGCACGGAGGCCAGTATGTTCAGATGATCTTCCCGGGATCTCGGCACTGGATCGAGCTGAACTTCTATCCCAAAGGGAACCGGTTCTACGAGCCGTTCCGGGAGGGTACGGAGTTCGACCACTTTGGATTCTATGCGCCGGATGTTGCCGCTTGGTATCGCCGCGCCCTGCGCGCCGGAGGCAAGCGGGTCCAGGATTTCACCGATGGAAAGAGTCGTCTCGTTTATGTCAACGACCCGAACGGGGTCACCCTCGAAGCGTTCGGTCCGGTCGCCGCACGCCGAAAGGCGGCCAAAAAGCGTCGCGCGTAGCGCGGCCGCGATTCCCCTGCGGCCCCCGCCTCCTTCAAACCTTACGTAGTCAAGCCGGCTGGACGCGTCCATGGTCGAGGAGACGGCTCTCCCCTACGAGCGCTACGCGCAACACTGGAGCTACGGCGACATCGCCTGGCTGAGGCCGGGAGAGCTCCTGTTCACGGCGAACATCACGGGCCAGTACAATCTGTGGAGCCAACGGGTCAGACCCAAGGGGGAACGAGGCTTTGCGCATCCTCTGACGGGATTCACGGACCGTTCCGTCCGGACGATCGTCCCGGCGCCGAACGGCCGTTCCATCTACTTCATGGCGGACCAGGACGGCGACGAGCAGATGCAGATCTTCCGGATCTCGGCCGATGGCGGAGATCGGACCTCGATCACGGACGACCGGAAGGTTCGCCACGAGCTGGCCATGGGCGGCCTCGACCCGGCCGGTCGTCGCCTTCTCTACATCGACAACGGGCGGAACCCCGCCGACATGGACGTGATCCTGCTCGATCTTTCTCGCCGCACGTCGATTCGGCCTCTTACCGAAGGGGCCCTGTGGTCCAACCCGACCTGGGACCCGACGGGACGTCGCTTTTTCGTCGCTAAGGTTCACAGCAATACTCGCATCCAAACCTTTGTCCATGACCTCGCGAGAAAGACCACCACCGAGGTGGTTCCTCACGAGTCGGAAGAAGTCGTGGTCGCCGGCGCGTGGACGGCAGACGGCCGGGGCCTCCTCATCCACACCGATCTCGACCGGGAATTCAAACAGCTCGAACTCGTGGACCTGGCGTCGGGCAAACGGAAGGTACTCGCGTCGCCGGAGGGGGATGTGGAGGATGTCCGCTACTCCCCGAGCAGTTCCGGGCTGTTGTACAGCGTGAACGAGGACGGTTACTCAGTTCTCTATTCCGGTCGTCTGGGGACCCGGTACCGTCGGGTTCGTTCGCTCCCTCCGGGATTCATGTACTCCAGCTGGGGGAGTGGCGCCGTGATCTCTCCCGACGGCCGCGCCGCGGCCACGTTGTGGGAGATGGGTTCTCGCCCGACGGAAATCATGTGGTTCCCCCTATCAGGGGGAGCGGTGGTCCAGCTGTCCGAGAGCATGGTGGGCGGAGTTCCGGACGGACCGCTCCGGTCACCGAGCTTGGTCCGATTCCGTACGTTTGACGGCCGGCAAATACCCGCGTTCTACTATCTTCCGAAGCGCCGACCCAAGGGCCGCATGCCGGCGGTCCTCTCGATCCACGGGGGTCCCGAAGCGCAGGAACGACCCGGGTGGAATTACTGGGGGTTTTACGCCTATCTGAATGCCCACGGGATCGCGGTCCTCGCGCCCAACATCCGCGGATCCTCGGGATACGGAAAGACCTACCAGAAGCTCATTCACCACGACTGGGGGGGGGCGGAGCTGAAGGACCTCAAAGCGGCCGCGGACTGGATGCGCTCCCGGCCCGAGATCGACCCGACGCGCCTCGGGGTTTTCGGGGGAAGCTTCGGAGGATTCGCGACCCTCGGCTGCGTGGCCCGACTGCCGGAGTACTGGAAGGTAGGGGTCGACGTGGTCGGACCCTCGAACCTCGTGACGTTCGTGAAGACGGTCCCGCCGTTCTGGACCCGCTTCATGGACCAGTGGGTCGGGAATCCCGACACCGAGGCCGACTTCCTCCGGGAACGCTCGCCCATCAGCTACATCGACAACGTCCGCGCCGACCTTCTCGTCATTCAGGGCGCGAACGACCCTCGCGTCAACAAGGCCGAGTCCGACCAGATGGTCGAACGCCTGCGCGCGAAGGGACGCGAGGTCGAGTACATGGTCTTCGAGGACGAGGGCCATGGATTCACGAAGCGCGCGAACCAGCTTCGAGCTATGGGGGCGGCTGGTCGATTCATGGTCGACCACCTGCGAGAGTGACCCCGCCCGACTCGTGGTGCTGGCCGCACGGTCTCTCGAATTTCGGGAAACCCGTTCCCGTGTGGGGTCGAGTCCTCTAGGTGCCTTGCCCCGCTCCCTTGGCCGAGACGCTTTGATAGCCATGGGCGTGCTGAATGGAGGAGTCCTCGAATGACCCCGTCGCGTCGCAGGTTCGCCGTGGCATCGGCCCATCCTCTGAGCACTGCCGCGGGTTTCGAGATTCTGAGGGCGGGCGGCAACGCCTACGATGCGACACTCGCCGTGAGCGCCGCTCTGCCGGTCGTTCAACCGCACATGAATGGTCTCGGGTCGGATTTCTTCGCGGTCGTGCACGACGGTCGATCCGTTGCGGTCAACTCCAGTGGACCGGCCGGCCGACTCGCGACCCCCGACCTATTTCGTCGAATGCGGCGGAGACGGATCCCGGAGCGGGGACCTCTCTCCGCGCTCACCGTGCCCGGCCTGGTCGCCGCTTGGTCCTACTTCGGTGCCCGTGGTCGACTTCGTTGGAGGGAGGACCTGGCGCCGGCGATTCGGTGGGCCTCCCGAGGATTCCCGGCCAGCGCGAGCCTGGCCCGGGCGACTCGGTCGACCGGCTGGGGAGACCGAGATTTCCGCGCGATGTACGGCTCGGTGACGGAAGGCCGGCTCTTCCGGCAAGCCGGCATGGTGAAGACTCTCTCGAAGATCGCGGTGGACGACGGCTACGATTTCTACCATGGCCAACTCGCGCGCGAGATCTGCCGGGACTTATCCGCGAAAGGCGGGCTGCTCGAACCCGATGACCTGGATGCGTTCCAGTCGACGCTCGTCGAGCCGTTACGGGTCCGCTACCGCGACTACACGGTAGAGACCAATCCTCCCCCGAGCCAAGGCGCGACCGCGCTCATCTGGTTCAATCTCTTGGCCCGGAAGGATCTTTCCGCGTTCTCCGAGGAGGAATACGTGCGGACCCTCGAACGCACGATGTACACCGCGTACGACTACCGCGCCCGGTACATCGGCGACCCGGACTGCGTGAAATTCCCCAAGTCGCTACTTCGTCCGACCGCCGTCTACCGCGCGAGCCATCGGGCTTGCCCGAAGGTTCCGGGGAATTCCGACACTACCGCCTTCAGTGTGTACGATGGGGAGGTCGGAGTGAGCGCCATTCAGAGCAACTACCAGGGGTTCGGCTCGGGAATCTCGATACGGAAAACCGGTATCAATCTCAACAATCGCGGCTCGTACTTCACCCTCGACTCAAGGCACCCAAATGTCCTAGGGCCCGGGAAACGTCCCTTCCACACCCTGATGGCGACCGTGGTCTCCGGGCCGAGGACCGTCCTCTTCGGCTCCATGGGCGGGGACATCCAACCCCAGGTGAATGTCCAGGTTCTCACTCGTCATCTCGACCGCGGGATTCCCCTTCCCGCGGCGATCGCGGCGCCTCGTTTCGCCTATCCGGCCACGATCTACGGTTCCGCTCGCCTCTACCGGGAACGCGGGATGCTCCTCCCTCACGCTCGCTTGCTCCGAGGCGACCCCTCGGCCTTCGGCCACGCGCAAGGGATCTCCATCGGTGAGGAGGTCGAGGTCGGGATCGACCCGCGGGGGGACGGCCTCGTCCCCCTGCCTTCTTAGGCAAGGGCGCGTTACTGTTAGCGGACCTCCCGCCCGGGTCGCTGCACGAAGGTGGGGTTGAAGGAGTGACATTCCGGAATCGATGCCGTACGTGGAATACGACGAGGTCGAAGCGGTCTGTCGGGATTGCGGACGCTCCTTCCGCTCCGAGGATGCGCTCGAAGAGCATCGAAAGGAGGCCCACGCGTCGGCGGGGAAGGCCCCCGAAGAGTCGGCGCGGCCCCGTATGCTAAAGTGTTCTCTCTGCCGGGAACAGTTCCGCACGACGGCGGCGCTTCAGGAACACACACGGAAAGCTCACTCGAGCTAGACGGACTTCGGGTCACCCGGAACGCGGGCGGAGGCTCGGGATCTCGGCCGGGCCGCGGATTAGACCGTTATGTAGGAGTTCGACGTGCCCGACACCAAGTTGCCCATGCCTCCAGCTCCGAAGAAACGCAAATCCGCATCCCGGAAGTCGGCGTCGCCCTCTCCCATCCCGCCCGGTTTCGGGACCGTGACCGCGTACCTCACAGTGGACGGAGGGCTCGCGGCGATGGAATTCTACAAGCAGGCGTTCGGCGCCCGCGAGCTGCTTCGGCGCGTAACGCCGAACGGGAAGCTGATCCACGGTCAGCTGCGGATCGGGGATACGGTCGTGCTCCTCTCGGATGTGTTCCCCGATTCGAACAGCGCCGCCCCGTCCGCGATCGGCACCACGACGGTCACCCTGCACGTCTACACAAAGGACGTCGACGCCCTCTGGGACCGCGCCGTGGCCGCGGGGGCCAAGGTCTCGATGCCGCTCGAGAATCAGTTCTGGGGCGAACGCTACGGTCGTCTGATCGACCCGTTCGGCCACCACTGGACGCTCGCGATGCGAGTCAAGATGTCGCGCCCGGAGATGGCCGCCAAGCAGCACGAGGCCGAAGCCTCTTTTGCCCGTGGGGAGCATCCCGGAAAGGACCCCCGGTACGGCGACGCGTAGACCGACCGCCACGGCGCACCTCGGCAAGGTTCCGGCGAGCCCAAAGGACCGTTCGGAACCGCCGCGGGGACGGCCCAAAAAGTTCTTGGTCCCGGTTGCTGGAGGGGAGAGCGTCGAACGGAACACAGGAGCGCACGGTCGGTGATCGATTGGTTCAACATCGCCATTTGGTCGCTGGTCGGAACTTGGGTCCTCGTCCTGGGGACTTTGCTGCTCATGTATTGGCAGACCCTGCAAGCGCAGAAGCTCAACTCCGCGAACGCGGTGATGAATCTCCGGGAACGATTCGATAGTCCCCGGATGCGCGCCTCCCGGCGTCACTTGAGCGAACGTCTCCTCAAACAGGCTCACCAGGATATCTCGAACCTCGAAGTGATCACATTCTTCGAGCTCGTCGGAACCCTCACCCATCGAAAGGTGCTCGAGGACGACCTCGTCTGGGAGGCGTTCGGAGGATGGGTCACGGCGTACTACTGGGGGCTTCGACACCCGGTGGACATGATCGGCAACCTGAGGACGACGATGAACGACCCGCTCATCTTCCACGAGTTCGAATGGCTCTACAATCGCGTGGTGACGATCGACCGGCATCGGCTCGGGCCCGCCGCTGACTCGGGACCTCCTGCGGCGGAGGACTCGGACCGCTTCATGGCTCGAGAGTCGAAGCTCGAGTCGATCTGATTGGGAGTTCCGGGTCGGTTTCGCCGGTCGTCGGTCAAGCCGACTCGACCGCGGGGTTAATCGGAGCGGCGCGGTGAGCCGAACGATTGGGTTATGGTCGACCCTCCGGGCCCTCCCGTCCCGCTCGCCGATCGGAAGACGGCCGGAGAGCAACTCGCGGAACGCTTACTCCATTACCGAGATCAATCGCCTGTGGTACTGGCGCTCCCCCGCGGCGGGGTCCCGGTGGCGTTCGAGATCGCTCAACGATTGAACGCACCGCTCGACGTGCTCATCGTTCGGAAGGTCGGTGCCCCGTCCAATCCCGAGTACGGGCTCGGCGCGGTCGTTGAGGGAGGCACTCGCTTTCTGGATGAGCCACGGATCCATGCCGCCGGATACACCGTGAGGGACCTCGGTCCCACGATCGCACGTGAGGCAGCCGAGGTCGAGCGGAGAGCCCAGGAGTATCGAGCGGGAAAACCCGCCGCCGAACTCCGGGACCGAACGGTGATCCTGGTGGACGACGGGGTCGCCACCGGAGGCACGGTTCTCGCCGCGCTCCGGGCCGTCCGGCTCCGGGAACCTCGCCGGATCGTCCTCGCCCTTGGCGTCGCTCCCCCCGATACCGTGGACACCCTCCGGCCCGAGGTTGACGATCTCGTGGTCCTCCTGGTTCCCTCGGTGTTCTTTGCCGTCGGCGAGTGGTACCACCGGTTCAGTCAAGTGAGCGACGGGGAGGTCCGGCGCTTGCTCGAACGGTCGCGAACACCGTCGACGCTCCCCGGGAGTTGACCCGCGAGGTCGTTCGGACCAGTCGAGCCGGAGCCGGTTTTCGCCCCCGCGTGAGCGAAGATAACGTACGACCGAGGGCCCTCGCTCGGGGGAAAGAGTGACCGCCCGAGGAGCCCGGGCGAAGCTCGTCAGCTACGTTCGACGGAGGCGACAATACCCCTACTCGGGCTAAAGTCCACCATGCCCTCCCCCGCTGTATCGACGCAAAAGACCACCTCACACCGCCCGCGCGCGCCCGCCCGCTCCCGACGGCCGGTTCGGGACTCCTTTGTCTACAACGTGAACGTTCGGGACGTAATGAGTCGTCAGCCGATTACGGTCGGTCCGGACGCGACCCTCCTCGACGCGCTGGTCCTGATGCGGGGGCAGAAGGTTTCCGGGCTCCCGGTCGTGGAGGAGGACGGGAGGCTCGTCGGAGTCCTTAGTCAGCGGGACGTCGCCCGGACGTTGAAAAGCGCCGGGGGAATTCCGGAAGTGACCGGACTCTTCGACCTCCTGATGTTCGGTCTTTCGGAAGACTCGGGCGTCAACGTTCAGGTGCTGCGTCGGATCCTCGAGGAAACGAACGTCCGAGATGCGATGTCGAGCCCTCCCATCTTCCTCGCGTCCGACGCCCCACTCGAGCTCGCGGCCGAGATGATGCGGGAGAACGACATCAACCGCATCCCGGTGATGCGAGGGGACCGTCTCATCGGAATCGTCACCCGAAACGACCTGGTGCGGGCCCTCGTCCATTCGTGAACTTCGACCCCCCGGACGGGGGCCAGGCCACGTCCTACCTACGACGGACGGGCGGTGGATGCGACCACCGCGACGACATGGACCGGAAGTCGGGCCTCTCGAAAGATCCGGCTCACCGGACAGAGCTCGAGGGTAGCCCGCAACGTGGCATCGACCTCGCTTCGCTCGGCGCGGGTCCGCAATCGAAGGGTTCCGTGGAGGCCTCCCTCGGCCGCCGACGGGGGTTCGCCCTCGAGGACCACCGTGAGTCCGGAGAAACCTAACCGTCGCTTCCGAGCGACCAAGGCGAACGTCGAGGCGAGGCTCCCGGCGAGAGCGAGCACCGAGAGCTCCAGCGGGGTAGTTCCCGCGCTCGCGCCGCCTTCCTCCGGCGGGAGGTCGACCAGCACCGAGTGCGCCCGGCCGTCCTCGAGAAGGAACTCATGTCCCTTTCTCCACGTAGCGAGGGCTTGCATCGAACCGGCCTAGGTTTGGGGTCGGAAGAACGAGCCGTGAAATCGGGCTGACCTTCCCAAGCCCTCTACTCCGCGGAGACCAGATGTCCGGGGAGGTGGGAAGGTCTCGGGCGTTCGAAGACCAGGACATAGTGCGAGGGTCCGAGTTCGAAGGAATCGACCCGCACCAAACCGTGGGACCGAAGGGCCGCCGTGGCTTCCGGGATGGCGAGGCGATGCTGTATCGGGGGCCCCTCCGGGGTCTCCTCCTTCTTCCAGTCCACGTCGATGAGACGTCCGCCCGGGCGAAGCAAACGAACCGCCTCTTGGACGGACTTCGGAGGGATCCCGTGGAATACGTTCGCGAGAATGACGACATCGGCGAGAGCGTCCTCGATCGGGATATGTTGCGGAGTCGAAAGCACGGGTTCCACGTTATGGATCTTGCCCGTGTCGGTCTTCTCCCGGACGAGCTTCACGAGTTCCTCGGAGACGTCGACCGCGTAGACTCGACCCTTGGGCCCGACCACCGTAGCCGCGGGAAACGCGAAGAACCCGGACCCAGCACCCACGTCGACGACAATATCGCCCTCCTTCAGGCCGACCCGACGCCAGAGTTCGGCCGGGTCTTGGTTCGCCCGTCGCTCGGGTGAGTCGAGGACGGCCACCGCGTCCGCTCGGGTCCACTTCGCCTCGTGCATCCGGCGATGGTCGAGGGGCCTCTTCCTCCCACCGTGGTGGGTCCGCCCGTGAGTCGGCGACGAACCGGCGGGTGGTCGACGGGGCGACCGCCGGCTCGAGACGGTCGGGGCCTTTTTCATGCGTTCTCCTTCCCTGCGGTCTTGTCGGGTCAAGCCTGCGGAGTCTCCGACGGATTGCAAGTGGCGGGCTTTGGAATAGAGTTTCCTCCACGTACTCGGATGCGGCGCGGGGGCTCCCGGATCACACGTGCACCATGAGTCGCGCCCCGGAGCCGCCGAGGAGACCCCCCTGCCAATAGACCGCGAAGAGGTTGTCGGGCGAGACGAACAACGTCGTGTTGACCGGGGGAGCAAAGGAGTCGCCCAGCACGAAGGAGTAGACTGTTCCGTTCGGCTCGGTACCGTTGCCGTGCATGATGCCTCCCGACAAGGCGTACCAATTGGTGAGCCACAGCGAGAAACTCACATTGTGGAACGAGGTGGATTCGGGGGAAGTGTGATTGACCGGGAAGATGGGCATGGTCAAGAAGAACGTCGTGAAGTAGTACCGTTCTCCGTCCAGGACGAGGATGTTCGGCGCCGAGTAATTGGGTTTCAGGCCGGGGATTGCGCCCCCAAAGAGAGCCGCGCCGAAGGCCGCCATGACGACAAGGCCCACTAGGAGGACCTTCGCTTGAGTGCCTGTGATCGGGAAATCCCGGTCCATCCCCATGGGTGCTCGAGAAGAGATGGAGAGCGGGGGCGTACTTAGCCTTCCGTCGGCCGACACGGACGACCCCACGGTTTTCTTCAATATCGGTGGCGACTTCCCGTCGTCATGCGCGCCGTCGCGGTCTCTCGATTTCACGCTCCCCCGGAAGTGATGGACCTCCCGATTCCCTCCGTCGGCCCGGCGGAGATGCTCGTCCGGGTGGCGTTCGCCGGCATCAACCCGCTCGACTGGAAGATCGGCGAGGGATTCTACGAAGGAAGTCGCCCCCACGTCTTTCCGCTCGTGCTGGGAGTCGACGCGGCGGGGACGGTGGAGGCCGTCGGGCCCGAGGTGACCGGGTTTCGCGTAGGAGAGAGAGTCTTCGGTCAGTTCCTTCATAGCCCCGTCGGCACCGGGACGTATGCGGACCACGCACCCGTCCCCGAGGGGATCGCGGTCGGACGAATTCCGGAAGGATTGAGGACTGAAGAGGCGGCCGCGCTCCCCACCGCCGGAATGACCGCGCTCGCGTGCCTCGACGCTCTGGCTCTTGCGCCGGGAAACTCGCTGGTCATCGTCGGGGCGTCCGGCGGGGTGGGATCGTATGCGACGGAGCTCGCCGCCGCGAGGGGGGTCAAGGTTACGGCGGTTGCGCGAACGACCTCGACGGCTCGGCTCCGTTCGTTGGGCGCCGTGGAGGTCGTCGACCCATCGGCGGGAGCGGGACTGGCCGCCGTCTCGCAGATTCACCCGGGCGGGGTCGACGGCCTTCTGGATCTCATGAGCGATGGAGCAGGGTTCACCCGCTGGACCGCGGTTGTACGCCGAGGCGGGGCCGCGACTATAACCACTCACTCGGCGGACGTGGAGGCGCTGAAACGTTCCGGGATTCGGGGCGGTAATGTCGATCTGCAACCCAGCACGAACTTACTCGAACGCCTGACCCGAGAAGTGATCGACCACCACCTCAAAGTGCCGGTGGAACGGCGGGTCCGATTGGACGCGGCGCCAACGGCCCTCGCGGAGTTGAAGGCCGGCCGTGGGTCGGGAAAGACGGTGGTCGATCTCGCGTTGTAACGAGTGAGAATCCCCGGGACCGATCGTTCGGGGCGGGCGGCCGGGGGCTATCGGGTGCGCTTCTCCGAGCGCGAGTCCAGTCGAACAGCCTCACGGACCAGGGTCTCGAAAGCCCGGGCTCGGGCCTCGGAAAGGGTCCGCAATTTCACGTGGCGCAGGTTCTTCCCCGTCCCTTCGAGCAGGCCATGAGGGTCCGACAGGGAGGATCCCCGCCAGAACTCAACGCCGACATGTTGGGTGAACGCGCCGATGACCAGAACGAGGTCGGTTCCGACGAGCCACGGAAGACCCCATCGGAGCTCCGTGCGGAGCAGCGGAGCCACTTTCTTCACCACCTGGCGGGCCGTCTCCGCGATTCGGTCCATGTCCGCCCCGGTGGAGACCCTCGAGCGGGCGGCCTTCGTCATGGTACTATCCAATTCGAACGGGTATGTAAACGCTCAGAATTCTCCCGGAGGAGACGGATGTCGAGGGCCGGTCCGGGTCACTCGAGGATGATGACCTCGGCCTTCGGCGCCTTGAATCCCACTTTCCGATGAGTGCCGTCGCAAAAGGGTTTGTTCGATGAGTGCCCGCACCGGCAGAGCTCGCTGACGAACTTCCCATCTACGAGCACAATGTTCGGACCATTCTCGTTCGCCAGGACGGTCACCTTCGGCATGGCCCCTTTTCCGGAAAGGCCTCGGACCACCTAAAAATCGCGGCCGGTTCCCGGGGGCTCCGTCGAACCGAGCAAACGAACGGCTTTTGGACCGGCCGGGGGTAGGTTTCCGAGCCAACCGGCGATCCCGTAACCTCTCTCATCCGACCCACGGGTCCGGGAGGCTCGATCCGCCCGGAAGGCAGGAAACGGGGACAGGGCTGATGGTGACCTTCAATCTGGACAAGATCTTCAAGCCCCGCAGCGTGGCCGTCCTCGGCGCGAGCGACACGGAGGGGTCCGTCGGTTACGCGGTCGCGACCAACTTTGCCAAGGGCGAGTTCGAGGGAAAAGCCTTCTTTGTCAATCCTCACAAGACCGAGATCCTCGGTGTCAAGGTCTACCCCTCCATTGGGGCGATCCCGGAACCGGTGGACCTGGCGATCATCGCCACTCCCGCGAAGACCGTGCGGGAACTGGTCGAGGAGTGCGGCCAGGCCGGTGTGAAGGGCGTCATCATCCTGTCGGCCGGTTTCAAGGAGACCGGCCCGGCAGGCCGGGTCCTCGAGGACGAGATCCTTGAGGTGGCGCACAAGTACGGTATTCGGGTCGTCGGCCCGAATTGCCTCGGCATCATCCGGCCGGGACTCCACCTCAACGGGACCTTCCTCGCCAAGGTCCCGAAGCCGGGAACCGTGACGTTCCTCTCCCAGAGCGGGGCCCTGGGTTCGGCGATCCTGGACGTGGCCATCCACGAGAACGTCGGGTTCTCGACCTTCGTCTCCGTCGGGTCGATGATCGATGTCGACTTCGGCGACCTCATCGACTACTTCGGGAGCGACCCCCACACCCGAAGCATTCTGATGTACGTCGAGGGGATTACGGACGCGCGCAAATTCATGAGCGCAGCCCGGCACTTCGCCCGGGCCAAGCCGATCGTGGTCGTGAAGGCCGGGCGGTTCCGGGAGAGCGCTCGGGCCGTCGCCTCGCATACGGGCGCCCTATCGGGCGAGGACCAGATCTACGACGCCGCGTTCAAGCGCGCGGGGATCGTCCGAGTCGAGGAGATCGCGGACCTGTTCAACGCGGCGGAGGTCCTGAGCACTCAGCCACTGCCCAAGGGGCCCAACCTCGCCATCATCACGAATGCCGGCGGTCCGGGCATCATGACCAGCGATGCGCTCCTCGGCCGGGGAGGTACGTTGGCGGAACTGAGTCCCAAGACGATGGAGCGGCTCGACGCCGCGCTTCCCGCATTCTGGAGCCACGGGAACCCGATCGACCTGATCGGCGACGCGGGGCCCGAGCGCTACCGTGTCGCCCTGGAAGCATGCCTCGAAGACGACAACGTCGACGGGATCCTGCTCCTCCTCACCGCCCAGGCCATGATTCAACCTCTCGAGGTCGCCAAGACGATCGTCGAGGTGGTCCGAGCGAAGACCTACCAGAACAAGACGATCCTTGCGTCGTTCATGGGCCGCACGAAGGTCGCGGAGGCGAACGCCTTCTTCGCCGCCAACAACATTCCCACGTACTCCTCGCCCGAAGAGGCGGTCAAGACCTACCTCACGATGTACCAGTATCGCCGGAACATCGGCCTCCTCTACGAGACCCCCGAGGAGGTCCCGGTGGCCGCCTCCCCACCGAAGCGGCCGATCTCCGTCATTCTCAAAGGGGCCGCGAAGGAAGGACGCGAGGCGCTGACCGAGGAGGAAGCGAAGCGTCTTCTCAAGTTCTACGGCTTCCCGGTCGTTCCCACCGAGGTCGCCACCACAGCGGAAGAGGCGACCGCCCGCGCCCGCCACTTTGGTTTCCCGGTCGTTCTTAAGATCCTCTCACCGGACATTCTTCACAAGTCGGACGCCGGCGGGGTGGCGCTCGACGTGGGTTCCGAGGAAGAGGTTCGTCGCCAGTTTGACGTGCTGGTCCAGAAGGCCAAACTGTACAAGCCCTCCGCCCAGATCGTTGGGGTAACCGTCCAGCCGATGATCCCGAGGGGAGGTTACGAACTGATCGTGGGCGGAAAGATCGACCCGCTGTTCGGTCCGGTGATCCTGTTCGGCATGGGCGGTGTCGGGGTGGAGCTCTACAAGGACACCGCGGTCGCTCTTCCGCCCCTCAACACGACGCTGATCCGGAGGATGCTCGAAGAGACGAGGGTCTACCAGCTCCTCAAAGGCTACCGGAATCAGCCGAAGGCCAACCTCGAGCTGCTGGAGAAGACGCTCCTCCTCTTTTCCCAACTGCTGGTCGATTTCCCCCAGATCAAGGAGATCGACATCAACCCGCTCCTCCTCACGGAGGATAAGATCCACATCCTCGACGCCCGGATCCTGATCGACAAGGACCTCGCGCTTCGGGAGCACGACATCCACGCGCAACTCGTCATCAGTCCGTACCCGAAAAAGTACGAAACCCACTGGAAGATGGGGAACGGGGAGGAGGTCCTGCTCCGTCCGATCAAGCCCGAGGACGAACCGCTGTGGCTCGAGATGTTCCAGGGGTTCTCGGAGGAATCGATCCGGTACCGGTTCTTCCAGGTCATCAAGGACACTCCGCACGAAGTCCGGGTGCGCTACTGCAACATCGACTACGACCGAGAGATCGCGATCGTTCCGGAACTGACCCGGAACGGAAAGCGGAGAATCCTCGGGGTGGGTCGGCTCTCGATCGAACCCGACGGCAAGAGCGGCGAGTTCGCGATCATCGTCACGGACGAGTTCCAGGGGGTGGGACTGGGCACGAAGCTCGCAGACCAGGTCTTGGACATCGCCTACGAGATGGGCGTCGAGCGGGTCTACTCCGTCATGCTCGCCGACAACTACCGGGCGCTCTCGCTGATGAAGAGGATGGGGTTTTCGCTCACCTATTCGGACGACGGCACCGTGGAAGCGGTTCTGGACCTTCGGGGCGGCCACGGCCCCCCACAGCCCCCGACCAAGGGGCTACCGGCCATCCCTACCGAAGGGGAGTTCGCCCGTCTCCCCTCGACGATCCGGAGCGTCGAGAGGACCCCGCCCGGAATCGACGAGATCCTCCCATCGAACGACAAGCCGAAGTCTCCCGTCGGGTGACTGTCGCCGGAATTCTCACCGCCGTTCCGATTACTACAGGTTTCCCGACCTTCGCCGGAGCCGGACGGCCAGCAGCACGCGCACGACGAGGATCAGACCCACCCCTCCCAAGATCGATACCAGGAGCTCCGGGGTTGTCAGACCGAGATGGGAACGTGCCTCGGCGAGACTGAGGACGAGAATCACGACCCCAGCGTCCAAGCCGGCGAGCGTGAGGAGGACCGCGCGTAGTTGTCGCCGGGCGCGCCGCCTCGCCGCCTCCAGGGATTCCCGAGCCCCCGGCGTTACCTCCGACGGGTTCCCGATGTTGGGCTCCATTCGGCTCGGAAGCACAGTAACCCGACGCCCCTCAAGGCGTCTCCAAGGGCCGGTTCAGAACACCAAACGACGTATCCCCGGGAGGATCAGCAACAGCGCCCCCGTGGCCACCAAGCCGGCCGCGAATAACAGGCCGAACTCGACGGGGGTCCAAGCCCCCGCTACGGTCCCCAACACGAAGGCGCCGATGGCACCGGTGGTCCCGGTGAACAGGTACAGATTGGCGGTGATGCGCCCGATGACCACCGGGGGATACGCTCCCCGAAGGTAGACGTAGAGAACGGCGAGGTAAGCGGTCCCCGACGCGCCAAACAGGAACCATACGGCCGCGGCCGGCAGCAGCGCCAATCCGGGCCAGACGGCGGCGGCCACCAGGAGTCCGCTCGCGGTGGAGCTACCGATGAGGATCCATCCAATACTGCGGCGGGGATTCCACTCTCCGAGGAAGAGTGCGACCGCGACCCCGCCGATCACCCAGGAGACGAACAAGATCCCGTACGCGTTCGTGCTTCCCACGAAGAGCCGTGCCGCCACGACGACGATGAGCAGGGTCGGAGCGGTCGAGAAGAACCCACGCACGAGCTCGACCGAGGCCAGTTGGCGGAGAGCGCTGCCGCCCTTTCCCGAAAAATACCGCCAGCCCTCGCGGAAGTCAGCAAGATAGGCGGCTTTTGGCTGCGCTGGGGAAGGGATGGAGAGAGGGATCACGAGCAGGGCCGCCGCCGCCAAGAACGCCGCATACAGGAGCAGTCCCCCCGAGGGGCCCACCACGACCACGATCAGGGCGCCGCCCGAGAAACCCCCCAACTGGGTGGCGCCCCCGAGAAGGGTCCCCAACCCTTGCGCGCGGAACAATTGGTCTTGATTCAGAAGGAGGCGCGGAGTGGCATTGTTCGCGGCCCACGTGAAATCCCACAGGAGCGAAATGAAGGCGATCAGACCGAACAGCAGAGGTAGGGAAAGGAATCGTTCGCCGATCGCTGCGCCGAGCACAGCCGCCGCGACGGCTTGGGCCGGGTAGCAGACGATGTACACGGTCCGTTTGTTCCGGGCTCGGTCGACCAGGGGCCCGACCAAGAACGTGAGCGAATAGATGCCCACCTCCGCGAAGAGAACGAGGCCAACGATCAGAAAGCTACCGGAGACTTGGTAAGCGAACCAAGGGATCGAGATGGCGTAGACGGAGTACCCCACAGTCGCCGCGGTCGCGGAGACCTCCCACAGGAGCCAGCGGCGGTTCCGAAGAAGTTCCCGATAACCACCCACGATGGACCCCGGGGCGTTGGACCCCCCTGCCTCCGGTTCGGTGGACCCGCTAATCATCCTCCGAGCTCTACAGGTGGCAACCGGCCACCGTCGCGCCGTACCAGCCACCAGCGACGAGCGTCAACGAAAGGATGGCGATCGGAATGACAGTGGCCCATGCCCCGGTCCGAAATAGGACCGCCCCGAGCAAGGCGACCGCTCCCGCGAAGAGGAACAGGGAACCCGCTCCATCACAGATCCCGGCGATCGCCAGACCGGCGCCGAGGCACCCGATGGAGGCGATAATAAGGAAGGCATCCAAAAGGCGGGGTCCTGACACACTCGGCCATCGTATCATCGGATTAAGTCTCGTGGGAGGGGTCCCGCGCGTTCGTTTCGGCTGGGGGAAGAAGTCCGAGTGGACACGGGGGGATTTGAACCCCCGACCTCTGCTTTGCGAAAGCAGCGATCTTCCGCTGATCTACGTGCCCGCGGAAGCGGGGATAGGGAGGTCGCCTTAAGTCCTTTGGAAAGACGCGCACGCGCCCCTCTCCTTCGCCCTATGGGCTATCTTCGGCTGGTCCGGTGAAAGTGACTTCTCGCGCTCGGAAAAGGACGGGTACCTAAGTCCCGAGAAGAGAAGTGGAGTCTAGCTCGCTGCGGTCGCAATAATCGATGTGCGTAACTCGGTGTGGGAGGAGGCAGCCGGGGCCGCTTTCGAACTCGACGGGGAGCTTCCCTCGGAGGTGCCGGGAGGGGAGGGAGGCCGAGCTTGAGGCGGTCCGGAACGTCCCACGGGAGAACGGCGCGTGAGGACCAGACGATGCTCATCGGCATCGTAGCGGAAGAGGTCCGCATACCGTCCCCAGTTGACGATGTTCTGGACCGCCTCTTCCGCCGGGGCCGTCGTGAACGAAACGATCTGGCCCAGGTCCTCATCGGAGAGGGCGTGCCCGGGAGCGCTTTCGAGAGCACGGAGCAGGGTCCTGAAGAGAGTGGTCTTGCGAAGTTGATCGCGAATGATCGCCTTGCGGTCCCGGATCGATCCGCCCACGAGCTTTTTCCCGAGGTCGGTAAAGGAGGCCCGTCCGTCCGTGACCTTCAGGAGCTGAAGGACCTCGGCGAATTCGAGGGCAGGAAAGATCTCGTCGATCTCCAGGTCGAGGTCGTCGGCGAGGAGGGCCACATCCTCCGAACCCTTGTGGGAATTGAGGAGCACGAGCAGCCCCATCATCTCGGTGGGGTTGCACTTCGGAAAGGTCGTCGGCACGGTTCTTCTCAGGGGGCGACCCTACCAAGAGCCGTTCTATAAGTCTTACCCGGCCGAAGGGGCACTTTCCGGCCGGGTCTTGGAGGCCATCGCGCTCCCCCCCTCGGTGATGAGGGAGTAGACCCGGTCGGTCAGGTCGTAGAAAGCGGACGACTTACGGTCCCGGGGTCTCGGAAGGTCGACCTCGACCTGGGCGAGAATATGACCGGGCCGGCGAGAGAGCACGATGACTCGATCGGCCAGTTGGATGGCCTCCTCGATGTTGTGGCTGACGAGCAATACCGCGTCGGGCGGAAGCTGAGGGTCCCGCCACAGTTGGAGAACCTCCTCCCGAAGGCTCTCCGCGGTGAGCGGGTCGAGGGCGCTGAACGGCTCGTCCATCAGAAGGACCGCAGGTTCCACCGCGAGGGCACGGGCCAGCCCCACGCGCTGGCGCATCCCTCCGGACAGTTCCCGCGGATAGGCCTCCTGGAAGCCATCGAGGCCCGTGACCGAGATGTACCGCTCCACCTGAGACCCGATCCGCTCGGTCGCCCAGCCCAGGGCTTCGAGGCCGAAGGCGACGTTCTGGGCGACGGTAAGCCACGGATACAGGGCGAAGCTCTGGAAGACCATCGCCATTTGCGGGCAGACCGTTTCGATCTTCTGGTCTCGAAAGGAGATCCTCCCGGCCGTCGGATGGTCGAGGCCTTGGATGAGGCGCAGAAGGGTCGACTTCCCGCATCCGGACGGTCCGACGATCGCAACGAAGTCCGAATCCTTGACCTCGAAGGAGATGTCCTGCATGATCGAGATCGTGCCGTGCCGAGACGCGAAACTCTTGTCCACGTGCTCGACCTGGATCAGCGCCAAGGTTCGTTTCCCGTCCGAACTGAGCGGTTCTCGGAATCAATCGTACCGGTATCGTTCGACGGCACGGCGGTACAGCGGCTTCCATATGAGTTCGTTGATGGTGATGACGGTCGCGATCAGCGCGAACAGCGCCGCGACCATCAGCGGATACCCCCCGTTCGCGGACTCGCCGTAACCGATGTCGATCAACTGGCCGACACCGAGGACGCTCAGGGATTGACCGGATCCCACCTTGAGGTACTCCGCGACGATCAAAGTGTTCCACCCCCCTCCGAAAGCGGTGATCGAGCCGGTGATGAGCGCGGTGAAGACCCCGGGGACGAGGACTCGGCGAAGGAGCTTCCGGCCTTTGAGACCGAACGATCGCGCGGCTTCCTCGAGGTCCGGCGGTATCGAGCGAATGCCCGAGAGGAGATTGAAAAAGAGATACCAGATCATCCCCGTCATCAACATGAGTATCGCCGCCCCCTCCGCGCTGATGTAGGGGACGAGTTCGAAAATGATGACCGGGAAGAGCGCCGTCGCGGGGAACGAGGCCACCACTTCGACGATCGGAAGTCCCACGCGGCGGGCCCGCGGACCCCGCGCCATCAGGAGCGCGAGGGGAAGCGCGATGGCGAGGCAGATCGCATACGCGATCACCAGGCGCGTGATGGAGAATCCCACGGCGAGAGGAAGCATGAGCATCTGGGCGCGAACGGGCGGCAAGATCGTGCCGCTGAACACGGTGTAGACCGCCACGACGATGGCGATGAGCATCAACCAGACGAGGACGAGAATCGTTCCCAACGAAAGATGGTAGATGACCGCCTGGCGGCGGGCGCTCGGCCGACGGCTGGGCCGCACCGTGATAGCGGCCAGTTGGACGAGCGGAGTGCTTAGGCGGGTAACGCCCGTTCGCACTCCGCGAGTGACGTACGAAGCGGCACGGCGGAATCGACCCGAGGTCCCGGCGGGCATGATCGGCTCCCCCTCTCCCGAAGGAGCCTGGTCGAACCGGAACCGCTCGGCGTAGTGACCGAGCGGCCTCCAGAGCAGGAAGTCGAGGAGTGCGATGACGATGACCAGGACGATGAGGCCCGCGAGGAACTGTTCGCTGTTGTGGCCGCTCGCCGCGAACGAGAGGAAGCTGCCGATGCCGGGCAAGGCCGCCCCGTTCGTGGTGAAGATCTCGGCCTCGACGAGGAAGAACCAGCCCCCCGTCCAAGAGAGAACCGAGTTGTAGACCAGGCGATTCACCGTGGCCGGAAAGAGCAGGCGTCGGAACCGGAGCCAGCCCTTGAGCCCGAAGGTGTCGGCCGCCTCGCGGAGGTCAGATGGCACCGTCTTCAGAGATTCGTACACCCCGAAGACCATGTTCCAGGACATGGACGTGAAGATCAGGATCACGGACGCCAGGTTGGGTCCGAACCCCGACGGCTGTAGGTTGTAGAGGACGAGGACGACAATCGGGAAGAATCCGAGGATAGGAACGGACTGCAGGATATCGAGAATCGGGATCATGACCCGTTCTCCGGTCCGGTGGGCCGCAGCGTAGTAGCCGTAGGAGAGCGCGAAGGCGAGCGAGAGGACGTACGCCGCCGACATGCGCAGGAAGGAGTACGAGACGTCGACGGTGGCGGTCGGAAGATAGCTCGCGAGTCCGGCAGCCGTGAACCCCGGGTCGGAAGCGGCGATTACCCCGATGGAAAGGGGGAGGGCTAGGTAGAGAAGCGTCGCTGGTCGGCTCCATCGAATCTTCGATGATGCCGGGGATGGCAGCGTCCCGGCCGTCGGCCCAAGATTTGATGGCCCGGGGACCACGGGTGCAGAATCCCCTTGAGCTGTCAAGTGGATCCTCCCTTCCCCGGCCATGCAGCCCCCGGGGCGTGGCCGGGCGGAGGGACTGTCCCGGTCTATTTGTGCCGTGTGGTCGTATCCTCGGCCCGCGCTCTCAGAAGCTCCTCCGCGCGGCAACGTTTATCAACGGCCCGAAGCTGGCATTTTCGTAGCCCCGTGGTGTAGTGGCCAATCATGCGAGACTCTGGATCTCGCGACGCAGGTTCGAACGCCGCGGTGGTCGCCTTCCCCGACGGCCGAAACTCCTGCCGGGGCTACTATCGGGTTCGCGTCCTTCTTCCGGTGCGGGGGTGCTCCAGCTCGGCCAATCCGTCCGACGCGTTCGGCGGGGCCACCGAGGCAGGGCTTAGGACCCTGTTGCCTAGGGCATTCGCCGGTTCAAAGGGTAGGTCGGTCCTCGGGACCGGCCGCCGGAAACTCCGGCCCCCCGCACTTCTCCGGGAACCCTGACAGGTTCGGCGGATGCCCGAGCGACGAACTCCCCGGCCTCCTTCCGAGCTGCTCCGTCTCTCGCCGGAAGAGGCCGACGAACTTCTCGACTACCTCGAACGGGGCGTGCCCCTCCGAAATCCGGTGACGGAACTGTCCCGGGGGAGCGCCGAGGAGGCGATCGTGTTCGGTGACACCCACGGCGACTGGAGGTCGACCGAAGAGGTCGTCAAGCGTTATCGAGCGGACGGCCGCTGCCTGGTCGGGCTGGGGGATTACGTCGATCGGGCCCCGGATGACTGCGGGGCGGGCTCGGTCGCGAACGCGCTCTATCTCCTCAGCCTCGCGGCCGAGGCCCCGGATCGGGTCTATCTGATCCAGGGAAACCACGAGGTGGTTCGTCGTATTCCCGCCATCCCCCACAATCTTCCGGAAGAGGTGGACGAGCTGTGGGGGCCGGACTCGACGAGGTACGAGCGGCTCTTGGGACTCTTCGAGCGAGGCCCGCTCGCCATGACCACCTCGAACGGGGCCTACCTCGCTCACGCGGGTTTTCCACGAGGTGATCTTCCCTCCCCGTGGACGAAGGCGTTCGAATCCCTGGATACGGAACGTCTCGCCGAGATCACATGGGCCGAGTGTGACGCCTCGCGAATCCGTCGGGGCGCGGCTCTTCCGTGGGGGAGTCGAGACCTGGACCGGTTCCTGCAGGCGACGGGCCTTCGGTTGATGCTGCGCGGACACGACCCCGACCTGACGGGGCGACCCCTCTACGGAGGTCGCTGCCTCACGCTGCACACGTCCCGGATCTACGAACGGTACGGGGGAGTGATCGTGGCACATCTTCCCCTCGCGGCTCCGCTACGATCCGTCACCGACCTCAAGGTAGAACACCTCCCGACGGAAGGACGTTCGTTTCCGTTCCCGTCGTGAATCGAGGGTCCCGGGTCGGCGAGATTCGTGTCGGCTGTTCCGTCAAGTTGAGTTCACTTGGTCCGTCCGTACGAACTCCTTCGGCATAGCGTGGAATCGGCTCCGCGGAGCGGTAGTCGGAGGCATGGGCGGGAGCGACGCCGGGACACCGAGGAGCGTCGTCGCCGAGGGTCCGGTTCCGGTCTTTGAACAGCCCCCGGCCGTCATCCGATTCTTCGACCGGACGGAAGAGGTGGTCCGGTCCCGGCTCGCGAAGCTGACCTTCTTCCAGCGGGTCTTCCAGCTCGACCGGGATTGGATGACCCGGATCACCATGCTCATGGTGGTCGCGTCGGTCTTCTGGGGGATCGTCGGCGCGTTCGACATCTTCGGATTCGAGACCCAGGTCACGGCGTTCGCTCTGGGCCAGTCGCTCCACCTTTCGAACCAGGAAATCTACTCCTCGCTCACCTTACACGGGATTCGGATGCTGTTCGGGTTCGCCCAGCAGCTCGAACTGGCGCTCTTCGGAATCATCTTCGTCACGGCGTTCGGTCTTGTCCCGCGCCACAAGTGGGCGTACTACCTCTCGGTGCTCCTGGTCAACCTCAGCATGGTGCTGATGGAGGGCCCATTCTATCTCTTTCCGCAGTTCAACGACAATTACTTTCCCGCGCTCGGGTGGTACTTCTATTCGCCGCTCGGGATCCGGGGCCTCTCCTCGTACGTCGCGAGCCCTCTCTGGTATCTCGGTTGGATCGCGCTCAGCGTCGGGGTTGTCATCTGGGCCGCCTGGATGTTGATTCACTTCCTCGACTGGTGGCGAAGCCACCGTGGCCAGGTCCGGCGGATCCCTCCGTTCGCACTGTTCGTCCTTGCGACGGTCATCCTCATCCCGCTCTCGTACGCGACCGTCCTTGCCTCGTCAGCTTGGGACCTTTTGAATTACTTCGGAGTGGGTCCGGTCGACCCTCTCGCTAACCAGGTCTTGTTCTGGTTCTTCGGGCACGGGATCGTCTACATTCTGTTCCTGATCCCGATCACCGCGTTCTACTTCCTCGTCCCGATCTTCGCGAAGCGGCCGATCTACAGCTATCGGGCCGCGTTCGCCGCCGCGGTGATATTCACCATCCTCACCCCCGTGCTTTCGATCCATCACCTCTACCTGACGCCGGTTCCGCCGTGGTCCGCCTGGCTCACGATGGCCCTGACGTTCTTCATCATCGTTCCCTCCGCGATCACGTTCTTCACCGTCTGGATGACGACGAAGGGGGTGAGGCGAGGCGAGTGGCAGTGGAACGCGGTGACCCTGTTCCTTCTTCTCTCGTTCGCCGGGACGATGGCGGGGGGCCTCACCGGTCCGGACAACAATACCCTCGCCTTCGACATCGACCTCCACAATACGATGTTCATCGTCAGCCACTTCCATGCGATCGCTCTCCTTTCCATCGCGGCCGGCGGGTTTGCCGTCGTGTATGCGGCGTTCCCGCTCCTGGCGGGACGGCTGTGGTATTCCCCTCGACTCGCCCAGGCCCACTTCGTCTCCACGGCGATCGGATGGAGCGGCCTCGTCCTGTTCATGGACCTATTGGGGTCGGACGGTATCCTCCGACGTTCGCTCATCTTCCCGCTCACAAACGCCGTCGTGTCGGATCAAGTCTGGCTCTTCGTCTTCGTTATCATCTCGATCGGAGCCCAGTTGTTCTTCGTCGCCAACGTCCTGTTGACGCTGTTCAAGGGCGAGCTGCTGACGGTGCAGGGCCTATCGCTCGACGAGATCGTTCGCAAGATGGCCCAATCGACTCATCCGAAGCCCACCGTCCCGATCTCGGACCGGAAGTTCGAGCGGAGCGTCCCGCGCGCGCGACGCGAACGGGCCGAACGTACCTGGATCACGGTGGTCGTGGTCCTGATCCTCGGAGTCCTCGTGACAACCTCTCCGCTCACCGTGACCGACTCCACAACGATCGGCACCCCCTCGGACCCGCCAGCCGGCGCCGAGTACTTCTCTCTCGTGAATTACCAGTACTACTGGGGGGTCCAGGAGAGCGGTCTGATCCACGGGTCGTACTCCAACGTGATGGTCGTTCATGCCGGGCAGTGGGTAGCGGTGAATGCCACGGCCCAGGGTGCGACGGGCGGTTTCTACCTGCCCTTCCGAAATCTTCCCACCGTTGACATCCAGGTGATCCCCGACGCGATGTCCTACTGGCTCTTCCAAGCGCCTTCGGTCCCGGGCGTTTATGCCGCGCCCGACTCCGAATACAACGGGCCGTGGTTCGGTCAGGACGTGGCCGCGCTCGTGGTCCTGCCCGCGACCGGCTCCTCGAGCCTCGCCCAGTACCAGTCGAACGGGGGCGAGGGGGACATCTACAATCCCCCGGTGATGGGTGCGAACGGGGCTTTCCTCCTCGTGGACCAAGAAGGTCTCTTCGATAACTCGGTACCGGGCCCTACCCTGACCGCGTCCCCCGGAGCGGTGTCGTTCCAGTATTACATCCCGACATCGAGCATCGGGATCGACAGCTACCTGGTCAACGTGACCTCGAACGACCCCAACGGCCAATTGAACTACCTCGCCGCCCACAATTACACGCTCCCCTACAAGGTCGGGATCTACGCGATCAACACCACCGGGGGAAACCTCGTGCCGGTCACGACCATGCCGCTGCGCGTCGGCTCGCCAATGAACGAGACCGCGACCCTGCCGGCGGGGGTTTACGTCTACGGCCTCGTGAGCCCGATCCCGTATGTCTACAACCCGGCCGGAGAATCGAACTGGATGACCGGTTCGGACCAAGGTGACGTCATGGGAATGTGGGGGATCCTATGGGTGAGCCCATGAGCGCCGGGGCCGAGACCGCCGAGCGTGGGGTCACGCCCTTCGTGTGGTTCGGGGTGGCGATCATCATCGGAGCCACCTACGCCCTCTTCATGGGTCTCTCCTACTACAACACCCCTACGTTCACCACCGCGGCGCTGCCCACCATAGCCGGGGTGGCGGTCGCAGTGGTCGCCTTCCTCGTGATCGGCGCTTGGGCGCCGCCGAACGAGTGACCGGGCTCGACTCAGCTCCCGCCGAAGAGAAGTTTCTCCGCGGCCGTGATGTCGTCCGGCGCGACGGCGCGCGAGTATCTCTCGAGCCGGTCTCGATTCACCTCGAGGAACTCCTCGCCTCCGGCGAAGCCGGAGATCACCCGTTCGGCCTCCTCGGGTCGTCCGAGGACGTAGAGAGCGGCGCACAGCGCCTCCACCGTGTTCAGTTGGGCTACCCGTCCGTAATGCTGCGGGTTCGTGGCGATGAGGACCGGGAGCCGGCGGTGCGGGGCGCGGGGGCGGCCGGCCCGCTCCGAGCCGGGGAACGCGCCCCTCGCCGAAAGTCGATTCCACGAGCAGTCGACCACGAGGAGTCCGCCGCGGACGGCGGCCTCTCGGTCCGCTCCGCAAAGCGGAGCGGGGGAGTAAGGGTCGAGGACCACCGGGGAGGGAGAGCCGGCGTCCTCCCGGGGAACCCGCTCCACGCGGCCCCAACGGAGAAGGCGTCGGCCGGTGCACGCCCTCGGGTGGTCCTCCCCCGCGAGAACGATGAGAAGCCGGAGGGCGGCCCTAGGACGGGGGTTGCGCGTACTCGCGGAAGATCGCATGAAGTTCCCGGGTCAATCGAAGGGCTTCGGCCTTGGGGCGTTGCCAGAGGTTGCGGCCAAAGATGATCCCCGTCGCACCCGCGTCCATCGAGGAGCGGACCTTGCGCAGCAGCTCCGCGTCCTCGACCTTCTCGCCGCCCGACACGAGCACGAGGGAGCGTCCCGCGCTCTGGACCACCTTTCGGAACGCCTCCGAGGGAGGGAGACGCAGTGTGTTGTAAGGGGCGGGGCTTTCCGCGTCCTTCTCGGAAGCGACCGGGTAGTTCAGCTTCACCACATCGGCCCCCAGTTCATGGGCGACTCGGGCCGCGTAGTCGATGGCATAGAGACTCTCTTTACCGCCCTTCTTCGCCACGGCCTCGCCCCGAGGGTATGCCCAGACGATGAGCGGCATGCCGAGCCGCTGGGCCTCTCTCCGGACCTCGAGGAACTGGAGGAAATCACGGTCCTGGGCGGGCGAGCCGACGTAGATCGTGTAGCCGACGGCGTCCGCGCCCAATCGCACGGCGTCCTCGACCGTGCCGGTGAGCGGGCTGAATGGCTGCGCGTCGCCGGGAATCGTGGTCTTCCCGTTCAACTTGAGGATGAGCGGAACGTCGCCGGCATATTCGTGGAAGTACTTCTCGGCTAGGCCGATGTGCAGCGCGATGGCGCTGAACTTCCCCTCGCTGGCCAGGTCGTACTGGTACTGAGGGTCGAGGGCGTCCGGGTTCGAGAAGAAATCGACCGGACCGTGTTCCAAACCTTGATCGATCGGGAGGACCAAGAGGGTGCCGCCGCCCGGGCCGTGTTGGTAGAGCAGACGCTTCAATCGAGTCAGCTTGCCCGGGCCCAGGCCGAGCCGGCTGAGCTGAGGGCGGGGATATCGGTGGGGGGAGGACGCCGGTGGGGTGGGAACGGTAGCCGAGGGACGGGCGGAGGTTTCGCTCATCGGAGCACCTTCGCTCGAGCACCGGTCGCCGCGATTTAACGGTTGGTCTTCGGGGGCATTCTCCGAAGGGCCCGGCGGCTAACACAACCCTTTATGGGCGGTCCCTCCGTCCGTTGTTAGCTCGGGCGGAGACTTCGAGCTCCATGCGTTCCCAAGTCGTCATCATCGCAACCCTCCTGCTGAACGGGGCGCTCTTCGCCTTCAACCTCCTCGTCGCGATTTCGTCGGGGAGCCGAGCCGTCCTCGCCCAGGCGATCTACGCGATTACGGACCTCGTCGGAAGTGCTCTCCTCCTGTGGGGATTGTATGCATCACGCTTGCCCGCCGACTATCGCCACCCGTTCGGACGAGGAAAGGAACGATTCTATTGGGCCCTCGTCTCGATCGTCATCACCTTCACCGTCGCGGGGATTCTCGCCCTGACGACCGGCGTGAGCCAGGTCACCAGCCCGAACCCGATCTCGCACATCGGGGACGCGCTGCTCGTCGTGGGCGCGACCCTCGGGGTCAGTGCCGTCAGCATCGCGGTCACATTGCGGGAGGTCCGCCGGTCCCAACAGACCCTCCAGTCCCTACTCGAGTCCCGGCATATCGGACTCAAGTCGGTCTTCTACCAGGACGTCGTTTCGATTATCGGCTGCCTGGTGGCCTTCTCCTCACTGATTGTCGTCTATCGGACCCAGAATTACGCCGCGGACGGTGCCGCGGCGATCATCGAGGGGGCTTTGCTGGTCATCACGGGGATCGTCTTGACGCTCGAAAGTCGCGGGCTCCTGATCGGTCAGGCCCTCGATCCCGGGGAGGCCCGCACCATCCTCGGCGTCGTGGAGCGCGACGCTCGTGTCTCCAAGGTGCGGGCCCTCCAATCAATGGTCCTCGGGCCGGACGACGCGCTTCTCGCGCTGCGGGTCAACTTCCACGACGGATTGACCACCGACCAGATCGAGGCGGCGATCGACCAGATCACCCATGCCCTTCAGCAAACCCACCCGGTCCTGCGGCACGTCATCATTGAGCCGGAGTCGTAGGCTGAGCCGGCGGACCGAGCCGAACCTCCCAGTAGCGGAACGCCGAGATGGCGACGAGCGCGACTGCGATCCCGCCGAAGAACAGGTAGTATCCATCGTTCCCGAAGCGGTCGACCAATTGGGTTCCGAGGACGAGGCCCAGAATCATTCCAAGCGAGATCGTGAGCGAGTAGATCGCCATCGTGGTCCCCCGACTGAGCGCGAACGCGAGGTCGGCCAATGCGGCGAGCGCCGCCGGGCCGTACGCGAGCGCGGCCAGGACGCAGACGACGAGTGCCGCCAGCAGCTCCGGTAGGGGCCCGAAGGCAACGAGGAGGGACGCCGTCACCATGACACCGACAAAGCCCGCCACACCGATGTTCATCATGCGCGTCCGTCCGTAGCGGTCCGCGAGGCGTCCGAACCGAGGTTGGGAAATCACCAGCAGGGCACCTCCGCCCCCGATTCCGGCCGCGAGGTAGATGTCCGGGAAACCGACCCCCGCCGACGCGGTCCCCACGAAGACCAGCACGTAGCCGATCAGCATGTAGACGATCAGCCACGGCAGAGTGACGAGGAGAACGCTGCGTCGGAAGGCATTGCGTAGGACTTGCCCGACCGGGAATCCCGGTGCGGGAAGAATCCGTGGAACGATACGAACGAGGTACCACGCGAACAGGAAGCCGGCCAGGAGCGTGACGGCACCGAGCACGAACACGTACGGCAGGAACGCGACCGAGAGTTGGTGATCTTGGATGAGCCCGAGGATCGCGATCCCGAAGGCAAATCCGCCGAGCCAACCCGCGAGGTTCATGGCGTCAAAGCGTCCCATCTCGAGACCTCGCTCGTCCGCGGTCGAGCGGTCGGCGATGACGGTAAGGCTCGATGCCAGGATCGCCCCGCTGGCGATCCCGAACAGGAAATTCAAAGCCCCTAGGGCGACGACCGAGCGGGTGATGGCCACCAACCCGAACAGAAGGGCCGAGCCCAGCATTCCTGTGAACAGCACGGGAAATCGACCGATGCGGTCCGTGGCGATCCCGGAGAGGAGGACGGTGGTGAACTCCCCGATCGGGGCCATCGCGGCGACGAGACCGACGGTTCCCTCATCATTCCCACTCAGGTTCGAGAGCCGGCCCAGGATGTAACTCGCGAACACGGCGAGCGTGATGCCGAAGGCGAACCGCACGAAGAAGGTCGCTCCGAACACCGCGAGAAGCGACCGTCCGTGAACGACACTGGCGGCGTCGGGCGGTCCCTCGACCACGGACGTCCGACTAGCCTGCCGTCGGCGGGTGCTCGATGAGTTCGATCCAGACGTCGTTCGGGTCGAGGATGAAGGCGATCCGGGACGAACCGCCCGAGAGTCGGTACGGTTCCTTCGCGACACGGACGTTCTTCGCCCGCACCTTCATCAAGAACCGGTCGAGGTCCTCCACCTCAAAGGCCAGGTGGTCGAGCTGCTCGCCCACCTCGAACTGATCCTTTCCCTCCCAGTGAGTGAGTTCGACCCGCGCTCCCGACGCGGGGTCCTGCACGAAGGCGATCTCGGCGTGGTTCTCCGGGATGGTTCTTCGCCGCTCGAATCGGAGGCCCAGGACCTCGGTGTAGAACGCCAGACTCTCGTCCATGTGGCGGACGGTGATGGAGGTATGGAGGAACTTCATCGGACGCTCGGGGATACAAGCGATTCCCGATACAAAAAGCTCGGCGCGGCGCTACGGATGGCCGTAGACGACCCTCAGTGCTGCGGACCCGGGAACCCAGTCCTCTTCCACCCGCACGAACCCGACCCGTTCGAACTGAAAGACCTCGCCCGGCCGCGACGCCGAGAGCGCCGATTCTCCGAGGCCTGTCGAATGGTCTCCTTCGAGCCCGAGCAGCTCGACCGACACCGCGCCCGGAGCCCCGACCCACTGCAGACGCGGGAGCTTGCGATTCTCGCGGCTCGTGAACACCGCGTGCATCGTGCCCGCGGAGGGGGGCACCTCGCTGGCCAGGCGCACATTGATGAGGTCTTTGAATCGAACCTCCTCGCCGGCGTGGGCGACGAGGTCTCGTCGCGGCAGGAAGAACGTGGGACCGGCGGCGACCGAGCGAGTGCCGAGCTCAGGAAGGTCGGGGTGGTTGGGGAGGGTGACGCGAGCCAGGTCGAACGGATAGCCCTCGACCTCGACGCGAACCGGGTCGGGAACGAACGACCGGCGGACCGTCGTCCCGTCGATTCGCTTGCGGTTCTCCGAGTAGAGGGTTTCCGCCGGGACCTCGATGTCGGCGAGCGACATGCCGAAGGAGAGGATGAACTGTCGGAGCGCTTCCATCGAGATTCCCCGACGGACGAGCGAGCGGAGCGACCACGTCCTCGGGTCGGCGAAGCCATCGTAAAGTCCGGACTTTACCTCCTTGTACGACTTGCTCTTCGCGACCTTTGCTTCTCGCACGCGGAGGATCCCCCAGTGCAGGAAGGGAGGCCCTGCGATCCCGAGGAGGTCCCAGATGTACCGCTGCATCCGGTCCTCCATGACCAGGTCCTTCCCCCGGAGCACGTGGGTGACGCCCAGCTCGATGTCGTCGACCGCCCACGAGAACTCGAGCATCGGCCAGACGCGGTACTTGCGCCCTACCCGCGGGTGGTCGACGTCGCTGATCCGCAGAAGGACTCGGTCACGGAACGCCGGATCCGGGTCGGCCATGTCGGTCCTCAACCGAAGGACCGCCTCTCCCGGGGCGTACGAGCCGCCGAGCATCTTCTCCCATTCCTCGAGGGTTTGGGGGACTGTCTGCGAGCGCTCGGGGCACGGCACCCCGGCCACTCGGTTCTTCCCCAAGAGCTCCTGGGGGCAGCGACACACGTACGCCCCGCCCTTCTCGATCACCCGGCGTGCCCAGGGGTAGAACGACGCGACCCGGTCCGACTTGAAGTAGACCGCGTCCGGGCGCACCCCCGCGAGCTCGCAGTCGCCCCGGATCAGGTCGAAGAACTCGGTCTCGATGCGTTTCTCGGCCGAGCCGATCGTATCGTCGAAAACGAGCAGGAGCTTCCCATCGTATCGTTCCCGGTAGAGCTGGTTGACGAACAGCATCCGGGAGTTGCCGATGTGGAGGACCCCGCTCGGGAACGGGGCCATTCGAAGGACCACCTTACCGCGGACGGCTCCGAGGAGCTCGGGGAAATCCGGCGCCTCGTTCCGCGCGACCCGCGGGGTCTGGATCGCGGGGCCACCCACCGACGCGAGACGATCCTCGAGCTCGGCCAGCGGCAGTCCGCGAATCTCGGCGACAATCTCCGAGACGAGGGAACGTACCGCGTCGGCGTCGGGGCGCAGGGAGGCATCGGTGGCGAGCAGCCGGCCGACGATCGGCCCCGTTTGGGCGGCCCCGTCGTGAGCGAGGGCGTTCTCGAGGGCCGCCCTGCGGGCCCGGGCCTCAACCTCGGGAGAGAGCACCACGTCCGCGCCGACCTTCCGGCGGGTTAAAGGGGTTCCCGGGGGGAGCTGGTGTCTCGTCCCGCTCGGGAGCGGTCGGGTCGGGACATCGCTTCCGCGACCGCCTCCGCGAGCGTGATCTCGCCCCGGAGGACCCGGTGCGCGCTCGAGCGGGAGATTGTCAGGCGCCCCCCGCTCCCCTCCCGGCTCAGACGCTGCAGGTTCGCAATATCGCCCGGAGTGAACGTGAGAGGCAACGGCTCCCGCACGACGTTTCCTCGTGAGTGAGCGATGCTCCGCGCGGCGGCCGCGTCGCGCGGACGTCGGTGGCCGCGAGGGGTGGTTCCTTGTTCGTCCACGAGTTCCACCGAGCGGTGGTGTTCCAGCAGCGAGTTGACGATCCGATTCCTCGCCGGCGGGTCCCCCTTGCCAACTCGGAAGAGGACCGGGCGGGAGGGGAATCGGTGCCGCAAATGACCCGCGAGCGTGCCCGCGGTTTCGGGCGTCTCGAGTACGCCTTCGCCCAGGACCGTGGCCCCCGCTAAGATGGAGTACCCGGGTCGGGGGCCGGGGTCGAGGCCGACGATGATCGCCTCGCCCGCATCCGCCGACTCGAGCGCGTGTCGGACCGCGGCCGCCAGGCTTCGCCGGTCCAAGGTCTCCCCGACCGCGAGAACGTTCGAGTGGGAGATCAGGGCCGCCTCGGAATTCGAGGTGAGCACCGCCGCCACCTGGTCGGGGATCCGGTCTCCCGGCAAAAGACTGATTGTCGGAACGTGTCGCTCTCGCAAGAACCCCGCCAGCTCATGGTAGAGCCCGGGGTCCCGAGTCACGAGTGCGACCGACCGGTGTCTCACTGGCCACCTGACGGTGATATACGCCATTAACCTTGCCCCCTCCGTGTCGGTCTGTCTCCATTGCGGCGAGCTCGCGAACGAGGGGGCGTTGTTCTGCACCAAGTGTGGCTACACTCTGCCCCAGGTCGACGCGACCGCGGGGGCCCCACCCAACCCTCTGAACCGTGGTCCCCCGACGGCGGGAACAACCCTCGCAGCCCCACCCTCCGGAGCGCCGCCCCCCCCTCCGCCACCGCCCGGCTTCCCCGTGAGCTACGTGCCCGGAGGGTACGCCATGCTTTCGGCGCCCATCCCGGGAGCCGTGGGGCCGATCGCGCCTCCTCCCTCGGGAAAATACTGTATTCGTTGTCGGACGGTCATCAGCCGAGTCGCCGTTTACTGTCCCGTATGCCAGCAGCCTCAATCGTGAAGCGAACGGGACGCAAGGGCCGCCGGACCGGGGCGATGGTCCGGATCGCCCGGGACCGGGTCTCGACGCTGTTTGCGCTCGCGGAGCGCGAGTCGCTGGGCCGCCATCCGGAGCTGGCCGACCGCTATGTGAATCTGGCTCGCCGAATCGGGATGCGCTACAACGTGCGACTCCTGAGGGAATACCGGGAGCTGTACTGCCGGACATGCTCGACCTACTGGGTGGAAGGCCGGACCGTCCGAACGCGCCTGCGCTCCGGGCGCCGGGTTCGGACTTGCCTGCGCTGCGGCCGCCAGAGACGGATGCTTTCGACGCAGACGAAAGTCTCGAGCCCGTCTCTCCCACCGGCCGGTTTTCGTGCGGCCCGACGCGATGAAGGGGCGCTGTCCATATCGATTACCGAAGAGTCCGACGTGGTAGACGAGGAAACGGAAGACGAATAAGGCCGGCCGACTCCTCGCCCCGGCGGCGCCGGGGTGGCCGAGCGGCCAAAGGCGGCAGACTCAAGATCTGCTCTCGCAGGAGTTCCCAGGTTCGAATCCTGGCCCCGGCATTGAACTCCTCACGGTCGGTCATCGAACGCGCGCGCCGTTCGGGAGGGTTGCGGGGGCGAGAATGCGCCATCTCCCCCTCGCTCCGACACGAATCAATTCTTGCGTCCCGAAGGGGGTGGGTTTCCGGGAGCTCCCCTCTCGATTCTAGACCACCAGCGCGGCGGTTTCCGGGCGTAATGGTGCACTTTCGTTCCCGCCGGGATCCCCCCGCCCGTGACTGAAGGGCCCAAGATGAGGCCGGCCGATCGGGCAGCGGCGGAAAGCGCTTGGTAAACCTCCTCCGGTATGGCAAAGGCAGATATGACGAACTCCGGTCGGTAACGGAACTCCAACTGTTTTGGGTGTCGTACCCAGGGGGGGCGATTGTGCGGTGCCTCGCGGAAGTCGAGCAGCGCGTACTGCAGCTTGGGATCGTCCCACCGGAGGATCCGGGATTTCGACGGGCTGTAGTCAATTCGGATGCCGTTCCCGTCAATGGTGAGGCGCGTGGGAAGTCGATGCCAGAAGTGCCGACCGGTGGAGCCATCAGTCGCCAATTCAAATGTCTGGGGCCCGATCGCGCTGGGATTCACAGTCTTGCCTGTTGTTCATGAGCCGAATCGATTCGCCCTAATATCCAGAGTGGGGACATTTCGCTCCCGATCATGAAACACTTCCCACGGGCCCCGGCGTCGCCGGTCGCGCATACCCAAATCCCGCACTTTTCGTGACGCCCTAAGTCAGAATCCCCGAAGACATAGGAATCGTGTGATCTGGCAAGATGGGGAAACAAACTGGTATGTGGGTCAGTCACCGTGGTTCTTGCCGAGGGAATGGCGATCGAGTCGGTCCGCGCGTCGATGTCCGTCTTCGAGTGGCCAGCGAGCTCAGCTGGGCAAGGTCTAACGCTGGGGGAACGTCATCTGCGCGAGCGCGTCATAGGCCTCGCGTCTCGCCTCGATTTCGGCCGGATGCACGTGGTACGTCGGATCGTTGGTCGCGATGAGTCGCCTCGCGTTGAGAGCCGCTTGTTGTGCCCAGTCCCGGAGGTGTTCCATAGAATGGAAGTAGAACCCTCGCAGATTCTCGGGCAGGGCGGTCGGGTAGTCGACTACGCGAACCGCTGTACCACCCTTTGCGATTGGACTGCTGCACCAGGAGCATAGGAGGTTCTCGTCCGCCACCGGGAAGGTTTCGAGGGTGAACGGGGGCTTCATCGGCGAATGAAAGGACTCCCCGGACCATCATTGTTGCCCTCTACGCTTCGCAGCGGGCGATCGATCGTACCGTTCCCTGACGAGGGGGTCGTGTGGCGCGCCGATTCCGGGTGGGGGAGCTCCGGTCGCCCCCGGCAGTGGTCTGGGCGCTGACGCAGAATCGGATGATTCGTTCCATGCAATGCCTTAGCAGCTTCCCGCTACGAGGGCTTCCAAAGCCGGCCGAAGCGCCAACCTCATCTGCTAAGGTGCCACCGGCAATTGCTTCCGACCGAGGAACCGCAAATGGTCGACTCGTGCTACATTTGCCGACGAACACAAGTGGACCTGGACCACCTTAACGAAGAGGTCCGTACCCGGGCGTACCTCTCGTATTTCAGCAATGCCCGGAGCCAGATCGAAGATCAGTCGAGGAAGATCAACTTCCTTCAGCGGATTCAAGACGAGGAGAGTGGAGGCCTGCACTTTCGGATCAACGCCCGACAGGTTTTCAGTGACCCCGAGGCGTACAAGAAGCTCATGCCGTGGATTGAGACCCTGATGGACATCGCGAAGGAATCTGCTCAGCAACCGGACGACCCACGGACAATCGGCGAGCTCGTCCCGGAACTCCTCGCTCGGGAGCGGCATCTCACATCCCAAATGGAGCAGGGACTGATCGAGCTTCGAGGCGGGTTTGCGACGGGAGGAAAGTCACCGCTTTCTCTCGAAGCGGTCACCTACGCCTTTCCGGTCGAGTGGACGATCGCCGGATCGCCAATCACCTGGCATGGGAGCCAACCGAGCGACCGGGAACCACTGCGGCGGGACCCCGAGGGGTCGAAAACCCTCATCGACATCCCGATTCACCTCTGCTCGATTTGCCGAAAGATTATCGGGACGCACTGATCGTTGGGGCCCGGCCGCCGTCGGCTCTAGCTCATCCCACAAAACATTGATAACCTGACATCTCCAAACCCCCGAGTCCACGGGTTGCCTCTAGCCCGTGGATCGAGGAGAATTAGGCCGTGCTGGTCTGCGTCCCCGGAACGGCTCTCGCGCCGGCTGTCCCGTGCGACTCGGGGGACATCGCCTGGGTCATCGCGGCGACGGCGCTCGTCATGATCATGACCCCCGGACTGGGGTTCTTCTACGGCGGTCTGGTCCGGCGGAAGAATCTCGTCTCGACCATCGTCCAATGCATGGCCATCTTCGCGATTGTGAGCCTAGCCTGGGCGCTCTGGGGATACACCATGGCATTCGGCCCCTCCGTCGGGTACGGGTTCATCGGGAACTTCCAGTACTTCGGCCTCAACGGGGTCGGCTCGGCGGCGAATACGGCGTATTCCTCGACCATCCCGGCCCTTCTGTACTTCGCCTTCCAACTGAAGTTCGCCGCGATTACCCCCGCCCTGATCATCGGTGCGTTCGCCGGGCGGATCCGGCTCAAGCCCCTGCTCATCTTCATTCTGGCCTGGGTGACGTTCATCTATTTCCCGGTCGCCCACTGGGTGTGGGGAGACGGCGGCTGGCTCCACGTGATGGGAGTCGAAGACTTTGCGGGCGGGATGGTGGTTCACACCACCGCCGGAGTGAGCGCTCTGGCCGCAGCGCTCGTCATCGGCCGGGGGATCGACTTCGGCAAGGAGAGTCGCCCCAACAACGTTCCCTATGTAATCCTCGGTACGGCGATCCTGTGGTTCGGTTGGTTCGGGTTCAACGCCGGCAGCTCGCTGTCGGCGAACGATATCGCCGTCAACGCCCTCGTCACCACCAACCTCGCGGCCGCCGCGGCCGGTGTGAGCTGGATGATGTTGGATTGGATCTGGAAGGGGAAACCTTCCGCGGTGGGAATGTGCGTGGGATTCGTCTGCGGTCTGGCCGCGGTAACTCCCGCCGCCGGGTACGTTAGCCCGGCCTTCTCGATGGTGATCGGTGTCGTGGCCGGTATCGGATGTAACTTCGTGGTCCGCTGGCGGGCCCGCACTAAGCTCGACGACTCTCTCGACGTCTTCGCCTGCCACGGGGTCGGCGGGATGTGGGGAACGGTCGCGACCGGCCTCTTCGCGTCCGTGGCCATCAATGCCGCGGGCCAGAACGGTCTAGTGTTCGGGAACGTCCACTTCGCCCTGCTTCAGATGTTTGCCGTGGCGGTGGTGGCGACCTTCGCCTTCCTCGGGACGTACGCGATCATGCTGGTGATCAACTACTTCTCGCCGTTGCGAGCGAATCCCGAGGAGCAGAAGGCCGGATTGGACGAGGTCCATTTCGGAGAGGAAGCGTACTACCCCACATCGGAGTAAGTGGCATCGGGCAGCGGCGGTCCGCCGTATCGGTAGTGTCTCGGTCACGCGGCGCTGGGTCCCAGACGAGGTAGGAGACGAATGGCCGGTGGGAGCTCGGCGGGAGGAACGTACTCCGTCACCGGGCGGCCCGCCACCCGAAGAACCTTCGCGGCGACTCCACGGCAGTACCCGCACACCTCGCACGTCGTATGCTCGCAATCTACGGCCGCGATGTGCCGAAGGAAATCGGGAGGGAACGCTTGGTTGTCGATCGTGAGCTCCGACAGAGGGCCGAACGCCCGGGCCAGGGCGAGGGCCTCTTCCCCGTCCGGACCCGCTCCGATTCGTTGCAAGGCGGCGGAGGGTCCTTTGACCTGTACGAGGCTCAGGATATCCGCAAGGTTGCCCACGTACGATCGATGGGCATAGGCTCGTGCGGACCGTAGGAGCCAAGCGGTGGAGCGGTTCCGGCCGGAGACCTTGAAGCGTGTCACGCCCGCCTCCTCGAACACGGCGAGGTCCTCCGGCCGCACGAAGATCCCCGAGATGAGCTTGGCCGGGTCCCGTACGTACTCAAGGCCGCATTCGAGGATCGGATACTCGAACGCCGGGCACGGGGCGTCGGGCTGCGAAGCGAGTGAGCTCGTGTTCAGATGATGGCCTCGATACGGGCAGGAGGGCAGGCAGCTCTGGTTGACCAGGACTTCCACCTCGGCCCCCAGACGAATGAGACCGCGGATGAGGCGGAAATCTCGGTTTCCCTCCTCGAGGATGATCGTCCGTGCCCCGAGTTTGAGGAAGTATTCGGCCTGGGTGACGGTCCGAATGCGGGCGAACGTGGAGACCGAGATCGGAACGTCCGGGTATTCCGTCCGGATCGCTTCAATGAGTGCGGGTAGCGCGACGACGAACCCATCCACCCCGAGGTCGATGAGGTCCCCCACCTCCCGAAGGAATCGGTCGACATATCCCGGGCCGTACTCCTTCAGCCCGAGGTCGTTGCTGTTGAGCGTGGCGAAGAACTGGCGCGAATGCCGGTGAACCATCTTGAGATGGGCGCGGAAGCGCTCCCGGTCCACCGCGGGGAGGATCTGAGGAGGGCGTCCGCCTCCCGTCAACTGTATCGGGAACCCACCGAAGAACGTGGACACCGGCAGGTCCGCTGTCTCCTCGATCAGTCGGTCGTCGAAGTTGGACGCAAGGACGATTTGCATCGACCCGGGCACGGCGAGCGGTATGTGAGCCGGCCCCCGCACCGGTGCGGTCGAAGTAACTTGGCCCGGGACGGGTTCGGACGGTCGAATGTCCGAAGTTGTGCATGTCGCTCCTTCGCTCCTCGCGGTACGGCGCGAGATCGAGGAGATCGACCGAGTGCTCGTCCTCCTTGTCGCGGCACGGGTCGACGCCGCGTGTTCGGCCATCCGCATCCGTTCGGAATCGGACGGACCAATCTCGGACCCGGTCCAGGAAGCGGTCGTCATCGCCCGAGCGCAAGTCTGGGCGAAGCGGGCCGGACTCTCCCCGGCGCTCGCGGAGACCATCTTCCGTGCCGTCCTCGCTGCCGGAAAGGATCGAGTCGCAACCTCACGCGGCCCGCACGAAACGGTTTCCAAGTCAACTCACGAGCGCGCATCCTCCCGAGCTCGTCATCGAGTTCCGGCCCGTGCGAGCCCCCCGCATCACGAAATCCCGGGACCCCGATCCCGACGTAGGCCCTTCCTCTTCCGGCGACAATTTCCCGCCGGCTAGCGGTTCGCGTCGTCTAGGGGGGTCGGTCCCCAGTCGGCTCTGTTTGAAATCTCTGGGCAGCCAACTTCGTGGTGGCCTTCCGAAGGAGCTCGAGAGCGGTCGAACGACCGACGCCGAGTCGGGTCGCGATCGTAGAGAGGGATGCCCTCCGCGGATAGTCAAAGTACCCGAGCTCGAACGCGAGCCTCAACGCCCTTTCCTGCCGTCCCGTGAGCCCCCAACGTTTCCGGTACGCACCCGCCCGGACTAGTGTCGGCCGAGGCTTTCCATACCGAGCAGACGCCGTGAGGAGGCGACGGGCGTCGACGATCTGGGGAACCAACACGTTCCAGGTGGTCGATCCCCCCGGGGCGGTCGTGCCGGAGAAGGGGCAGCTGATGCAAAAATCGCCCCGATCAAATGCAGCGGAGCAGATTGAGGGCATGGGGACGGCCACGCGAAGGAGTGCCCGGTCCCGCCCGAGGCTCGCCACGGCGAGCTCCCGTGCAGCGAGACGGGCCCGCAGCCGATGGACCACCGGACCGATGCCGGTTCCGTTTGTTTCTACCTCGAAGAGCCGGACGAGACGACGCCGTCCTCGGTCGGCCGGTCGGCAGCCAAGGAGCCGAAATGCAACGCCTTGGGTCCGTAGCGTCTCGGTAACCCAGTCATCTCCCTCGACCCCGCTCAAGGCGATTTCCACCATCGGGAGCGGCTCGGCCGGCTCGAGACTTGAGCGTGGGCGGCTCTTCGGGACGGAGACCGGGGTCCGGACGCGAGGCTCGGGCATTCCAGGTTCCTCAGCGGTTCGGGGGTTCGCCCCGTATTTGGGGAACCCGTCGGGCTCGATTGACGCGAGTTTCGTTCCGGCGACCTTGACGGCAGTGGCCGTCGGAGGAAGACTAGGCGACGGGAGTGGCGAACGTCGGAATGTAATCTTCGGGAGGCCGGCCCACGATGGGTATCTTCTCTCCGCACTTGCGGCAGCAATTCTCAGCGTCCAGGCGCCAGGACTGGATCGTGAACCCGAATCGGCGAACCACGACGCTACCGCATCGGGGACAGTACGTGTGCTCGAGCGGATGACCCCACACATTGCCGAGGTAGACGTAGTCGAGGCCCTCGGCTTTCGCTACCTTGTGAAGCTTCTCTAAGGTCGCGACCGGGGTTTCGGGGAGGTCCATCATCTTGTAATCGGGGTGGAACCGAAGGAGGTGGAAGGGAGTGGAGGAACCCAGCTCGTCCCGGATGAACCGGGCCAGCTTCTGCGTCGCTTCGACCGATTCACCGACCTCGGGCACAATCAGGTTGGTCACCTCCACGTGCACCCCCCGCTTCTTCAGGTCGACGGCCGATTCGAAGATCGGTTCGGGCCCCTTCGCGGAAACGTACTTCCGTAGGAAACCCGGCTCGCCGCTCCCTTTGAAATCGACGCTGACGGCGTCGAGATGCGGTCCGATCATTCCGACTGCCTCGGGGGTCATGTAGCCGTTCGTGACGAAGTTCGCGAAGAGTCCCGCCTTGTGCGCCTCCACGATCACGTCGAGGGCGTATTCGGCGAAGATGGACGGTTCGTTGTACGTGAACGTCACTCCGCTGCACCCGAACCTCTTGGCTTGAGTCACCGCGGCGTGCGGGGGGAGGGACCGACCCACGACCTCCCGCTCTTGGCTGATCTCCGCGTTCTGACAGTACAGGCACCGCCAATTGCATCCGACCGTTCCGATCGAGAACACCCGAGTGCCGGGATGAAAATGCGAGAGCGGTTTCTTCTCGATCGGGTCGACCTGCACGGCGGAGGCCCTGCCGTAACTCAGAAGCACCAAGCGACCACCCACGTTCTTGCGGACGAAGCAGAATCCGTGCGACCCTTCCGGTATTGTGCAGTAGCGAGCGCATGCCGTGCATCGCACCTTCCGGTCGGAGAGCGGCTGGTAGAGGGAGGCGGGATGTCCGACCAGGGCGGCCATGGGTTCTCTCCTCGTGTACAAGGTCCTGCGGGACGATAAGGGTCGCCCCGTGCCGGCGGCTCGAGCCGAAGGTTCATCTGCGCCGGAACGTCCCCGGACCTGTGATGACCGGCCCCGGGGGAGCTCCTGCGAACGCTGCGGAAGCGGAAGCGGTCGAGCGGGAAGTAGGTCATCGAATCACTCCGTCGGCTCAGTTTCTGGACCGCGTGGCGCAGGTGCGGGTCGCGCTCGTCGAGCGGGTGACCGCTGTGGCCCGCGCGCGGTCGAGTTCGCTCGTCCGGGCGCTGGTCGCCGGCAGTGCCGCGCGCGGGACGTTCCTGCAGGACCGTCTGGACGTGGACCTGTTCCTGCTCTTTCCGCCCGACTTATCGCGCGATCGGCTCCGCGAGGAGGGGCTGGCCCTCGGCCGGGCGGTCCTCTCGAACCCCGAGACCCGGTACGCGGAGCACCCGTACCTCCGGGGAACGTTCGAGGGGTTCACGGTCGACGCCGTGCCCGGTTTCGCGATCACCGACCCCTCGCATCCCCTCTCCCCGGTCGATCGGACCCCCTTCCACCAGGAATACCTCTCTGCCCGAGAGACTCCGGAGCTCGTGGGCCAGGTCCGGCTCGCGAAGCAGTTCTTCCGGTCGCTCGGCGTCTACGGTTCGGAGGCCAGGACGGAAGGGTTCTCGGGTTATCTTGTCGAGCTCCTCGTGATCCGCTTCGGGTCTCTGCGCGGAGTCCTCGGTGCGGCGCGCGACTGGAGGGTTCCCGTTCGTCTCACGGAGCCTGGAAAGGAACCACCGAGGCTGCCGCCGGAGGTGGCGCTCGTCCTCGCGGACCCCGTCGACCCGAATCGCAACGTCGCGAGTGCGCTCTCGAGGCGGAACCTCGGTTTGTTCATCCTCGCGGCCGGGGCCTATCTCGATCAGCCTTCGGCGCGGTTCTTCGAACCCAGACCAAACGCACCCCTTTCAAAGGAGGCGGCGACCGCCATCGTCCGCGCCCGAGGGACCCACGTCACGGTCGCGGTGCTTCCCCGTCCCGACCTCGTGGACGACACGCTCTACCCTCAAGTGCGGAAGGCCGCCCGCGCGGTCGCGGACGAACTCGCCCGCTCCGAGTTCGCGGTCCTCGGAGAAGCGAGCGCGGCGGACGCGAGCTCGGTGGTCATCACGGTGGAGGTGGCGCATCCTCGGCGGCCCCTGGTGCGGGTCCAGGATGGACCCCCGGCCGGCGTCGACCGGGCGGGTCACTTCCTCGAGAAGTGGGGCACGAAGGATTCACCGGTCCTCCAAGGACCGTACGTCCGCCCCGACGGAAGCCTAGGGGTGGATACCCACCGCGCCGAGCGCGACGCGGAGGTGGTGCTGCTCGCGGCGTTCCCACGACTCTCCCTCGGAAAGGACCTCACGCCCAAAGAATCGGGTCTCTACCAGGTCCGATCCCTCGGGGAGGCCGACGAGACCCCGGCGTTGGGGGAAGCTCTCCGGGAGCTCCTTGCGAAGCGGCTTCCCTGGCTCGACGTGCGGTAAGTTACAGGGCGCCCGGCGACAGATTCAGTAGGACGAACCAGAGCGCCAGCCACGCGAAGAACACGAGCGCGATCAGGCCGGCCCAGTCCCCTTTGGTGTAGACGGAGGACTTGACTCGAAGCCGCCGTATCAGAAACGGGCTCAGGGCGACCAGGAAAATCCCGATCGGGAGCACGGCATACGGCAAAAGTCCCGAGATCGTCAGGGCCCAGCTGAGGATGCCCAAGAGGACCGCGTACCCTCCCGCGAGACCGAGCGCCACGGTGAGCTCGAACTCTTTGTTCACGAAGGCCACTTCGTCGAAGACCGGGAACTCGAAAGCGTCCGCCTCCTCTTCTTCCAGCTTTCGGCGGACCTTCTTCGCCATCGGTTACCCTCTGCGAGCGGCGTGGGCGCTCCGGTAGAGTTCCTCGGCCCGGTAGGAACTTCGCACGAGGGGGCCGCAGGCCGCGCCCAGGAAGCCGAGAGAAAGTGCGGTCCCCTGCCACTGGGAAAACTCCTCCGGGGGGACGAAGCGGTGGACCGGGCGGTGAGCGGCGCTCGGACGAAGGTATTGGCCGAGGGTAAGGAGGTCCACGTCCGCGGTTCTTAGGTCGCGCAGAGCGTCCTCGAGTTCCGAGTCGGTCTCACCGAGGCCGAGCATGACGGAGCTCTTGGTGACCAGTCCCGCGGGGCCGAGGCGACGGGCCAATCGAAGAACGCGCAAAGAACGGTCGTAACTCGCGCGCGGGTCGCGGACTTGGGGGCTGAGCGACCGAACCGTCTCGAGGTTGTGCGCGAGGACGTCCGGCGGGGATTCGAGAAGTTGGCGAAGCGAATCCTCCTGCTCTGCCAGATCTCCGATCAACAACTCGACCAAGGTCCCGGGGGACTCAGCACGAATCCGACGCACGGTGTCGGCCATGACCGCGGCCCCTCCGTCGTCAAGGTCGTCACGACAGACCTGGGTCAGGACCACGTACCGCAGTCCCCAGCGACGGACCGCTTCGGCGACGCGCGACGGTTCCGACCGGTCCACGACGCCCCGAGGCCAGTGGGTGGTGACCGCGCAGAACGAGCAGCGACGGGTGCAGTCGGTCCCCAGGAGCATCAGGGTCGCAGCCCCCGCCGACCAGCATTCGGGAAGGTTGGGGCACCGCGCCTCCCGGCACACCGTATCGAGTCCGAGCTCTCCAAGGATCCCTTTTACCTCGGGATAAGCCGCTCCGCGCGGGGGGCGAACGCGAATCCACTCGGGCAGAGCGGAGGAGTCGATTGCCGGCGTCGGAGTGGACGAGCTTGACACGTCCGTCCGACCCGCGAGAGGGTTTAGGCTTTTCGAGAACGGCCCCGGCCGAGCCGTTCCTCGAGGAGCGTGGAGAGGAGACTCGCGGGCAGCTCGTCCATCGAGACGCTGTTCGATTCCCCCGAGGCGCCTCCCTCCAGGACCACGAGCCCGTCTCGCTCGAGCTCCTTCAGGGTCCGCCAGAACGTCGTGCGGCTCATCGGGGAGGTTCCGAGCTCCTCGAGCAGAGCGGTGTGATTCGCCCGAAGCTTCTGACTCGCCACCGACGTCCCCCGACGTTTCAAGGTCCGCGAGAGCGCGAGAAGGACCCCCAATTGGTGGGTCGAGAGGGATTCCAACTGGCTCTCGTTCATCGTGGGGAGGAGCGAGCCCTTCGCCCGTCGCACGTGCTCGGCTCCGACCGTGTCGGCACCGGCTTCCTCCGCGGCGTGCGCCGCGCCCGAAAGGATCTCGAGCGCGAAGCGGGCGTCTCCGTTCGGAGCGGCGATCCGTGCGATCTGGTCGAGGATCTCGCGCTCGAAACTTCCCGACCGCAGGGCGAGCTCCGCGCGGGACTCGAGGATGTCGGTGAGAGCGGCCCGGTCGTAAGGAGCCAGCGACAATCGATGGGTCACACCGAAGCTCGAGCGGCTCGCCGGGTCGAGGTACGGGAAGAGGTCCTCGGCCGCGACCAGAACGAGGGAGATCGAGCCGAGTTCGACCTCGCGGGACCTCGATAACAGGTAGACCAGTTTCGTCTCCTGGCGAACGAGACTCGAGGCCTCGTCGAGCAGCACGAGGAGATGGGACGGATTCTTTCGGATCCCTTGCTCGAAGACATCGAGCATCTCCGAGAGCGAATACCCCCGATCGGGGAGGGAGACTTGGACGCTCCGCAGGAGGTCGAGCATCACCGTGCGGTCGCTAGCCCTACGCCAGCAATTGATGTAGGCGGCCTTGACCGGGAAACCGCCGAGCCGTCCTCCCCGCTCGAGGTCGGAAGCGAGCCGGCGGACGAGCGCGGTCTTTCCGCTGCCGATGCCCCCGGTCACGAGGAGATGGTAGGGAAGTCCTTTCGCCAGTCCTTCTCGGTAGCGGCGGCGAAGGAGTTCGAGTTCCGTATCGCGGCGCACGAGACGAGGCGGAAGGTACGACGGGTCGAGGGTCTCTTCCCGAACGAGAATGGGGGATACGCGGTTCATCGCTGAAGCGGGGGGACCGGAACCGACCTTATCATCTTCGCCGTCGGCGAGTCCGCGTCCGTGCGCGCGGGTCGGGGAGGTCGAGCCTCTCAAGGGCCAGACGGGCCAACTCTCTCGGAGCGGCTCTCGCGTCCAAGACCACCCAGCCGTGCGACCGTGCCAAGGTTCGATAGGCACGGGCGACCCGCTCCAAGGTTCGCAGCCGCTCGAGGGGCCCGCGCCGCGAACCGCGAGCGCCGAGGCGACGAAGCGCTTCGGAAGGTCGGAGGTCGAGGAGAATGACCCGGTCGGGAGTCCGCACCGCCGACCGCTGGAGTTGGGCGAGGCGTCGCCGATCCCCCGGGGGAAGCGCGCTTCCCTGATAGGCGAGCGTAGAGTAGAACGAACGGTCCTGAAGGACCACGTCGTGACGGCGGAGCGCTCGCTCCCGCTCGGGAGCCGCGAGGTGCCGGTCCACGGTGAAATACACTGCTCCCGTCCAGGGGTCCTCGGTCGCCGTGGATTGCGCGAGGGCCCCCAAACGCGGGTCGGACGGTTCCCGACGGAGGGCGACCGAGAGCCCACGCCGCCTCAGCGCGCGGGCCAACGCACGCAGCAACGTCGACTTCCCCCCGCCGTCGATTCCTTCGACGACGATGAACACGCCTCGGGAGTGGGGCGTCATTCGGCCCCCTCGGCGCCGACCTCAGGGCGCCAACCGTAGACCCGCTCGACGGACTCCACAAAAGGCACCCAGAGCAGGTCCGCGCCCCGCTGGGGATCCTCGGCGATCGCGGTGGCCCGGCGGGGCACCGTCGCGAGGTCGAGGACGGTGCCGGGGCGACGTAGGTCATCGAGGTAGTCGGTTTCGAGGAACCAGGGTCCGGGGTCCCTTACGACCTCTTGGACAAGCTCGCGCCGGGCAAGGTACGAAGGAACCGCTCCTCCCGAGGAACCCGGTACGACCCGCGTCCGGGCGTAATGCTTGACGACCCGGTCGGGACGCAATCCGACTTCGCGGGCTCGAGCCGCCAGCTCGACGAAGCCGTCCGCGCTCAGGTCGGGCGAGTGCACTACGACGGGACAATCGGAATCGCGGGCCACCTCGAGGGCATGTCGGAACGCCTCCTCCACGACCGAGGCGACCTCCTCGGAAACCGGGAAGTGGGGACGACCCACTTCTCCGAGTGCGACCGCCTTCTTTTCTCGCACCCAGCGGCCGGCCAGGTCGAGAGCGGAGCGGTGCAGTTCCAAGGCGGACCGGGGACCCAGCCGGGCTACGCCTTCCACGAGGTCGATCGGATACGGCGCGAGAACCGGGTAGGCTCGGACACCGACCTCATCGTGCATTTTGCGCGCCATCTCCCACGTGGTCTCGAACTGTCGAGCGTAATCTTCGAGCGAGAGGGGGACGGTCCCTTCGTAGTTCTGGGTTGCCAGGAAGAGGTGGGTGCCGCCGGCCGCTCGGAACCGTTCGACCGCCCGGACCCCGTCCCCCCGAGGGGAAAGGTGGCAATGATGGTCGACGACGGGGAGACCGCGGGGCAGAGACATCCCGGTGATCCGGGCGCGGCTTAGCGGAGGAGACCCGCGCCCTGGAGCTCCTTGGTGATCTTCTTGACGGCGACCTCGACGTCCGAGGGCTTACGGGCCCCCGTGCAGACGAGCTTCCCGCTGCCGAAGAGCAGAACCACGACCTTGGGCTCTTCGATCCGGCAGACGAGACCGGGAAACTGCTCGGGCTCGTACTCTACCCGGTCCAGCCCCAGGGTGACCGCGATCGCGTTCAGATTGATCTCGCTCTCGAGGTCCGAGCTCGCAACGATGTTCTGAACCTCGATCTTCGGATGCATGTTGATCTTCTGCCCGCCTTTCTTGATCTGCTGGGCGACGGTCTGGATCGACTCCTCGACCTCGTGCATGCTCTTCGCGCCGGTGCAGACGACCTTCCCGGATCGGAAGAGAAGGATAGCGGTCTTGGGTTGCTTCAACCGATAGATCAAGCCGGGGAACTGTTCGGGCTCGTACTCGGCCCCGTCGAGCCCGAGGGCGATCGACTGGAGGTCAAGCTCGTCTCCGAGGGAGGTGGATGCCACGACGTTCTCGATGCGAATCCTAACCAAGGAAATCCCCGCGGCGGTGAGTATTTAAACCAGTATTTAAACCAATGGTCATGGGAATCGCCGTCGTATCGAGGGAGAACCGACCTTCGAGCCATCGCGTGGCGACGACCCGGTGAAAAGTCACCCGATTCGGTCCGGAAGCAGGAATCCGATGAGCACGGTTACGGGGGATCGGAGGGACGAGGAACGAAGATGGGACCGATGGCCTCGTCCTCGTTGGCGATCTCGAAGAACTGGCAGAGCACCCTTCTCGTGAAGCCCCAGAGCACGTGCCCCTCGAACACCGTGGCCGGCACCTCCGCGAGCCCGTGACTGGTCTCGCGGACGATCGGACGTGACGTCGCCAGCGCGGACCGCGGGATCCAGAAGACGTGCGCGACCTCCTCCGGGCTGCGGGGGGTCGGAGCCGGTCCGTCGGGCGCTAAGATGGCCGCAAACACCCCGACCTTGAGCCCAAAGCGAATGGCGAGCGCGGTGCTCACAAAGCGGAGCTCGCCGACCACGTCTCCACGTCCGAGACCGACCTCCTCTTCAAGCTCCCGGAGCGCCGTGGACGCGAGGGAGCCGTCCCCGTCGGTCACGTGTCCTCCCGGGAAGGCGACCTGGCCCGAGGCGGGGTCCTCGGCCCGTTCCGCCCGTTCGATGAGCAGCGTCTCGACCTCGGTCTGACCCTGCCGCAGGACGATCACGACGGCGGCGCCCGCCGTCGATACGGGGGGAGCGAGCGCGGGGAATCGACCGACCAGGTCGGACAGGCTTCTCGGCGCGGTCCCGGGGACGGCCTCTCCGGGCGCGGAGGAGCTCATGTCTGCCAGTCGTAGGAGACTTTCTTCTGTACGGTAGACGAATCGGCCGGGTGGAGTTCCCCGGCACCCAGCATCCGTTCGAGCGCGATCACGCGCGACCGTAGTTCCTTGAGCTCGTGCTCGACCTGGGACAGGCGGGCGACGAGGTCGGGGGTCTCGGGAGCCGCCATGGCTCCCGGATTCGGCCCGGGGGTCATAAGCTCGCGGTTGTCGCGTTCTCCGGCCCTTTCACGAGGAGGGCGTGGTTCGCGACGATTCGACCGACTGCACGAACGAAGTGACCGCCTCGAGAAGCTCTTGCGGTCGCTCCACGGGTATGATGTGACCGGTCTCCGCCAAGATTCGGATCTTCGCGCCCAGGATCGATTGGCGCAGGATCCGGCCGTGCGAGGCGTCGACCACGGCGTCGTCCATTGCCTGAACGATCAACGTGGGCCGTGCGACCGAGGCGATGCGATTGCGTTCGTCGAACGCACCCATCGACTTGGCCCAGCGAACGGCGGGGGTGAAATCCTGATGCTTGACCTGCTCTCGCAGGGCATCGGCGAAGTCCAAGTTCGCCTCGATCCAATCGGGGTAATAGAGGTCCTTGAGGAGCCTAAGCGCAAAGCGGTCGGGTCCCTCCTTCGCGTAGGTCTCCGCCCATCTCTCCGCCACCGCCCGGGTGTGGTTGTCCGTATAGGCCGCCCCACTGATCATCGTCAAGCTTCGGACGCGCTCCGGTCGGTCGAGGGTGGTGCGGAGCGCGAGCAGCGCGCCCCCGCTCAGGCCGACCAAGTGAGCGGAGGATACACCTTGGTCATCCAGGAGACGGACTAAGTCTCCCATCATCTCGGCGAACGTGAAGTGAGAGGCGGAGGGCGCGGGGGTCCGTCCATGACCCCGGAGGTCTGGCGCCAAGACCAGAAACTGCTTCGCGAGGCCGGGAATGACCTCGTTCCAAACGGTGTGGTTGCCGCCGACCCCGTGGAGCAGTACGACCGCCGGGCCGCTGCCTTCCGTACGGCACTTGAGTTCCGTCGGCGGACCGGCGGCTTCCTCAGGCATCGGAGAATGGACCCGGGCGCGCTATTTACCGCTCGCGGAGGAGCCAAAAGCGCGAGCGCACGGCTAAATATCGCGCCCGAGTAGAAGGGTTCTATGGCGCGCGGAGTGATGTTGATGAGCGGGGGGATCGATTCCCCGGTCGCCCTCCACTACCTCCTGCGCCAGGGCCACGAGATGGTCACGGTCCACATGGACAATCGGCCATTCACCGACGATTCCCCGCTCGCGAAGGTGGTCGACCATCTCACGGTGTTGAGGGAACGGTACCATCAACCGATCCCCATGTACCTACTGCCGCACGGTCCAACGCAGATCACTCTGATGCGCTCGACCGACCGCCACGTCGGATGCGTTCTCTGTCGCCGATTCATGTGGCGCTCGGCGGAGAAGATCGCCGCTCGAGAAGGGGCGACGTTCCTGGCGACCGGGGAGGCGCTGGGCCAAGTCGCCTCCCAGACTCTGTCGAACATGCGGACCGCGACCGCGGCGGTGGGCCTTCCGATCGTACGCCCGCTCATCGGTTTCGACAAGCACGAGATCGAATCCGTGGCGAAATCGATCGGGACGTACGAGATTTCGACCCGTCCGGGAGTGTGCTGTCAGGCCGTGCCGGACCGACCCGCGACCCGTTCGAGTCTCGTTCAGATCCTCCAAGAAGAGGAACGGGTCGACGTGGACCAGATGATCGACGATTGCGTCCGGAAAGCGGTCATTCTCTAGGGCCACCCACGGTCGCGCTTCCCCGTGAGGGCGCGTGTCCAAATCGTTTGATATACTCTGTTTCCCGGTGTGGATGGGATGAGCTCCCCCTCGTACGTTCCGATGTTTCCGAGCACGGCCTACTGGCTATCGGTGATCGGGGGGATCTTCATCGTGTTGGACGGCTTCGTGGCGATCGCGGAGGCGATCGCGCTCCGTTCCTTGGTCGAGAGCATTGTCCCGGGAGCCTCGGGGATTCTGATCGGATTGGGGGCCCTCGCCGTCCTCGTTGGTCTCATCATCGTCTTCCTCGGGCTTCGCATCAAGAGCAACCCGGCGTCGGCCCGGACGTCGGGGATCGCGATCATTCTGCTTTCGTTGGTCAGTTTCCTCGGTGGTGGCGGTTTCTTCATCGGTCTCATCCTCGGGTTGATCGGGGGGATCCTGGCGGTCACTTGGAACCCACCGATGGCCACCCCGCCTATGTACGGACATCCGAGATCTGGCGGTTCTCCTCCGTGGATGACTCCCACATCTCCTCCTCTGCAGCCGGGGGCTCCCCAACGATTCTGTTCCTCGTGCGGCTCGCCCAATGTCGCGAGTGCGCAGTTCTGCGCGAAATGCGGCGCCCCGATGGCGTAGATTCGAACCGGCGTTTCGACTCCCTCGTCGAAGGGTTTCTCTCCCATAACGAGGCCTCCGCGAAGGGCTATCTGGGCGGATGACACAGAGTTCGCAGCCCATGTACCGGCGGCTCAGGCTCTGCTCGAACAACGGTGGGTACGAAGCGATTCCCGAACCGCCAAATCCGCTGGACCTCCCTCGGGTGAGAGCGACGCTGGAAAGAGAAGGCATCCCGGTCGTGGATGCCCGCGTCCTGCTGATTGTTTCCCTCGACCCCGAGGTCACGATCAGCCGCGCCGGTCGTCTACTGTTCAAGACGCGGGACGCACGGGCGGCGGAGCTCGCGTTCGAACGCCTGCGGACGCTCCTTCGACTTCCGGAGGTGGAAAACGAGCGGGGCGCGGAGGGCGCGGGCGGTTAGGTTAAGCCCACTCTCGTACTGACACGGCCGGAGGAGCGCGTGCGCGAGACGTGGGTCGTTGGAGCGGCGGCGAACCGCTTCGGCAAGATGAAGGAAACCTCCCGAGAGGCGGCGACCCGGGTCTCGATGGAAGCGATCCGTCAATCCGGACTCGAGCCGAAGGACATCGGCTATACCTTCGCCGCGAACTGCTTTGGGATCTCGGAACACCAGGGGCACTTGGGCCCCCTCATCAACAACGGACTCGGCATCCCCCACGTTCCGTCGGTCACGGTGGAGTCGGCTTGTTCCTCCTCGAGTGCGGCCCTTCACGAGGCGTTCGTCCACGTCGCGGGCGGATTCACGGACGCGGCGCTCGTCGTCGGGGTCGAGAAGCTCTCCCACCTCGACACGCTCACGGCGACCAGTTACTTCGCCATCGCGGCCGATTATCCGTTCGAGACCAAGAACGGGGCCACTTTCCCCGGCCTCTACGCCACGCTCGCGAGCGCCTACTGTCAAGCGTTCCCCACCCGGCCCGAGATGTTCGGAGCCGTGGCGATCAAGAACCACGCGAACGCGGCGCGGAACCCCCACGCGCATTTCCAGAAGGAGATCTCCATGGAGACCTACCTCGCCTCCCCCATCATCGCCTCGCCGCTCCGCCTCTACGATTGCTGCCCGTTCTCGGACGGGGCGGCCGCGGTCGTCGTCGCGGCGAAGGAGATCATGAAGTCCCCCGTTACAGAACCGCTCGTGGTCCGAGCCTCGGCGCGCGCCGGCTCGGTCACCGACATGCAGGACCGCCCCGACCTCCTCGGCCTGCCGGCGACGCGCTTCGCGGCCGAGAAGGCGTTCCGCCACGCGCACCTGGAACCCAAGGACATCGATTTCCTCGAGGTCCACGATTGCTTCACGATCGCCGAGGTGCTCGCGCTCGAGGACCTCGGGTTCTTCCCGAAGGGGACCGGTGCGAAGGAGGAGTTCGAGGGAGTTACGGCCCGGGACGGGAAGCTCCCCGTCAACACCTCGGGGGGTCTCAAGGCCAAGGGACACCCCGTCAGCGCCACGGGCGCGAGCCAGGTCGTCGAGATCTTCGAGCAGTTCAACGGTCTCGCGAAGGGCCGTGAGGTTCCGCGGACGCAGACCGCCCTCGCTCACAACGTCGGAGCGACCGGCGGTTCGTGTTCCGTGCATATCTTTTCCCGAAGGTAAGGGGGGGTCGAACGCGTCCGATTCCCTGCCGTCCGCCTCCCACACGATCGACGACTTCGTGAAGGGCTACGAGGAAGGCGGGAAGCTCCGAGGGTTCCGCTGCACCGACTGTGGGCTCGTGACCGCGACCTGGGGGCTCGCGTGCTCCCGATGCGGTCACCGCGACCTCGAAGAGAGGGAGTTGACCCCGAAGGGGAAGGTCGTCGCCTTCACCATCCTCACGGTCCCGAGTGAGGACTTCCTGAACGACGCGCCGTACGCTTACGTCGTCGTCGAGCTCGACGGGGGCGGTCGCATCACCGGCTGGATGCCGACCGTGCGGGCCGAGAATCAGATTGCGATCGGCGACCGAGTCCATTACGTGACGGGCTACAAGCCCGGGGTCCAATTCGTGAAGGACTCCGAAGTCACGGGACCCCCTTAGGAGGGGCGATGACCGCGATGCCTTCGGTGGACGGGGAGCGCGTCTGGTTCGGTCGCTACCCTCCCCAGGTGCCGCGGCATGTGACGATACCGGACCAGTTGCTGACGGAGTTCATCGAAGGCAGCGTGCACCGTTGGCCCGACCGAACCGCGATCATCTACTACGGTGCGAAGTGGAGTTATCGGGAATTCTGGGACGCGAGTGAGCGCTTCGCCGCCGCGCTCTCCCGAGAAGGGGTGGGACCCGGAGACCGCGTCGCCCTCTACCTGCCGAACTGTCCCGCCTACCCGATCGCGCTCTTCGCGATCTGGCGACTCGGTGCTACGGTCGTTCAGGTGAGCCCCCTCTACCTGGGCCAGGACCTTTCCCGTCTGCTCAAGGACGCCGCCCCGAAGGCGGTCGTGACGCTCGAGATCCAGTATCCGAACCTCGCGAAGGTGCGGAGCGAGGTCGCCGTCCCCACGATCTTCGTGGCGCGACTGCGCGAGTTCTATCCGTGGTACCTCCGGCCGTTCGTCAACAGCGTGCTCCGCAAGCAGAAGCTCCCGACCGACTTCCCCACGGACCCTTGGGTGCGGCCCTGGAAGAAGGCGCTCGGCACCTCCGGGTCGGTCCCGCTCGCGAAGTCGGACCCCCGAACGACGATCGCGGTGCTCCAGTACACGGGAGGAACGACCGGTCGTCCGAAGGCCGCGATGCTGACGCACCGCAACCTCGTCGCCAATGTCACCCAGTCGAACTCGTGGAACATTCGGTTGACCCCGGGCGACGAGGTCGTCATGGCCGCCATTCCGCTGTTCCACATCTACGGACTGACGGTGGCCCTGCTGATGGGGTTCGCCGTGGGAGCGACCGTCGTCCTGCAGACCCGACCCGAGATTCGTGAGCTCCTCAAGCTCATCGACCGTTACCAGCCCACCCAGTTTCCGGGCGTGCCCGCACTCTACCAGGCGTTCAACCGCCAGCCGGACCTCGCGAAGTACAAGGTCCGCTCGATCAAGTACTGCCTCAGCGGCTCGGCTCCTCTTCCGGTCGAAGTGCAACGCCGGTTCGAGGAGCTCACCGGGGCGAGCGTGGTCGAAGGGTACGGCCTCTCCGAGACCTCCCCCGTCACGCACGTCAATCCGCTATCGGGCGAGCGCCGCGTAGGTTCGGTCGGGGTCCCGCTCCCCGACACCGACCAGCGAGTGGTCGACCTCGAGACCGGAGCGAAGGTCCTCGGCCCGGAAGAGGTCGGGGAGCTCTCCGTCCTCGGGCCGCAGGTCATGCTCGGTTACTATCACCAGCCCGAGGAGACCGCCGCCGTGCTGAAGGACGGATGGTTCCGAACCGGCGACATCGCCCGAATCGATGCGGACGGCTTCGCCTACATCGTCGACCGCAAGAAGGACATGGTCAACGTGGGCGGGATGAAGGTCTACCCGCGCGAAGTCGAGGAGGTCCTTTTCCAACATCCCGCGGTGGCGGACGTGGCGGTGGTCGGGGGTCCCGACCCCGAACGGGGCGAGTCGGTGGTCGCCTTCGTCGTGCGGAAACCCGGCGTCGCCGTGACGGCGGACGAGCTCATCGCCTTCGTTCGGGACCGGATCGCCCACTACAAGGCTCCGCACCGCGTCGAATTCCGCGAGCAGCTGCCGCGCAGCGGGGTCCAGAAGGTGCTGCGGCGCGTGCTGCGCGAAGAAGCAGCGGCCCTGCCTCCGCCGTCCGCGCCGAAGAACTGAGGGCTCCTAGAGCCCCCGCGTCAACAGGTCGCGCGAGATGACGAGCCGCTGGATCTCGTTGGTCCCCTCGTAGATCGCGGCGATCCGGGCGTCGCGGTACGCTCGTTCGATCGGAGTGCCGCGGATGTACCCGAGGCCTCCGTGGATCTGGAGCGCCTCGTCGATGACCTCGCTCGCCCACTCGGAACCGAGGCACTTCACGATCGCGGCCTCCCGCGTCTTCACCACCCGTTCGAGCCGGCTCCACGCCTTGGGGTCGGTGCCCATGCGGTCCTGGTGCTGCGCGGCCTGGTAGACCATGAGGCGGAGGGCATGGATCTTCATCGCCATGTCGGCGAGCTTGAACTGGATCACCTCGTACTCGCTGATCGGGAGTCCGAACTGCGTTCGGTTCTTCGAGAACTCGATCGCTTGATGGCAGGCGGCCTGCATTCCCCCCAGCGCTCCGGCGCCGAGCGATACGCGGCCCACGTCGAGCGCGGTCATCGCCACGTGGAACCCCTTCCCGACCTCGCCGAGGACGCAGTCGGGTCCGACTCGGACATGGTCGAGAATGAGCTCCGCGGTCGAGGTACCGTGGAGACCCATCTTCTTCTCGCAACGTCCGACAGAGAAACCCGATAGTTTCGAGTCGATAACGAACGCCGTGACACCTCCGTTCGGTCCGAGCTTGACGTCGTTGCCCGCGAGAAGGATGATCGAATCGGCTTCGCGGCCGTTCGTCACGTAGATCTTGTTGCCCGTGATGACCCAGTCGGTCCCGTCCTTTTCTGCCACAGTGTGGACGGCGCCCGAATCACTGCCCGAACCGGGCTCGGTGAGACTGAACGCGAGGAGCTTCTCTCCTTTCGCCGCCGGCGCGAGCCAGCGCTTCTTCTGTTCCTCGGTTCCGTAGTAGAGCAGCGGGGTCGTGCCGAGCGACGTGTGCGCCCCGACGATCGTTCCGTGCGAGGCGTCGACTTTCCCGAGCTCCTCGAGGAAGATGCAGTAGCCGACCTTCCCGAGGCCGAGACCGCCGTACTCCTCGGGAACGGGGATCCCGAAATACCCCTCCTCCTGCATTCGACGGACGCTCGCGCGGGGAAACTCCTCTTTCTCGTCCATCTCCGCGACGATCGGCGTAACCTCCTTCGCGAGGAACGACCGTGCCGCGGACCGGAACGCCTCTTGATCCGGCGTGAACTCGAACTCGATCGCCATCGGTCGTCACGCCCCCTTGAACTTCGGGGGTCGCCGTTCCACGAACGCGAGGATTCCTTCTCCGAGGTCGTCGCTTGTCAGCACCTCGGTCTCGAAAAGCTTCGTCTCCCCCTCGATTCCCTGAGCCAGTGGGAGCTGGAGCCCCTCTACGATCGCGCGTTTCGCGGCTTGGACGGCTCGAGGGGCCTTCTGGGCGATCGTATGGGCCATATCCCTCGCCGCACGAAGCTCCTGGCCCGCGGGTACGGTCCGGTTCACGAGCCCGATCCGCAGCGCTTCCGCAGCGGAGATCATCGCCCCCGTGAAAATGAGCTCCTTCGCCTTCGGGACTCCGATGAGGCGGGGGAGGCGCTGCGTCCCGCCGTACGCCGGCATGAGCCCGTAGTTCACTTCCGGGGCGCCCAGCTTCGCCGACTCTCCGGCGATTCGAAGGTCGCACGCGAGCGCGAGCTCGAGGCCCCCACCGAGCGCGAGGCCGTTGATCGCGGCGATCACCGGGGGTCGAAGGCTCGCGATCCGGTGGAACAACGCGTGACCCTTACGAACCAGATCGGGGGCGTTCGCGAGATCGAGGGTTGCCATTTCCTTGAGGTCGGCCCCGGCGCTGAAGTACTGCCCATCGCCCGTGAGGATCACCGCTCGTGCCTTCGGGTCAGCGGCGATCTCGTCCACTTGGTGGGAGAGCGCGGCTAGGAGCGCCGTGCTGAGGGCGTTCACGGGAGGGTTCTTCAGGGTCAGGATCTCGACGCCGTCCTCGTCGTTCTTGCGACCGACCAGCTCGACTTCGGACACGGTCCACCTACGAGGCGACGAACCCCCGGCGGGTTCATAATAGGTCCTCTGTCGGGACCGCTGCCGCGCGGGACATCCTCGGCGTTTACGGTAAGTAAGAGGGCTGCGTGGAGCGCGCGTGCCCTCCCGGGAACTTCTGTCGCTCTCCCTCTACTCGCTGCTGGCGAGCAACCGGGGCGGGCTGTTCATCGTCTTTCTTCCCCTGTACTTGGTCGAGGTGAAGGGCGCGTCCCTTCCCGCCGCCCTCACGATCCTGACCCTGGCCTGGTTGCCGGCGAGCCTCATCGGACCCTGGATGGGCCGGCTGTCAGACCGGGCCGGTCGACGCAAACCATTCCTGCTCATCGGTGAGGCCCTCGCGTTCCCTCTGTTCCTCTCCATCGTCTTCGCTCCGGGCTATGTGATCGCCGGCGCGCTCTTCATCGCGGCCCAGCTCGCGCTCGCGATCGGGGGTCCGGCGTACAATGCGTTCGTGGCCGACGTGACTCGGACCAACGAGCGTGGAGAGGGCTACGGCCTGCTGAACGCGACCTCGAATGCGGGAGCCGTGGTCGGGTTCGTCCTCGCGGGCCTAGTGACCTACTGGTACGGTCTGCAGGCGCTGTTCCCGTTCGTCGTCGTCATGATGATCGGCACGCTCTCCGTCGTCCTGTTCCTCGTGCCGGACATACGGATCCAGGTCTCGCGCGAGCGACGGCCCCTGCGAGAGATGCGGAACGTCGTCAACTTCTCCTTCGCGGTATCGATCCGCGCGATCGGTTCGGGCGCCGTCGCCGCGTTCTACGGATTTCTCGCCGCCAGTCTCGGCGCAAACAATCTCGAGGTGAGCGTCGTCGCCATCGCCGGCCTCATCACGGGAGCGGTGACCGGGTTGCCGCTGGGTCGAGCCATCGACCGGTTCGGAGAGATCCGAGGGATCTGGTACGGGACGGTGCTCACCCTCGCCTCGTACGGAATATTCATGTTCTCGGCGACGTGGGAGGAGACGATCCCCGCCCAAGCGGTGCGCAACGGCGGGCTCTCGTTCCTCGGTCCCGGCATGAACGCGTGGGTCGCACGGATGGCCCCCGCGGGGCAGCGGGCGGAGTATCTCGGCGTGTTCTCGCTCATCAATTCCTCCTTGTGGAGCGTCGGACCTCTCGTGGGGGCGATCGCGATCGAGCTCTACGGATACTTCGGCCTCTTTGTCATGGCGATCGGCACGACCGTGATCTCGCTCGTGGTGATGGAGTTCCTGTACGGCGAGATGGGAATCCGGGCCCGCCTCCAGCGCGCTCCGGCCGAGGCCACCGCCGTCTAGGGCGGTGCCCGAAGGCACCGTCTTATAGCGCACGGCCGTCCGAGGGTCGTGCAACGGCCGACCACCTTCGCGGACGCGAGCGCGTCGTACGACGACGCCGAGTTCGTCATCGTCGGAGTGCCGTTCGACCGGACGACCTCGTTTCGCCCCGGGGCGCGTTTCGGCCCGGATTCGATCCGGATGCATTCGTGGAACTTCGAATCGTTCGACCTCGAGACCGGGGTCGACCTCTCCGAGGTTCCGGTCCACGATCTCGGCAACACTGAGGAGTTCGGCAGTTCGGAGGACATGGCGAACTCGCTCCGGGAAGAGATTCGCCCGCTCTTCGCCGCGGGAAAGGTCCCGATCGTCCTCGGTGGGGACCACGCGTGTTCGCCTCCGGTCGTCGAGGCGTACCCCGATTCGGCTCCCGGCGTCGGAGTGCTCTACCTGGACGCGCACATGGATTTCCGCGAGAGCTACCTCGGCGACCGACGCAGTCACGGATGCTCGTCCCGCCGGATCCTCGAGAAGGTCGGCGCCCGGAATATCGTCGTGCTCGGGGTGCGTTCGGTCTCCCGACAGGAGATGGACGACAATCGCACGATCGGAATGTCCTACGTGACGGCCGCCGACATCGCGCGGGACGGGATCGAGGCTGCGGTCCACCAGGCGCTCAACATGCTCAAGACCGAGCGCATCTACATCTCGCTCGACATCGACGCGATCGATCCCGCGTTCGCGGGCGCGACGGGAACCCCCGAACCGTTCGGACTCACCCCGCGCGACGTGAAGTACGTCATCGGACAGGCCGCTCCGCGGCTCGCGGGGCTTGACATCATGGAGGTCAGCCCCCACTACGATTCGGGGAACACGAGCCTCCTCGCGGCTCGGTTGGCGCGCGAGGCGATCGTCCGGAGCGTCGCCGCGCGCAAGGGTCGGTAGGGCCGTTCGGACGATGCCCCCAGAACCGGAAGAAGGACCGACCGTCTCCCGCGGGGCCGAAGCCTCGCTCCGCAAGGTCGACTGGTGGGGCTTTCCCGCTCTCCTCAAGGAACGGGACCTCAAGACCTACCGTCCGAAGGCGCTCGACGAGCGGATCCGACGGGAGAGAACCCGGAATGAGGCCCGCTTGTTGGTCGACGCACGACGCCTGGGAATCCGGACTCCGATGATCTACGATATCGACCTTCCGCGCTACCGGCTCATTCTCGAAGAGCTTCCCGGCCCGACCCTTCGCCAGTTGCTGGAGGACCCGAACCTTCCGCCGGACGACCTGCCGGTCGCGCTCCGCGCCTTCGGTCGCGCCCTGGGGGTTCTCCACGCGGGGTCGATCGCCCACGGGGACCTCACGAGCTCGAACGTTTTGTTCCCGCAGGGACCTCACGGTCCGCCCGCGTTCCTGGACCTCTCCATGGGAACGCGGAGCCCGGGGGTCGAGGAGCTGGGGATCGACCTCCACCTGGTGGAGGAGGACCTGAAGGCCCTGAGCCCGAGGTCCGAAACTCTCCTCCGGGTCTTCCACGAAGGCTACGCGGAGGGGAATCCGGTCGGGGCGAAGGACGTCCGGGCGCGGGCGAAGGTCATTCGGGGCCGGGTCCGCTACGCCTGAGGCGCCGGAACCGTACTAGGCCGACCGCTCGATGCGCTGAAGGCCGACGACGAGCGCCGCGGGAAGTTCTTCGATCACGTCGGTTGCGACGATCCCGAAGCCGCGATGGGCGGCGGTTCGCAGTCCGGCCTCGCCTGTCCAGAACGTGGCCAGCCGGGCAGCGTGGAACGGATGCACTCCCTGGGCGAGGAGGCTCCCGAGGACGCCGGCGAGCACGTCTCCGACCCCCCCGACGGTCATCGCGAGGTGGTGGTGCAGGTTGCCGATCGTGGTCTCTCCGTCCGTGATGAGGTCCGGCGCGCCTTTGACGACAAGCGTGAGTCTCCTCTCGTGGGCGACCCGCTCGGCAAAGGCGCTTCGCTCTTCGAACGACCCCGCCGCCGGGCCGTGAAAGACTCGCTCGAACTCGCCGCGGTTGGGGGTAACGATCAGACCCGCGGGCGCCGGGCGGTCGGCGTCGACGGCCGTCGAAGTAAGGGCCGCCAGGCCGTCCGCATCCACCACGAGGGGAGTATCGGCAGCGAGGGCGGCGATCACCGCACGGAGGGCTTCCGTGGTTTCGGGATGAGCGCCGGCTCCCATGCCCAGAACGACCGCGCCGGGCGGAGCGGAGCGAATGATCTCGAGGATTGCGGGCACGTCGGCGGGTCGGAAGCGGTCCGAGCCGACCGGCCAGACGATCAGGTTCGGGCTGAACGAACGGATCGGTCCGGCCGCGACCTCGGGCGTGATGACGGTAGCTCGTTCGGCGCCCGAACGCATCGCCGCGAGCGCGGCCAGGCCCGGCGCTCCCGTGTACGGGCCTCCCCCGATCACGAGCAATCGGCCGTTGCGGCCGCGGGGCTCTTTCGGAACCGGAAAGAACAGGAACTCGCCCGGACCCGTTTGTCGCCAAGCGTTGGGAGGGATCCCAATGTCCCGGACCGTGAGCTCTCCGACCTTCCCCTCTTCCATCTCCTCCTTGCGGATCGTGAAGGTGACCGTCCAGGACGGGCGCAGTCCGTCCGGGTCGAGGATCCCGGTCGGCACGTCGAGCGACAAGACCGGGGCCCCGCTCGCCCGGATCGCGGCGACCGCCTCTCGAACCGGGGCGCGAAGCCGTCCGGATTGGCCGGTGCCGAGCATCGCGTCGACGATGAGCGGCATCGTCGCGAGGTCCTCCGGCCGAGGCACGCCGATCCGGACGGGCACCCGGTTCTTGACACGGTCAAAGCACCGTTGGGCCGCCCGGGACCGGATCTCTGCCGGGGGCCGCACGAGCCAGATCTCGGGCGAATACCCCCACTGTTGCAGGTAGAACGTCGCGCAAGTACCGTCTCCGCCGTTGTTCCCGGTGCCCGCGATGACGGCGACGCGTCCGGGCGGCGACGGGAGGTGTCGGGTCGCCTCCTCGGCGGAGGCGCGGCCCGCGTTCTCCATCAACGCGTCGATTGTGACGCCGAGAGCGACCGTGTTCTGCTCGACCACCGCCATCTCGAGGGACGAGAGCGGACGTCGGGAGGAGGCCCACATCCTGCCTCCTATTGGGCCGAAGGGGACTCCGCGGTCTGGAAGATGTTGACCGATTGCGGAAGCAGGTTCTTGCGAGCGAGATACTGGGATTGGGTGCGGCTGTAGCGGAACAGGATGTCCGCCTTCCCTTCCTGGAAGCCCCACGGCCGCAGGATCAGAAGGTCGCCCTCCCGGATCCACATTTTCTTCTTCATCTTGCCCGTGATGCGCCCCATCCGCGAGATGCTGTCCTCGCACATCACGCGGATCCGGGCGGCCCCGAGCAGCTGATTCGCGATCCCGAACACCTCGCCCCGGTTGCGCCGAGGAAGCGGAAGGCGTCCGACCTCTTCGCCCCCCTCAACGATCTCGACGATCGGCGCCGGCTCCTCCTCGGGCGGAGGGGTCGGAACCTCCTCGGGACGTTCGGGGCTCTCGGTCACGTCAGTAGGAGCCGAACGCAGTATTTCAAGAGGGCGCCCGGCGAGGGAACACCCGCAGCGGATTCTCCTCGAGGATGCGACGTTGGTCGTCGGCCGGGATCGGGAGCGCCCGGAATGTTGCCAGGTTCGTTCCGATATCCCGGACGCCCGGCCCGGGCCAGTCCGAGCCGAAGAGGACCTTCCCGACGATCTTGGGGAGTTGGGGGAAGTAGTCGAGAAGTCGCGCCGGCGGCATTCCCGAGAGTTCTAGCCACACGTTTGGAAACCTTCGGGCGAGCATTACGGCCGTTTCTGTCCATATCGGTCGACCGCCGTGTGCGAGCACGATGGTCAGGTCCGGGAAATCGATGGCCACATCGTCGAGGAAGAGGGGGTCCGCGAAACGATTGCGGGCTCTCGGGAAGACCGACGTGCCCGTATGGAAGATCACGGGCAATCCGTGGCGGGAGCAGACGTCGTAGAGCACCCGGAGTCCGGGAAGCTCTCCGTCGACGTAGGCGTTCGGTCGGAACAACTGGTGCGGAGGATGGAGCTTGAGCGCGCGGATCCCGAGGTCCTCGACGAGATGCACGACCTCCCGCTCCGGGTCGGGGTGGTCCGGCCGGATGCCCCCGACGGCGATGAGACGTTCGGGGTTCGCCCGCACGTATTCGGAGACGAACGTGTTGGCCGCCTCGGTGTAGCCGATCACCTCGGGGGCGACGTAGTTGATGAGGACCGCGCGCTCGACGCCCGAGCGGTCGAGGTACTCGAGGAACTCCTTCGGCTCGGAGAGGTACCGGGCCACGGACGGTTCCACCTGACTGAGAAGCCGGACCGCATCCGGCCGCATCTCCCAGACCGGATTGATGTGCACGTGGCAGTCGGTGACACCCATCGAAGGCCCCGACCGACCGGCCCATATAAGGGAGGGACCGAACGCACCTTTCGGGCCGAGGGTTTATCTCCCAACCGGGCTCGTCCCCCACGGAACGATTCCCATGTCGACCGCTCCTCGTCCGATGCCGAAGCTACTGAAGGCGACGTACCTCGGGGACACCGAGTACCTGCTCGAGGAGACGCGCGCCACGAAACTCTTCTACTTCCCGGGCCCCATTGTCTGGACGTTCGTATTCGGTCTCTTCACGCTCTTCACGGCGAACGCGATCTCATCGAGCGTCCCCGTCTTTTCGTCCACTTTGAGCAACTGGTTGACGCTCACCCTTTCCTCCCCTTTGCAGATGTACGTCGCGGACTTCTGGCTCGTCCTTTTCTTGATCGGGCTCCTCTGGCTGTTGATCCGATACTTCCGATGGATCACGACGGTCTACGCGGTCACCAACCGACGAGTGATCATCCAGAAGGGAATCCTCGGGAAGGACTTCGACGAGATTCCGGTGACCCAGGTCCGGGGGGTGGACGTCCATCAAAGGTTCGGCCAACGGATCTTGGGCTATGGGACCGTCCGGGTAAGCTCCGAGGGTGGAAGCCGGCTGGGAAACGAGGATTGGAAAGGCATCCCGAAGCCGTTCCGGTTCCAGAAGTTGATTGAGAACGCGACGCAGAACGTGCAGTCCGCTCCGGGTCCGGTTCAGTGGGCCGGTCCGAAGCGCTAAGGCGGCCGGGCGGGCACCGTTAAATCGAATTGGCCGAGTCCGGCAGCGGACGATGGCCGACGATTTTGACGTCATCGTGGTCGGCGCGGGCATGGCCGGAAGCTCGGCGGCCATTCGCCTCGCTCAAGGAGGGGCGAACGTCCTCCTCGCCGAGCGCGGAGCGGAGCCCGGCACGAAGAACCTCTCCGGCGGGATCCTCTGGGGGCACGACCTCTCTCGCATCCTGCCCAACTGGTGGCGCGAGATGCCGGTCGAGCGTCACATTGTCCGAAAGCGATTCGGCATCCTCACCACGGAGAGCGCGGTCTCCTTCGACCTCGAGGAGGGGTCGTGGAAGCGCGAACCGTACGTAGCGCATTCCGTTCTTCGCTCTCGCACGGACGCTTGGCTCGCGAAGAAGGCCGAGGAGGCCGGAGCGACCGTGGTCCCGTCGGTGCCGGTCGACCGTCTGAATTGGGAAGGGACGCGCGTGCACGGGATCGTCCAAGGCGGGGAGAAGATGACCGCGCCCGTCACGATCCTCGCGGACGGCGCGAACTCCCGCTTGTCGCTCGGGACCCCCATCCGTCCCAGGCCTCGGCTTTCCCCCGAGTCGACCGAGCTCGGCATCAAGGAGGTGTTCCGGCTCGACCCGTCGGTGATCGAAGATCGTTTCCATATCGCGGGGAGCGAGGGGCACACCGAGGAGTGGGTCGCCGGCCTCTTCCCGCCCGGGGTCATGGGCGGGGGGTTCCTCTACACCAATCGGGACACTCTCTCCCTCGGGATCATCGTTCGCCTCCAATCGCTCTACGGTCGGAATGCCTACGCCCAGCAGCTCATTGAGCAATTCAAGCTGCATCCGGCGATCGCGAACCGTTTGAAGGGCGCCGAGCTCGTCGAGTACGGAGCGAAGTTGGTTCCGGGCGGCTGGTCGAGCCGGCCGGCAGCGTTCCACGGAGAGGGTTGGATGGTCGCGGGCGATGCGGCCGGGTTCGTCTTCTCGAACGGGATCATGATCCAAGGGATGAACTACGCCGTGCGGTCGGGGCTCGAGGCCGCCGAGACCGCGCTCGACGCCAAGGCGGCGGGCGATGTCTCGTCCCGAGCGCTCGCGGAGTACGACCGACGCCTCGAAACGACCGGCATTCTGCCGGACTTCCGCGACTTCGCTCGCCTCGACCGAGTCAAGTGGAATCCCCGCATCTACTCCATCTACCCTCGGTTCGCGACCGAGCTCCTGCGCTCGATGATGGGGGAAGCCGGTTCTCCCAAACGTTCGGCCCGCAAGGTTCTGCGGGCCGCCCAGAAGGCCACCGGGGTCAAGTTGACGTCGCTGCTCCTCGACGGGGTCGAGATCGCCTGGGATCTCTAATCCACCGGCAGGGTGCCCGCGGGTGTCACTGCCCACGCGTCCGGCGGATCTCTGCCGTGAGGGCCGGCACGACCTGGAACAGGTCTCCCACGATTCCGTAGTCCGCGACCTTGAAGATCGGGGCCGAGGAATCCGAGTTGATGGCGACGATTACCCGGGAGCTCACCATCCCGACGAGGTGCTGGATCGCCCCTGAGATTCCCACGGCGATGTAAAGCTGGGGAGAGACCGCTTTCCCGGTTTGGCCGACTTGATACCCTGCGGGTCGCCAGCCGGCGTCGGTGACCGCGCGCGAGGCCCCTACCGCGGCGCCGAGCGATGTCGCGAGCTCCTCGACCAGATGGAAGTTCTCCGCTGCCCGGACCCCACGACCTCCCGACACCACGATTGACGCGTCGGTCAGGGTCGGGCCGGCCCCGCGAGGCGCGGCTTCAACACTCAGTCGTTTCGGAGCCCAGAAAGTGGGCGGGATACCGTCTGCGGGGATCGGGGTCAGCGTCACGGACACTGCCGATTCCACCGGAGCGGCGAAGGCATGGGGGCGGATCGCGACGGCCGCGTGAGTTCCTTCGAGCTGCCGCGTTTCGGTGGCCCGTCCTCCGAAGACGGGTCGGCGTACCTCGAGCGACGGGCCGTTCCGAGAGAGCGCCGTCACGCCGGTAGCGACTGCGGCGTTCCAGCGCACGCCCAGACGGGCCACCAGGTTGCGACCGAACGTCGTGCCGCCCACGACCACAAGTTCCGCCCCGACCGAGTCGGCGGCCTGGGCCACCAGCTGTGCAGTGACGGCCGCGACCGCGCTGTCCAGGCGGGGGTCGTCCACGATAACCACTCGCCCGACGCCGTATCGGCCGAAACCGGCCGCGAGAGCGCGGGAGGAGCTCCCCGCGAGGAATCCGATGACCTCCTCTTTGCCGGAAAGGCTCTGGGCGACTCCCACTGCCTCCGGGGTCGCGTCGGAGAGGGCTCCGTCATGGAGCTCCCCGACGACCAACGTCGGGCCGGTCATGGAAAGACCTTCGCCTCCTCCTTGAGGATCCTCACGAGTTTTTGGGCGGCCTCTTCGGGGGTCTTGAATTCGATCATCTTCGCCCCCGTTCGAGGAGGAGGAAGCTCGAACTTGGTGGGCCGGGTGGTTCCCGCAGAGCTTGCGAGAGGTTCGAGAGGAACCTTGGCGATCGGCAACTTTCGCGATTTCAGGATGGCCGGGAGCTTCGCGGTCCGAGGGTCGTTCCAGGCCTGCTGCAACGAAACGACGCACGGAAGCGGGGCCTCCCACTTCTCCACCCCCGACTCCGTCGCGCGTTGGAACCGGAGCCGGGAGCTGCCGGGATCCCACCGGAGGTCCAGCACGGCGCTGAAATCCGGAAGGCCCAACGATTCGGCCAGGGCCGCGCCGACGACACCGGCCTCGTCGTCCCCGGCCTGCTTGCCGCACAGCACGAGGTCATGCGGGGCGGAGGAGACGGCTCGGGCGAGGGCCCGAGCCGCTGTCAGCGGATCGGGAGCTACCCCGGGCGCGATTTCCACCCACGTTGCCTGGTCGCAACCGAGGGCGAGCGACGCCCGGAGGACCTCTTCGGTCCTCGGCGCGGGTCCGGCCGACACGACGTGAACCTTGGAGCCGGGGTTCGCTTCCTTCAGGAGGAGCGCCTGTTCGACCGCCGACTCGTCGTAGCCGGCAAGCACGAACTTGACCGCCTCGATGTCGAGGGACGTCCCGTCCGCCGAGGTCCGCAGGCGGGTCTCCGCGTCCGGGACCGGTTTTACGCAGACGACGATCTCCACGGCGCGACCTCCGGATTACGCGTACCCGCGCAGGAGCTCTCGGGCGATGACGGTCCGCTGGATTTCGTTCGCCCCTTCGTAGATCTGGGTCAGCTTGGCGTCCCGGAGAAGCTTCTCGACCGGATATTCCTTCATGTAACCGTATCCTCCGAACGTCTGGATCGCCTCGTCCGCGACATGCAGGGCTGCGTCCGAGGCGTAGCACTTTGCAATGGACGATTCGAGCGTACCCTTCTGGCCCTTGTCGATCGTCCATGCCGCGTGCCAGGTGAGGAGCCGGGCCGCGTGCACCGCCTGGACCATGTTCGCGAGCTTGATCTGGATGGCCTGATGCTCGGAGATCGGTTTCCCGAACGTCTGCCGCTTCAGCGAGTAGGCCGCGGCGTGGTCGAGCGCCGCCTGAGCGATGCCGGTCGCGAGCGCCCCGATCGGAGTTCGCGTCTGGTCGAGCGTCCGCATCGCGAGCGAGAACCCCTCCCCTTCGGCTCCGAGACGGTCCGTCGCGGGGACCCGCACGTCCTCGAAGCGGATCGTGCTGGTCGAGGAGGCTCGATGTCCCATCTTGTCCTCGTCTTTGCCGGGCGTGACGCCTTTCGCGGTGCGCGGGACGACAAACGCGGTCACCCCCTTGTGTCGCAGGGCCGGGTCGACGGTGGCGAAGACCGTGTAGAGGGCGGCGTGCGGAGCGTTCGTGATGAAGCACTTCTCCCCGGAAAGCACGTAGTGGTCCCCGTCGCGCCGGGCGAGGGTGCGCATCGTTCCTGCGTCGGAGCCGCCCGACGGCTCGGTGAGAGCGAACGACGCGAGGTGGTACTCGGCGCAGAACGGACCGAGAAACCGCTGCTTCTGCTCGGCGGTACCCCCGAGGAGGATCGGCTCGAGCGCGAGGCAGTTCGCGATGATCGAGGTCGTCATCCCGCCGCAGGCGTAGGCCAGCTCCTCGACGATGAGGCACTGGTCGAACGAGCCGAGGCCACTGCCCCCGTACTCGGCGGGGACATTGAGATTCATCAGTCCGAGGTCGAACGCTTTCCGGTAGATCTCCTCGGGGAACCGCGGGGTCCGATCGCACTCCGCTGCATGCGGCGCCATCTCGCTTCGGGCGAACTTCCGAGCCAGGTCGCGCAGGCTTTCCTGTTCGGGGGTAAGTGAGAAATCGGGCATGGGGCGCGAGGCGGGCCTGCCAGCGGAATCCGCTATATCACGGCTTGGGTGGTCCTTGCCGTGCCGCCGAGGAAGTTGAGACCCGGTTCGCGCCGGGAGCCGAAGGCCCTGCGGGTCCGGCACTTCGCCCAGCTCGATCGTGAACGCGCGCGTCGCGTGGGCGTGCCCGAGGTCATTCTCGGGGAGGGAAAGAGCGTAGAACACCTGCTCGAGATCGCGAGAGTCCTCTCCCAACGACGGCTCGGCGCGCTCATCTCGCGTCCGACGCCCGCCCAAGTTCGAGCCCTTCGGACGTGGCGTCCAACCTCCGGAAAGACCCCGCGTCTCAAGTTCCTGGCCCACGATCGGCTCGTTCGGCTCTCGGGCCCGCTGGGCCCGCGATATCGTCGAGGGATCGCAGCGATCGTCACCGCGGGGACGAGCGACGTGCCTCTCGCCGAGGAGGCAGAGGCGATCCTCCGCGAGCTCGGGATCCGGGTCGTTCGGGCCCACGACGTCGGCGTCGCGGGGCTCCACCGGCTCCTCTCCGCCGTCCGACGCTTGGAAGCGCATGAACCGGAGGTCTACCTCGTGTTCGCCGGCCGGGAGGGCGCGCTTCCGACCGTCGTCGCGGGCCTCGTCCACGCGCCCGTGGTGGGAGTCCCTACCTCGGTGGGGTACGGACGGGGAGGCCGAGGCGAGGCAGCCCTCAACGCCATGTTGCAATCGTGTGCCCCTCTCGCGGTGGTCAACATCGATGCCGCAGTTCCGGCAGCCCTGTTCGCCGCTCAGCGGTTCGCGGAACGGGTTCCCCGCCGGGGCGTCCGGTCCCGACGGCTCAGGGGCTGAGTGCCCGGAACACCGTCGTCTCTTGGCCGTCCCTCCCTCGAACCAAGAGAAGGGCTTTTGTGACCTTCGACACCTCGGTGAACCGTGCCTCCGCGGGCCCTGCTCTCCGACGAGGAAGAACGCGAAGACCGCGAGGATCGCGAGAAGCTTCGGACGATCGACACGAAGCTTCGCTCGCTCTTCGACCGGCGGGAGGAGCTGATCGCGGAGGTCCGACGGATTTCGTCCGAGCAGAAGGCGATCTACGACCGCCGCCAGGCCCCCCAGGACGAGGTCGAGCGGCTCTACGAAGAGCACCACGCGCTCGGAAGACGGATCTCCGAGCTTCGGAACGCTCGGGAGGCCGCGCGCCAAAAGGTGGAGGAGGCAATCGTCCGGGTGCGGGAGGTGCGTCTTACGTTCGCCCCCGGGGAGCGCGTTCGGCCGGAACAGATCCGTAAGGAGATCGCCCAGCTCGAATTGCGCCAACAGACCCACGCCCTGCCAATTGACGAGGAGAATGCGCTGATCGCGCTCGTGCGACAGCGGGCTCAGGAGCTCAAGCGGGCCGAGACCCAGACGGCCAAGGTGGCCGCCCACCAACTAGCGCTCAAAGAAGCGGAGGCCGCCCTCGCCAGCGCGCGGGAGGAGTTCGACCGAAGCGGCAAGGCGCTCCAAGCGGCCAAGACCGAACGGGACGCGAAGATGACGGCCGTCCGGGACAAGCTCCAGGTGGCGGGAGGGCTCATCGCTTCGCTGCGCGAGAGGGGACGGGCGCGGGCGGAGGCGATCGAGAAAGTGGACGCGGTGAGCCGCGAGATGGACGAGCTCGAGCGCGAGGCCCGCCGCCTGCTCGCGCGCTCCCGCTCGCGGCGCGACCAGGCGCGGCGAATGCTCCGCACCTATTCTCACGGTCACGGCCCACCGTCCGAGGACCTCCTCGCCACGACCGCGGAGGCCCAGCTCGAGGAACTCCTGAAGCGAGGGAAGATCACCCTCGGTGGGTGAGCCCCGGTCACGCGGGGGAGATGTCGACCACCGTCACGGTGAAATCGAGGGTCTCGCCCCGGGTCTCGGGGTTGAAGTTCTCCGTGTAGGTCCCGGCCCCGAGGTTCACGGCGCTCACGATGAACTTCGTCGTCCCGCAGATCCCACTGCCCCCGACGTGGCCGAGGACGAGGCCGGCGTTCGCGGGGGTCAGCGGGCTCGACAGCGTGATCGTGGTCGCGTTCACGGCGGAGACCGTGAACGGAAGTCCGTTGGGTTGGGAGACCTCACCGACGGTCGCGAGCGACTGGATCACGACCGTGGTCAGATTCACGGCGAAGACCGAATCGTTCCATCCGAACGTGGGGTCCGGGAACACCGTCCCGGGGCTCGCGGTGACATTGGGGAACAGGGTGGAGAAATCCGAGATCGGGATGCTCGAGACCGCCGTGACCCGAAGGGAGAGCGGCGCCGTAACGAGGCAACTGAGATTCTGGGGACCGTAGGCGAGGACGGGCGGGATGTCGATGGTCCGGGTCTGGTTTCCGGAAAGCCCGATAATCCCCTGCCAAAAACCGGTGACGACCGTGCCGAACGTGAGATTGCCGATCGAGTACGAGCCGGACGGGCCGACATGCACCGGGAGCGGAGTGTACGCGGACCGGGCTCCCCGGGATTGGTATTCGAGCGACTTCGGGTACGACTGGTTCTCAGTAGCGACCGAGTAGATCGACGTATCGAAGACCCGTCCTTGTTGCGGACTGCTCCCGAACGTGCCGACGTAATTGACCGTCACGTTGTCGCCGGTCTGGACGGTCAAGATCGGCGCAGCCGCCTTCGGTTTGTTGTACTCGTAGAGGAACGCGGCTCCCGCGCCGGCCACGGCGATGACGATCACGACGAGGACGACGAACAGGATGCGGGGGGGTTTCTCAGCGACCATGGGCTACTAGGTGAGGAGCGTGGGGGTCAGTTTGTCGCTGGTCTCGTCATCGGTTCGGAGAGACAGGTGTTCCTCATTCCCCCGCCTCCGAAGAGGGACCCGATATAAACCCTCGGGACGGCCTCTACGCACGCCGCAACTTCCCGACGATCGGCTCCTCGATGACGCCTTCCTCTTCCAGCCGGTTGAGAATCGCTTCGGCCTTGTCCCCGACGAGCCCATGGGAGGAGACGCGGGAAAACACCTCCTTCAGGTCGGCGTATCCGTCCGCGGAAACCTCCGCGACCTCGTCGAGCTGGTCGAGGAATAGCGACTCTTCCGTCCGCTCGGCGGCCGACGGGACCGGCGAGGGTGCGCGAGGGGGCGGGACGCGCGTGACGGTGACGGTCGACGGGACCGACGGGGGCGCACGGGAGGGGCCACTGTCACCAGCGACTCGGCGCACCGCGTTCTTGAGGTCGCGCCGGAAGGCGACCCGGTCCACATTCGGGTAGCGACTCCGCGACTCCTTGGCGGCACGCAGCCACGCCGCGGGGATCCCCTCCTTTCGGATCGCCTCCTCGGAAAGTCCGGGGTCCTTCTCGATGCGTTCGAGCAGGTCCAACCGGTCGAGAGTCTGCCGGACGATATCGGCGAGTGCGGCGCGTTCTTCGGTTTCCGCGACCGAACGAACGCCCTCGGCCCGGACCGAGACGTAACCGACGCCGTCCCGTCCGCGAAAGAGGTGGACCTTGCCGACCACGATCGCAGGACGTGGCACGGAGCCCGCGCGCAGCTGGGCCATCGCCCGAGGCTGAAAGGAGCCGGCCGTAACCGCCACGGCCCCCGTCGGGTCGCTCAACCGGGCCCTCCAGAACGCCTGCGACTCGTCGCGACCAATCGATTCCGCCGGGGAAAGATTGCCGGCCATGAGCACCCGGTTCATCCGGGCGGCGAACGGGGAGAGCAAGTAGGTCGCCGGGCGCTCCCCTTCCCCCTTCTCCTCTTCGAGCGAGCTCTCGAGCTCGCGGGCGGTGATGCGCCAGGCGGGCTCGCGCAGTGACATTAGTTGCGGTCCCCCAAGCGCGCCGCGAGCTCTTCGGCCGCCGCGTCCAGGTCGATCTCCACGGGGTCGATCGACTCCGGGGTGAGCGTGACCCCAAACTCGTCTTTCGTTCCGAGTCCTCGCACGCGCAATCGGCGACCGAGCAGGCTCTCGAGCAGCTCTTCCTCGAGGAGGCTCGGGTCCGGCTGATTGCGGAGCCGGGCCTGAGCTGCGTCGAGGGTGACCCCCCAAAGCCGTTCGGTGTCGGCCCGGTTCGCGTTCACCGTGACGGCCCCCGTACCATCGTCCAGAACGATCCGCGCGCGCAAGTCTGCCTGCCCCTCTACCTGACCGTGGATGCGACAGATGCCGCTGCGCACGGACCGATGGCACGTAGGGCACCGATAGACGAGTCCGCTCGGGGGAAGGAGTCCGACCACGACCCCTTCCACCGCGACCGCCTCCCCTCCTCCCTCGTCCTCTACCTCTGCGATGGAGCGCGGCGAGGAGCGCAAGAGTTCGGCCGGGTCGGGCAGGTCGCTCCCCTCGACCCGGACGACGACGGACCGTTCGTCCAGCACGATCGACGAACGTCCTCGGAAGCTGCGAACGTATCCTCCGGCGATCCGGATGGCCTCTCCGGCCTTGAGACCGAAATCGCTCCAGGCCGAAAGGGCGATCGTCCCGGAGCGGTCGGCGACGATGCCTTCGTGGACGACCCTCCGCTCCTCTCCGACCGTCACGCTCTTCGGTGCGATACGAACGACCCGGACCTCAACCCGGAATCCTTCGTCGGCCGGCTTTAGGTCGTGAAGCGTCCGAAAGGGGATCTCTTCCGCATCGACCCGGGGCAGTTCGGCGGGACTGGCCGGTGCCACCCGGGTCTTCCAGGTGAAGGTTACCTCGGCCCGACCGCGGAACTCGCGGACCTCGGCCCCGACCGCCCGCAGCACCACCCCGCGCTCGATCCCTTCCCGGGGCGGGTCCCACCAAGTGAACCGCACGGTCGCCGTTCCATCGCTGAGCAAGCCCGAGAGCAGGGGGCGACGGCCTCCGTCGGATTTCCGGGTGACCTCCCGCCGCTCGCAGGTGACTACGCGGGCGACGAATTCAACGGGAGAGGTGGTCACCCGAAGGTCGCGAAGTCGTGTTTCCACCGGGGTGGAGGGAGTTGGCTCGGCGGTCATCCAGGAGGTATACCGGGCTGCCACCTCCCCCGGTCATAAAAGCGCCCCGTCGGTCGCGGAAGGTGAACGGCGCTGCCGGACACCAGGGAACGATTTTGCAGGGCCGACGGCGGTCGGCTTCCCCGGTCATAATCCTTTTCCCCCGAGGGACATGACCCGCGGGCCGTGGCGCAGAAATTCTCCCAACGAGTGGACCGTATCCTGTCCGCGAGGGACTCGCTCGTCTGCGTCGGGCTCGATCCGGACCCGACGCTGATGCCGAAGAGCCTGCGTCGTTTGGCGCCTCGGGCGCAACTCGGCGGGTTCCTGAACGGAGTTATCCAGGCGACGTTCCCGCATGCCGCCGCGTACAAGATGCAGCTCGGTTCCTACTTTCAGTACGGCGCTCCCGGGATGGAGGTACTCTCCCGGTTGTGTCGCCGGATCGGACCGACCCGGGTTCGAATCCTGGACCTCAAGGCGAACGATATACCGAACACGCTTCGGATGGTTCGCGACGGGGCATTCCGCCAGTTCGGTTTCGACGCGGTCACGTTCACCCCGTGGCTCGGGTGGGAGACCCTCCAACCGTTCTTGGACGACCCGGCCCACGGAGTGTTCGTCGTCGCCCACTCCTCCAACCCGGGCTCGCTCGATTTCCAGGAGATCCCGACCCCGCGCGGTCCGCTGTGGCTGGCCGTGGTCGGAGAGGTCCGACGGCTCGCCCACGCCCACGGCAACGTGGGGGTCGTGCTGGGAGCGACCTTCTCCGACGCCTTCCGCGCGGCCCGCGCGACGCTCGGTAACGGGATCCCGATCCTCGTCCCCGGCGTGGGGGCTCAGGGTGGCTCGCTCGCGACCGCCGTTCGCGAAGGGGTCGACGCGCACGGCCGAGCCCTTCTCGTGAACGCCTCGCGGAGCATCCTCTACGCTTCGGCCGGCACCGATTGGAAAAAGGCGGCCGGGGCCGAGGCCGAGCGGTTGAAGATCCAGATTAACCAGCTGCGCGCAGGGCTTCGTACAAGCTGACGAGCGACCGGGCGACGATTGGAAGCGCATAGCGAGCCTCGGCTCGTTGCCGAGCGGCCTGTCCCATTCGCTGGGCGAGCTCCGGGTCGTCGAGGATCTTGAGGATCTTCTCCGCGAGGTCCGCTTCGAGAAGCGGCTCGGCGAGGAGGCCCTCGCGGCCGGGTTCGATGACCTCGCGCACTCCGGGCATATCGGCGATCACGACCGGTAGCCCGATGGCCATGGCCTCCGCCACGGCGAGACCGAACCCTTCGAGCCGGTTCTGGGACGGAAAGACGAACACATGGCCTAAAGCAAGGTAGCGCGGCAGGTTCTCGTCGGAGACCGCGGGACAGAACCGGACGCGGTCGTCCACGCGGAGGCGACGCGCGAGCCCGACGAGGCTCGGCAGGCGAGGTCCGGCGCCGATGACGACCAGGACGACGTCCTTCGGCAGCCGAGCGAGAGCCTGAAGAATGACATCCACGCCCTTATGCGGAACCAGTCGCCCGGTGAACACCGCGACGCGTTTTCCGTCGAGACGGAGGTCCTTCCGCAGTCCGCTCGCGTCGATCCCGGGCCGGAAACGGTCGAGGTCCACCGCCGACGGGATGACATTGAGCTCGCGGCCGCGCAGCATGGCCGAGGTGCTGCCGTAGCTCTTCGTGTGGACGATGATCCCATCCGTCCGGTCGAGGGTGGAGGGAAGGAAGACCCGCTGGTAGATGCCCGAGAGGAGCCGCCCCGCAACTCCCGGCAGGTAGAGGTCGCAATGGTAGGTGAGGCAGACCGGCACTTTCCGGTGAAGCATGTCGCGCGTCGCGAAATACGACGTGAGCGGAGGAGGGTAGTGCAGGTGGAAGACGTCCGGCGCGAGAGCCCGCACGGTCCGACGGGTGCCGGTGTCGAGCGGCGTGTCCAGGAGGACTCCCAAGGTGCGCGCTCGAAGGATTCGATAGCCCTCGGTCTCCTCTTCGACCGGGAGCGTACGGTCGTATCGGGACGTGACGACCGTCACGTCGTGACCCTCTCGGGCGAGCTCGCGCACGATCCCCCGGACATGCGACTCCACTCCCCCGGCATGGGGGTGATAGAACGGCGTGACCTGGACGATCCGCACGAAGCCGCCCTAGTACGGACTCCCCTTTACGACCATCGCCGGCGGAGCAGCCCCGCCGTCAGGTCTCGGGGTACGCACGACGCGGGGGAGTCCCGATCGGTTTCGACTCTCGGGTCTGCAAGAGGGACTCGGAGGGCAGGCTGGAGATCTCGACCCCTTTCATGGCTTCCCCCAGCCCCGACGAGACCCGCGTGAGGATCTCGGGGTCGTCGAAATGGAGGGACGCCTCCACGACCGCCCGCGCGACCTTCATCGGGTGTTGTGCCTTGAAGATCCCGCTGCCCACGAAGATCCCATCGACCCCGAGCAGCCGGCAGAGCGCCGCGTCGGCGGGCGTGGCGATTCCGCCCGCGGCGAAATTGACCACCGGAAGTCGTCCGAGCGTTCGGACCTCATTGACGAGCGCCTCGGGGACCCGTTCCTTTTTGGCCCACGCGGTGACGTCCTTCTTGGCCAGCTGCTGGACCTCGACCACGTCGTAGCGCATCTGCCGGATGTGGCGAACCGCTTCGACCACGTTGCCGGTGCCCGCCTCGCCCTTGGTTCGGATCATGGCGGCCCCTTCGTCGATCCGTCGGAGGGCTTCTCCGAGGTTTCTCGCGCCGCAAACGAACGGGATCTTGAACGCCTTCTTGTCGACGTGCTGGAACGGGTCCGCGGGGGTCAGGACCTCGGACTCGTCGATCATGTCGACCGCGAGTGACTCAAGGATGCGGGCCTCGGCCGTGTGACCGATCCGGCACTTCGCCATGACCGGGATGGAAACCCGTTCCTTGATCTCGCGGACCTTGACCGGGTCCGCCATGCGGGCGACCCCGCCCGCCGCCCGGATGTCGGCCGGGACGCGCTCGAGTGCCATGACCGCCACCGCACCCGCTTCCTCCGCGATGGCGGCTTGGTCGGCGGTCGTCACGTCCATGATGACTCCGCCCTGTTGCATGCGGGCGAAGCCCCGCTTGACCAGCTCCGAACCGACTCGAAGCTTCAGGATGGGGTCGCTCATACCCGATTCGCCCGAGTAAGGAACGGCGCGCGTATAAGACGGTCGGCCGGGGTCGTCCGGAACCCTTAATGCCCCCTCCGCCCTCGCACGAGTAGGTAGGGGGAGCTGGGCACCGGCTGAGAGGACGAGGGCGACCTCGTCGACCCCAAGAACCTGCTCGGGATAATGCCCGCGAAGGGAACGAAATGCAGCACCTGAGGCGAATCTCCGCCGGCCCGCGGAGGATGTGACGAGTTCTCGCCCGGACGAGAGTTCGCGCCCCCGTCGGTTGCGCCGACCGGGGCGAGTCGGAAAAGCGCTCCTGGCCATCGCCGTCGCGCTGGTCGTCGTCATCGCCGGCTTTGGCACCTACGAGTACTACGCCTCCGGATCGGCGAGCGGGGAGACCACACTCGTGGTCTACACGTACTCGAGTTTCTTCGGCGGCAACTGCGGCGGCGGCGCGGCGAACCTCTCCGTGCTGCTCGGGCAGTTCGAGCAGGCTCACGGGGTCCGGGTCGAGCTGGTCTGTCCGTCCGGGAATCTGGTCAGCGCGCTCGAATCTCCCGCGGACTACGGTCTTCCGGCCGCCGACCTGGTGGTCGGCCTCGATGAGGTGACCGCCCCCGAGGCGGAAGGGATGGGCCTTCTGGCTCCTTATTCGCCGCCCAACCTCGCCAACATACCGCCCTGGATCGTGGCCGAGCTGAGCCCCGACCACGGTGTGGTGCCGTACGAATACGGCTACCTCGCCGTGGACTACACCTCCGGCTTCCTCAACGCCACGGACGGGGCGGTGGCGCACGCGACGATGCCCGGATTCGTCGCCAACACGAGCTGGGCGGCTCAGCTCGTTACCGAGAACCCTCTCTACGACATCACCGGTGAGGAGTTCCTTGCGTGGGAAGTCGAATACTACGAGACGGTGCTCCATCAGAGCTGGCAGGGGTTCTGGCAGCGGTTCTTTGCCGAGGGCCATCCCAATCCGGCGCCCGACTGGTCGACCGCCTTCGGCGAGTTCGGGACCCCAGCGGGCCAGAATCAGCTGGTCGTCAGCTACGCCACCGACCCGGCGTACGCTCTCGCGAACGGGGAAGGCGGGACGTTCAACGCCACCGTCTCCTGGTGGAACGGCACGGCGTATGGATGGCGAACCATCTACGGAGTGGGGGTGGTGCAAGGTTCCCGTCATATCGCGCTGGCGCGCGCGCTCGAGGATTGGATCCTCGGCGGTGTATTCCAATCCAACGTCCCCGAGAACGAGTGGGAATATCCGGCCAATGAGACGGTGACGCTTCCCTCGGTGTTTTCAGCCGCGATCGATCCCGCGAGAGTGGTGGCGTTGAACAATGCCACCACTCCCGCCGCGGTTGCCTCCAACCTCACCGCTCCCGGCGGCTGGCTCGATACGTGGCAATCGCTCGCGGGAGGCGGTTGATGAACTCCCGAAGTGAGGGGGTCGGGTTCCTCCTCCCCGTCCTCGCGTTCGTCGGACTCTTTGCGCTGCTTCCGGTAACAATCCTGTTTGCGAACGCCGTTGTCCAGCAGGGGGGGGCGGCCGGATTCATCTCCGTCTTCTCGGCGCCGCACAACGTGCGGGCCCTCCAGAATTCGCTCGAGCAGGGCGGACTCTCGGCTGCGTTCGCCGTCGCGTTGGGGTATCCGGCCGGTGTATTCCTGGGTCGGTACTCCTTTCCCGGCCGGTCGCTCCTCCGCTCCCTCATTCTGGTCCCGTTCCTCTTGCCGAGCCTCGTCGTGGTCTTCGGGGTGCTCGACCTCTTCGGCCCCTCGGGAGTCATCTCCTCGGTCCTACCGGCCACCGGCTGGTTCGGGAGCGGAATTCCGGCGATCGTCGCCGCGAATCTCTTCTTCAACGTCCCGATCGTGCTCCTCCTGACGGCGACGGGGTGCGAAGGGGCGTCGGTCGAGCTCGAAGAAACGGTCGCCACGCTCGGAGGGTCCCCCTTCCGCGCGTACCGCGAGGTCTGGGCTCGGCCCACATGGGTAGGAGCAGCCGCGGGGGGACTCCTCACGTTCCTGTTCTCGGCCCTTTCCTTCGCCCCTCCGCTGCTGCTCTGCGGAGCGAGCGCTCGCTGCTACACGCTCGAAGCCCAGGTCTACTCGCTCGACCAGACGTTCCTCGAGCCCAACGCGGCCGCCGTGCTCGCACTCGGGATGGTGCTGCTGCTCCTCGTCCCCACTGCCGCTTACCTCGCGCTCGTGAGCCGACTGAGAGCGAATCCGGGGCGACGCTCCGGGGGTTTGCGGCCGGTCGATTGGCATGTTCCCTCGACCTGGGCGCTCGGCCTCGAGACCGCGCTCGTCCTCGGAGCGGAGGCCGCCCTCCTCGGTGCGGTGCTCTACCGAACGGTGGCTCCCACCGGGGGGTTCGGTGCCGGGGCCGCTTGGGCGGCGCTCTTCTCCTCCTCCACGACCGCCCACTTGGGAGTCTCCGCGATCGGCGCGCTCGGCAACACGTTGTTCTTCGCGATCGTGGCCGCCCTGCTCGCCCTACTTCTCAGCGTCGCGAGCGGGTACGCGGTCGTGCGTCGTCCGGATCGAGCCGTGACGCTCGGCCTCCTGCTCTTCGTCCCCTTGCTCCTGTCTCCTGTCGTCCTCGCTTTCGCCCTCGCGTCGTTCTGGCGACCGTTCATCGGCACCGGTTCGAACGTCTGGGTGCTCGTGATCGTGAGCCAGTCGATCCTCGCCCTCCCGTTCGCGCTCCAGAGCCTCGAGATCCCCCTCGCGGGACTATCGGCGAGCGCTCGCGATACCGCCCGAACCCTGGGCGCCTCCTCGTTCGGAGCGTTCTTGGACGCCGACCTTCCTCGGGTCCGGGACGGGCTCGTGACCGTGGGGCTGTTCGCGTTCGCCTTCGGGCTCGGCGAGTTCACGGCGACGAACTTCCTGGTCCCGCCTCCCCTCACGACCCTACCCGTCGCGCTGTACGCGCTCTCCGAGGTCCGGCTCTTTCCCGTCGCGGATGCGGCCGCAGGGCTCCTGTTGTTGCTGAGCCTGGCCGTCTTCGCGGTGATCGCGGTGGGGGGTCGCCGTGTCGAGCTCTAACCCGCTCCTCGAGGTCCGAGGTCTGTCGGCGGCCTGGGATGGGACCCCGGTCCTGCGGGACATCCAGCTCGAGGTCCGGGAGGGCGAGATTTTCGTGTTGCTGGGTCCGAACGGGAGCGGCAAGACGACGCTGCTTCGCTGTCTCGCGGGCCTTGAGACCCCGACCCAGGGAACCATCCGGCTCGACGGGGTCGATATCACTCGCCGCCCCCCGCACCAGCGCGGAGTGGTCCTGATGTTCCAGGACCCGGCGCTCTTTCCCCACCGTACGGTCTACGAGAACATCGCGTACGCGCCCCTGTTGCGACATCGCCCCCTCCGCGATGTGGAGGAGGAGGTCGGGCGTCTCATCGAGCTTCTGCACCTCAACGGCTTCGAGGACCGTCGACCGAACCAGCTCTCGGGCGGAGAACTCCAACGCGTCGCGCTCGCACGAACCTTGGCCGCCCGGCCCCGCTTGGTGCTCCTCGATGAACCGTTCGCCTCGATCGACGTGGAGCTCAAGGCGGAGCTGCGGGCGGAGTTCCGCCACGTTCTTCGGGCGTCCGGAACGTCCGCGATCCATGTCACGCACGACCGGGAGGAGGGGTTGTTCCTCGGGGACCGGGTCGGACTGCTCTTCGAAGGGCGACTTGAGGAACCCGGGTCGCCCTCGAAAGTGTTCGGCGACCCGCGGACGCCCCGGGCCGCTCGGTTCCTGGGGTACAATATCCTCCTCGGTAGGGCGGGTACGGTGGGAGTGCTCCCGGCCGACCTCCATTTCCTCCCTCCGGGCGCGGTCGGTTTGGACGCCACAGTCCTCGTCGCCGGACCGGTCGGGCGGGAGAACGAGGTCGTCCTGCGGACCCACGACGGCCAACGACTCGAGATGAGAACCCCGGCCTCGGAATCCCGCCCCGAGCCGGGGACCCGAGTGACTCTCGGTTGGAACCGCTCGGTGGACCTGACCCCGGAGTAGTCCCACCGTCGCCAAAGAGCCCAAGAACGCTCGCCCCTTGGGTCCGTCATGAGCTCCTCCGACCCGCTTCGCGTGACCGACTCGCTGACCTGGGGCTCCGAGCGCGCCACGATCTACCGAGTGGACCGTCTCGCGGGCGTGGACCCCCTCCGGCTCGCGCGTCGCCCGCGGACGATCCGGGTCCTGCTCGAGAACATCCTCCGCCACTTCGACCCGGCCATCACGGACCCCGCGACCCTCGTGGCGCTCGCGAACGGCGGAGCAGTCGCGGACGGGACCGAGTTCGCCTACTACCCGGAACGCGTGCTCCTTCAGGACTTCACCGGGGTCCCGGTGATCGTGGACCTCTCGACCCTTCGAAGCGCGGCCGCGCGTCGCGGCCTCGACCCCACCCGAATCAACCCGGTCGTCCCGGTCGACCTCATCATCGACCACTCGGTCCAGGTTGATAGCTTTGGTTCGTCCCGTTCCATCGGGATCAACCTCGACCGAGAGTACGAGCGCAACGGCGAGCGATACCGTTTCCTTCGGTGGGCCAAGAGCGCGTATACGAACGTTCACGTGGTCCCCCCCGGAAACGGGATCTGTCACCAGGTGAACCTCGAGCACCTCTCGACCGTGGTCCAGACCCGCGGCGGGAACGGAAGCCGCGTCGCGTTCCCCGACACGCTCATCGGAACGGACTCCCACACCACGATGGTCAACGGCGTGTCGGTCCTCAGCTGGGGGGTCGGAGGGATCGAGGCCGAGGCCGTCATGCTCGGCGAACCGTACTTCCTCGCCCGTCCCCAGGTCGTCGGGGTCGAGCTGACCGGTTCGCTTCCCGAGGGCGCCACCGCGACCGACCTGGTTCTGACCGTGACTCGCCGGCTGAGGGAGAAGGGGGTCGTCGACAAGTTCGTGGAGTTCCTCGGGCCGGGGGTCGGTCATCTCTCCGTTCCCGACCGGGCCACGGTCTCGAACATGTGTCCGGAGTACGGAGCGACCGCGGCGCTCTTTCCGATCGACGAGGCGACCCTGGCGTACCTCCGCGGCACGGGGCGCAGCCCCGAGCTCATCGCTCGGGTCGAGGCCTACGCCCGGGCCCAGGGACTCTTTGGTTCGCCGGCGCCCGGCTCCATCGACTACGACGACGTGCTGTCGCTCGACCTGGGCGCGGTGGTCCCGACCGTGTCGGGACCGCGGAATCCCGAGGAGAGCGTCCCCCTCGGTGAGGCCCCGAACTCCTTCCGGACGGCGCTCGAGTCCTACCGCAAGAGCCGACCCGCGCTCGCGGCGGATCCCGCGACGCCCACCTCGCCCCCGGTCGTCGACGGTTCCGTGGTCATCGCAGCGATCACGAGTTGCACCAACACTTCCAACCCCACCGTGATGGTGGGCGCGGGCCTGATCGCCAAACGCGCGTGCGAGCTCGGGCTCAAAGTGCCACCGCACGTCAAGACCTCGCTCGCCCCGGGGTCGAAGGTCGTGACGGCCTATCTCGAGCGTGCCGGACTTCTCCCCTATCTCGACCAACTCGGATTTGAGGTCGTGGGATACGGATGCACGACCTGCATCGGCAACTCGGGACCGCTCCTGGTTCCGGTGGGCCAGCAGGTCCGGGCCCGAGACCTCTTTGTCGCGGCCGTGCTGAGCGGGAACCGGAACTTCGAGGCTCGGATCCACAACGAGGTGCGCGCGAACTACCTCGCCTCGCCGATGCTCGTGGTCGCCTACGCCCTCGCGGGCCGGATCGACCTCGACCTTACCCGCGAGCCTCTCGGGCGACGGGCCGATGGCTCGCCGGTCTTCTTGCGCGACCTCTGGCCGTCGGCCGAGGAGGTCCGAAGGATCGTCGAGGCGAGCCTCGATGCGTCCATGTTCACGGACAAGTACCGGAGCATCGAGGTGGGGGATCACAACTGGGAATCCCTCGACCCGCCCACGGGCGCCGAGTACGGATGGCGCGCCGACTCCACGTACCTCGCCCTGGCCCCGTATCTTGACCTCCCGACCCCCTGGCTTCCGGCGAACGGCGTCGTTGTCGAGGGCTCGCGTGCCCTCGCCCTGCTCGGCGACCGGGTCTCCACGGACCACATCTCGCCCGCCGGCGAGATCCCGGCGGATTCCCCCGCGGGGAAGTACTTGCTCGCGCACGGGGTCGCGGTCACCGATTTCAACACGTACGGCGCCCGCCGGGGCCACCACGAGGTGATGGTGCGCGGCACCTTCGCAAACGTGCGCCTCAAGAACCAGCTCGCCCAAGGAAAGGAGGGCGGCTACACCGTGCACCTCCCCTCCGGCGACCCGATGACCATCTTCGACGCGGCGGGCCGATACCGGACCGAGAAGACCCCGCTGATCGTTCTCGCGGGAAGGAGCTACGGACAGGGGAGCTCGCGCGATTGGGCCGCGAAAGGTCCGCGCCTGCTCGGGGTCGGAGCGGTGATCGCAGAGAGCTACGAGCGGATCCACCGCGTGAACCTGATCGAGATGGGCGTTCTGCCCCTCGCCTTCCGTCCGGGCGAAGGATGGAAGCAGCTCGGTCTCACAGGTCGGGAATCGTTCGCCCTTCGCCTTCCCGAGGGAACCACCTTCGGACCGGGGTGTACGGTCGAGGTCGTCGCCCGGTCGGAGGACGGGACCGAACGAAAGTTCCGAGTCATCTGCCGGTTGAATTCGAAGACCGAGCTCGCCTACTACCGGGCCGGCGGGGTTCTTCCGTACGTCATGGCGCACCGCTTCGCGAAGTAGATCGCACTCTCGGCCAGATCACGCCGACGGTTCGAGGGCGACGGGCCACCAGGCCACCGCCTCGGTGCGTCGATACGTGACCGTTCGGTCCCCCAGGCGAGCCCGCGCGGCGGCGACGGCGTTGGCCAGGAGGTCCGGAGGTACCCGAAGGACGTGACGGTACGCTCGTTTCTCGAGCATGTCGAGACGCTTTGACAGTGGTTCGGTGACTTCCCGGTCGCTCAGCACGCGAAGTTCGGCGGGAGGATACGCCCGCAGTATCTCCTGCTCCTTCGCTCGAGGGCCGCGGCGAACGAGGTCGGGGTACCCGGCCTCCGCGAGGATCTCCCGGACGATGCGCCGCGGCTCTTCTTCGGCCGGCGGCGCCGTCCTGTCTCCTTTCGGTGGGGGGAGGTCGAGGATCGCGATGACCCCGTCCCGACTGACCCGGGCCGCTTCGCGGAGGCCGTCCCGGGGACGGTCCAGTATGTGAAGAACGTGGACGAAGAGCGAAGCGTCGAACACGCGGTCCGGAAACGGCAGTCGGTAAGCGCTCCCTCGGACCAGGTACGGAAGATGCTTCGCGGCGGCCCGTCCCAGCATGCCCCGGGACGCATCCACCCCGACGAGACGGACGCCGAGGTCGACGAGCGGTCGGGCGATCCGACCGGTCCCGACCCCCACCTCGAGGATCGAGTGCCATTTATGCTCCCCCAGGAAACCGAACAGGCCTTGGGTCGTCGCGGGGTCGAGTGGTTGCCGCGTCTCGTCGTAGACCGAAGAAAGCGTATCGAAGTCCCGGCTCACGCTCGGTGTCGCCATTCGGGTCCGGGCCTCCGCAATCGGGCCGGCTATTTGGGAGGTCGGTCCCGTCCGGTCGCCCGCAAGCCCCCGGAAACCGACCGAAAGGTAGGAATCCCTCCTGTTGTTCCCGGAACTGATGACGACCATCCGCGACTTGGACCGGCTTGTGACACGACAGCACTTGCTCCAGCATCCGTTCTACACGGCGTGGTCCAAAGGGGAGCTCCCGATCGAGACGCTCCGCGACTATGCCGGTCAGTACTACCACTTCGAGGTCAACTTTCCCCGCTACGTGGCCGGAGCGTATGCGCGGATTCGCAATCCGCGCATGCGACGCGTCCTCCTCGACAACCTGGTCGATGAAGAGGGCCGGTCCCCGACCCACCCCGAGCTGTGGCGGGATTTCTCTCGGGCGATCGGAGCCCCAGCGCCTCCTCAACGCCCGTCGCTCCCGACCCGTCGCCTCCTCGAGGCCTACGAACGTCACGCGCTCGGGGGGAGCGCGCCCGCCGCGCTCGGGGCCCTGTACGCCTACGAGTCGCAGTTCCCCGCGGTCGCCGCAGAAAAGTCTCGGGGGCTGAGGGCTCACTACGGCATCCGTTCGAAATCCGCGCACGAATTCTTCCGCGTGCACACTTTCGCGGACGTGGAGCACTCGGCTGCCGAGCGTCGACTGTTGCGGAGCTACCTCGCCGAGGGAGCGACCGCCGGCCGCGACGCCGAGCGCGGTCTCCGGGATTCCCTGGGAGCCTGGTGGGGATTCCTCGACGGTTTCCCTCTCGGATAACTCACCGGAGTGGCCTTCGGAGACAGGTCGCGTCCGTCGACTCGCGGCCCTTCCACCACGCCGTCAGAGGTAAGGACTCTCGGTTCGTGGCTCGCGGATTCACGGCCGATCGGGGACTTCTCGTGGGGACCAAAGCGGCCCCCTCGAAACGGTCGTAAGTCCGCCGATAGGTCCGACCGTCGACGGCGGGGCCGGTTCTCCTCGCCCCTGTTTCTTAGACCTCGGCCGTGGTGCCGCCGGTTTCGTCAGCGATCTTCAGTCGCCCGGGATGGAAGCGAGCGAACCGGTGCTTCCCAGCGCCGCGGAAGCAATCGCGTCGCGGAACCGGCGAATGGGAGTTCCCGGGCACGGACACGCGTCGAGCCCGAGTTCCCCTCGCTCACGCAGGAGTCGACTGCCCACCGGCAGCGAATCGTGTCGGTGGACCGGGGGCGAAAGACGGGACGGCGGCATTATCATCTTGCGCAGCGTCGGAGATGTGTGAAGCGAGGGTCGCCCCGCATTCGGGACGAACGATCGTCAGGATGGGTCACCCTGGCGGACGGAGTTCGCCTCCGGCCTATGGTCGAAGGGAACGGCAGCTCCATCATACTTTACCGGCTCGAACCGGGACGTCGATTCGAAGATCATGATCACCCGTTCCCCGAGCTCGGCGTCGTACTGGCCGGCCGAGGGCGAATGCGAATCGGGGAGGAGGAACGAGCTCTTCGAGAAGGAGACGCCGTGTACGTCCCGGGCGGAATACGGCATGGGTTCCGGGTCGACGGCGGCACGCCAGTCGTCATGATGAATGTCACCGTGCCCGTCCTGCCCGACTTGGCGGGTCCCCCGTTCTCCGAGGTCGTCCGTTTGGCGGAGAAGGTCGCACGGAGCCATCTCGACCCATCCTCCACGTCGGACGGTTAACCCAACGGCCGGCCTCTCTTTCGTTGAACCGGGCCTCGTGCGGTCGAGCGGTCCGGGGTAGCGACGATCGAACTGGGGAGGACCTGCCTATTCATATGGGTCAATTGACTACCTCGCGCACTCGACCCGGCCGATGAAGACTTCCCGTTCCGCACGAACTTCGCCGGCCCCCCTGCTCGAAGTTCACCTGGATAGCTGGCTCCGGGAGTTCGGTCCGCGCGGAAATGAGAAAATCGGGGCCGATTCCGTCGACCAACTCCTGGACGTACTGGAAGAACGCTACCCACGTCTCCGGTTCAAGATTCGGGACGAGACCGGCGCGCTGCGTCGGTATGTGCGGGTGTTCGTGGACGGGGAGGACGTCAGCGTGACGACGGGGCTGACCACTTCGCTGACCCATGCCCGAGCCATCGATATCCTCCATTCGATCGCGGGGGGATAGGAAGTTCCGAAACATGGAGCGAAACGACCGGATACGGATACTGTTGGGCACGCGGAAGGGGACCTACGTCGTCGAGGGAGACCGGAAGCGCAGGACCTGGAAGGTGGGCCCCGCGGCCCACGAGGGAAGTGAGGTCTACCATGTGGTGGCGGACCCACGACATCCGGGCGACCTCTATGCGGCCGTGAACAACGCGTTCTGGGGGCCGCAGGTCCAGCGGTCCCGCAACTGGGGCAAGACCTGGCAGGAGATCGCCACCCCGTTGACCCCGCGTCGAAAGGACCGCCAGCCCCTGGTCAACGATAAGGACCCCACGACCCCGGTCCCGAGGGCTTTGAACAACCTCTGGCACATCGAGCCGGGACTCCCGAGCGAGCCGAAGACACTCTACCTGGGTGCGGACCCGCACCTATTGTTCCGGACCACGGACCTGGGGTCCTCCTGGGAATCCATCGAAAGTATCAACGACCATCCGGCGAAGAAGGACTGGGCGCCGGGGGCCGGGGGCGCCTGTTTGCATACCATTCTCCTCGACCCTCGCAATTCCCGGCGCCTCTACATCGGATTGTCCGCGGTAGGAACCTTCCGATCGGAGGACGGGGGGCAGACCTGGAAGCCGACCAACAAGGGAGTGGAGGCGCCTTTCCTTCCGAACAAACACCCCGAGACCGGACAATGTGTCCACGATGTGGTCGCGGATGCCGCGAACCCGGACACCTTCTATCGGCAGGACCACGGCGGCATGTATGTCTCGCACGACCGCATGGAGAAATGGATTCGCATCGGAAAACCGCTCGGCGACGATTTCGGTTTCAGCGTCGGATCGCCGGCCTCGGCTCCCGGGAAGGCGTATTTCGTCCGGCTCGACGGCATGGCGCGGGTGACCGGCGAGGGACATCTCCAAGTCCACGAGTGGAACGACAAGACTCGAAAGTGGCGCAAGCTTCTCTCGCCGACGGCTTTCCCCGGCCACTTCGGGGTCCAGCGCGAGGGGATCGCGACCGACAATCTGAGCCCGGCGGGCATCTACGTGGGCACGACCACGGGTCAGCTCTTCGTCAGCCCGGACGCGGGGAAGACCTGGAGGCTGGTTCCATTCCAGTTCCCGGGCATCCATTCCGTGAGCGTCGCCAACCCGACCCGCGGTGGTGCCACGCGATAGTCGACCGGGGCAGGGGGCGCGCGGATCTCGGAGGAGGTTCGAGCCGGATTGAACCTACCCCGTGAAGGCCTAGACGTCGGTCGTGGTATCTCCCGGCTGATCGCGGATCTGAACGCGCCCGAAGTGGAAGCGACCGGAGCGAACCTTCCACGCGCGGCGAAGGAATCCGGCCTGAACCCTCGATTCAGAGTGCGAGAACGCGAGTGCGACGAACCAGGCGGCGGGAGCGTAGAAGAGAACCGAAGTGAAGAACAGACCCGGGTTCACAACGACACCGGGGAGGACCTCCACGGTCAGGACACCCACGCCTCCCACCACCAGGAGCAGAGCCGCCAGCCAGAGGAGCGGAAACTCGAGCGAGTCGGTGATTCGCGTCCGGACCCGGCTCGCAAGAAATGCCCCCACCGGCGCCAGGAGCACGGCGAGTAGAAGTCCGGCGACCGCCTCGTCGCGGAAGAACACGAACGGCCGTCCGAGCACAAGACCCGGGGAAAGCTCGCCTCCCCGCACGATGACGATCATGAAGATCAGCTCGAAGCCGAGCAGAATCAGGAGTAAGACCCCAAACCGGCCCCAGACCTCATTGGCCGAATCCGGCCGCGACGGGGGGGTCACGACCACGTGCCGGTTGAGACCCGGAAACTTCGAGAGCAGAAGAAGGACTCCGAGGGAAACGAACTCCCCGAGGATGAGCGCGACCCCGTAAGCGAAACCGTACCAAAGGAACGAGAACGCAAAGGTGACCGCAAGCAGGAGAATCGTGATCCCCACGAGTCGGCCGCCCGTCCAGCGAGCCGCATCGTGGAAGAAAATGTCGACAAGAATCACGTAACTCAGAACGAGCAGGAACGGGACGACCCAGAGCATGACGACCGGCAAGCGAGGATTCCGCGAGGATATCATCGGAAATGGCACCGCGGGATCGGCGTCCGCTCTGGGTTGGGCGGGAGCCACGGGACTCCTCGAGCGGGGTGGCCTAGCTAACCATATCGGTGGCCACCCCCCGGATCACTTCTGACCTCCACCGTGAGAGCCGGTCTACGTTCGAGGAGCCGGCCGAGGGCCAACCTTACGGTGGTCGGTCATCGGCGGCGTGCGAACAGAATCCCCGGACTGGGGAGATTCGCCCGTGCTGGCGGGGCCCTAGATTTGGGGAGAAATGGTTCGAGGCCTAGGAGAAATCCACCCCCTTGAGACTTGACCGAAGCTCCCGCTCATCTCGGGCGGTCATCGAACGCGCGCGGCGGGGGATTGAATCCCGATCGACCCTTCCGTCAGGTATCGCGCCCTCGCAGCATGACGAGCAGCATCTTCGAGCGATCATGGGACTTGACCGCGTGGGGTGCGTTGGCTGGAATGCGGACGACTGTGCCGGAGCCCGCGCGAACTGAGGTCTTTCCGATTTTCAGCACCAGCGTGCCTTCGAGAACAATGACGAGCGCGTCGTACGGTGCGGTGTGCTCGCTAAGTTCCTGGCCCACGTCGAACGCGAAGAGGGTGGCACTTCCACCCCCGGCCCGGGCCATTACACGACTTGCGATTCCCCCGTCGGTGTGCGAGATTAGGGCGGTCAATTCGAGTGCCTCTGCGGCAGGAATGTTGGGTTTGACGGTCATGACGCCGCCTCGCAGTGTCCTCTCTTAAGACTTCGTTGAGCCGAGCCGACCAGCCTCCCGCGCGCTCCTCGCGATAGGTCATCGACTTTTCGTTTTGCCTCGGCGCTCGCGCTTGATCAATGGGGGCCGGTCGTCGTCCTGACGGGCGTTGAGCTCGTAAGAGGCCTCACTGGCGCGCTTGAGGGTCGCACCATCGCGGTCGCACTTCGGATGTGTCGGCGCCGGGTCGATGACGTAGCCTCCGCCGCACACCGGGCATTCGTAGTAAGGCATGGACTTCCTGGTACCGGTAGAGATCCTGGGCTTAAGCCAGACGCCGCCCTCCGCGCCTTCGGGTGAGTCGAATCATCATCTCGGTTTCGCGATTCACTCTCTCGAGCGCTGATTGTGGTCCTCCATCGGCCGCGCGCATCCTTCATGAAGCTCTCGGGGCCGCGGCCTCAACAGGGCCCGCAATCACGTTCCGTTCCGGCCCCTCCAAGATTCAGATGACCCCGCAGCCGCGACAGATAATCGGGCTCGACTTCCCACGTGAAGCCTAGGACGCAAGCAATTATCCAAATGTGGCCCGTAGCGCGTTCGAGGTAATCGATGCCCCCGATCTTCAAGGATGGTTCAGCGACACTCGACCAGGGGCTGGACCTTGCGAGACGTCGCGAATTCGACCGAGCCAGGGAAAAGTTTCTCGATGCCTCTCGAAAGTTCTCGAAGGAAGGAAGTATCCTCTACGTCAGCCTCGCAAACGCATACGCTGACCTGTTCTCTATCGGTGTCCGAAACTCGAACCCGAACTCGCTGTTGTCACTTTCCGCGCTCCTTCGATCCGGACTTGGTTCCACCGAGTTGAGACCAGGTCCTAGAGGAATCAGCGCCGCGGACCTTGCCTCTCAATTGGAAGTGACGGCGCACGACGTGAACGTGATGTCGGCGCTCCAGTCCGGCGCAGGATCCGCTGAGGCCCTCGGGTTAGCCGTCCAGCAAGTAGCCAACGAGTACGCCCGACTCGGGAATCAGGTGCTGTTCCTCCCTGAACTGTTCAACCAGCAGATAGTTCCTGCTGATTCAAGATTCCCTGTGCTGATGGCGCTCTCGTTTGAGACGCTTGGAAACTCCCTTCAAGCCTCCAACCCCCTGGGCGCCGCCGAGCACTTCCAGACAGCCCAGCAGTACTGGGCGCAAGCGGGTGACGAGAGTAAGGCACAGACTGCGGCGAACCGTGTCGCCAGTCTTGCGCTACAGGCCAAATGCTGGTTCTGTGGAAGGGAGGGAACGGGTCACGGCATCCAGTTCGTCTCATTGCCCATTGGCGAGAACGTTGACGGACTCAAGGGGGCGGAGGCATCGCCACTTCCGTCAGTGGATCGTTCCGGACGCAACGTATTCGCTTGCAAGGGGTGCTACTCGGCCGTGTGGGGACTGGCGGACAGGATTGCCGTCCAGAGGGCAGGCGAGGCAGAGGCCCGGCTTATGGCGGAGATTCGTGCTATGGAACAACGATTGCAGTCACACATGTCCTTGAATCAGAACGGTCGAAGCTGAGGACCGGGCGACTAGGAACTGAATGACCGTGACCGAAAGAAAGCCGGTGGGTGACCTGCTCACCGAGCTTTCGCTCCGGTGTCAGTCCTGCGGTGCCCCTTACGCCGGAAATGCTCGAGGAGAGATCCTGACCTGCACCTATTGTGGAACATCACAGCGGATCGTGGACGCCCGACAGTTCCTCGACCACTTCATGGCACAGGTCAACGCGTTCGTGCGGCAGGCCGTCCCTCCGGGGCTCGACGTATCGCGGTCAACGACCATCGATCCAGTGGCGCGTTTGGCAGCATTCAATTCCAGTGTTCGACCACGTCTTAGCACCGAGAGCGACCAGTACCGAATCAGTTGTTTCAATCTCTTGTCCTCGTCCTTGGCTGTTCTACCTTTCTCCCCGATCGCCCAACTCTCGGCCGGCGTGGACCCCGCCACGGTTTCGATATTCGCCGCCAAGGTACAATCGGTGTCAGGTCTGGCAGTAGACGACGCCAGTCGAGAGCTCCTCAATCGCGCCGGCGGGTTGGCCTCCTGCTATCAATCGCTTCTAGTCGCGGTCCGGCTATCGAGCGGTGCTCAACCCGAACGTTTCCATCTGATTTCCCAGAATTACTCAACCGCTTCAGACGCGATAGCGAGCACCGGGCGCTGGTCTCCCTTGGCCATCCGCCTAACGGGGCTAAAGGAAGAGGCTCAAGCCGTGGATCTGCTGTTGAGTGGGCGCGAGCTTGCGGAATCGCGACGACTGCTGGGAGCCGCGGGACGAGACCTAGGCGAAGCGCGCTCCCTTCTATCGGCGACCCCCGAGCTGGGTTACATGGTCGCGGCCGTCGACCAGGAGTTGGCCACCGTCCGGACCGTGGGGTCCATGCTCAACATAGTGGAGAACTCACCGTCGGTGGCTCCCCACCCTCTCCACTACATTCAACGACTCGCGGGAGTCCTCGATTGGCTGGCTCAAGCCGGTCCGAGTGAGTGGGCACCCACCTTCCGGTCGGCGAAGCTACGAGAGGAGACGTTCCGGAGGGCCGCGGAGGTCCGCGGAGCTCAAGCCGGCCGCGGCTCAGTGAAAGTCATTCTTGCGGGAACTGGGACTCTCGTTCCTTTCTGGGTGGTGGAGCTGCCTTACACTTTTGAAACGGGGGCCCTTTGGGCGAAGCGCGGGAAGGAGGTTCCCGAGATTCTGCTCGTCGCGGCGACATTCCCATCGGATGTTTCCAGCCTGAGGGGACGGGGAACTGCACGGGTGTTGACCGACATATTTGGCCCCGCTGCAAGTGGTCACACGCTGGTCAAGTACTCCAACAAAGTTCGCGGGAGGGAGCAGAAGATTAGCGAAAGCGGAGGACTAATTCCGATCCTCCAGAACGCTGCCTTGTCCCCCATCGAGGGGCAACAGGCGATTCCCCCATTGACGACGGAAGCCGAAGCACTGAGGCTGGTGCAACTGTACATCGAGGGGGTCAAATTGGACAACCCCAAGGTCGCAGCGCAACTCCGAGCCAGCTCGCCGCGGATATTGGACCTTGTTTATGTGCCGTGCATCATTCACGTGTCTCCCCCTATCGCGTGGCTCGGACCCCTTTCTCCCGCCACCGTGGGGGATCCTCAGGTGCTTCTCGGATTCATCTCCTGAATCGGAAAGGACTGAGCCAACGCTTCTTCAACCGGCCCGGCGGCGCGGGCCCGAGAAGCGGACGAGGGCGTAGATGATGAACACGATGAGCAGGCCGACGAGCAGCGCCGTGAGGTCCTTATCGAGGATCACGATGTAGAGCGTGAACGCCATGACGACGAGCGCGATGACGACGAACAGGATCGTCCGCTGCTCGCTCTGTTGCGCGACCACAACCCTCGGGGGCGACCCGGCAGTGGAGGGAGACGAGAGAGGACCCTGCATCGCTCCCATTTGTCGCTCATTGGTGGGGATCGCGGAGGTGACGATCCGCGCCCCGCATGAGGGACAAAACATGGATCCCGACGAGAGCAGCTGACCGCAGGCCGAACAATACCGCGCGGACATGATTGAAACTCGTTCGCCTCGTATTTACTTGTTCAGGAGCGTGTGTGGTGACATCCCCGCGCGCTCCTCGCGGTCGGTCATCGAATGAGAGCGCTGTTACTCTTCGGGTTGTCGGGCCTTCGCGATCCCTCAGGAAGTCAGTTGCCACCACCCGGTGGTGCGACCGTACCGGATTGTCTGTTGACCTGAATAACAAGGCTGTGAGACCCACGCGGCGGGCTCTTAAAGCGCGATATGGTCGGATCGTAGTCACGCGCCACCCCTCGTCTACGGAGTGCAAAATGAGGCAAGTAGGTGGAAATTGCGCTCGCGCTCGCGTCTTTTGAGGATTGCTTGACCTGGACTCCCAGGAGACTCCAAGTTCCGCGAACTTCGTACAACCCTGGAGCGACATCGGTCTTCTGCCAAAGCCAATCTCTGGTTCCCATGAACGGGAAGAGATACTCTGTCGAACCCAGCGTTTCGATTCGCTTTCCAAAGATATCGAACACTTCGCACTCAACCTGAAACTGTGCCCTCCTCTCATCAGGTATCAGATTCGTGAAGGTGACTCTGATTGGCGCGCCCGCCGTAATCAGCTTCTGGTCGACGCTCCAGTCGACCATGCCCACATGAGCATCGCTTCCAAACACGACGATGAGTACCAGCGCAATCGCATACGCGACCATCATCACGAGGAGTTGGAGGGGGTCTCCCCACAACACGCTCGCCCCTAGAACGAAGGTGGAGGTCGCGAAAGCTGCGTAGACCCATAGAAAGTGGCTCCGGAATCTCCCGGCGGCGACGTAATACGCGATTGCCGAAGTCAAGTCGATGTTCAAGAAACCTTCGAGGATCTGAGCTCGGGTGACGGCCCCTCTCTGAAAAGAACTGTACAGACTGTCCAGGATCGAGAGCGTAACGACGAGGACTAGGATCGCCGCGCTCACCCCCAACTTGACGCTCGGGGAAAGGGCAGTGGCAGGGCTCGAGCTTAGGTACCCCGTGACGGCCAGAAGTCCCGTAACCAGAGTAAACCCGTACTTCCTGAGATCATTGAGATAGCCATCGAACCGCTCAACGGTCGCGCGCGCAGCGGTCCACTCCGACATACTGGTCGATGAAGCGGGAGGTGGAACGGCAGCCTGGGCTGTCATTCGCCACTCCGACTACCCAGAACGAAATGCGCAAGAAAGTCAGGGAGTCGCCTTCCGCTAGATCTGGCATCAGGCACGGTCATTGGTGCGCGAAGTCGGACAATTTAGACTAGCCTATTCTAGACTATGAGGCCTCCTACAAACACCTGCATGCCGGACGCTCTGACGGAGGTGAAGGCTGAGGATGTGGGATCAATCCAGTCGCGAACTCGCTGCGTGATCTCGTCTCGTCTCCTCGCGCTCCTCGCGGTCGGTCATCGAACGCGCGCGCGCCACCCCTGAATCGCGGGAGTGGTTCGGGGTCGACGACTCAGGTCCGACGCGTGGGCTTCGTTAAGGGGCAGGTCGGAGCCGGAAGGGTTTAAACTCTCGGCGGAGGAGTCCGAAACGGACCAAATCGCGATATCGACCGTCCGCGAGACGATCTTTGCGGGCACGTCCTTCAGTTCGGAAGCCTAACCGTAGGAGCACACGGATCGACCGAACGTTTTCGGGGAGCACACCAGTGTGAATCCGGTGGAGTCCGAGTTCGCGAAATCCGGCCGCGAAGAGCATGGACGCCGCCTCCGAGGCGTATCCCTGTCCCCAATGAGGGCGGGCTATCCAGTATCCGACGTGGGCGTTCCGGTTTTCGAATTGAATCTGGTCAAGACTGCACCCACCGATGAGCTCCCCCTTCTCTCGAAGGATGATAGCTAGGTAGTAAGCCGACCCGTCCTTCAGCCCCTCCTCGCTTTGACGGACGAACTTCCGAGCGTCGTTGATCGAGTAACCGGCGGACGCGGGCAAACCGATCAGCCGAGTCACCTTGCGATCCCGAAGGCCGCGCGCGATGTCAGCGGTATCCGCCGGTTTCGGGGCGCGAAGGAGCAGACGACGGCCGACGATAGGGAGCCGGGTTGGTGAGGTTCGCTCCGCGTCGGCATACTATTCGTATGGGAGTTCGCAAGTTAAAGTCGCACAACCGACCGGTCAATTTCGCGCCTGGACGTTCGGAGTCGCGCGCGTCCTTCATGAAGCCTGCGCCGCGGCGGCCCCACACGCCCCGGATCCAGGCCGGAAGTCTAGCGTTCCGTCTGAAGGTGTGCCTCGACGAACCAGAGCCACTTGTCGACGCCACGGGAGATCTCGGTGAATATGTCCGCCGTGTCCTTGTCGCCGAGTCCGTCGGACTGGTCGATCGCGGTCCGGACCCCCTTGCCGAAGGACGCGAGCGCGGTCGTGACTGCCTCGACGTGTCGACGACCGTTCTTGACCGTTGGGTACTCGGGGAGGGTCGAGCGAGAAGCTACCTGGCGAGCCGTACCGTGGACCTCGCCGCCTAACTGCACGGCCCGCTCGGCGAGTTCGTCGACATATTCTTCGACATCTTCGTTGATCTTGTCGAAGAGTTCATGGAGCGAGATGAAGGTCGGTCCCTTGACGTTCCAATGAGCCTGCTTCATCTGGGTTTGCAAGTCGATGGCATCGGCGAGCCGCGCGTCGAGGAGGGCGATTAGTGCGCTTCGGGAATCCTCCGGCAAGTCGTTGCGAGAGACGAATACGACATTCCCCTTGCCCTTCAGTGTGACGTGTGCGATCATGGCTAAATGTCAGTGCGCGGAGAGAGAAGAGGCTTTTCACCGGAGGAGCCGCGCGCTCCTCGCGGTCGGTCTTGGAACGCGCGCGCGAATTCGCTACCGCGACGACGACACCGCGTTATCGCTGAGGAGGGTCCGAATCCCCATTTTCACTTCTCTATCGGGGAACTACGCCCGTGCTGGG
>DATEQS010000046.1:0-18911 GCA_035272385.1 Thermoplasmata archaeon
CTGCGGTTGGCAGTCCGTCGGGTCCCCCCAGACCGGGTTGCTCCCTCCCGAGCGGATCACGAAATTGACGGTAGGCGGGACGGGGGCGGTATAGATGTGAAACGTCCAAAGAAGCACGCCGGCGACGAGGGTGAGCGCGACGAGCAGGACCGCCCCGATGATCTCGGCGACGCCTCGGCGGCGAGAGCGGTGCCAGTGCCGGCGCAGATACATTGACGTATCCATGCGGATAACGAATAATTAACCTTCCTACCGTTTCTCGCGCGTCCAGGAGGGTGCCGGCAGGCCCCCGGCGCTCTTGCCCCAGAGGGATTGCCACCTCCAGCACTAGGTGGTCGGAAAGGCAAGCCGCCAAGTCCCCGGCTTATTATCCCCAGGCCCAATTCCTGGTCGGGGAGCAGGACGATGACATTGCGTGCTCGCCCAGGTCGGTCCGACGGGGCGAAGCCCGGGGACGGCGAGTTGGACGCGCCCCCGTCAATCAGCAAAGAAGGGGGCCGTCCGCACCGCCTCGCTCAATTCCCGAAGGGAAATGTCGCGGATCGATTGCTCCTGGTGTCGCTCCGGTTGCGACTTCCGGAGCAGAACTGGTTCGGACCGTTCACTCGCCTCCACCCCCACGTTCTCATCGAAACCCTCAGCATCGGCGAAGTGAGCTCGAACACCTCGGTCACTGACATCTGGATCAGCGGCCACCCTCCGGGAGCTTGGGGCAAGGAGATCGCCGCGTTCCGCGATGTCGTCAGCGTGGACCCCCTCGCCGAGGTGGGCGATGGCACCCTGTACCGAGTCACGATGGAGAACCCGCCGATCATCGCTCTCTATCGGCGGCTGCAGCTGCCTCTCCCACTTCCGATCCGGATGCAAGGTGGATTCGTGCGTTGGGAGGTCGTCGCCCGGGAGAGGGAGTTCAACGAGGTCCTCGAATACGCGAGAAGGTTCACCCTCGAACCGCAGGTCGTCTCCATCCGACGACGGCCGTTGCAAGATCACCTCCCTCTATTGTCTCCCCCTCAGCAGACGCTTCTCAATCAGGCGATGGACGCCGGCTACTTTGCCGTCCCGCGCGGGATCACGCTGACCGCCCTCGCGCGAAAGTTAAGCCGAAGCAAGTCCGGGATCTCCGAATCGATGGCCCTGATCGAAAAGAAGCTGCTCGAGAGCGCGCTCGAGCCCCGAGGGCTCTTCTCACGGAGCCCCCCACCCGGGGGAGACCCTTAGGTGCCTCGGACCGAGGACTACCGGACTCCCCGCCCGACGACAGTCCGGTCGTTGAAATCGGGCCAGACGCCTCCCGCCCGTTGGCCGCAGCCGCCAGAGAGAGTCGAACTCCCGACCTGCTGATTACAAATCAGCCGCTCTACCAACTGAGCTATGGCGGCACGCTCAAACAGATTCCGGTCGTCCTTCTTAAGGAAAGAGCATCCAGCGGCTCCTCCTGTCGGCAGCGGCCTCATCCGAAAGCCTACTTACGGGTCGCTCGTTTGCGTCGGCCAATGACGCGAACTCTCGAGTCGGACCGGGTCGTCCGGGCTTCGAGAGGCACCACTCTGTCCTGCCTCGGATGGGGCCAAGAAGCAGCTTTGCGGCTCTTGGAGAATAACCTCGACCCCGAGGTGGCGCGGGACCCGAAACGGCTCATCGTTTACGGAGGCCGCGGAAAAGCGGCCCGCGACTGGGAGTCGTTCGACCTCATCGTCGCAACGTTGAAGAGTCTCGGGAATGACGAAACCCTACTCGTGCAGTCGGGCAAGCCCGTCGGCGTCTTTCCAACTCACTCCGAAGCGCCCCGGGTGCTGATCGCAAACGCCCTGATCGTCCCTCGATGGGCCACGGACGAAGTGTTCTGGGATCTGGAGAGCCGGGGACTCACGATGTACGGCCAGATGACGGCCGGAAGTTGGGTCTACATCGGCACTCAAGGGATCCTCCAAGGGACCTACGAGACGCTCGCTTCCCTCGCCCGCATCGAGTTCGGCTCGGGAGACCTCGCCGGGCGATGGACCCTAACTTCCGGCTTAGGGGAGATGGGAGGGGCCCAACCGCTCGCGATCACCATGCTGGGCGGCGTAGGCCTCATCGTCGACGTGGACCCCCAGGCGATCGAGCGCCGTTTGAAATTCCAATACCTTGACGAAGAAGCTCGTGACCTTGACGACGCCCTCGCCCGGGTCGCCCGAGCGGTCCGCGAGCGTCGACCGCTCTCGGTCGGCCTGCGAGGGAACGCCGCGGACGTCTATCCCGAGATCGCCCGTCGGGGGACCGTGCCGGACATCGTCAGCGACCAGACCGCGGCCCATGACCTCCGAGTCGGGTACATCCCTCAGGGGATGACGGTCGAAGAGGCGACGGTGGCCCGGACGGCGGACCTCCCCGGCTACCTCGCGCGCGTGAAATCCTCGATCGCGCTCGAGGCGCGGGCGATCCTGGAGATGCGCCAACGCGGGGCCAAGGCGTTCGATTACGGGAACAACTTCCGGACCCAGGCTCGCGACGCCGGCGTCACGAACGCCTTCGATATCGAAGGATATGTCCCCCGGTACATCCGGCCGTTGTTCGCCGTAGGAAGCGGCCCCTTCCGCTGGCTCGCCCTCAGCGGAGAGCCGGAGGACATTCACCGGATCGACCGGATGATCCTGTCGGAATTTGCGAGCAACGAACACCTTTGTCGATGGATCCGCCTCGCCGCGGAGCGCGTCCGATTCCAGGGTCTTCCGGCGCGAATCTGCTACATGGGCTACGGAGAGCGGGAACGATTCGGACACCGGGTGAATGCGATGGTGCACGACGGTGAACTGAGCGCTCCGGTCGCCATCGGTCGGGACCACCATGACACCGGGAGCGTCGCGAGCCCGTTCCGAGAGACCGAGGCGATGCGGGACGGCTCCGACGCGATCGCGGATTGGCCGATCTTGAACGCTCTCCTCAACGTCGCGAGCGGGGCGACGTGGGTGTCGGTGCATCACGGAGGCGGGGTAGGGATTGGGAACTCCATCCACGCCGGTTTGGTCATCGTCGCCGACGGGACCCCCGACGCGGACCGCCGGATCGGCCGGGTCTTGCACAACGACCCCGGCCTCGGTGTGGCCCGCCACGCGGACGCCGGATACCCTTCGTCGATCGCTCTCCTGAAAGAGGCCCGATTCCGGGTTCCGGGTTTCGCGGACCTTCCCGGGGAAGGGGGCGAAGGCGCTTAGGACCGGCACGGTTACCTCCTTGCATGACCGACCCCTCCCCCCAGGAAGCCGACCGACTGGCGCGTCAGGTGCTCACCTCCCGACTCCATCTCAAGCCCAACGAGAACGTCACCATCGAGGTCTACCCCACTGCCCTTCCCTGGGCTCTCGGGTTCGTGCGAGAATCGCGCCGACTCGGCGCTCGACCGCTCCTGCACTACGAGGACGAATCCTCGTACTGGTCCGCGGTGGAAGAGGGTCGATCCGAACTCATTGGCACTCCCGGAGAACACGAATGGGCAACGCTCTCAAAAACGGACGTGTACATCTATTTCTGGGGCCCTGAGGACAACGGGCGCCTCGCGCGTCTGCCCGAGGCCACTTCCGAGAAACTTCTCGCGTTCAACAGCAAATGGTACGGGGCGGCGCACCGAGCGGGGGTTCGGGGGGTCCGGATGGGTCTCGCCCGAATCACTCCGGCCGCGGCCCGGCGTTGGGGCGTTCCGTTCGATGCCTGGAGGAAGGAGCTCGTTCGCGCGACCATGATCGACCCGAAGCAGTTCGTCCCCGACTCCCAAAAGCTCCGCCGGTCGCTCGAAGGCCGACACACGGTCCGGATCTGGCACCCCAACGGGACCGATCTCATCCTCGCTCTGGTGGGCCGAATGGCCCGAATCCCTCTCGGCTGGGTCACGCCGCAGTCTATGCGCCAACCGTTCGGTATGATGGCCACCGTCCCCGACGGGAGCATCTTCGTCGCGGTCGACGAGTCGACCGCAGAAGGAACCCTGGTCTCGAACCGGATGTCGGGACTCTTCGGCGACCCCGTTCGGGGCGGGCGATGGACCTTCCGAAAAGGCCGGCTCGTGGGCCAGCAGTACTCCTCCGGGGCCGCGAGCGTACGACGCGCCTACTCCACCGGTGGCAAGGGTCGCGACCGCCCGGCGATGCTCGAGGTGGGGCTCGACCCGAACATTCGCATCGCCCCCAATCTCGAAGAGAACGAGCGCGGCGCGGTGAGTGTCGGAATCGGAAGCAACGCGGGGTTCGGGGGCACTACCCGGACCAACTTCGTCGCGCACCTAACGGTGGCCGGGGCCGAACTCAGCATCGACGGTCGGACCATTGTCCGCGGCGGTCGCGTCGTCTGACCGGTTCGGTGCGCGCCCCCATGCGACGCCGTCGCATGGGGTCTAACGACCGCCGTTACTCTCGGAACACCCCCTTATGTCGAGGATTCGGGACTTCTCCTTTCTGACGGAGTGACCTTCGTCGGAAGGAAACATGGCGAAAATCGGCGGAACAAAAGGTTGGGTGGCAGCGGCGGGCGTCGCGCTCCTCATGGCCTTCGTGGCGGTCCCTGCGCTCTCGGGCGCGGCGATCGCCGCCCCGGTCACGAGTGCGGTGTCGGTCAATCCGTCGACCCAATGGGCCTACGGAGGGCAGGGCTGGTCGAATAACACCCTCCAGTACGGGAATGTGACGATCACTTGGGACGCGTCGTTCGGATGGACCGTAGTGTTCACCGTAACGCCGACGACCCCGGGCACGTGGATGCTCGAGGAACAGCGGACGGTCGGGATCACGATCGCTGCGACGTACTCGGGTCCCATCCTCCACGCGACCTACAACTACCACGGCCAGGAAGTGGACGTGGCGTTCGCGAACCTGACGAACCAATCGACCGTCTACGTGAACGGCCAACCTGTCCCGGCGCTCGGCATCGACAACGCGTCGGTATCCCTCAACGGGGCGATCTCCGAGGCGGTCACGAAGACCATCGACGGCCACACGGCGAGCGCTTCCTTGGACGTGAAGGGCGTGGCCCAAGTGGCCACCTCGTTCAGCCCATCCCTCGGGCTGATCCCGCTCAACCTGACGGGAGTCAACGAATGGAACTCGTCCGCGATCGCGAGCCCCTCGGCTTCGTGGAACGTGAGCTACTCGTGGGCGGATCAGGGCTTCAACGGAACCACCGGTTCCGGATCCGGTTCGAAGGCGGGTTCCCTCAGCGGGACCGGCCCGGTCAACCTGACCGGGTACAAGGTGCACATCCAGCCCCAGATCTTCCACGACGGGAAGGACCGCACCGCGATCATCCTGGTCGTCCAGGGCGTCTTCGACAACTACGACGGGTTCATCTTCGTGCCGCACGACTTCGACCTGTTCGGTACGGCGACCCACGACTACGACGCGACCTCGTTCGGCTCGGCGGGGATCTCCGCGGAGACCCTTTTCGTGAGCTCGGGTCCCGGCGGTCCGAGCGTGACCGCGGCGTCCTCGACCTTCGGCTCGAACGACCTGTCGGTGAGCGCCCTCGCGACCCCCTCCCCCCAGGTCGGTCCACCGGCGGGGTCTGCTTCCCCGGCCTCCCCCGGTGAGACGGTCCTGGGTCAGCCGATGAGCGTGAGCGCCGCGAACGCGGAAGCGAACTGCCTGACCAACGGCTGCGGCGGTGCCGCGGCCGCGGGAATAGGCGGTTCCCTGCTCGTCGCCCTGGTGGGCGTCGCCGCTGCGCTCGTGCTCGGAACGGTCGGCGTGATCGAGTGGCGTTCCTACGCCCGGCGCCAGTCCCACAAGGGCTTGGTCGGTGGGTACAGCGAGAGCTGGCCGAACGGCGTTCCCCCCGCCGCGGCCCACTCCCCCACGATGGGTCCGTCCGACGGGAAGATTCCCGAGGACGACATCATCCGACAACCCTGAGGAGACCGCGCGCCCCACGGTGGGCCCCGAAGGGCCCACCGAACCCCTTCCTTCTTTTTCTCTTCAAGAACGAGGCTAGCGATAGCTCGACTATCGGACGGTTCGCGACCTCGTCCGAAGGACCGCGTCGATCACCACGCGGTCGGTCGGGTACTTGACCCGCTCTCGAGCCGTCTTCAGGTCGACCCATTCCGCCCGGTCGAAGATCTTCTCGGGGTGCGGGGACGCCTCGGAGGTATAGGCAAGAAAGTAGACGGTCGTCTTGTGCACGTTCTCTTGAGTCTTTGGCCGGTAGAACCGGTACGAGACCTCGGCGACCTCCTCCCCCAGACGAACGTCGGTAAAACCAGTCTCTTCCCGGATCTCGCGGACCGCTGCGTCCGCGAGCGACTCCCCGGGGTCCACATGGCCCTTCGGAAAGCACCAGCGGTCCTCGTCCCGCTGGTGGAGGAGGAGCGTCTCTTCTGCCGAATCCCGCAGGAGGACAGCCCCGGCAGCGAGCTCCGCGACGATCGTGAGCTCCGGCCGATACGGTTCGCTCCTCGGGGACACGGGACGACGGAATCTGCCCGAATCTAAGAAAGCTCGCTTCCACGAAGCTTATGGACCGCCGGAGGTCGTGGGGGTCTGTGCTCGACTCGGGCGAAGAATACCCCACCTTGGGAGAGCTCATCCGCGGGAAGGCCCGGAAGAACGGGGACCGGATCGCGCTTCGGTTCGCGAACCGGGAGATCTCCTATACCAAGCTCGACCGGGAAACGGACCGGATTTCGAACGGACTCGCGGAGGCAGGAATCGGTTCGGGCGACCGGGTGGCGAGCCTCCTGTTCAATACGCCGGAGTTCCCGCTCACCTGGTTCGGGTCGGCCAAGCGCGGATCGATCCTCGTCCCGCTCAATACCGGACTCAAGGGGGAAATCCTCCGCTACGAACTCGCCGACAGCGCCCCTGCCGGTCTGGTCATCGACCGTCGTCTGTGGGAGACCTACGCGCCGCTCCGCGACTCCCTTCGCATTCCCCATGAATGGTTCGTGTCCTCGGGACCCGAGCCCACTTCCGTTCCGACCGGCGTGACCTCGTTTGCGGACCTGCCCTCCGACCACGAGGTCGTCCCGGCTCCCACCGTTCGGGCGAGCGACCCGGTCTCCATCATGTACACCAGCGGGACGACCGGACCCCCGAAAGGGGCCATCATCCCGCACCAGAAGCAGGTGACGACCCCGGTCGAGATCGGTCGGCGAAGTCGGCTCGCACCGTCGTCGATTCTTTTCACGGCCCTCCCCTTGTTTCACTGCAACGCGCAGGAGATGACGACCCTCACGGCGTTGCTGAACGACTTGACGGCTGCGTTCGACGAACGGTTCCATGCCAGCACCTTTTGGGAAACGGCTGCCGGGCTCGGCGCAACGCACATTTCGCTCCTGATCTCGATGATCAACGTTCTGTTCAAGCAACCTGTGAAGCCGACGGATCACTCCCACTCGGTCCGCACGGCGCTCACCGCGGGCACGACCCGGGGCATCTGGGCCGATTTCGAGCGCCGCTTCGGTCTGACGATCGTCGAACTCTACGGGATGACCGAGTGCGGGTGCACGACTTTGATGAACCCCCCGGACGCGATCCGCGTCGGCTCGGTCGGCACCCCGCTCGGGTTCGTCGAGGCGGACGTCGTGGATGACGAGGACCACCCCGTGCCCGCCAACACTCGAGGCGAACTCATCGTCCGGCCCAAGAGCCCGCACACCATGTTCTCAGGCTACCTCAACAAACCCGAGAAGACCGTCGAGGCCTGGCGGAACCTCTGGTTCCACACGGGGGACTACGTCACCCGCGACGCGGACGGCTACTACTATTTCGTCGACCGCAAGAAGGACATCATCCGTCGGCGAGGGGAGAACCTCGCTCCGTACGACGTGGAATCCGTGCTCAACCGGCACCCCGCGGTGTTCGAGGCGGTGGTGGTCGGGGTCCCCTCCCCGCTTGGCGAGGAAGACGTGAAAGCGTTCGTCCAGCTGAAACCGGGAGCTCAGGTCGCCCCAAAGGAGCTCTTCGAGTTCTGCGTCACGAACCTTCCGTTCTTCATGGTACCCAAGTACCTCGAGTTCCTCGAGGAGATCCCGAAGACCGCGAATCAGAAAGCCCAGCGATTCGTGCTTCGCGGACGTCGAGGGGGCGTAGAACACGACCGAGACCAACTCGGAGTCGTCCTTCCGCGCCCGTAGTCCTCCGCCCTCCGGGGCGAAGGGTCCGGTCCTTCTGGACGCCAACGCGCTCCTGTTCCCTGCTCGGACCCGTTTCCCGTTGGAATCCGAGGTCGACCGCCTCCGTCCGGGGGCCCGCATCGTCGTTCCATCGTCCGTCATCTACGAGCTCGAGCGCCTGGTCACGAGGGGGGTGCCCGACGCGCGAACCGCACTGGCCTTGGCCCGGAGATTCCCAGTCCTCCCGGTCTCCGGCCGCGGCGACGCAGCCGTTCTCGACGCGGCCGTACGCCACCGAGCTTGGGTCGTCACCGCCGACCGGTCCCTCGCCGAGCGACTCCGATCGCGCGGCATCAACGTCCTTGTCCCCCGCGACCGGCATCGCCTCGAGCTCCATCGAGGTCGAGTCTCGCCTCCTCCGCCCGGACGACCGCTCCCCTGAGAGTGAGCCCGTCGCCGTCGGCAACGGTTATGAATCGGCCTCGGCTCGTGAGGCCGCTCCGGTTCGAGACCCATGCGCGATGACGACCGACTGCTGAACCTCACCGATGTGCAATTCGGGACCGGCGTCGTCGGCGTCTGCGACATCTGCGGCACGCGACAGGCGGTCGTCGTTCTGACGAAGGAGCGGTTCAAGCTCTGTGTTCTCGATTTCCTCAACAAGACCTGGATCAAGACCGACAAGAAACCGGGCGTACCGGCCCCGATCTACCGGAGCGAGAGGGTCGCGTTCGACACGCGGGCGGTGAGCTCGGGAAAGGCCCAAGCGATCGTCCTCTCGCCCACCAAGGTCGTGAAGCACCCGGTCGTACTGCTGACCCCGGACGTCTACGGGATCACCACGACCCTCCTCGACGCCGCGATCCGGTTCGCTCGCGAGGGATTCGAGGTGCTCATTCCGGACCTCCTGAAGACGGAGGGCGTCGGGGTCGGTCACCACCTTGCCCTGCGGTCGAGCGCGCAGTTCCGCGGGGGCGTGGCCGTGGGCTCCCGAAAGGTGGCGGTGCTGCTCCAGCTCTACGGGGACGCGCTCGACTACCTACGAGGGCGGGACATGGTCGACCCGACGAAGGCGGCCGTCTTCGGCACCTCCTACGGGGCCAGCCTCGCTCTCGCCCTCGCCGCCCAGGACACCCGGCTTGCCGCGGTCGCCCTCGCCTACCCGATGCCGGTCCAGCCGCCCGACCTCGCGAAACTCGTCACGGTCCCGCTCCTCTTCGTCGGAGGCACGGAGGACCGCTCGGCCGCGAAGGCGCGCGCCCAGCTCCTCGCCGTCTTCTCCACGGGAAGGGTCTCGTGCGAGCTCGTCGAGGTTCCGGGAGCTCGTCACAACTTCCTCGCCCGGGACCTCTCCGGCTACGAGGTGGGTCCCGCGGAGTTCGCGTGGACCCGGATCGTCGCGTTCCTCAAGCGAAACCTGAGTCCTCCGCCTCCGAAACCGCCCGTGATGCCACCGAAACCCGCGGCATCGCCTCCGACCGCTCCTCCGGCACCCAAGCCCGCGGTCTCCGCGCCGGCTCCCAGTCCTCCGCCGGCTCCCGCGTCCTCGCCGGCGGTTCCGACCGCGGCCGGTTGATTCCGTCGCTCGGATTCAGGGTTCGCTGGGAACTTTCGCGGCGGTCTCGACCAATTCCTTCGCGGCGCGCGTGAAGCGCATCGCCTTCGCGAGATTCCCCTTGATGCGGAACGTGCCGTCCAGGATCGCCTTCACCGGGTCGAGTTGGCCGTGGAGAAGCTTCGCCCAGTTCTCGGGGGTTCCTTCGTACACGAACTCGCTCGCCACCGCGCGAGCATCCTCGTGAAACGTGGCCGCCGAACACTCGCCGTGGGCGAGCGCGAGATGGATTCCGGGCGAGGGGCTCGACGCGTCCGCGCTCCGGACCAAAAACAGGATGTCTCCCTCCCATGCCTGCGCCGCGGCCCGGTACGCCTCGTTCTGGTTGAGCACGGACCGGAACTCGCCCGCCCATTCGGCCGACGGGAACTTCATGGACCGTCGAGCTTCCCTCCGCCTAAGACGAAGACGGTCTCCGGGGCCACGCGATCGCCGGGGCCCTCAGGTCGAGTAGTCGTAGAACCCCATCCCGGTCTTCTTGCCGAGATGGCCGGCGTCCACGAGCCGTCGGAGGTATGGTGCTGGCCGATACTTCGAGTCCCCGAATTCGCGAAACAGGGTCTCGGCGACCTCGAGGGAGACGTCCAGTCCGATCATGTCGGCCAGCTCGAACGGTCCCATCGGCATCCCGGCCCCGGTCTTCATCGCGAGGTCGATGTCCCGGGAGGAAGCGAGGTTCTCCTCGAGGGCGAACGACGCTTCGTTGAGCACCGGGATCAGGAGCCGGTTCACGACGAACGCCGGCGACTCCTTCACCCGGATCGGGACGAGCGGATACCGGTGGTTGCGCAGTCCCTGGAGGAAATCGATCGTGTCGGTCAGCACGTCCTCTCGCGTCTCGACCCCGCCCGAGACCTCGACGAGCGGAAGCGTGGTAGGAGGGTTGAAGAAATGGGTGACGAGCGTCTCGCGCACGTGTTTCAGCCCCCGGGCGAGGCGCGTGATCGAGAGCGAGGAGGTGTTCGACCCGATGACGGCGTGGTCTGGGACCACTCGGTCGAGGGCCTCGAGGACGGGTCGCTTCACTTCCGACCGCTCGAAGACCGCCTCGACGACGAAGTCCACGTCGCCGAACGACCCGTAATCCGTGGTTCCATGGACCCGCGCGATGACCTCGTCTCCGCGAGCCCGGGAGAATTTCGGGGCGAGCTTGGCCCGGATCTTCGCCTTCTGCTCCTCGGAGAGGTCTCCGGCGAGTTCGGAGATCCGTTCGATCTCCTTCGGGGCCCGGCTCTCGTGGTAGCGGACCAGCTCGTCCACGTATCCTCGAACTCGGGCGAGGCCCTTCTCGACGAGCGGCGCGTCGACATCCTTGAGAACGACCTCGATTCCATTGAGCGCGAGAACTTCCGCGATCGCCGCCCCCATCGTGCCGGCCCCGACGACCCCCGCCTTTGCGACTCGCATATCGGCTCCGGCCTCGGGAGCGCGAGGCCGCTACATAACCTGTCGGAGAGAATTCCCCGCCGGCCGGGCGAGGCGGGGCCATCGCTCAGGCCCGATCCTGATTTCGGTCCTCGGATTCTCGCGAGCAATCATGGCGCGCGGCGCCCAAGGGTCGCAATCGGTCGCCCCACCATCGCCGGCTCGCCCTCGTATCCGAAGGTTTAAGGCGCGGAGCCGGCTCGACGGCCTCACGCGGGGATAGCCCAGCCCGGTAAGGCGCAGGATTGCTAATCCTGTGGTGATTTCACCTCGGGGGTTCAAAAGAGGGGTCGGTCCGACCGTCCCCTCGGGACGTCCCCCTCCCCGCGCTCTTAGCGCGCGGGCTCCGACTTCGCTCGATAGACGTCCTTCTCGTGCCGGACCTCAACCAGGGCTCCCGTGACGGGAAGCGCCCCATCGACGATCGCGAGGACCCGCACGGCATCCGCCAGCTCGATCAGGGCGAGGCGGTGCGGGGCGTGCCAACCGGACGCCGGGTAGTGGAGCTCGGTCGCCGCGAGGACCCGGCCGAGGGCCGACGTGAAGTACGCCGAGCAATCGGACGACCCGCACTTCGGGCACGGTCCGTCGCTCGGCAGGTACCGCGTCTGGCAGGCGTGACACAGCGAGAGCTCGAGCGTCGTGCCGGCAATCATGTCGTCTTCATTCCCACGATGGTCACGAAATTGTGCGACGCGATCCCGCTCATGGAGTGCGCAAGTCCGATCTTCGGCCGAGTCGCGATCGCATGGCGACCGGCCTCTCCCCGCAGCTGGAGAGCTACCTCGCCGATCTCCGCGAGTCCCGAAGCGGCGACGGGGTGTCCCCGGCCGATGACACCTCCGCTCGGGTTCACGGGCAAGCGACCGTCCCGACCGACCCAACCTTTCTCGAACCACTGCGAGGACTCCCCCGGGCCACAGATGCCGAGGTCTTCGATGTGGATCAAGGCGAACGGGGAGAAGGCGTCGTGGACCTCCACGACGTTGAGCTCCTTTCGGGTGAGACGAGCAGCTTCGTAGGCCCGACGTGCCGCGAGGCGGGTGGCGGCGAAAGTGGTCAACTCTTCTCGGTCGACTAGTCGCAGAGCGTCGAATCCCTGGCCGAGGCCGAGAACGGTCGCGGGGCCGGTGCCCTTCTCCACGACGAGCGCGGTCGCTCCGTCCGAGATCGCCGAGCAGTGCAGCAAGCGAAGAGGGAGAGCGACCGGGCGGCTCGAAGCGACGTCCTCGGCCGTGACCGCCTTCTGGAAGTGGGCGTTCGGGTTCGCGACGGCCATCGAGCGTGCGTGCACCGTCGCGAGGTCGCAGACCGCCGTCGTGAGGCCATAGCGCTGCAGGTAGCGTTGGGTCACGATCGCGGCGAGTCCGGGCATCGTGGCGCCGGCGGCGACCTCGCTCATGTGCAGGGACGCCGCCAGGTCCTTCGTGATCTCCGCGGTCGAGCGGTCCGTCATCTTCTCCGCGGCGACCACCAGGGCTCTCTCGAAGCGTCCGGTCTCCAAGGCGAGCACGGCATTGTGGAAGGCCATGCCGCCCGTTCCGCTCGAGGAGTCGACCCGGAACCCGGCGGCGGATTCGAGGCCGAGGCGGCCCACGAGACGAGGCAGTAGGGCCTCGCGCCCCTGCGGCCCCTGGGCGAACATCGAGCCCGCCACGAGCAGGTCGATCGGCTTCCGTCCGATCCCTTCGAGTGCCAGGCCCGCGGCCTCGGCCGCGAGGTCGATGAGCCCTTCGGGTCGCTTTCCGAAACGGCCCATGCCGACGGAAGAGATGTGGACGGTCACGCGCCCACCGTGATCACGGGCTCGAGGAGATAGTGAACATGGGAGAGGAACTCGGAAAGCGGCCGCCCCTCCTCCCACCGAAGGATCCCGTTGCCCTCGGGAGTTCGGCTCACGGGGGGCAACCGTCGGCAGAGCGCGCCGATCCGGCCCGACGAAGGGATCTCCCCCGCCACGAACACCCGCCAATTCTCGACGGAGCGAAGGCCCACGCGGCGATACGCGTACAGCACGGTGAGGCCCACGCGCTCGACCGCCTTCCGGTGGGCTTCCAACTGGGCGTTGGCTCGACCGCTGGCGGCCGAGAAACGGATGACCGGCTCGGCCGAGGCTTTCACTTCGAGAGGGAAGGCGAACTCTCGGCGGAGCGCGACCAGGTCGAAACCCAGGGATCCGGCTGCCCGAATGATGAGGAACGGCTGCTCGATGAGCCGCTCGAACGCGGAGCGTTCGGTCGGGGGCAGCGTCCGAGCGTAGCCGCGCACGGCGTCCGGCTGTCCCTCGAGCAGGCTACGGAGCTCCCGTTCGTAGGCGGAGGAGCTGTGTCCGACCACGGTCGGAGATTCTGTCGGTGGGATAATATAAGTCGGTCGGAAGACTCGCGGAGGAAAGTGGCAGCTTCCGTCGGCCTCGAGATACTGGCGTCGGACCTGCCGGTGGCTCGCGTGCTCGCGGGGCTGGTCGCGGATTCCGACCGTCGACGCACGGTCCGCGGTCTCGCGGCCCAGCCCGCCCGTTTCCGTCTCTCGGAGCTGCGCACGAAACTCCTTCGGGAGCGGGTGTTCGAAGACCCTTCTCGCCTGCTGACTCGCCTGAAGCGACGGGGATTGCTCCTCGAGCTTCCGGAGGGCAAAGGAGAGAAGCTCTACCAAATTCCGTACCCGGAGGAGCTTCGTCAACTGCTGCTCGACGAAGTGGTGCGGTCGGAAGCGATCGAGACCTCCGCTTTGGGCCCGGTCCCCGACGAACGAGCGGAGATCCGGGCGATGGACGGGGAGTTCCTCGACCGCCTGCGGGAGGTCCTCCGGGATCGTCTCGACTCGACCGTCGAGTTCGGAAGGACGTTCAACGTCCAGAAGCTCGCCGGATACCTGAAGGGGCTCTTCGGTGAGGAGCTCTATTTCGACTCGCTGATCTCCCTCCTGCAGCAATACGCGCTCGCCGATACCCCGCTCTTGGCTCCCACCGGGCGACCGACCGGGTCGACGGGGTTCCACCTCGCCCTGTTCGGGCCCCCGGGGACGGGAAAGACGTTCTCGATCGATGACCTCATCCGCGGGAACCCGAGAAGTGGTGTCCCGGCGCACGGACTTCCCGGCCGGAACCGCTACTGCGGCGGCATCACGCCGGTCCAGTTCCTGCGAGTGGGGGCGGCCTACACCGGGCGAACGTTCAACTTCATCGTCCCCGAATTCAACGACTGGTTCAAGTATCGAGGGATGGTCGAGCCGTTGAAATTGGTCATGGAACAGCGGGAAGTGAAGTGGGAAACGACCTTCGGCACGGTCGGGCCCTACACATTCCGCTCGTTCTTCTCGGTGAACTACAACGTCCGTACCGCCGGTGCCCAGGATTACTGGACGACGATCGCCGACCCGAACTTCGCGGCGCTCGAAGACCGGATGCTGCTTCGGTTCCACCCGATGACCCGGGCGCGGTTCCGCGCGGTCGAGGCGAGCTCGGAACGGCTCGAGCTGGGCGAGATCGACTTCGCGCTCGCCGAGAAGATCCGCGACCACCTGACGCTCGTCTACGCCATCGAGACCGGGCATCCGCTCGTCGCCGGGAAGTTCCGAGCGAGACCCGTTCGACTCGAGCGCTCCCTCTACGAAAAGCTCCGGGAGGTCTCCGAGCGTGCGCTCAAGACTACGGACTTCCCGAAGTTCTCCCCGCGCCTCAAGTCCCGCGCCGTCCGTCTCGCGGCGGCTGCCTCGCTGCTGACCTATTTCGCCCCGTCCCCCCAAGAAACGGTGAAGATCGGTTCCGAGGAATCGGAGTTCGCGCGTCGGTTCTACGAGGAGGAGATCCGTGCCCGAGAAGGGCGCCACGGACGCACGGCCGGCTAAGCGCGACCGGCCGGTCCGGTTCCGGCGACCGGCCGCAGAGGTCGTGCAGCGGGCGGCCCGCCGGGTCGTGCGCGGAGGCAAGGCTTCGTTCGCCTCCCAGGCAGAATTCCGGGCGGCGCTCCTGAAACTGCTGCGTCGAGACGAGCCGCTCGCCGTCCTCGGGGGCGCGCGGCTCCGTCGACTTCTCATCGACGTCCCGGGAGTGCGCATGTCGGTCCGCTTCACCGAGCGCGCGACCTCGCGACCGCTCGTCGCGTGCCCAGTATGCGGTTCCCCTCTCGCTCCGATCCACAACCGCACCCTCACGGGGGACACGGTCGTCCTGGGTCAACGTTGCACTCGGTGCGATTACTGGACTCACGCGGCGCGAAGAGTGCCGGTGCGCTACCTCTTCTCGGAGGCCGGAATCGATGGCCGGCCGAGGCGCATGGAAGAGGCCCGAGGGCCGTCCCGTCGTTCGCCCTAAGGCGGAACGTACGGCGACACCGGTCCCGAGGGGGGACGAACCCGTTTGCGAGAACCCGCCACGACCAGCACGGCGGCTGCGAGCACTCCACCGGCCAGCAGCCCGAGGAACAGTCCCGAACCGAAACTTCCCGTGAGAGCGGGAAGAGCGTTCGTGGTGTTCATGTTGCTCGTGTTTTGAGATACCGACACGGAAAGATTGGTTCGGACGCCCGCACCTACCGCGTCGGTGAGCGTCGCCTCGACGGAGTAGGTCCTCGCGGCCGCGTAGCTATGGTTCACCGACAGGCCCATCGCGAAGGAGCCGTCGCCGAAACTCCAACTGACGAGGTACGGCGGAGTGCCTCCCGAGACGGTCGATCGGAACGGCACCGGGGTCCCCGGCAAGGTGAGGTTCGAGCTCGAACTATTCCCCGAAGCGAAGGTGGCCGTCAGTGAGGGATGGACGGTGACCCCCACCGATCGATTGGCCTTCACTCCCAGCGAATCGATGTAGTCGAATGTGACCGTGTAGTTCCCCGGTCGCGTCCACGCGTGCGTGGCGTTCGTTTGCCCGGTGCTCGTCCCGTCCCCGAACGTCCAACCCTCGTCGGATTCTCCGGCACCGCCAGTAACTGCCGCCTCAAACTGGATCGGGAAGTTGACATCGGTAACGTTCCGTGGCTCGAGCGAAATCGCGATGCTCGGGGGCGCGACCACGATGATCGCGGTGGAGGAGTTGTTGGAAGCTCCGGTGGAATCCCTGACCTCGGCGGTCACGACGTAGGTTCCGGGCCGTGCGTAGGCGTGCGAAGCGTTCTTTCCGGACGCCGTGGACCCGTCCCCGAACGACCAGAGGTACGAATAGGGTGGCAATCCGTTCGAGGCGGATGCCGAGCCGACGAGCGGAATGCCGGGGTCGAGGTACGGGAATGTTGAGGGCGAGAATATCGTCCGGATCGCGAGGGAACGCAGCACCGTCAAAGTCGTCGTAGCGTTTGTCAAGAACCCGAAGGAATCCGTCACGTTGGCCGAGAGGGAAAAGACGCCGGTGGCGGAAGGCGTACAATTCAGCTGAACCACGTTTGCCGATGCGCAGCCCGGCGGGAGACCGTAGTAGGTAATCGCCGAAAGTCCGGCGCCGCCCTCGTAGGTGACGGTGATCGTAGTCGGGAACCCGAGGTCGAGAGTCGATGGACTCGCGCCGAAGCCCGTGATCTCGGGAGGGCTCGTGAGAACGCTGATCGTTCCGGAAAGCTCGTTGGCCACCCACAGCATCGCTGAACCGGGCACGGGGTTGCCCTGTGGCGTGACGACACCGAACGCGTCGGGAGCTTCCCCGACTGGAATTTCGACGACGGATCCCTCGCTGGCCGAAATCGACGCTCCGTCTAGCTCGGAGACGGAGCCTTGCTGACCGGAAAGAAGTCCGACGGTCGCGATGAAGATCCCGGTCCGAGAAGGTTCGTAGACCTCGCCGAGCACCCGATGCGAACCCCCCAGGAGTATGGGTCCCCCATCGATCGAGAGCGAGCTCGCGTTCAGGAGGGATACCTGGTCTCCGGCCGAGTAGACCTGGTGGTCTACCGGGTCGTAGACGACGCTCGTGACGTTGTGTCCCACGGTGATCGAGGGGTTCACCACGTGACCAGAAAGCGAATTCAGAACGGCGACCGCACCGGAGGAGACCAAGACGAATGCCTCAGAGTTCGCGGGGTCGACTGCAATCGCTTCCACGGATTTGGGCGCTGGTGACAGCCCCGTCGTAAACGAGACCAGGTTTGTCGTAAGATTCACAGCCGAGACGCCCGAGAGACTGTCCACCAACCAGAGAAGATTGTCCGTCTGATCCAAGAGGAGCTGAGAATCCTCTCCGCTGAGGCCAGAGACCGACGGAATCAACTGGTCTGTGGTTGAATTGTAAACTTTCAGGCCGGCCGCGGTTCCAACATAGAGGCGGTCGGAACTCGAGTCGGTGACAACCGAAAGCGCTGCCGACGAGGTCACGAGCCTCGGCGAGCTCCCGGTCAGCGTCAACGAGCCGAGAGGATAGATCAGAGAGCCGTTTCCGGAGGAGACGAAGACCCTATACTCCCCGACCGGAGAGCTGATCGATACTAGCTGCGGAGCTGTGGTCGGGGTGACGGCAGTCACCGTAATGGAGGTAAGGTCTAGAGATTCGAGGAGACGGGCTTCCGACGACCAACAATACACAGTTCCCGATGCAGGGGCCAGCACGAGTTGCGACGCGTTGCGGTCAACTGGAACTGAGCCCCCGATCCGTGTACCGAAGCTCGAGTTCAGGACCGCAAGATTGCCACCGCTCGCGTTCCCCAGAACAAACTCCGTGCCGTTCTCTGAGGTCACCGGAGAGCCCATACTCTTTCCGACCAGTGCGACGCTCGTGATGATGGCTTGTGGGTAGGCCTGAAATATCGTTGCGTAAGAACTCGATGGCACGGTCGCGACGACGGTGTTAGCCTGGCCCGAATAAGCCACCCCGGATGCGGCACCATAGAGAAGCGAGACCGGAATCTGATGAACGGATGGGCTGTTTGCAATGATCACGGAAATGAAACCACTACCGGCGTTCGCGACAAAAATCAGTCCGTCCCGTGAGTCGTCGACAAGTGCCACGGGATTGGATCCAACCGGAACGCCGGGTACAGACACCTGGTTATCGATGGCGTCTATGACTGTGAGATTCGATGAGCCATAGTTCGCCACGAACACACTGTTTGAGGCAGGATCGAACGCGATCGCGTCAGGGTCCAGGCCGACCGGGATGGACGCCTTGACGATGGCATCGGTGACGGGGTTGATCACCGCTACCGAATCGGTCCCGGGCTCGGTAGCGTAGAGGAAACCGTTTCCGGGATCGTAGGCCAGAGCCGACGCGTTCGAAAGATTGGTGACGAGCTGGTCGAAGCTCTTCGTGGCCAGGTTGAAGACCGCGGCGGGCGAGATGGTGGGGAACGGAACTCCGGGAATCGACACGCCTCGCTGCGGGAACCAGATCGTGTCCGTCGACGGGACGTACGCCGGACTCCCCACTTCCCAGGCAGAGACGCTCGAGGTGAAACTCCCCGGTAAGGAGGTGTTGAAACCCGGAAACACCGTTCGGACGACCGACCCGACGGGGACGGTCGCGGAATTCGGACTCCCCGAGAACTCCTTCGGTTGCGAAAGGCTCGTCGGCGCCCCGGAGTCACGGAGCCCGGTCCCCGGGAGCGAAGCCCTCTCGGAAGCGTTGGCCAGTGGCCCTGCTGCACCGGGCGCCGAGGCCCGCGAAACGATGACGCTGCTCGCGATCATCGTCAGCGCGAGGACGACGACCCAACCGTGGTGCCACGGGACCCCGACGGCTCGGGCCCGCCCGATAACCATGACGGTCGGAATCAGGAGACCCGGTATTAAACAGAGGAGGGACCGGTCACTGCACCGTCCGGATGACGCGGCCGGCGTGCCCGTCGATGAGCACCGCCAGGTTCTCGCCCT
>DATEQS010000047.1:0-3227 GCA_035272385.1 Thermoplasmata archaeon
CGCGATCAAGGGCATCACGGAGATCGTGACGCGGCCCGGCCTCGTGAACCTCGACTACGCCGACATCCTGACGGTCATGAAGGACGGCGGCGTCGCGCTCATCGGTCTCGGCGAGAGCGAGAGTGCGACCGACCGGGTCACTGAAGCGGTCACCGAAGCGCTCACTTCCCCACTGCTGGGATCCGTCGAGCTCAAGGACGCGACCGGAGCCCTCGTGCGCGTGATCGGCGGTCCGACCATGACGGTCAGCGAAGCCGAGAAGGCCGCGGCGCTGGTCGGCGGAAAGATCTCGAAGCGCGCCCGGATCATCTGGGGCTGCTCGGTCGAGAACTCCCCCGATATGGAGAACACCATCAAGGTGCTCCTCATCATCACGGGCGTCCGCGCGCAGAGCCTCCTCGGTCAGAAGGGAGGCTACGCCGCCGGTGAGTCCGAGGAAGTCATCGACCTCGTCCGGTAAGCCCCGCGCCCTGCGGCCCCGCTATCTCGGTCTCGAGGTGGCGGGGGAACACCTTCCGTCCCTTTCCCCGCGAGCGTGGGAGAGTCTGCTCGCGGAACGTTTGTCCTCGGCCGGCGCTCCCGTGCCGCGGTTCCGACTGATCCGGTCCGAGGGTCGCCGCGCGATTGCGGAGGTGGATCATCTGGCCGCTCCTCGAGCTCGGGCCGCCTGGAGCGCGGGTCCCGCCGGACCGAACGGTCCTTCGATTGTCCCTCGGCGAACCTGGGGGACACTTGTCGGCGCGAAGGCATGGCTCCGCGAGCGACGAACGTAATCACCGAACGGTCGACCCGCGGAGGACCGGGTCCCGGCGGTCCCCCGACTATGCGAGATTCTCCGAAAAGAGACCGACGAGAAGATTCAGGGTCAGTCCCGTCGTGGGAATCGCGAGCTTAAGCGTGCCGAGCGGGCCGCCCGGACTGTAGAGCGCGGTGCAGACGCTGTTGGACCCCGTGCACGTCACGTACGGCGCGAACGGAGAGGAGGAGGAGTGGAAGTATGCGTACCAGGCGGCCACGTACGGAGAGATAATCGTAATTGTGATCTGGGTGGAACTCTGGAAGGAGAATTGATTCGACGGGACCACGATGTCCTGTGTGGAGAGAAGACGCAGGCTCACGTCGGCCGTCCCGACACCGGATTCCGAGCCGACATGGCCCGTGAAACGGGGGACGAAGAGGGAGAGCACCCCATTCGACAACGAGATTCGCGGGGGAACGACGAAAACCGGGAGTCCGCCCGGCTGCGCGTAGACCACCGCTCCTTGGTCAAGTGCGACCTCCGCGCGGGTAGAGTAGACGTTGTTGAGGTGCACCACTATGGATGCGCTGGGGGGTGCTCCCCCGGCGGGGATGGGGAGAACGAACTGGGAATAGTACGGACAGGCGAAGGACGCCGGAATATTGTTGTGGATGGGGGTCCAATGCCCATTGGCTCCGGTTCCGGTGGACCCGGTGGTGTTGTTGTACGTCAGCGTGAAGGTGTCTCCCGACCCCGAAAGTGTTGGTTGCGTGACCGTGTCGGTGCCTGCGAGGTTGTCCATCGGGCACACGGAGCTGGGTGCCGATGGGTTGTATCCGGTGAAGTACACGCCGAAGATGTTGTTATTCCCGGATATCGTACCGGGCTGGAATTGGTCGCGCGACCCGTAGAACGACGCGACAAACGTGTGGCCGTTGCCGCTCGCTGTGTTGACGATCTTGTCGTCGTTCCCTACCACCAGAATGTTGGTATTGCCCGTCCCCGATCCGGTGAGGATCAACGTATCGTTACTGCCGACGATGAGAATGTTCTCGGGCGTATTCGACAGGGGGACCGAGATCGTGTCGAGGTTCCCCAAGATTGCCAAGACGAGCAAGGAGAGCGTCCCGCTGGTGGTGATCGTAACCGCTGACGAGTTCACCGTCAGGTTGAGGTGCGCCGTGTAGCCGGTGCCGGAGAGGCTGACCGAGTACGGGGACGAACCGACGTCACTCCCGGTAAAGTTGTAGAAGAGGCTGAACGTGCCCGAGCAGGTGATCTGGCTCAAGGTGGGGTAGGTACATTGAGCGATGTGGGTCCCTCCCGGCGTACCTCCGGTTGGGGGGTTGTAGCTGAGCGGTCCCGCTATAGTGAAGTTGACGCCGAGACCGCTCGACTGATTCCCAGGCGCAATCGTGCTCGAATCCGCGGCCGCAAACGGAGGAGCCCCGACCGAGCCCAGGGTCACGGCTTGGGAAACCTGAGCGCTGATCGTTCCGCTCTCGGCGGTGACTTGCATGAGAGCGGAGAGCTGGGCCACCTGGTTCTGCACTTCGACGTCGTGCTGCAGGTCGTTCTGCCCCATCGTGTTCGGCAGGGTCGTCGAGATGTAGTTCGCGATGAACGTGACGACGAGCAGGAGGCCGAGGATCGTGGCCACCGCGGAGACCTGCGCCTTTCGGGAACGACGTCTCCACGTCCTACGACCTGGCCGCAAGTGTCGGCCGCGTCGGGGCAATCGAACGAGGGGCGCCCCGGCCGACCGATGATCGTGCAACATAGGCATCGCAGGTACCCTCTCGTCTGGGTACGATGAAAATAGCCGGGGGTGGTGTATTAAGACTTGTGCTTGGCCGGTGCCCTTCGACCTCGGGGGCCGGACTCGTGGCGGGCTCGAGACTCCGCGAATCTTATCTCTCGGCCTTCCTCCCCGTTCCGGGTACGGAGGGTGGCGGCCCAACAGGCGTCTCGGACCCGGGTGGGCCGGGCCCTGCTCTCGGTCGATGACAAGACCGGGTTGACCGAATTCGCCCACGGGCTCGCCGAGCTCGGCGTCGAACTCTGGGCTACGGGAGGAACCCGTCGTTCGCTCACCGACGGGCATGTGGTCGCGCGGGCGGCCGAGGAACTCACGGGGGTTGCCGACTGGTTCGGGGGCCGAATCAAGACCCTGCATCCGGGCCTCCTCGGCGGGATCCTGGCACCCCGGAACGAGGCCGGCCTTCGGGAGCTCGCGGACCGACACCTGCTCCCGTTCGACCTCGTGGCGGTGAACTTCTACCCGTTCGTACGGCATCTCGCGGAGCACCCGGGCGCGGACGACCTCGAGGAGTTCGTCGACATCGGCGGCGTAACGCTCGCGCGCGCCGGCGCCAAGAACCATGCTTGGGTCACGGTGGTCTCCGACCCTTCCGAGTACGAGCCGGTGCTCGCGGAACTGCGCGCGAACGAGGGAACCGTCGGAGCCGAGACTCGGCGTCGACTGGCC
>DATEQS010000048.1:0-148412 GCA_035272385.1 Thermoplasmata archaeon
CGGGACCGGAGTTCCGATTCGGTGATCGGTGGATCACAGGTTCCTTGCGCCTACCCACCGCTTATCGCAGCTTGGCACGACCTTCATCGGCGCCCGAGCCTAGCCATTCCCCAACTGACAGGAGTCAGCTACACTGATTACGCTTGACAAGCGTCCAGAACGCGTGTGATCGGCGTCATCGGTCCCTCGCCGGCACGGCGAGAGACCCTCGCCCTTCCCCGGAGAGGCCAGAGCCTCTGCGGGTGCATGTGCCGACCGAACAGCTGCGCCGTGGCGCGGCTCGTCTGGGAGTGGGAGGCGATATTTAACCACTGCGAAGGCCGCGCGCCCGGGGCGGCCTAGGGTCGGGTCCAATGCGACCCGTGCAACGACGAATCCCGGCCGTTGGGGCGAGCGGCGGCGAACCGGCAGTGTCCCTCGGCGTTCGGGGAGCAGCTCGCGCAGTTGCGTTCCGCGGGGACCGGGGCGCGCACATGGTCTTCCCGGACCTGGCGAAGCGCGTACTCGAGCCAGTGCACTTCGGCCTCGTCGTAAGGAACCCGCACCCATCCTTCGTGGGCGCCCCCTCCGGCCTCGTCGCCGTAGAGCACGACGCCGAAGGCGGGGCGACGACCGAACGCCACCTCGACCAGGCGGCACTCCGCGATCGCCTGGATCGTATCGAAGAGCCGCACGTGCGCCTCGTGGTATCCGCCGAACAGGTGCGTCTCCTTGTACTCGACCGGATAGAATCCGCCGTCCTCCTTTCGGATGACGAGGTCGGGGCGACCGGCGAACCCCCAGGCCGTGTCCACGAGCGTATTGTGCCCGTTCGTGAACTTCGGGTCGATCTGAACCCGCTCGGGCGGGAAGAGCATCGGAAGGTCGTCCTCACCGGTGTCCTCGTAGACGAGACGGTCGCCGTCGAACAGGTCGAGGCGTCCCTCGTTCACCGTGAGCTTGCCGAGGGGCGGAGAGAAGAGAGGGGATTGGCGGAGCGGGACCACGTCGAGCGGGGTGCGGACCGGTCCGAGCACGCCGGTCGTTCGCTGCGTGTGGAGCGCGCGGGCGAGCTCCATCTCGAACGGGCAGCGGAAGTACGTGACGAGGTCGTGGGGAGTGAGGTGCTCGGGAACGGGGACCGCGAGGGGCGCCAGCATCGCTCGGGCCTCGGGCCCATGGTCTATGAAGCTGCGCTTTCACGAGAAAGGCAGCGCGGCCGACGCGCCTTATCCCAGGAACTCGCCGAGAACCTGACGTCGGATCGCCTTCCGCTCGGGGGCCGGAAGGGGGGAGCGGGCCAGCAGCGCGTCGAGGAGCTCCCCGTCGGGCCCCAAGCGTCGAACGACCTCGGAGATCGCCTTCACGTTGTCCGGCCTTCGCTTCTCGAACGCCCGTACGAGGGCGTACTCCGGTCGGCTAACGCGGACCGGGTGTCCCTGGAACGAGACCTCCGCGAGCCGAACCGAATCAACGCGTCCGCTCCACTCTTCGAACGGAAGCGGGTTCCGCGGTTCGATCGGGACCGACCACTCCACGCGGGCGCCCTCGTGGAAGGTCCCGACGAAAGCGCGGGCCCCTCGCACGATCCCGGCGGTCGGCCAATCCGTGGGAGCCAGCGGCTCGATCAGGTACTCCGCGAGGAGAGCAGCGATCCGGTCCACCCCCTCGCGAGTGGTCCCGAGGTCGACGTCCCCCGGAGTGACCGCGGCTCCGAGCAACCACGCGGCCGTTGAGCCTCCGACGTACCACTCGACCCGGTCCCGTGCGAGCGGGCCCGAGAGTCGCTGGACCAGTTCCGGCAGGACGGTTTCGACCCGCGCGGGGACCCGGTCGTACACTTGGTCGAGCATCGTCTGGAGGACGAAGCGGTTCCGGTTGTACGCATGGCGGGCCCGGGAGGTGTCCGCGAACGAGAGCAGGAAGCGTCGGTGCCAGCACCGGGGTCCGCCGAACATGCAGGCCGACGGCGGATGGACGAAACCGAACACGTCGAGCGGGCCCTTGGGGGGTCCGTTCGCGTCGGCGCCCCCCTCCTGAGCATGGAAGGTGAACGTCGTGCCTTCGCTGTCCCGGTCGAAGGAGAGTTGGTGGAGATAACCGGCCCCCAGGTCCGGCCCCGACAGTAGTTCGCTCGTCATGGTCACCCGACCGCGCGAGGGAGCGTCACGGGCCGCGCCCGCTAGCTCGGCGGAGGGCGGATCTCGAGGGCGGTCGGGAGCGGGATCTTGCCGACCGTCACATCGACCCGGTGGTCCCCGCGCCGAGCGACCAGGTACGTCCCGCTCGGCATCGACTTCCAGACGCCGGGCTCGCGGTCGAACGGTTCGGAGCCGACCACGACTCGGTGGGCCGCCGCCTGGTAGGTCATCTCGTAGTAGCGGCGATGCTCGTCGAAGAGCCCGGCTCCGTGGTCTCCCGTCCACAGACAGAACGCCCAGAGCTCGTCCGGCCCGCGCGAGAAGAGCACGTTCAATCCCGAAAACGGAGGAATGGGAGGCCTACCGAGGGCCTCCCAGATCCGGACCAGGTCCTCGACCGTGTGCACGTAGCCTCCGAGCGGGTCTCCCGTCTCTTCCGTGTTCCGGTAGAGCAGCCAGAACAGCACCTCGCTGTCGTTGACCCCGCGCACCTTCGATTCGTGAACGCCGAGGAACGGACGCGTCTCGACAGGGAATGGGATCGAACCGTTGTGCGCGAAGAGGCTCGTGTGGTTCTCGAACGGCTGGGAGTTCACGAGGCCGATCAGTTCCTCCTGCGAGAGCTTGAGAGGGTTGCTCGCGTGCCGCAGATGGCCGAGGACGAGGGTGCTGCGCGCATCCGACGCCGCGCGCAGATAGCGCTCCCGTTCGCCGTTCGCGAACGCACCGCCCGTGCCCTTCTCGACCCGAGCGCGTCCGCTATCCTCGAACCAGCCGACCCCCCAGCCGTCCTTCTGGAGACGGTCCGGGGCCGCGTTCGACTGGGCGAGCAGGGACCGGTCCGACCGGACGAGCCAGGGCTCCGCCGAATCCGCTTGGACGGAGAGCATTCCGAGAAGTCGACACATCGGCGCGAGCACGTCTGAGAGCTAGATAAGCGCCCGCCGCGACAATCCGAGCTTTCTTTTCCTTAAGCAACGCTTTTTACGCATCCCGGGGCTTCAATGTCGGAGAACGCGACAAATGGTAGCGGTCGAAGTCACTCCCGCCGCCCGGGACCAGGTGCTCAAGATCATGGAGAAGCAGGGGAAGCCCGGCTCCGCCCTGCGGCTCTACGTCCAGGGTGGGGGATGTTCCGGCCTCACCTACGGGATGTCCTTCGACCAGAAGGAGACAGGCGACGAGGTCGCCTTCCAAGAGAGCGGACTTTTGGTTGTGGTCGACAAGGCGAGTGCCGCGCTTCTCGAAGGCGTCAAGGTCGATTTCCTGCTCGGACTCGAGTCGTCCGGCTTCAAGATCTTCAACCCGAATGCCAAGGAAACCTGCTCCTGCGGCAAATCGTTCTCCGCCTGAGTTCCTTCGAGCGCGACACCGGAGTTTTATAGCCGACACTAGGTGGTAGGTTCGGGGAAGTCAAGGAGGGCCCCAGGCATGAGCGATAGTGGAATCAAGTTGGAAGTCACACAAGAGGCGCAGGACCAGGTCCGGGGCCTGATGAAGAGTCAGAAGCCCGGAATGGCGGTCCGTGTCTACCTTCAGTCCGGCGGCGGCGGTGGTGGCGGCGGCTGCGGAAGCGGTTGCAGCTGCGGGTCGGGCGGAGGGTGCGGGAGCGAAGGCGGAGGCGGACCCTCGTTCGGGATGGCGTTCGACAAGCCCCGAAACGGGGACCGCGTCGTCCAGGTCGACGGCTTCTCGATCGTGGTGGACGACCTCTCGGCCGAGATGCTGAACGGGGCCCGGATCGACTACGTCCAGGACCTGAACGCCTCCGGATTCAAGATCATCCCGCCGAACGCGCCGACCTCGGGCGAGGCGCCCGCGTCGGAAGCGGGCGGCTGCGGGTGCGGGTCCGGCGGGTGCGGGGGCGGTTAACGCCCCCGGTCCAACCCCTTCCTCTTTCTTCTCCGCGCACTCGTCTTCCGGCGCGCCTGTCGTCGGCGTAGCTGCGGGTCGAGAAAGTAGCGCATCTCCCACGTCCTCTCGAAGCCGAGGCGACGGTAGACCGAACGGCCCTTTTCGGAGGCGTGGAGGATCACGTACCCATACCCTCCGTCCCGGCAGATCGCGAGCAGGCGACGCACGATCCCCGAGGCGATGCCCTTCCCTCGCCACTCCGGTCGCGTGTACATGGAGAGAATGTAGGGGGAGGTCCGGGCGGAAACTCGGGGTCGCGGCTGGTCCGGGCGGAACCAGACGAGCCCACTTCCCGCGGCCGTTCCGTCGGGCGCCTCGGCGAGAACCCCCGCCACTTCGCCCGTACGGATCCGCGGCCGCAACCAGCGTCGATAGCGGGGGTTGTGCTCGAGGATCTCCGCTTCGGTGCCGCGACCGATCGCGGCCCACATACGGTGACGGTGGTCGACCAGGACCGCGATGTCGGCAGATGTCGTAGGTCGATACGTCAGTCGGGCGGCCGTCCGAGTCCGGGCTCCGGTCATTCTTCGGGCCCGCTCACGTCGATCGTAGCCGGCCCCGGCCCGACCATCAGGTTCACGATCACGGTCTCCCCCGCCGTCGGGTTCCGGTCCCGGTGAACCAACCCGGCGGGGATCCGAAAGAATTCCCCCGACGACGCTCGAACGCTCTCCGACCCGTGGGGCCCGAATTCGAGGATGAGTTCGCCGACCACGACGAATCCGTAGAGGGTCCTCTTCCCGTGGTGGTGCCAGGGAGACGTCACCCCGGCGTCCACGTGGGTCTCGCCGACCCGAACGGTCTCGGTCTCGAAGGCGGGCTTTCGGCCGAACCTCCCCAGCCCGGCCGACCCCTCGGTCAATCTCGCGACGACCTCGATTCGAGCCACGGGAGACAGGATTGCAGTCCCAACGTAAGGTTTCGGCTCGGATTCCGCGCCCGATTCCCCCAAGGTAGATGGGCCCGGACGGATTTGAACCGTCGACCGACCGGTTATGAGCCGGTCGCTCTGAGCCGGACTAAGCTACGGGCCCACCAGAGGGGACGGGGAGGCGCCGCCGAGCGGAGTTTGGGGGCGGCGGGAAGACCCCGCCGCCCTTTCGAACCGCTGACCTTTCGGTTAACAGCCGATCGCTCTACCGCTGAGCTACGGCGGCACCGAGGCGGCCGAGCCGGCATCGCGCTAATAGCCTTTCCGGCTGGATGGGGGCCGGCTCTCGTGCTCGACGGCCCGGCTCTTGAGGTGTTGGATGACCGCGGTCATCCGGTCGAGCGACTGGTTCAAGTTCGCCCAGAACTCCTTCGACTTGTCCGTGATCACGGCGCCGTCCGCCGAGGGTTGGATGACACCCTCGCGCTCGAGGAGATGGAGCGAGTAGCGGGTCTTGTGGATGGGGAGATGGAGGGCCTCGCTCAAGCGGATGATCCCGATCGGAGGGCTCTTCGCGAGCTTTTCGAGGATGTCGACGTTTCGGGCGAGAAGGTTGAGCTCTTCCTCGATCCGGGCGACCAGATGGACTGCCTCCTCGGCTTCGAGGTCTTCGGTCTCCGGGTCGCGAACCCCTCCCTTCCCGACGGGCATGGAACGTCCCCGGAGCCGACCACGCTTACTTGAACGTTGGTGCCGGAGGAACCTTCTCCGCTCCGTGCGCCTCCGGCGAAATTCCACTCAAGAGGAGTGTTCACGTCGGCAGTCTTCCGGTAATGGGTGAAGTACGGGCCCGCCGGGATTCGAACCCGGGTTTGAGGCTCCGGAGGCCTCCGTGATGTCCAAGCTATACTACGGGCCCGCGTTGGGTGTCGGGCCACCAACTATGGGCCCAATTAGCCTAGGCGCATCGCCATGTGGTCCGATCGGCTCCCTTGGGCTACTTTAACTTCGCGTTTTCTCGCGGCCAGATTCCAGACTGGTGGGGTCGAATGGAGCCAATTAATTGGGCTCGTAGTGATATTCGATCCTCACTATGGGCCTCACGGGATTTGCGGCTCGAAGTGCATTCGCCCGCCCCCCGCGAGACGTCCGGGAGGCCGCTCGTGATCTCGAGGAGGCTGAACTGCCGCGTCAGGGTCGCGATCTCCTCCGCATTCTCGTCTCGGCCCCGAACGCGACCCGCGGCTCGAACCGCGTCCGGCTCGCATCACATCACAACCGTCGCACGCCAGCGTCTCGGCCGGGTGGGTCTTTCGAACCCTACTGCTGAGGATTGGAGGCCGCTCGTGGCAAAAGCGTAGTACTGAGGGCGACTGCGCGGGCGAGCACGGCAATCACCATGATCGCTCCCACCCAATCGATGGGGACGCCGGGCCACCATGGACTCGTTAGGTAGCCTTCTGGGGAGTAGTAGGACACGAGAATCCAAAGTGCGAGAGCGCTCGTGCCGGTCGTCACGAGGCCGACTGCGGCCAGCGGTCGACTGATTGCCCCCCCAAGGGCCATCAAGGCTAGGGCCGAAAGGAGACAGAACCAGTACAGCGAGATGCCGGGGTCTGGTACCCCGCCCGAACAACCTAGGCAATTCAACGTCGATGCATATGCGAAGAATCGAAACGCCACCAACGAACCCATCTCCAAGAATGCCCCAGCGAGAAGCAAGATGAAGTTCGATCTCCTCAGTATAAGTTGCATCTTCGATCACCTCCACCACGGCTGTCCAGCGCCCACGTCGCGCCACATACGTAATGGACGATGCTCTCTCCTATCGATATGTCATTGAATGATCTATGCCCCAGGTCGGCATGGGCCGGAACGGGCCGGGCCAGGAGAATACAACCGGGGCGCGTATCAGGTTTCGCAATAGCTGAGGGACCGTTCAGGCCGGGATCACTGTGGACACTCGGTTTCGCGATCCCGGTAGTTGCGCGCTTCATGTAAAGTAGTTGATGGTGAATTGGGCGCCGCTGCTAGTGAGTAGCGACGGGGTAAGATATTGCGTTGCCCATGAATTCGAATCTTTTAGATCCAGCGCAAGGATAGGAAGACAAAGGGAATTCTGAGGAATCTCCCAACCTACCTGTGAGAATCCAGGACCGGTGAAAGTCACCTGGCCAACGTTCGGGAGAGTGTATACCCCGATCTGGTACCCGGCGAGCAAGAACCCTGGTGCCTCCCCAATCCACTCGGCCGTGGTTTGATCGGGAGTGAAGCTGGCCGATCCGTTCCACCAAACAAGATTTTGATAGTTCCAATAACCGATACTGTAGTAAGAAATACCGGAGGAAACGGATAGGTCCACGATAATCTGGGCTCCCTGGTCTATCCCACCGGAGAAGGTGTGGGTGACCGGAGCGCAGCAACTACCGTCTCCTTTGACCTCCTCGTAGAACACCTGTATGTTGTCTGAGTTATCACTGTAGACTGTCTCCGACACTCCCGCCTGCCAGAGGTTCACATTCCCGTTCCCTCCGATTCCCACCCAATATCCTACTTGATCGACGATGGGCCAGTAACCCACGTAGGTGTGTGTTGGAACGTTGAATGTCCCGCTCGCGTAGTCAATCTGACTCCCGCTCGTCATGTAACCGGCCCAGTTATCGTATGGGATCCACCGCAGCACCATCGAAATTGACCCAATCGTTCCAGCTTGACTTGACGCTGTGAATGTGGTTGAGGTACATGTTGGGCATCCGATGGACCCGCCAGAAACGACCCACTGTGTGAATGCGAAATTGCCTGAGATACCGTAAGTCGAAATTGAAACCTGAACGCCAGGGCATGAATTGTAATAGTACCCGTTTTGGTAAAACGTGCCGTTAATCTCCTCCGCCCCAGCGTCATCGTATGTTTGGACCTTGTACGAGTTGGAAGTCGGGCAACCACCACCCGGCGGCGGAGGAGGCGGGTGCGTGCTCGGGCCTGCCCGTGCCTGACCGATAGAGCCCGCCGACGCTAGCAGTACCGTCACTACCGTTATTGCCAGCAGCACACTAGGCCACCCTCGACGACCGTGCCCAGTTTTCGACCGGCGGGATTCACCGCTCATTCTCTTGTTCCTCTTCTAAGGTTGATTCTCCATTCGCGGAAGCGGATTCCAAGCACGCATTCAACCCGCAGAAAAATCGGGCTCACGATGCCGGGTGGGTCTGAGGCCGCACCCGGCACGGTCCAGATCACGCGCTCGTCGAGCGCGGTCATGTTTTCGGCCCTTCGTTGAACCTGAATCGCCTCGACACTATTTCATCAGACACACTAGCATGGCCTAGGCGCTAGTGGTGATGGACGTGCAGGTCGCCGGCTCCGGGCGAAAGAGGTTGCCGGGAAATCAAGCCGGGTTCATCGGATCGGTCAGAGTCACCGGTCCTCTCGCATCCGTCGTTCTGCGTCTCGAACAGCAAGTATGGGACTAATTATTTCGCCCAATACTATACTACGGGCCCGCTTTGGACCTCACGGACCTACTATGGGCCTCATATGACCTTTCGGCCTTCGTGCGGGCTGGGAGATCACCACGTGGGCGTTTCTCTGACGTGACGGAGGGTTCCGGATTCCCTCTCAATCGACAATCATCTAGACGAACGCGAGACAATGCTTGCTTCCAGAATCCTGTGGAAGGGTCGTAAACAGCTACTATGGGTCGAATTAATTGTGCCCGTAGAGGTTTTCAAGCCGACTACGGGCATCACGGATTGATTCACCGGAATCCGCCGAAAGACTGGACAGACGTCGACTTTCCCGTGGGCGCGCGAGCTCCTCAGGTGGCGCCAACGCCATCGCGACCATCGCTCATGACGCATTCACGCGCGCCCATGGGTCGCGCAGGCTCCGCTCCGCGGCGCGCTCGTCCGCCTCCCGCGAGTCGTCCGGGAGGCCGCTCGTGATCTCCAGGAGGCTGAACTGCCGCGTCGGGGCCGCGATCTCCTCCGCTCCTTCGACCGGGCCGCCGAAGGCGACCCGAGACTCGGACGGCGTCCGCGATAAGTGCACGAGTCTTCGTACGATGCTGTACAAAGTGGGGCTTCGTTCTCGGTTCCGGCGTTGAAATCGGAACGACTACACGACGTGGGCCGTCAAAGTAGCCGCCAACCAGAATCCACCATCCGTTACGGGTGCGGGATTTGGTACCGCGAGCGTGACTTCCCATGCGCAGGCGGTTCCGCTTGGAATGACCTGGCTCAGTGTTGAGTTGTGCGTCGCGGGAGGGGGAGAGCGTTCGGACGCACAAGTGGATTGGAAGAACGGGACAGGTGAGTACAGCGTCATGTTAAGGAAGGCGTCGTACACGTTGTGGCCAGAAAAGTTGAAGGGAACAAATAGCTCGAAAATAGTGAAGTTGTACTCCTTTCCCCCTGTAAGATTCGTTGGACAGTCGGGACCGAGAAGTCCTCCGGGGGTCGCATACGGTCTTTGAAGGCATGCATTCTGGTGGACTGGTCCGAAGATCTCAGGAGAGCTCCCGACGTAAGTGATTGTCAGAGTGACGCCATCGAAGGGCAACTGGGTCCGCGACCCGCCTGGAATCCAAACGACCAATGCTAGGGTGAGACCAAATACGATTACCACGATCAAGAACGAAATGGCGAGAGTCCTATTGGCTTCCCTAGCCATCCCCCTCCACCTCCTCGTTAGATTCGGAAGTCCGGATTCCGATGAGACTCGACGTTCTCCTAGGGAGGTCCCTTCTCGTCCAGTAGTGCCCCGTTCGCGACAAAGTTGTTCCGACCACTTGTAATAACATCGTAGACCGTCGTCTGATGATCGACGAGTTTGACGCTCACAACGTGAATCCACGTTTGAGTCACGGGGTCGAGGATGCTGTCTGCAGTGGTCAGGTTCTGCGGGTCGTGTAGCCACCCGACAAACGTGGCATTCTTGATGTAAATCGGCTGATCGGTCGGCGTCAGGCTCAACCATCCGTTGTTTATGTCAACCGTTTGATTGACCTGGGTGGTGTTCCCTGAAATGAAGGTACCGGTGGTCATGCTTTGCGATGAGAGAATGTACTCCTCAATTTTCCCCCCGGCCTTCAAGTTCTGGACCTGAACGTAACCCCGAGGAGTCAGAATCGGCGTACCGAGCGCCACGCAACCTCCGTGGCCGTTCGGAAAGAATCCCAGCGAAACATCTGAAGAACTCTCGATATCGACAGCCTGTCCGCAATCAGTGTAGTTTATAGTTGGACTCCACGACGGAGTTAATTGGGACCCCGAAGAGCAGTAAAGAGCGATGCTAGTGAATGATGTCCAACCGAGCGGGTAATCCGAGCACTTGTCGAGGTCGTATGCTTCAATTGTTAGCGCAGCCCAGTGCGCATTCAAGTCATTGAGAGGATTCTCTCCGGATAACTCAATTCCTGTCTTAACCCCGGCCACATCCTCCGTAGCTTCGATGGCCCAGTTGCACTCTCCGTTCGAAGATTGGCAGCTTGAACCTTGCAACAAACCCGTAATCTGGGCGGTAACTGGGACATCGAGTGGGTCGGTGACAATGTTTCCACTACAGCCGACGACCCAGTCTGCGAGCACCCAGTAGTTTCCTCCGAAAATGCCATTATACCCCCACTGGAGAACGGGTTGGATGATCCAACAGCCTGTGGCGGCCGACTCCAGACCAGGGAAAATGTAGATCAATTGGCCATCGAAGGTCGTTGGAGAAGCAGGAACAAACCATTGTGCAGAGGAGTAATCGAGAGTGGGGTTGTTCGGCGAGTACTCCCAGCTCGCATATTCGATCCAATGCGTGTCCGGAAGGGTAGGCAACCGGGACCCTGACTGATGTGGAAGATTCAGGCGGGTTCCGTTGGGCAAGATCACAGAAGCATCATCGACGACTGCCGAGCCGCTAGGTACTCTAATCATATCGGACTTAGGCACGTCGCCGAAGGGCGTAATCACGTACGCTTCGGGCTTTGCCACAGACTGCAGAGCCGTCCGGCCGATTGTACTCGGAGGAGATTGACAAAGTTACGGATGACGCAAGAATCATCACGATACAGCTTCCGATCACTACTGGAGCCAGGCGTCGCTTGCGTCGGCGGATCTCGACGAGGATTCTGTGGCCCGAACCCTTCTCGGGTTTCCCTGCTTCCCTGTCGTTCGACATGTGTTACTTCCCCAAAAGCAAGAATTGTGCGAACGAGGCCCGGAGCGAACGCATTTGGTCCGAGCACTACTTGGCGGGTCCGAGGCCGCACCCGGCACGGTCCAGACCACGCGCTCGTCGCGCGCAGTCATGTTCTTCGACCTTGGTTGAACTCGAACCGTCTCGCCCCTATTTCATCAGACACACTAGCATGGCCCACGCGCTAGTGGTGAAGGTCGTGCAAGTCACCGGCTCCGGGCGTAAGCGTTTGCCGTGAAATCGAACCGGGTTCATCGGAACCAGGAGAGACAACAATCCTTTCGCATACGCTGTACTGCGCCGTGAACAACAAGTATTGGACCAATTAATTCGCCCAATACTATACTACGGGCCCGCGAAGGACATCGCGGGACCACCAACGCGCGGGTATTGACCTTTCGGCTGTCGAGCGACGTCCCACCGCCTCGGGGCAGTACTAGGCCGGGACCGCGACCGGGCAGTACGCCCGCACCAGGTAGTCCGAGACGTCTCGGACCTCCACCCCCGTCGGAGCGACCCGGTTCAGGTTCGCGAGGCACAGCGGACAGGCGGTGACGACGTTCGAACTGCACGCCGAAAGCTGGACCATCCTCTGCCGGGCGATCTCGGCCGACTTGCCGGGGAACAGCGTCTCGAGCGGACCCCCGCAGCAGAACGTGAGTTTCCCCGAGAGCTCTGGTTCGATCACCGTGACGCCTCCCCCCGCGAGGAGGCGGCGCGGTTGCTCCAGCACTCCCTCGGAGCGGGCGTAAACGCAGGAGTCGTGGATCGTCACGTCCTGTCCCAGCTGCTGGAGCGGCTTCAGTTTCCGCTCCATGAGGACCTCGAGGTAGCTTCTCACCCCGATGTCGAACCCGGGCACGACCTTCGGATAGACGCTCCGAAGCATGTTGGTCGTGTGCGGGTCGACGGTGATCACCTGCCGCACGCCAGCCTCCTTCAGGGTCCGGTACACGTACTCAGCGTGCCGGGCAAATGCGCGGTCGAGTCCTTCGTCGTAGACCAGAGCGCCCGAATAGAGGTCTTTCTCGTAGAGATACCCAAACTCCACCCCGGCTGCCCGGAGGAGGCGAGCGATGTTGCGTAGGCGCTCGTTGTACGCCCGTCGTTCGTGCGGGCGGGTGCGCGCGAGCAGGGGGGTTAGGTTCACGAGCCGGTTCATCGACCGGGCGAAGCCGAACAGCCAGGCACTGCGCGAGTTCTCGTACTTGCCGAGCTGGCGGCTCATCGCGTTGATCGCCGGGACCATCTGCCACATCTGGCCCGTGTAGAGGACCGTCGCTCCGCCGCGGGGGATATCGAGGCCCCGCGCCCACGCCGACACCGTCCGTCGACTGAGCGGAAGCGCGCTCTTGCGCTTGTGCAGGTTGTCCCCGAGGATGCCGAGAGTGCTCGAGATCGGGACCGGCATCTCTTCCTCCCCTCAGGCCTCCGCGAGACCGTGGACCTCGCGGTTCACGTAGGTGCGCAGCGACCGAACGTTCTCGGCAATGTGCACGCCGGCGGGGCAGTTGGCCTCACACATTCGGCAGAGTAGGCAGTTGAAGATCATCTCGGAGTGGCCGAGGACCTCCTCGCGGTTGCCGAGGAGCGCGTAGCGGAACAGGCGACGGGGCATCAACTCGAGACCGAGCGGACAGAGCGCGGTGCAGGTACCGCAGTTCATGCACAGGCGGGCGTCGAACTCGCCGCCGAGGTGAAGCTGCGCAAGGAACTCGGTATCGACCTTCACGGTCGTCCCTCCACGAGCTCGTAGCGATAGTAGTCGTCCGCACGAGCCTTCGGTAGGTCTCGGACCCGCCCGTAGCGACGCATCGCCATGACCCACTTGGTGACCTCCTGGTTCGGGGCCCCGAGCGCCTTCGCGATCTCGGGCAGGGTCTTCGGTCCCTCCCGCAGGACGGCGGTGACCCGGTCGCGTTCGACCATCTCGTCCCGGAACACCTCCGAAAGGTTGCGGAGGTCGGCCTTACCCGTCACGTCGCCTCCTTCGCGAGGGCGTCGATCATCGCGGTGATCTGCTCGTTCGAGTACCCCTGTACGGAGACCGCCTGCTTCGGGCAGACAGGGACACACGCTCCCTCGCCCTTGCACAGAACCCCGTTGATCTGAGCTACCCGCTTGTCGCTGTACTCGACCGGTTCGATCGCGGCGTACGGACAGGCCTTCGTGCACTCGTCACACCAGACGCACAGAGATGGGTCGACCTTCGCGATCGTAGGTTCGAGGTCGACGTAGCCCTTGAGGAGAAGCGCGCCGGTCTTCGAGACCGCCGCGAGAGCGCTCGCCACGCTCTCGGCCACGTTCTTCGGTCCTTGGGCAGTGCCCACGATGAACACCCCATCCACGACCGTTTCGACCGGGCGCAGCTTCACGTGGACCTCGTGGAAGAACCCGTCTTGGCCGATTGGAAGCTTCAGGGCCTGAGCAAGTGGACCTTTCTCGCGCGGTACCATCCCCGTGACGAGCACGACGAGGTCGGGGCGGATCTCGACCTCCTCACCGCGCATGAGTCGGTCCTTCACTTTCACCACGAGGCCGCCGTCTTCGCGCGCCACCGTGGGGGGCGCGTCATCGCCGTAGCGCAGGAAGACCGAGCCCGAGTTGAGGGCGCGCTCGTACAGCGCTTCGTACTTGCCGTACGTTCGGACGTCACGGAAGAGATGGAACTGGTGGAGGGTCGGGTCGCGAGCGGCCGCGACAGTCGCGATGTGGGAGGTCGCGCTGCAACAGTATCGGGAACAGTAGAGATGTGGGTCGGCCCCCTTCGACTCCTCACGGGAGCCGACACAGTAGACGTAGGCGATTGTGCGAACAGGTCGTCCGTGGTATTCGAGACGGTCCGGGTGGCTCGTGAGGAGCTCCTTGAACTCGGGAAGTGTAATGACCCCGTCGAGCCCGAAGCCGAACTCTCCCGGAGCGGGTGCATAGGGGTCGAAGCCGGTCGCGACAATGATCGCGCCGACCTTGAGCGAGATTGTCTCGCCGGTCCCCGTCCGGAGCTGGACCGCGAAGTCGCCGATCCGGCCTTCCTTTGCAACGAGCTCGGTCGAGAGATAGAGGGTCACGTTGTCGCGTCGCTGGACCTCCTCGAGCAGCGTGCGGATCAAATCCGCGCCGACCTTGTCGTTCGGGAAGAGATTCCCCCAGCGGACGACCTGACCGCCGGCCTTCTCGGCCTTCTCCACCAGGTGCACCGAAATGTCCAGGTCGGAGAGCGCGAGCGCCGCCCGGAGGCCGGCGATGCCGGCCCCGATGACGAGCGCCTGCGGGAGCGTCTCCACGCGCATCCGCTCGAGCGGTGCTGAAAGCGAGGTCTTCGCGACACCCGCACGAACCAGGCGGAGGGCCTTCTCCGTAGCCGCCGGCTTGTCGTGGGTATGGGCCCACGAACACTGTTCGCGAATATTGACCTGCGTGTACTCGTAGGGGTTGAGGTCGGCCCGTTGCGCCATCGCTCGGAAGGTGCTCAGATGGAGCTTCGGCGAACAGGAGCAGACGACGATCCCATCGAGCTTCTTTTCCCGAATCTCCTGGATCATTGCCTGTTGCGCGGCGTCCGAACAGGCGAACATCTGGACCTGCGCCGAGACGACGTCCCCTTCCTTGGAGACCTCCTCGCGGACCTTCTCCACGTCCACGTAATCGGAGATGTTCCCCCCGCACTGGCAGATCATCACGCCGAGACGGCGAGCGGTCACGCTCTCGCCCCCTTCTTGAGATAAGCCGCGATCTGCGCTGAAGCGGCTTCGGAGTGGAGGATCGTATCCGGGATGTCCCGCACGGCGGTCGCCGAGCCGATGACAAAGACCCCCGGAAGGCTCGTCTGGCCGGGCTCGAGCTCCTCGTCCGTTTCCCGGATGTAGGAGTAGGCGTCCTTCGCGAGCTGCTCCTTCGGGAAGAGCTGGAACGCCCCCTGGTTGGGCAACAACCCGACCGAGAGCACCACCATGTCGTGACGCGCTTGCTTCGGGCCTCCCTCACCCTCGATGTCCTCGTAGTGGACGATCAGGTCGTTCGAGTCGGTCTCCTCGATACGGGAGACCTTCCCCCTCGTGAAGTAGACGCCCATTCCCTTCGTCTGTTGGAAGAACTCCTCGTACCCCTTGCCGAACGCCCGGATGTCGAGGTAGTAGATCGTGACGTCCGCGACCGGTATGGCTCCCATCAGGAGCTGGGCCTGCTTCATCGAATACATGCAGCAAACCCGCGAGCAGAGGCGGTTCCCCACCTGTTCGTCCCGCGACCCCACGCACAGCACGAACGCGACGTTCGAGGGGACCTTGCCGTCGGAGGGGCGGACGAGGGCGTTGAACGGACGGGTCGGGGCGAGGATCCGGTCCATCTGGACGCCGCTGATCACGTTCGGGAACCGACCGAATCCCAGCGCGGGCTTCTTACGAGCGTCGAACGGAGAGAACCCCGTCGCGAGCGCGACCGAGCCGACCGTCACGGTCTCGTGATGGTCCCTCATGTCGAGGTCGATGGCGTTCGCCGGGCACACCGCCACGCACTCCCGACACTCCGAGCATACCCCACAATCGAGGCAGCGGTTGGCACTCGCGCGGGCGTCCTCCTCGCTCATTCGGCTCTCGTACTCGGAAAACGAAGAGAGCCGTTCGGCGATCGGCGTCCGAACCGGAGGCACGGGTTCGCGCCGGGTACCGCCGACCCGGGCCTGCGCCGCCGCGGCCGATCGGTCCGCAATCGGCAGTCGCTCGTCGAAGCGAACCTCCCCGCTCGGGGCGCCCCGCAGGAATCGGTCGATGTAGAATGCCGCGCGCTTCCCTTGCCCGATCGAGGTCACAATCATCGAGGGGCCGGTGACGGCATCCCCGCCGGCGAAGACCCCGGGAAGCGAGCTTTCGAGCGTCTCGGGGTCGACCTCGATCGTCCCGTTGCGCCGGAGCCTGAGCTCGGAGGAAAAGGGGGCGGTGTTCGGTGCGAGACCGATCGCTTTGATGACCGCATCGGCCCGGACCGACTGTTGGACGGTGCGGTCGAAGGAAGGATTGAATCGGTGCTCCTGGTCGAAGACCGCGGTGCATCGGATGAGTTCGATCGAGGCGACTTTGTGGTCGTGACCCAAGATCTGCCCCACCCCCCACGAAGTCGTCACGATGACTCCTTCGTCCACGGCTTCCTGGATTTCCCAGGGATGGGCCGGCATTTCGGGTCGGGATTCGAGGCAGAACAACTTCACCGAACGCGCCCCGAGACGCAACGCGCTACGAGCGGAGTCGATGGCGACGTTCCCGCCGCCAATCACCACGACGTTCTTCCCGGCCAAATCGGCTGGGTGTCCCTCGTTGATCTGGTGCAGGTACTCCATCGCGTCGATGACCCCCACGAGCTCTTCGCCGTCGACGGAGAGCTTGCGTCCCCCTCGGTCGCCCGCCGCGACAAACACCGCATCGAATCCGGTCTGCCGAAGAGCGGAGACCGAGGTGACCCGGTGGTTCGTTTCGATCCGAACGCCGAGCGCAGAGATGTTCTTCAAGTCTCGAACCAGGACCTCCTTCGGAAGTCGGTACGAAGGGATCCCCCATCGCATGATCCCTCCCGGCTCCGTATCTGCCTCGAACAACGTGATGTCGTGGCCCGCGCGGGCAAGGAAGAACGCGGCGGAGAGACCCGCGGGTCCCGACCCGACGACCGCGACCTTCTTTCCGGACCGCACGTTCGGGGGTCCGTACTCGGGTTCCGCGTGTTCGCCGTAGTAGCGGTCCGCCATGAACCGCTTGATCCCCCGGATTGAGACCGGCCCTTCAAGGTCGGCGCGCGAGCACTTCTCTTCGCAGGGGGCGTAGCAGGCGCGGCTCAACACCCCGACCAGCGGGGCATCCTCGAGATGCTGGCGGAAGGCCTGCTCGTAGCGTCCGGCCCGAACGAGCGAAATGTACCCGTGCGGCTTCACGCCCGCGGGGCACGTGAACGAGCACGGCGAGGTACCTCGCCGCGTGATGACCGCCTTCTTCGGCACCGCCTGGGGGAAGGCGATGTGGGCTGCCCGGCGGGCGGCAAGATCGTAATTGAATTCGTCCGGCACCGCAACCGTGCACGCCGCTTCGCAGAGCGCGCAACCAGTGCACTTCGCTGCGTCGACGAACGTCGGTTTGCGAGTCAGATGGACAAGGAACCCCCCCTCGGGTCGGGGCGTGATGTCGTCGACCTCGGAGTAGACGAGCGCACGGACGTTGGGATGGTTGTTCACCGCGGCCATCTTGGGCGTGGAGATGCAACTCGCACAGTCGAGCGTCGGGAACACCTTGCTCAGCAGGATCATCCGCCCGCCGACGCTCGGCTCCTTCTCGACGACGAGAACCTTGAACCCCATGTCGCCGAGGGTCAGGGCCGACTCCATGCCGCCGACCCCGGCACCCACGACGAGGGCGTCGTAGTCGGTCTTCGACCCGTTCGCGGTCATCTACGCCACCGTCGCAGCGACTCCGGGCAGTTCGGAGATTGCCTTCGCGAACTGTTTCATGTGATTGACGAACGGCTCGGAACAAACCGAACAGATCGCGGCCGTCTTCACGCGACCCGGCTCGAGTCCAGCCTGTCGCAGCAACGTCTGGGATTGCTCTACGACATGCCCCGTGCGATCGACACAGTCCGAGAGGTACGTGCACTCCTTCCCGTCGGCCGCGATGAAGACCCCGTCAAATCCGGCCTTCAGCGCGTGCAGCACCCACGCCGGGTTGATCCCTCCCGAGCAGGGAACCGCGATCACCTGGACCGTCGGGGAGTAATCCATGTGGGAGCTCCCCGCGAGGTCGATCCCCATATCGGAGATCGCGTTCGTGGAGAAGACCAGCACGCGCGGTCGGGGGCTGGTCGCGCGCCCCGCGGGCACTACTTGCCCCGTCGCACGTACACATGCCAGAGCCCCGCGTCGGGGATCGTGCCAAGGTACTCGTGCCCCACCTTCTTCGCCCAGAGCGGTACGTCCTCGGTCGTCCCCTCATCGGAGGAGATGATGTCCATCACTCCGTGCATCGGGACCGATGGCACGCTTCGCTTGGCTTCCAACAGCGGGCCGGGGCAAGCCACGCCCCGAGCATCCACGACCTTGTCGACCTTGAGGGCCTTGAGTTCTTCGATGTTCATGGTTCTCATTCTCCTTGAGTTCAACCGGTGACCGGGATCGGACGGCGAGTTCGCGGCGGTTCTTCCTCGGCGAGACCTCCCGTGTCGGGCAAGGATCCCCCACCCCAGCCGAAATGCGCCGGGCGCGCCCGCGCTTCTGCGAGGAGGGCCTGCCGGACGAGCCGACAGGCCTCCGAGAACACGGGGCTCGTCAGGGCATATCGAACCTCGCGGCCGTCCCGCTGCGCGCGAACGAGGGTGCGGTCCCGCATGAGCCGCAGGTGCTGGGACGTGTTCTGCAGGGAGAGGTTCAACCGCTGGGCGATCTCCGTGACCGTGAGCGGGCCCGACCCCAGGAGGCTCACGATCATCAGCCGCTTCGGATTCGCGAGAACGCGGATCAGGTCGGCTTCGAGCTCGAACCCCCGCAGGTCGAGACTGGACAGTACGACCTCGGGCCGGTTGGTCATCGGCTTTCGCCTCGCTCAGATGAAGAGCGTCATCCGGCTGCGGTCGGCCGCGTCGATGAACGAACCGACGTTACCAATGGTAATGCCGGGAATGAGCTCCTCCTTGTGGATCCCCATGAGGTCCATCGACATCTGGCACGCGATGAAGCGGACGCCCTGCTCCTGAGCCGACTCGATCAGCTTCGGTAGGCTGAGGACGTGCTTCTTCGCCATCTCCTTCTTGATCATCCGGGTGCCGAGCCCGGCCATGTTCATCTGGGAGAGATGGAGGTGCTCCGGCCCACGGGGCATCATGCGGCCGAACATCCCTTCGGTCATCGTCTTCTTGCCGTCGACATGGACCGGTCCTCCTCGCCGGAGGACATTGAGCCCCCAGAACGTGAAGAAAATACTCACGGGGAGGTCCATCGCCGCGGCACCGTTCGCGATAATCATCGCCGCCAGAACTTTGTCCAGGTCGCCCGAGAAGACGACCATCGACAAGCCGTTCTGAACGGGCTGAGTGATGGTCGGCTCTTCCGCGGCCAGCCCGAGGTCCTTGTGCAGACTCGATACGCCGGATAGGGCGGTTGCGCTCGACATTTTTTTGACTCCCTTGGTTGGTTTCCATTATCCTGCAGTTGCTCACTTGCAGGATGGTGAAAGCAACCTCGAGGGACCGCTAATACTCTCAGTGAGTCCGACTTCACTTGCAGGATTTTGTCGTCGTTGCGCAGGACCGGTTGGGCCCCTTTTTCGACCTCCGCGGTCAAGCCCCCTTGACGGGAGCAATATCCGTCGCACGCGGGTAGAGTCTCGGGAGCGATGAAGGCGGTCGGGATCTGGAAGGGGGGTTATCGGACCGTGCTCGAGGATTCGAGCGGCCACTCGGTGACCGTCGACCTTCCCCGCGACGAGGGTGGGGATGACGTGGGTCCGTTCGCCCTAGAGCTCTCCGTGCTGTCGCTCGCGGGTTGCATCACGACGATCTTCGCGTTGGTCGCGAAAAGGAGACGGTTGAAGTTCGACGCCATGAAGGTCGAACTCGAAGCGGATCGACCGAAAGGTTCTCCCACGATCGCATCGGTCGAGGGGGTGTTGCGGGTCGAGACTTCCGCTCCCCGGGAAGACGTCCAAACGACCCTCGACATCACCCTGAGGACGTGTCCGGTAGGGGTGCTCTACGAGAAAGCGCACATCCCGGTCCGGGTTCGTCTGGAAGTCGCGGCTCCGCGGGTTTCGCTCGAAGCCCTTCCGCGGTAGATCCCACGACCCGGCACGGCCCGAGACATTTGATCAATCCCGCGACCCTCTGGCTAATGTTCGAGCGTAGGGTTAGCGGAAAGGATGCCCTCGGTTAGCTCCTCGGTCCGGCCGCGACGGTTGACGGTGGTCCTCGCTCAATGGTGTCCTCACTGCGTTCCGCTCTCCGTACGGAAAGGCCGGCAGCTGGCGAAAAGTCTCGGTGTGCCATTTCGGACCCTCGACATCGACCGCCGAACTCAGGAGAAGGTGGCCGACCGGTTCGTGCGAGAGCACGGCGATGCGTCTCCGGACTATTTGATTCCCCAAGTCTTCCTCGAGTGGTCGGACGGAGGGATACAGCACCTGCTGACCGGCTTCTCCGAACAAGTCGCCCGGACCGCACGGGCCTGGGACGACCTCCTTGCGAGCGAGTGGTTCCGCACCCTTCGAGCGGGTGGTAGACCATGACGCGTAAAGTCGGCCTTCCCCCCACCGTGCGGGCGGCCCTCCAATCGCCGGGAGGGAAGTGCTATCGGCATTGCGACCGGCCGATCCGGACCCGACGTCTCTCGAGCCGACTCCCCGGAACCTGGCAGGTCCGCGCCTGCCCCTCGGGGGTCGTCTCGGTCACCACGTACACGGAAGGGACTCGAGGCGACCCGACCGCGAAGGTGCGGAGCGTGCTTCGGCGCTGGGCCGTCCCGCCGACGTTGGTCCGGTCGTGGGACTTGAGGATCGCGACCCGCCACGGTCCCGAACTCGGGCGGGCGGCGGAACGTGTGCTTCGGAGGGCCCGACCGACGCGTAGCGTCCGGGTCGTCTATTGGAGGGTCTACCCATTCCGCGGAAGGGATGGGGCCGAGCGTAGGCTATTCGTCTGTTTTCGCCGGACCCACCCGGCCCCGGTGTTCTTCGCCGCATCCCCCGCGTCCCAAGCCTGGGGTTGCCCGACTTGCGCTCGCCGGCGTCGGAAGGGAACCACTCGGATCCGGTAACGGTCGTTCGATCGGATGGGCTGGAACCTAAGGCCGACCGGGTCGGTCCCTCACTCCGGGGACCCTACCTCGGAGCGGGCGGGTCTCGGAAGCTCGACCGGCTTCGACGGCGTCGGTCCCCAGCGGGGGCGCTTCCAGAACGTCACGAGGCCAACGAGCGCGGTCGCGAACAATACGGCCGTGCCGAGGGCTCCGTACGCAACCATTCGCGCCACGGAATGTGGGCTGCCGCGCAGAACGGTTCCGAGATACAGGCCGGTGGCGAACGCCCCCACCACGGTGAGGGTCAGCCGGGCCGCCGCGGCGGTCATACTGTGGGGGAGACCGAGCAGGCCGTGCAGCAGCAGGAGGCTCGCTCCGTCCAACGTGGGAGAGGCGCCGTTGAGGGAGTGGACCAACATGGGCGCACGGGAAAGAAGGCTCGCGAGGGCGATCAGCGGAAGGGCGTACGTCGCGATCACTTCGAAGTTGAAGAAAGCCCCGCGGTTCGTCGGCCCCCGCCCGGTGAGGAATCGCCCGAGACGAATCCAATTGGACCGGGACCAGCGAACGTTCTGTCGCACGAACTCCGAGAAGGATTCCTTGGGGCACGTCACGACGTGGACGTCGTACGCTTTGATGGTCGTCAGCCCCTCGCGCAGAAGGTAGTCCGTCAGTTGCCAGTCATCGCCGAGGGAACACGGTTGGCCGAGGACCCGAAGGTTCTGGAATTCGGAAGACTCCACAAAAGGGCGAATGGTCTCGGTCCGGAACATGGCGCACGCGCCGTCGAGATAGAGCACACTGCCGCGGGAAGACATCGCCCGCAGCACGACCTCACGAGCGCGTTCGACGAACTCGGCACAGTAGGCCACCGGGTGCCCCGTGTCCTTGACCGTAAGGTTCGCACCCACCCCGCCCACGTTCGGCCCGAAATGCGAGGCGAGGTCCCGGGCGGCATGGGGAGGAAGGAGGGTGTCGCTGTCGACGAGGAGCACGAACGGAGTTTCTACGATGGAGATCCCGGCCGCGATTGCGGCCTTCTTGCCGCGGTGCTCGGGGAGATGGACAAACCGGCCCCCCAGCTCCTCAGTGATACCGCGGTACGGTTCGAGGCAGCCATCTCCGACCACGACGACGGCGCATCCTTGCTCGGAGACCGACGCGATCGACTCCCGAAACGCGTCGAGGGGGGTGTCGAAGGTGGGGACGACGACGGTGATGTCCGTGAGCGCGACGACAGAGCGGACCCGGCTAGGGTGGCGCTTTCGGGCGAGATACACGTTCACAAGAAGATAGACCACCGGTACGGCGCCCAGGAGAGCGAGCGGAAGGACCCAGATCGCGAACGACGTTTTCGGACACTCTCCTCAGGATGGCACGGTATTTTCGGGAGAGGTCGTGACCCTTCTTATCCCGGTGGTCATAGCCATTGCCCGTTTCCCCTTCCGGGCCGTCCGTGCGAGATTCCGCCGCCCCGCGACGGCGAATTCGGTGGGACGATCCGCCCCCCGGGGTTAACGGAGGCGGGTCAGCTCGGGCCCGGCTTGCCCTTCGGCTTGGCCGCGGGCGGGGCCTTCGATTCCGAGTACCCGCATTTTCCGCAGGAACGCCGGTCCTTGTGGTCGGCGAGGAATGTGCCGGGGCCGCACTTCGGACAGGACTTGTGCGTCCGGGAGAGCGCATCTCCTTTGACCTCGTAGAGGCCCACGCGGGCTTTGGCCGTGGGAGCTCACTCCTTCTTCTCGGCGACCGGTGCCGGCTTCGCTTCCTCGGTCACCGCCGGGGTGGCAGGGGCGCCAGGCGCGGCGGGAGCCGCGGGTTCCGCGGCAGGGGGGGCCGGACCCTTGACGGGTTTCTCTTTGAGGCCGTTGCGGATCAGAATGTGGTCACGGACGACCGCCTTCGCTGCCTCGGCCGTTTCGTACACGACAGCGTCGCCGCGCGTGACGGCCGTTCCGTAGCGCGCGTTCATCCGCTCGATGATGACCCGGTCCTTCGGGGCCTTGACGAGCTTCGAGAGCTCGCCGCGCACCGCGTCCCGGCTGGGCGTGGCCGCGGTGGCGTGCGCGACCTCGAAACGAACCTCGTGCCGCTTCATCAGCGGGTTCGCCCGGTCCTCGAGGATCTTAATCTCCACGGTCGATTCTCCGAAGCTCCATTTGGGCGATGAGGTGCCGCACGTTTTCCTTCGATACCGCGTCGACGCGGACGAAGGAGACCCCCGCACCCGGGATACCGTATATAACGGTGGCCCCGGCGGGGAGCGATTCGACGAGCGCGAGCGAGCCGAGGTCCTCTTCGCCCTCGACTTCGACGAGCCCTCCTCCGGATTCCACGAGCTCGCGGACGGCGGTCCGGAGGGCCTCGGTCAGGAGGCCGGGCGGGTTCTTGACGCGGATAAGCCGCCGACGAGCCAGGGAACGGAACGCCGCCGGGTCCACCGCCTCGTTGCGGCGCGTCTTGTAATCCACAATCCCGACGAGCGGAGGGTGCGCGAGCTCGATCGCACGCGCGGTCACCCGGTCTCCGCACGCTCCGAAGGTTCCGAGAGCCACCAGTCGACGGTCGGCCTCCGCCCCGGAGTAGACGGGTCCGTAGCGTTCCGCGAGGGTCGCGCGCAGCGACTCCGGGACCGCCCAGGCGCGCTGTTCACTTGACGCGGAGCGCGTACCGGCCCGCGGCATGGATCCCCATCTTGCGCGCGATCTCCGACTTCTCCGGGTCGATGACGACGAGATACCCCTGCCACTCGCGGGAGACTTCGCCGCCGCACCGGGGGCATTTCGCCTGGTCGGTGATCGAACTGCAGCTCTTGCAGGCCTTCAGGTTGATCATCGTTCTAGCTCGCGGACGCGGGCTCCTTCGGAGCCGCCTTGGGGGCCGCCTTCGTCGGCACCTTCGGGGCCGCCGGAGCGCCTCCCTTCTTGGCCGGGGCCGCTCCCGTCTTCTTGCCGGTTGCGCCCTCGGCTTTCTTGTGTGCCTCCGTGATCCACTCGAGCCGTCCCAGCGCGGGCTGGCGCATCGTGAGCCCGATACGGCTGTCGCGCGGCGAGATCTCGGAGAGGGAGAGCGAGACGACGCGCGCGCGCACCTTGTAGCCGACCTTGAGGTCCTTCTTGGATTCCACGCCCACGAGCCGCTGGTTGTGCTCGTCGATGTTGACCCGGTCGTCCATGATCTGAGAGACATGCAGGAGCCCGTCGAGCGGGCCGAAACGGACGAACGCGCCGAACTTCCGGATCTCCACGACCGCTCCCTCCACGACCTCTTGGATCTCGGGCCGGAAGAGGAGTGCCTCGTACTCGACCTCCTGATAGACGCCGCCGTCGCCGTGAATGATGTGGCCCTCGCCGACGGGGGTCACGTCCCGGATCGTCACCGCGACGCTCTGGCCGTCCACGAGCTTCCCTTCGAATTGCTGCTGGGCGAGCTCGGTCAGCACGTTCGCGAGCTCGGGCCCGAGCCGCTGGGGCGGGATGCGGACGACATCCCGGCGATGGTCCAGATAGTACATGTGGCGCGCGCGAGCGGGGGGGCCTATAAGATTCTTGGGGTCAGGCCCTCGAGCGGGTCCGTCGACCTCGGCCCGAGCGCACCGCCGCCATCACGAAGCCGTGACCTGTCTCGAGGACTCCGGGGCGACGCCCGATGGTCTCCTCGAGCTCGAGAAGGTTCTTCCACGTCGTGCGTTCGCGTCGCGCGATCGTGGTGAGTCGGTCCCGGAACGCTCCGATCGCACCGACCGCCATCCGGTCGACCGGTCGGAACCCCGCGGTGGCCAGCGCCGATTCCGCGCCGGCGACCGTATAGAAATCGAACTCCCAGAACGCCAATCGCTTGGGGGCGTACGGCTGATGGGACCGGGCCCTCAATTTCGTGTGCACGTTGAAAAGGTAGTACTCGGGGTCCCGAAGGATCCGTAGGAGGAACCTTCGGCGGGCCCCCGCGGAGAGGAACTCGGTCACCGCGGCGACGGGCGAGGAGACATCGAGGATCAACACCCCAGCGGGCGTCACGACCCGCGCGATCTCGGAGAGCAATTGTGGGCCGCCGGCCGCAGAAAAGCCCAGGATGTTCCCGTAGACCACGGCCGCGCGAAAGGCCCCGTTGCGGAACGGCAGATGTTCTCCCGCCGCGCGCACACGACGTAACCGAGGGAAACCTCCCCGGACTCGTTTCCGTCGCCGCAGTGCCTGGAGCATCGGCAGGCTCAGGTCGACCGCGGCCACCCGAGCGCCGGAAGCGAGGACGGTCGGCGTGAATCGGCCGGGGCCCGGACCGAGTTCCAACACCCAACCCGGACCCTTCGGAAGTTGGCGCGCGAGGAACCGGTCGCGCAGCTCGCGAACGAGGATCCGCCAGGCCTCCCCCGAATACCGTGCCCATTCGCGGTCGACCTGGGCATCGAATTTCGCGCGGACCCGACGGCGACGCATGGCCGAGGCGGCCGCGGTCGGAGTTCGAGGTTGCCGTGGTTGCATCGGGCGCGGGGGCACAGCTCGCCCACCGGGGTGGGAGAGATAAAACGGTCCCGTCGAGGAGGTGGTCTACGCTCTCGTCAGTCCGAGCGCGCGATCGGTCTTCGCGATCGACACGCGGCCCTCCGACTCGAGCTCGAGCGATGCGCGGATCGCGTCCACGTTCTCGGGAACGACGATCGACTCCTGGTGGATCGCCTGGAAGAAGTAGGCATCCCTACCGTCCAGCCGGAATCCCTCGTCCCAGAGAACGTTCTCCATCATGTCGTTGAATCCGAGACCCCGGTCTCTCGCGTACTCCATCACCTGCGGAGTCCCGTCGACGTGCTCCCAGGGAGCGAAGACGCGGAATCGCGGGGTGGTGCGGAACGCGTCGAGCACCTCGGCGGTATCCTTCGGGGCCCGGGTCAGTCGCACGTGGTTCACGTGCACGTGCATGAGCGTCGTGGGGACCACCACGGCCGTGGTCGCGATCTGAAGGTCGGGGAGGATCGTCTGCACGTCCGGACCATGATGGGACGGTAGGTGGAAGGTGGGCATGATGCCGTTGATCGGCCCTTTCTTCGTCTCCGCGGGGTCCGCGGCTCTTCGTACGAGTGTGACCTCCCAGTGATCCACACCCCAGCGCGCGCGCAGGACGGCCGCCGCGCGCGCGATCCCGGTGGTGTTGCACGAGACGACACGCAACATCCGCTTGCCCCGACACGCGGCGTAGTTCGCGAGCGCGTTGAACGAAGCTTCGGCCACGTCGGCCTTTTCCCCGCCCTGAAAGATCGCTCGAACCCCGGCGGCTTCGTAGAGCTTTCGGTTCTCGCGGCCGATCTTGTCGGGCGCGGCGTCGACGACAATGTCGACCTTGCCGAGCAGGTCCTTGATGGAGCCGGCGACGGAAAGTCCCACCGCCGTGAAATCCTTCGGCTTACCCTGGCCGGTCACGTAGAGCGAGTATCCCTTCTCCAACGCCCGTCGGGCTTCGTAGCTCGGTCGGGTCTTCGCGACCCCCACGAGCTCCATGTCCGGCTGCTTCGCTACCGCGTCGGCGACCCTTTTTCCGATCGTCCCGAACCCGTTGACGGCCACCCGGACCCGCACGAGCGACTCCCCGCCGGTCGAAGGTTCCCTAGGTTAAAGGAACTGTCGCGCGCGGTCGCGACCGCGGCTAAGCTAAATCTACGCACGCCCGTCCGCGCCCGGCGGCCATGGATTTCCGATTGAGTGACGAGGAGGAAGCCTTCCAGGCCGCGGTCCGTCGCTTCGGCGACCGCGTCCTCCGCGTGAACGAAGCGAAGATCGATTCGGAGGGCCGGATCCCGTCCGACGTCCTCGCGGCGATGGCGGACCTCGGCCTGCTCGCCATGCCGGTTCCGACCGAGTACGGGGGGATGGGAGCCTCCGCGGTCCTCACGGAAATCGCGGCCGAAGAGATCGGCCGCGGAGATTTCTCCATGGCCACGGCGGTCTTCTTCCTGCTCGAAGCCGGTTGGGGGCATATCCTCGCCCGCCACGGGACGGAGGAAACCAAACGCGAGATCCTGCCGCCGGTCTGCGCCGGCAAGGCGTTCCTCGGCATTGCGACCACCGAACCCGGCGGAGGAAGCGACCTCGCCGCCATGCGCACTACCGCTCGCCCGGAGGACGGGTCGTACGTTCTGCACGGAGAGAAGGCGTTCGTTTCCGGCGTGGAGGAGGCGAAAACCCTCGGCGGCGGCCACCTCACGCTGGCGAAGGACCCCGGCGGCGGGTTCAATTTCCTCTACGTGCCCACGCGCACCGACGGGATCTCGACCCAGCGGTTCCACAACATGGGTCGGATGGGCATCTCGACCGGCGGCCTCAGCTACCAGGACGCGCGAGTGCCGGCCAAGTACCTCCTCGGGTCCGCCGGGAAGGGATTCGGGGTCGCCATGGAGGGGTTCTCCTTTGCTCGGACGTTCGTGGCCGCGGCCTGCATCGGGGCCGCCGAGCGGGCGCTCGAGACCGGGATGACGTATATCCGGGAGCGCACGGCGTTCGGCCAACCGCTCGGGAAGTTCCAGGGCATCCAGTTCGAGCTGGTCGACCTCTGGACCCAGGTCGAGGCGATCAAGTGGCAGTGCCGCCGGGCCGCGTGGCTCCACGACACCTACACGCTGAAGGGAGACTCCTCTCACCGCTCGGAAGTCGAGCGCGCCGTTGCCGCGGTGAAGCTCCAGGCGCCCCAGATCGCGTTCGAATGCGTGAAGCGGGTGATGATGTGGTACGGCGCCGCCGGCTACACGAAGGAGGTCGGGCTCGAGCTCGGTCTCCGAGGGATCATGTCCTACCTCGTGGGGGCCGAAGGCGGGCTCAACATCATGCGAATCATCCTCGGACGGGAGCTCCTCGGCAAAGAGTTCCTGCCGTACAAGTAGCGCGCGATGCCCGTTCGTCGCGCGCCGAAGACGAAGCCGATCGAGGAGCGACGGTTTCACGACTGGCTCGCCCGGACGCTGCCGGCGGGCCGATCCGGGCTTCTTCCTCTCGGAGATGACGCGGCCGCGATTCGCCCTCCCGCCGGGAAAGTGGCGGTCCTGTCCATCGATTCCTTGGTCGAGGGAACCCACTTCCTGGCTGGTGCTCCCCCTCGAAAGATCGGAGCGGCCGCCGCGGCGGTCAGTCTCTCGGACCTTGCGGCGAAGGGGGCTGAGCCGGCGGCCCTCCTCCTCGCGATCGTCCTGCCGCCGGGAACCCCTCAGGGTTGGGCCGAGGCCGTCGCCATCGGCGCGGAACGAATGGCCGCTCGATTCGGAATGGAACTCGTCGGAGGCGACACGAAGCCGGGCCCGATGCGCACGGTGGTGAGCAGCGTGGTCGGCTGGGCCGACGAAGGGACGCTCGCCCCGCGCTCGGGAGCGCGAATCGGAGACGTCCTCGCGACGACCGGTTACGTCGGAAGAGGAGGTGTGGCCGCGGCACGTCTCGGCCGCGCGAAACGTCCTCGCCCCCACGACATCTCCGCGATGCTCGAGGTGAATCCCCGCGTCGCCGAGGGCGCGGTCCTCGTCCGGTGGGCGCACGCGATGCTCGATACCTCGGACGGACTCGCGGAAGCGTCGCGCCTCCTCGCCGAGGCGAGTGGCGTGCGTATCGAGGTGGACGAAGACCGACTTCCCTTGACACCCTCGCTCCGGAAGGCGAAGGTATCCGCCGCGCAGCGTCGTCGTCGTGCGTTCTACGGAGGCGACTACGAACTCTTGCTCACTCTCCCGGGTCGGGCGTTTCCGGCCGCCGAACTCGCCGTCCGCGGGGTCGGGGGTCGGCTCACCGCCATCGGTCGCGCGACGCGAGGACGGGGAGCGTGGCTGCGGTGCTTCGGCGGCCTCCGGCCGATGCCTTCCGCCGGATGGCGGCCGTTCGCTCGGGGAACCCGACGGCTCATCTGAGCGGTCGGGTTCGTTGCGTGTCGAAACCGTGCGGCACCCTCGCAGGCTCCACGTTATCCTCAAGTATCAGCGATAGGAATCGCCCCGTTGCCCGGAGGTTTCGGGTATGGTGAGCAACACCTCTACAGTCAATCCCTTTGAGACGGCGAAGAAGCAGGTCGACATTGTCGCGGACCTCCTGGGCCTCGACGGCGGAATCCGCGAGGTCCTGAAGCACCCGAAGCGGGAGCTCACGGTCAATTTCCCGGTTCGGATGGATGACGATTCCTACCGGGTCTACACCGGGTATCGTGTTCAGTACAACATGGCGCGCGGGCCCTGCAAGGGCGGGATCCGCTACCACCCGCAGGTGACCCTGGACGAGGTCCGGGCGCTCGCCGCGTGGATGACCTGGAAGTGCGCCGTCGTCAACATCCCGTACGGCGGAGCGAAGGGCGGCGTCATCTGCGACCCGAAGCACATGTCGAAGGGCGAGAACGAACGCCTCACCCGGCGCTACACGACCGAGATCGCCGGCATCATCGGGCCCGAGATGGATATTCCGGCGCCCGACGTCTACACCGACAGCCAGACGATGGCCTGGATCATGGATACCTACTCGAGCCTGAAGGGCTACTCCGTGCCGGGCGTCGTGACCGGAAAGCCGATCAGCCTCGGCGGCAGCGAAGGCCGCGGCGAGGCGACGGGCCGGGGCTGCGCCTACACGATCCGCGAAGCGTCGAAGGACGCGGGCGTCCGCGTGAAGAACGGGACGGTCGCGGTCCAGGGTTTCGGGAACGCGGGCAGCGTCTGCGCGAACCTGCTCAACGACGAGCAGGGCGCGAAGATCGTCGCGGCCTCCGACTCGAAGGGCGGGATCTACAAGGCCGACGGGTTCAACCCTCATGCTCTCGAAGAGCACAAGGCGAAGACCGGCTCGGTCGTGGGGTTCCCGGGCGCGAAGTCGATCTCCAACGAAGAGCTCCTCGAGCTCAAGGTGGACATCCTCGTCCCCGCGGCGCTCGAGAACCAGCTCGGACCGAAGAACGCCGACAAGGTCCAGGCCAAGCTCATCGCCGAGGCGGCGAACGGCCCGACCCTTCCCGAGGCGGACTCGATCTTCTTCCAGAAGAAGATCACCGTGCTGCCGGACATCCTCGCGAACGCGGGCGGTGTCACCGTCAGCTACTTCGAGTGGGCCCAGGACATCCAGGGGTACTTCTGGCCCCTCTCCGAGGTCAACCAGCGCCTCGAGCGGGTGATGGTCCAGTCGTACAACGATGTCCACAAGGTCGCGGTCGAGCGCAAGGTCCACAACCGGACCGCCGCCTACGTCCTCGCGATCCAGCGGGTGGTCGACGCGATCAAGATCCGGGGCATCTACCCGTAAGCGGGAAAAGGGCGGAGCGAGGTCGACCCTCCGGATGGCCGACCTCCCCCGCTGTCGCCTCACGACCTGGGCCGACGTCGACGGATGGGCCGACCGCTTGGCCGAGCAGGTCCGCTCGGCGAACGCGGTCCCCGAGACGATCGTCGCACTCACCCGGGGAGGCTGGGTGCCGGGCCGGCTTCTTTGCGACCGGCTCGGGGTACGCCGCCTCGTATCACTGCGAGCCCAGCACTGGGGCGTGACGGCGACGCCGGACGGGAGCGCGAAGCTCACCGAGGGCCTGAGTGGCCCGGTCGATGGGGAGACGGTCCTCGTCGTCGACGACATCACCGATACGGGAGAAAGCCTCACGCTCGCCGCGAAGCACATCGCTGAGCAGCGCCCGACACGACTCGAGACGGCCGCCTGCCTGCACATCGGGCATTCGAAGTTCGTGCCCACGTACTTCGCGGAGGAGATCCCCCGGGACGCGTGGGTCTGGGTCGTCTTCCCGTGGAACTACTGGGAGGACCTGGCGAGCCTCGCCACGCGCGCGGCCGAGCACGGCCGAGGAGTCGCCACGGTCCGGGAGACCCTGCGGACGCGCGCCGGCCTTACCGTTCCGCTCGCCGACCTAGAGCGGATTGCCGAAACCGTTCCGATTCGCTAGGCAATTGTCGGCGGGGCCCGAGGCTCGGGCGGCCGCTAGGTTGTGGGGTCGGGCAGAGAACGGCGCGCGACCGCCTTGAAGTGCTGCTGCAGGACGCCGGCTCCGATCCCGAGGCCGAATCCCGTGCCGATGAGCGCAAGGATGAGTACCAGCTGGGGAGCGGGAGCCGTCCCTTCGAGATACCGGACCAGGAAGACGATCCCGTAGCTCACGCAACCGATCCCGAGGATCGAGATCGTGGCGACCGCGAACGCTCGCGGGAATCTTCCGCGCGAGAACACGCGGCGGATCGCCCGGCCCGTCTCCCAGACCACGGCGGCGAGAATCCAGTAGAACAGTCCCGCCTGCAGGAAGAGGAGGATCCGCTCGATGTCCGGCTGGGAGAGATTGGAGTTGTAGAGGTTGTAGCCCTCGAGGAAGCCGACCCCGACCAACGCGATCGATAGCAAACCGAAACCGAACGCAACCGACCCCTGGCGGATGTCCGTCGAGGCGGAGCGGACCGAGTCGATGATCGCCTCGTCCACGTCGAACGTCCAGAAGATGAGATAGATCCCGAGTACGATCGCGAGGCCGATCACCCCCCAGAGGAGGACGCCCCCCGCGGCCGCGATCCCGAGGATCAGGAGGACGAAGGCGAACGGCAGGATCGTCTTGGCCCGGAGCTTCGGGTCCTTGAGCGCCCGAACGAGCGTATAGTAGGTCGACTCGATGCTGGCGCTCTGTCGCACGTAGACCCGGCGGACCCCGTCGACGCGCACTCGCGAAGCCAGGATCGGGAACAGGTACTCATCCTCCGCTCCGTCACTGACGAGGTAGGCGGACGTCGCGTGCAGCTGCGCGAGGACGTGGTCGAATTGGTCGGCAACCCGTCGGTCGGACAGGATGCCGACCTTCGGCGATCCGGTGAGGATGCACACCTCCGCTTCCTCGCCCGCGCCGCGGAGCTCGTCGAGCAGGCTCACCGAAGCGAAGAGCGCGTTGGTGTCGGAATCCTCCGGGTCGACGATGGCGAGTCGAACGGCGGCGTCGACGACCGCGGCGCGGCCGACGACGGGCCCGGCGACCGAGGCCTTCCGGCCAAGGTCGTCGTCGCGGTCGATGCAGACGACGAGGCGCATGGCCCACGTCACATGGTCAGGGCTTGGCTTAACAACTTGCGTCGACTCGTGTCGACTCCGACGGGCATCCGCTTCCGTTCCGACCCGGATGCAGGGCGGTGGGTTCTCGGGTCCCGCCGACGGGGCCGTCGCTCCGGCCGAATACCCTTATACTCCGGGCGCCCCCCCTTTGCGCGCCGCTCATGCCCGCGCTCCCGGACAAGAAGACCGCGTTCATCGACTGGTATCTCGCCGTCGTGGAGGCCGCGACCCTCACCGACAAACGCTACGGCGTGAAGGGAATGAACGTCTGGACCCCGTACGGGTTCCTCGCTCGCCGCCATCTCGACGCGGTGCTGATCCGGGAGATCGAGGCCACGGGGTCGGCCCCGGTGGAGTTCCCCGCGCTCATCCCGGCGAACGAGTTCGCGAAGGAGTCGGAGCACGTCAAGGGGTTCGACGCCCAGGTCTACTGGGTGACGAAGGGCGGCCTCTCCGAGCTCGACGTCCCGCTCGTCCTTCGTCCGACGAGCGAGACCGCGATGTATCCCATCTTCGCCCTCTGGATCCGCTCGCACCGCGACCTGCCGCTCAACGTCTACCAGGTGGTCAACACGTTCCGCTACGAGACGAAGACGACCCGCCCGTTCCTGCGGGTCCGGGAGATCCACTTCTTCGAGGAGCACACCTGCCAGGTCAACGAAGCGGCCGCCGACGCTCGGGTCCGCTCGAACTTGGAAGCATTCGCCCGCATGGCGAAGTCGTTCGCCCTTCCCTACGTCGCCGCCCGACGGCCCGAGTGGGACAAGTTCCCGGGCGCGTTCTACTCCATCGCGTTCGATATCCCGGTCGGCGCCGGCCGGACCTTGCAGATCGGCACCGTGCATCACTACCGGGAGAACTTCTCCGGGCCGTACGGCATCCGCTACGAAGACGCGGACGGGACCCAACGACTCGTCCACCAGACGACGTTCGGACTCTCCGAGCGTTTGCTCGGGGCCATCGTGGCGGTGCACGGAGACGCGAAAGGAGCGGTCTTCCCGACCGCGGTCGCACCGTACGAGATCGTGGTCGTTCCCATCCCGAGCACCGGCGCTGGACCCGGACCGGAGACGACCGCGACCGAGGCCGTCGACCGGCTCCGTCGGCACGGCCGCCGGATCCATCTCGACGCGGGCGACGAGCGGCCCGGGGCGAAGTATTATCGTTGGGAGCTCCAGGGAGTCCCGGTCCGGCTCGAGATCGGCCGGCGCGAGGCGGCGAGCCGCACCTTGACGGCGGTCGACCGGCTGGGGAGGAAACAGACGGTCTCGCTCGATACGCTCGAGCGAGACGTGGATACCTTCCTCGAGGAGTTCGACCGGGCGCTCTACGACCGCGCTCTCGGTTCGTTCCGGGACGAGTTCCGGATCGTTACCTCGATGGCGGACCTGAAGGATTTCGCGCACGTGGCGATCCTCGGCTGGTGCGGGGCGGAGGCGTGCGGCCACGCGATCGAGACGGCCGTGGAGGGCGGTCTCCTCGGCACCCCGGAGAGCGAGCTGCCGCTCGAGCTCGGGACTCCGGTCGCCTGCATCTCGTGCGGCTCGGGGACGGACATCCGCTGGGCGCTCGCCGGACGCCCCCTCTGAGGCCGCGAGCCTTCTAGAGGCTCGGAGCGGGCGGAGTCGGCGGGTTGGGCAAAACCAGCCACATCCCTGCGAGGCCGAACAGCAACAGCGTGATTGTCACAGCGTAGACGCCGTTGTCGATCCAGACCCCGAACGCGACGCCCCACCAGACGTAGAACGCCACCGCCATGATGACGAGCGAGGCGAATCCCCAGAACGAGACCTTTCGGCTGATCGACATCCCCCGGTAGGGTGCCGACGACGGAGAAGGCGCCGGGGGCTCGGCTATCGCCATGGTGCGCCGCCGACCTGGGGCGCGTTAGATAACCCTTGCGGGACGGCCTCGGTCCGGCACCCGACTGACAAGGTTCCGGGGCAGGGGTTTAACTCCGACCTGCGGCTAGCACGGTGGCGATGGCGGAGCGAGCGACCGGGATGCGCCCGCGGGCAGGGGGGTCCAACCCTCCGCTCGAGACTCTCTCACCGGAACAGCTGCGCATCCTCGCCTACGCGAGCGCCATCGGGTCGGATTTCGATTTCTCGCTCCTTGTGGGGGCGATGGGCATCGAGGAGGAGGCGCTCGCGGAGGAGCTCGAGCGGCTCGTCCACCTGGGGGCGCTCACGGAACGGGCCGGCGGCGAGCGGTTCGCGTTCGCGGAGGAGGAGTTCCGGGCGCGCATCTATCGGTCGCTCACCGAGAGCCGTCTCCGAGTGCTCCACCGAAAGATCGCGATGGTCCTCGAGAAGATGTACCCCGAACCGTCGCTCCCGGTCCTGGGAGAGCTCGGTCGGCACTACTTCCTCGGGAAGATGCCGGCGAAATCCTACGAGTACAACCGTCGCGCCTCCGAAGCCGCTCGCGCGGCGGACGAACCCGAGGTCGCCGCGCACCATCTCGAGCGCGTGTTGCTCGACCTGGCCGCGCTGCCGGGGAACCGGCGCAAGGAGCAGGCGGAGGTCGCCGAAGCCTTGGGCGACCTCTACTACGCCCTCGGCCATTTCGCGGACGCGGACCGGCGCTTCACGGAGGCTCTCGAGCGGCTCGGGGCGGAATCTCCGCGGGTCCGCGCTCGACTGCTGCTCGCCCGCGGTGAGGTCGCCCGCGAGAGCCTCGAGCTCGACACCGCCGTCGAGCGGGGGTTGGAGGCGCAGCGGATCTTCGAGGACGCCGCCGACCGGGTCGGAAGCGCGCAAACCCATCGGCTGCTCGGACGGGTCGCCTTCCAGCGGGGGGCGTACCGGGACGCTCTCGAAGAGTGCATGCAGGCGCTCGCGCTCATCGAGAACTTGGACGAGCCCCGGCTCCAGGGCCGGCTGGCGGTCGACATCGGGAACGCGTTCTCCCTGCTGGGCCCCGAGGTCCGGGACGTCGCGATCGAATGGTTCGAGCGGGCCTCGGACCGGCTGCTCGGGGTGGGGGACTGGGTCGAGCTCGCACGGGCGTACCACAATCTCGGCGTCTCGGTCGGCGAAACCAGCCCGCAGGACGGCCTCGAATACCTCGAGAAGGCCCAGCAGGCTGGGGAACGGGCTCACGACGCCCGGGCCACCGGACGCGCGCTCATCTCGAGCGTCGAGCTCCTCATCGCCCTCGGACAGATCGAGGAGGCGGAACGGGACAACGAACAGGTCGGTCGCCTGTTCGAGCGTCTGACGGACGAGCTCGGACGTGAGCAGGTGGAGCTCAACCGCGGATTGATTGCCGAGCGCCGTGCACAATGGGAGGACGCGGAAAGGTCCTTCGAGAAGGCGCTCGAGATGTGCCGCCGCTACCAGCTCCCCGCCGACGAGGCGGAGGCGGCGTTCTACCTCGCCCGCCTACGGTACAAAACGCGCGACCTGGAAGGGGCGCGGCGCGCCTACGCGATCGCCTCGGACCTCGGGCTCGTGGAGCTACGACCGCACCTCTCCGGACCGTTCTTCGACCTCGCCCATCAGCTTGGCCTCCCGCCACCGCCCGGCTCCCCGTCGAACGGTACTTCGCCCGCCGCGAGGGCAGACCCCGGCGACGGACGAGGATTATAAGCCTCGAACGGGCTGGTTTCCCCGTGATGGCGTCGCGGGGGTCCCGAGCAACGTCCCCTCCCCCGGTCTTCGGACGGGAAGAGACCCTGGAGGCGGCCGGCCGACTCCTCACCCGAACGCACGGCGGGGAAGGGACGGGCTTGCTCCTCATCGGACTCGGAGGAGTCGGCAAGACCCAGATCCTGAACGCCATCGTCGAACGGGCCGGGAAGAAGGGCTTCACGGTCCTCACGGGACGCGCGCTACCCGAGGAACTCCCGCCCGCGTTCTCGCTGCTGCGCGAGCTCCTCGGGTCGGAACGATCGGAGGGATCCGGTGCCCGGGCCCCCCTATGGACTCCCACCAGCTCTCCCCTGCTCATCCCCTCCTTGCCCGATCGTCCCGAACGACCGGCGGCGGCCGCGGAGGGAACAACCACCTCTCGGGCCGACGACTTCGAGCGAGTCCTCGCGCCGCTCGTCTTGGCCGAAGGATTGGGCGCGGGCCGGGACGAGTTGTTCGCGCGGCTCGAAGGGCACCTGCTCGAGCGCGCCCGGCAGCGTCCGCTCCTGATCGCCGTCGACGACCTCCATTTTGCCGATACCTCGACACTCGAGTTCTTGCGCCGGTTCGCGAGCGAGCTCCCCAAATCCCCGATCGCGATCGCGGCCACCCTGGCCGAGTCCGCCGACGTTCCCGAGCGTACGCGCGAGGTGATCGAGGCGATCTCCGGCGCGCCGAGTTTTCTTACGATTCCGATCCGGCCGTTGAGCGTCCCCGAAACCGAGGATTTCGTCCGCTGGATCCTCGGCGGTCGCATGCCGGCTCTGGACGACGTCCGACGTTGGCACGCCCAGACCGACGGCAATCCCCTGTTCCTCGAGCAACTAGTCCGGATCGCCACCGGATACGGGCCCCCGGCGAACGACTCCGGAGGTGCCGGGCAAGGGGTCACGGAGATGCTCCTCGACCGGGTCGAGGGGCTCGGAGACCGGGAGCGGCGGGTGCTCACGTACGCCGCGGTCCTCGGCAAGGAGTTCCATTTCGCCAACCTCTCGGCGGTCGCCGGGAGCGGCGAGGAGCGAGTGACCGAGAGCCTCGATCGGCTCGTCCACGACGGGCTCGTCCGGGAGAAGGGCGGAGAGGTCTACGAGTTCGTGAGCGAGGCCGTCCGTCGAGACCTCTATGCGGGCCTCACGGAGACCCGACGACGAATTCTCCACGCGAGGGCCGGCCGCGCGCTCGAGGGCTCGTCCGGTTCGGGCGATTCCGAGCTCGCCCGCCACTTCTACCTGGGGCGGGATGACCCGAAGGCGGTCGACTACAATCTCAAAGCAGCCCACGCCGCGACCCGCGATTTTGCGTTCGAGACGGCGAGCGTCCACCTCGCCCGGGCGCTCGAGGCCCAACGGCGGCGGCCCACCCGCGACCCGCGCATGGAAATCCGCCTCTTGACCGAGCAAGGCCGGCTCCTGGAGGAGCTGGGGGTCATCCCGCGCTCGGATGAGCTTCTGACCGAGGCGGTCAACCTGGCCCGCAGTCAGGACGGCGTCGACCTCGAGCTCGGACGCGCGCTCCTGGGGCTCGCTCAGACTCGCCTCGGCCGAAGCGATTACGAGTCCGCCGCGGCCCTGGCCTCCGAGGCGCTCGGCCGACTCCAAAAGGAAGGAACTCCGCGGGACCTCATGGCCGGCCACCGAGTCCTCGGCATGGTCGCCTGGCGCCGCGGCGAGTTCACCGAAGCCGAACGTCATCAACGGGCCGCCTTGCAAATCGCCGAACGCGAGGGAACTCCCCGGGAGCACGGCCATGCGCTCGTCGACGTCGCGAACACGCTCGTTCCGGTCGGCGCCGCGCGCATCGACCCCGCCCTCGAGCTCTACAGTAAAGCCGCCCAGCTGTTCGAGACCGCCGGGGATTTCGGAGCCCGCGCTCGGGTCCTGATGAACCAGGCGGTGATGGAATACCACACCGGTCGTCCGGAGGACGCCATCCGGGACCTCACGACGGCGATCGAATCCGCCGACCGTTCCCGCTCCCCGATCTGGATCGGATATTGTAACCTGAACCTCGCCCAGTGGCACGCGGAGCGCGGCCACCCCGAGCTAGCGCGGCCGTCGCTCGCCCGGGCCACCGCGGCGCTTGGACCGATCGGGGACCGTCTCGGCATGCAACAGATCGGGATGATCGAAGGGATCATCGCCGAGGCCGACCGGGATTACCCCGCGGCCGAGGCGCACTACCAGGTCGCGCTCACGCAGGCGCGGGACCTCGGCGTCGCCTCCGAGTATTCGGAGATGCTGTTCCGGTTGGCGCACCTTGCCGTGGAACGGGGCGAACGAGACCAAGCACGACACTGGCTCACCGAAGCTCGCGCGAGCGGGCTCGCGAATTTCCGGCCGGATTTCGCTCAACGGTTGGAGCAGCTCGAAAAGGCGATCGCGACCGAAGCGTGACCCCCACCGTTATGGCGCCCCCTCGGGTGGCCGGCCCGATGGCGCCCCCGGAACCGGACGGCCCCCGCGCGGCGGACGGCTCTCCGCTTCCCGACCGCTCGCTCCCGAGCTTCGAGCGCGACGTGCGTCGGATGTTCACGCACATCGCGCAGGGCTACGAGTGGTTCGACCACGTCGCTTCGCTCGGCAACGACCTTCTCTGGCGACCGAGGGCCCTCTGGGACCTCGACCGCTTCCGTTCCCCCGGTCCCCTGCACCGGGTCCTCGACATCGGGTGCGGGACCGGGGAGCTCGCCCGTCTGCTCGCCCGGCACTACGGCGCGGCCCGGGTGATCGGCGCCGACTTCACGCGCGCGATGCTCGAGAACGCGGTCGGTGCGTCCGCCGGCCGACCCGAGACCCCTCGCCTGGGCTTCGCGCGGGCGACCGCCCTCCGGCTTCCCTTCGCGGATGGGTCCTTCGACCTTGTCACGAACGCGTTCGTCGCACGCAACCTCTCCGACCTCTCCACTGCGTTCCGGGAAGTGCACCGGGTCCTGCGGCCCGGAGGGGTCTTCCTTACCCTCGAGATCACCGAACCCGTCTCGCCCGCGGTCAACCGCTTCTTCCACGCGTACTTCGACCGCGTTGTCCCCTGGCTCGGCGGTGCGGTGGGCAGCGCCGGACCGTACCGGTACCTTCCCCAGTCCCTGCGTTCGCTTCCGGACCGGGCCGCCTTCCTCGCTCTCCTCTCCCAGAACGGGTTCGGGCGTACGACCGCCCGACTTCAATCCGCCGGCATCGTCACGACCTTCCTCGGCGAGGCCGGCGACATTTCTCACCAAAGGCGTTAAGCCCGCAGTTCCGGTCGCGCCGCCGTGTCGACCCCCGCCTCGGATGCGTTCCGCTACGCGCACGCGCATCACGACGAGATCGCCTGGCTGAGCCAGAACACGAATCACCTCGTGCCGCCCGAGGTCATCCGGTCCGCGCTCGAGAAGACGATCCGGGATCGGCGCTACGAAGGCTACCCGCTCGCGACGGGGGACCCCGAGCTCCTCGACGCGATCGCGAAGGATTTCGGGACCACCGGGCTGACTCCGTTCCTCACGGGCGGCGGGACGGAGGCCCTCTACATGACCACCCGCGCCCTCCTCGCGGCCGGGGACGAGGTCATCGCCTCGGACCCGAGCTACCTCATCATCCACCGGTTCGTCGAGCTCAGCGGGGCGGCCACGAAGAACCTCGACATCTACGCACCCCCCTACCGGCTCACCGCCGACCGGGTCCGGGAGGCGGTCGGGCCGAAAACCCGGATGATCCTCCTGATCGACCCCCTGAACCCGCTCGGTTCGGGCTACCCTCGCGAGGAGGTCCGGGCGATCGCGGAGATCGCGCACGACCACCACCTCGTCCTCCTCAACGACGTCACGTACCGGGATTTTTCGGAAGGCCACGCTCTCGCCGCCGAGTTCGCCCCCGAAGAGACGGTGACCGTCTGGTCGGTCTCGAAGAACTGCGGGCTCGCCGGCCTTCGGCTCGGAGGCCTCCTCGCCCGGCCCGAGCTCCTCAAGACGATCACGCGATTCAACACGAACGACCTCGGGGTCAACGTGCTCTCCCAGGCCGCGGCGCTCGCCGCGCTGCGCTCGAAATCGCAGTGGATCGGCGGCGTCGTCCGCCAGACGCGGGCGAACGGCGCGCGGATCCGCGACGTCGCCGCCGGTGTCCCGGGCACCTCCCTCCCCGTCTATCCCTCACGGGCGAACATGATGGTCATCGACATCGCTTCGACCGGGGTGAAACCCGAGGCGGTCCAGGAGGAGATGCTCCGCCGCCACGGCGTGTTCGTCCGAGCGGGGAACTACCTCTCCCCGAAGCACGGCGGCCGGTTCGTCCGAGTCTCCTTCTCGAACCCGCCCTCGGACATCGAGCGATTCGCCACGGCGTTCCCGGCGGCGATGAAGGCGCTCGAACCGCACGCCGTCGCGCCTCGGACCGCCTAGCGCGGACCGAGGTGCACGTCCACCACGAGGTGGTTTCGTCCGGGGCCGTACGGCTTCACGACCCGCACCCGACTCGCTTCGGCGAGACGCGACCCGTCGGCTTCGGCCGAAGCTTCCACGCTCGCCGCGGTCTCGCCCAGCGGCGCCCGAACGTCCGCCACCGTGTGGACGTGCAGCCAGCCGCCGGTCGGTCGCAGGAGCGTCACGGCGCGAGGCACCCAGGGAATCGCGCTCGGCAGATACCCGAGGAACACGCGGTCGAAGATGCCTTCGGGCAAGGGGACGGTGCGATTGTCCCCCGGAACGACGGTGATGCGTTCCGCCACCGCGTTCAGGGTCGCGTTCTCCCGGAGGTAGTGCACGGAGACCGGATTCTTTTCGACCGCCCAGACACGCCTCGCGCGGCCCGGGAGTGCCGCGGGGATCGCGAAGTACCCGATACCGGCAAAGAGGTCGGCGACGACCTCCCCCGGTCCAACCAACTGCCCCGCGCGCAACCGCTCGGCTTGGTTTCCCACGGCGAACATCACCCGAGCCGCGTCGAATCGCCAGCGCACTCCGTGCTCGAGGACCTCGGTCTCGGTCGCCTTCCCCGCCACGCGGAGAACGCGCGGCGTTCGTAGCTCTCCTTCAACGGGTCCGGACTTGACGAGGACCGTCTCCACGCCGAGTTCCTCACGCCAGGCGTTCCCGAGGAGAGCATCGTACGGGGCGAGCGCGTCGGGCCGTTGAAGGACGAGGACCCGGCCGAACCGGTGGTACCCGGACGGCATCGTGGCCGCCACGCGATCGCCCGCGACGGCGGCGAGACGGAGACGGACCCGCTCGGCGGGAGGACGGCGGAGCCGGCCCTCGGGCCGAGAGGCCCGCGTCACGGTGCCGGTTCGTCCGGCCCCTTCTCGAGGACCATCTCGAGGAACTGCTTGAGGTGGGCGATGAGGATCGGATTGTCGGTGAAGCCGCACGCCTCGAGGCCGGGGGCCGCGAGCAGCGCGTGCGCGCCGTCCGAGAGCGCTTCGGTCGCGCGAAGGTTCTCGCGCTGGACGAACTGGACACCCTCGGGGATGCGTTGCAGGGGAGTCGTGATGAACGTGACCCGGACGCCGCGCTTCACGGCATGCTGGATCTTCTTCCCGAGCTCGTCCCGTAGGTCGGCGAGCTGGGGCGTCGTGAGGATGAACGCCTCGGTCGACTGGTCGAGGAGCTCCCCGATCTTTTGGAGCACCTTCTCCCGGCCCGAGAGCAGGTAGACGAGCTGCGGTTCGCCGTGCTCGGCCACGACGCGGTGGAGCATCGCGAGCTTTTCGAACACCTCCTGGATCGCGGTCTTCAGGGTCTCGGCCACGTCGAGCGGGGGCGTCGGTCGGAAGAGGATCGGTTTACCGCCGGTGGGGGTGGCGTACCCCTTCTCCGCGAGCGACTCGAGGACTTTGTAGGCGCTGGTCCGGGGAATTCCCGCGGCCGTGGCCAGGGTGGCGGCGTCCCCGAGTCCTCGCGCAACCAGCGCGATGTAGGCGCGGGCCTCGTACTGGGTGAGCCCGACCTTGCCGAGCACCTCGGCGGCCTTGCGGAACTCCTCTGAGGTCTGGTTGCCGAGGGCGACGGCCGTCTCTTCGATGGTCACCATCGCGTGTGCCCGAGGACAGATTCGGGGGACTTAACCCGGTGGGTGGCGCGACGGCCCTATCGGACCGGCTCGGTGAGCTTGAGGAGGGCCGCCTCGCCGAGGAGGGCGTCGACCTCTTCCCGGGTGAGAAGTCCCCGCTCGACCAGGAGCTCCTTCACGGGCCGCTGCGAGCGCTCGGCCTCGTGGAGGATCTCCGCGACCTTGAGGTAGCCGAGGCGTGGAGTGAGCACGGTCGCAAGGGCCGCCGATTCGACCAGGTAACGGGCGAGTCGGGGGCGGTTCGCGGTGATGCCGTCGACGCACGAGCGGGCGAAGACCGGCAGGTAGTGGGTGAGGATCTCCGAGGCGAAGAGGACCTCGTAGGCCGCGAGTGGCATCATCACGTTGATCTCGAGCTGGCCGGCCTGGACCGCGAGCGCGGTCGCCGTGTCGGCGCCGATCACGTGGAAGGCGACCATGTCGAGGCACTCGGCGGCCGACGGGTTCACCTTCGCGGGCATGATGGACGAACCCGGCTGGATCTCGGGGAGGCGGATCTCGTCGAAGCCGGTCGCCGGTCCGCTCGAGAGGAGACGGAGGTCGTTCGCGACCCGCACGAGCTCGAGCCCGAGAGTCCGGAGCCAGGCCGATGCCGCGCCAAGTGGCCAACGGCTCTGCATCGTCTCGAACGGGTCCCGGGCCACCCGAAGCGGAAGGTTCGTGAGCCGAGCGTATTCTTCGACGGCGGCCTTCCGGAACCCGACCACGGAGTTCACGCCGCTCCCGACCGCGCTCCCGCCGAGGGGGATCTCCGCGAGAGCGGTCTCGACGCTCGGGAGCGTTTCGAGGATGCGATCGAGCGCGACGGAGTATGCCCGAAACTCCGCGCCCAGCGTGACCGGCATCGCGTCCTTGAGGTGCGTGCGGCCGGCTTTTGGGAGGCGCGCGAACTCCTCCGCCTTCCGTCGGAGGCTCTCGATGAGCGTCGTCACCGACGCGCGCAGCTCTCGCAGGGCGAGCAGCACCGCGACCTGGGCGGCGCTTGGATAGGTGTCGTTCGTGGACTGACCGCGGTTCACGTGGTCGTTGGGACTGATGTACTCGTAATCCCCGCGCGGTTTCCCGACGATCTCGAGGGAGCGGTTCGCGAGCACCTCGTTCACGTTCATGTGGAACGAGGTGCCGGCTCCCGCCTGGAACACGTCAACGACGAACTCTCCATCGAACCGACCGGAGGCCATCTCCTCGGCCGCCTGGGCGATGACCCGTCCTCGCTCGGCGTCGAGGCCGCCCTTCTCGATGTTCGCGCGGACGCAGGCGAGCTTCAACAGCGCGTACGCCCGGATGAGATGGGGCGAGGATCGAAGACCGCTCACCGGGAAGTTCTCGCGGGCCCGAAGTGTCTGGATGCCCCAGTACGCCGATTCGGGGACCTCCCGCGTGCCGAGCGAATCCTTCTCCTGACGGGGCGGTGCCATGGGGGCACGATGCGGGACCCGCGACAAAACGTTTAGGCTCCCTTGGTCCCTCGGCCCTTTCCTCCCGAGAGGAGCGAGCCGGCACCGTGGTCGACCCCATCCAGCTCACGAGCGACATCGTGAACGACACCGTCTCCCTCGCCCTGCCCGGCCTCCTGTGGGCGACGTTGTTCCTGGTCGCCTGGGAGCGTGCGCCGTTCGCCGAGAGCATCGGGTTCGGTCGGCGGTCGTTCTGGCTGCTGTTGCCGGGCGCCCTCTTCGCGTCGTTCGCCCTCTTCCCCATCGCACCCGTCTCCACGGACTGGGTGGCGGTGAGCTTCACCGGAGCGGTGTTTCCCCTGCTCGTCGGGCTCCTCGCGTTCGGCCGGGCGGCCCCGCCGCGGTCGCGCTCGCTGCCCCGTTTCCTGCTCCTGCTCGCGATCGAAGGGGGAGTGCTCTTTCTTCTGGTCCTCCCGGCGACCGCGGGCTTTTCGCACGCCTTCGCGCAGACGTTCGCTACCACGAATTACATCGGGAACGAACTCGCGGTCGCGGTGCTCGCGACGGCCTTTTGCGCGGTCGTGGGCGGGCTCGCACTCGCCTCCGGCGACCTCCTCGTCCGGCGCGTGGCGTTCCTCGTCGTTCTGACCTCCGGGGTTCTCGTGAGCACGTTCGTTGCGTCGAGTACCATACCCGGGGTGGGGATCGCCGAGTCGTTCCCCTTCTACCTCGTTCCCCCGGTGATCGCCGGGTTGCTCGCTGTCCTCCTCGCCGGTCGGGTCTTTCCGAACGAGGAGGGGTACGCGATTCCCACGGCGTTCTTGGCCAGCACCTTCGGGGTACTCCTCGGGGCCGACCTCCTTCGTCAACCCCCGCTCTATGGGTCCGGCCCGTCGGGGTTGTACACGATCGGGGGCGCGGGCGTGCTCGACCTCGTCTATCTTTCCGGGCTCCTCGCCTTCGCCGTGGCGTACGGGGGCCACCGGCTCACCGTTGGGGGGATGAAAGCGGTCGGTCCGAATCTGCCCGAACCAGCCCCCTCGCCGATGACCCGCCTCCTGCGCGCGTTCCGCTCCGGGCTGGACGGACGACTTTCCGATTCCCTCACCGAATCCTCGGCGGCCAGCCACGCGGCGACCGAACAGACCCGAGCGCTGTTGGGGTTGGGCCCCGCCGTGGACGGGCGCCCCTGGCAGGACCTTCCGGTGCCGGGCTGGATGGTGGCCGACCAGGCCAACCTCGATGCGGCTGCCCGGGCCGGCACGGGGGACGGGCGCGAGGGCTTCCGGGCGTGGTTGACCGCGCGCTGGCTCGTCCTGATCGCCCGGGACCTTGGCGCTCGTCGATTCGCGAGCGTTGGCGCGCGCGCTGCGGCGTTTGCCATCGACCTGGCGCTCGTGACGGCACCGGCGGTGGTGCTCTGGGCCGCGTTGCTCCTCACGATCCCCGGCGGACTCTCGGACGCGCTCTCGAACCTTGCGTTCAATGCCGCCATCTTTGGCTACATCGCCTGGGCGTTCCTCTACTTCGTCTTGGCCGAAACGTTCGGTGGAACGACCGTGGGCAAGCGTTTCCTCGGCCTCGAAGTCCGGGAGCGTGCGCTCGCGGCTCCGAGCGGTCTCTCCGCCCTGGTTCGCAACTCGACCGTCGTACCGCTTCTCTCTGTCGTGGGCATCGGGGTAGCGATCGCTCTCGCCTTCGGTCTCAAGAGCGGGGCCTCCGGTACCCTGACGCTCGTCGGGGTCTCCCTGCCCGCCGGTCTCCTCGCGCTGGTCGGCGTCCTCGCGTTCGTTCTCGGCGGTGTAGCCCTGCTCGGCGTGGGCGCAATCGCGCTCATCGCCGCGACGTCCGAACGGCAACGGCTCGGAGACCTCTGGGCCGGGACGTGGGTGGTCCGACGCGCGCCGCCGGCCCCTACGGGTGGGGGGCCTGCGGTGGGGGCGGCCCCGCCGCCCCCGGCACCGGGCCGGTCCGGTTGAGCGGGATCGCGATCGCCGAAACGTTGGCCTCGCGCCCCTCCCGGTTCACGAGTCGCTCGGTGTCGATGGAGATCGGACCAATGCTCACTTCGCCCTGGAGGAACCGGTGGCGAACCACTTCGACCACGTCCACCGCCTTGCCGATCGCGTTCCCGCGGGCCTTCACCACGACCGGGCCGGCGCCCGAGTTGAGCTGGCTCACGACCTGGAAGACATAGGTCATGGTCGGCTTCTGGCCGATGAACACGGTTGCGCCGATCGGTCCGCGGTCGGTCATGGAATGGTCGGCACCCCCTCCTCGTACAAGGCCTTTTTCGACCTTCGCCCAGACCGCCGACTTCGGATGCCTGAAATAAGTACTGGCGCCCGCATCCTCGGATATCGGCAGGAGCCGCCGGGGGCACCACTTCCATGCGGATGTGGGTGTACATTGTGCGCCGCGCCGTAGTGGTCCTCCCGGTCTTCCTCGGGGTCTTGACCGTTCTTTTCGTTCTGGTCAGTTCCTTACCGACCGTCACTCGAACTTGCTCGTTCGGTCCCCCCTCCGGCACGCAGTCTCCTTGCACTGCCACGATTCCCTGCCCGGCGGACCCCTCCCAACTCTGTCCGAACCCTACCTATCAGTCCGCGGTCAACGGGTTGGGACTCAATCAACCCATCTTCGTTCAATGGGCCATCTTCGTAGGGAACGGGCTCACATTTCAATGGGGGTACGTCAGTCAGTCTAGCGCCCTCGGCACGGGCGCGGGCAGTCTGAGCCTTCCTGCCTTCCACGACCAAGCGGTGACCAGCGTCCTCGCGATCTTCCTTCCCTACACTATTGAACTCGTCCTTTTCGCATTCCTCGTCACGTTGCTCGTGGTCTTCCTTATCCTGAGGCGGGCAACGGCACACCCGGGCCAAGCGGCCGACCACATGGCCCGGACCCTCATGCTTCTGGGGTACGGGATTCCCCTCGTCTTTTTAGTGCCGTTTGCCCTCTTCGGCGCCGCCGATGCCCTAGGCGGGGCCACCAGCGCCTCCCCCATCTGCCTCGGGAATTCGACTATCCTCGACTTCATCGGGTCCTGGCCCAGCCGCCGTGCGCAGCGCTCTACGGTACGACCAACCTGAGCCCGGTTGGGTTTCCGGTTTGGCTCGTCGGGGGATACCACTCGACCCCGACTGGTTTTCCCACCGTGGACGCCCTCCTCAACGGGAACGGATGGCTCGCCCTGGATACCCTCCTCCGAATGGCCGTTCCGGCGCTCCTCCTCGCCTTCGTCGCCATCGCGGCTGTCTTCCGGTCCGTCCGCTTCGCTTCGCCCCGGCCGGTGGACCTGGTTTTCCTCCGCGCTGCTCGGGCGAGGGGCCTCCCCGAATCGAGGGTGCTTACGCGACACGCTGGCCGCTACACGATCTCTCAGATCCTCTCCGCGTACTGGCCAGCCCTCTTCATGGTCCTGGCGTTTCTCCCGCTCGTCGAGTCTATCTTCAACCTCTGGGGAGTGGGAAGACTCTATATCTACGCGATCCTCGGCGGCCGTCCGCAAGATTGGGATTTCGGGGTGGTCTTCGGCATTCTCCTCGCCGGCGCCTTGATCGTTCTTCTCGTCAGCTTCGTCCTCGACGTCTTGCAGGCCCAGGTGGACCCGCGATTTCGTCTCGAGGGAGGGGGCACCGTCAACCGCTCTCCTCGGGGGTCCTCCGACCAGTCCACCCCGGTAGGATTCGCCGTCGGCGTTGAGGAGGTGGCCACCCCCGCGGAGAAGGCCATTTTCCAACCGCGGCTCGCTCGCTGACCGGCGCAGGTCGCGCTCGTAAAGGTTAATGCGGAAACCGAGTAGGCGCGGAACACCCGTGCAGGGGTGGCCCAGCTTGGTCAAAGGCGCTAGGTTGAGGTCCTAGTCTCGTAGGAGTCCGTGAGTTCAAATCTCACCCCCTGCACCTTTCCTCGCGGGCCGTTTCCTCGGCAGCGGTCGGAGCCGGCGGAACGGGCAACCCGGCTCCGTCGACCCCCCGTACCTCGCGGGGCGGTGGTACCGCGCCGGCGCGGCTCTCTCCGAACGACGGTCGCGGTAACGGGGCGCTCGCGCGCGTCCATCCGCAGCAACTCGCGTTTTAAGACCCTGCGAACCTGTGTCTCCGAGTCGGATGGTCGAGGAAGGCGCGGTCTGTCCCAAGTGCGGGGCGACGGTTCCCCCGGAGGCACTCGTGTGCCCGGAGTGTCACACCTTTCTCGATGAGCCCACACCTCCCCCGACGGTGACCCCCCTTCCCGTGCCAGAATCTCCCTCTCCGCGCAGTGCTCCTTCGTCGAAACCCGCCCGGGCCCCGAGCACGGACTCGGGGAACCCCTTCGCCGCCGAGCTCGCCCGACGTCTCGCCCGTCTCAACCAGTGGGCCGACGGGATCCAGCCCCTCGGGGCCCAACTGCCGAGGCTTCCTGCGTGGGCCGAGGAGTCCGCGCGCACGGCCACCAACCCCGAACCGTGGGCCGAGGCGGTCCGCGGGGTCGAGCGGCTCGCGCAGAAGCGGGTCGTGGCCGCGTTCGAGGAATGGGAAAAGCGCACGAAAGCGCGCCTCAGTCGACTCGAGGCCTACTCGGTCGACAGCCGCCTCGAACGGGACCAGATCGAGGACGGGCTCCATGCGGCCCGGACCGGCGACGTCGCCCAGGCGCTCTCGTCCTACCAGCAGGTCGAACGCGTCGTGGCGCTCAAGGAACGGCACCTCGACCAGGCTCGGGAGGAGCTCGAGCGGGTGATCGCGCTCCTGCACGACATGGACGCGCTCGGGATTGAGCCGCCCCAAGACTCGACCGAGATCGCGGACGACCTGGAAAGCGAACTGCGGGCGGGGAAGCTCGCGGCGCTGAAGCAACAGACCCGAGCGATCCGACTCCAGGCGGTGACCCGACTCAAAGCGGGCCTGCCCCAGTACATCTCCGAGTACGGTGACTATCTACTGAGCGAGCGGGCCCACGGGATCGCGACCGAACTCGAGGCGATCGAACTCGCGCGCGGGGCCCGGGAGTTCTTCCGCGGGCGACCCGAGGACGGAGTCCGGCGTCTGCGGGCGCTGCAGCAACGCCACGGGCTGCCACCGAACCGACCGGCGCACGCCGCTCCCCGCGCCCGCTGAACGTCGCGTTCGCTACAGCACGCGCTCGAAGAGGGTGACGTCCTCGCCCCACTCGTGCTTGTGGAGCATGCCGGCCTGGGCGAACCCGAGGTGCTGGAAGAGCGCCGTAGCCGGAGCGAAGCGGCTCAAGGAATCGATCCAGATGGAGGTCGCGTTCGATTTCTTCGCCCACTCGACCGCCGCTGCGACGAGCGAGGTCGCCACGCCCTGGCGTCGGGTCTCCGGGTCGACCGCGAGGTCCATCATTCGGACGCTGGCGTGCCGGATCTCGCAGCCGATGATGCCCACCAAACGGCCGTCCTTGCGGGCCGCGAAGTAGGTCACTCCCTCCATCCAGCTCGTGAACTCGAGCGCCGTGGGCTGCCAGGTCTTGACGAAGTCGGCGGGAACTCCCGGTGGGGCCGGCTCCCAGACCCGCCGGTAGAGTGAGCAGATCGCAGGGACGTCTTGGTGCGTGATCCGTTCGACCAACACTGCGCCGGGCGTTTTCTCGGCCGGGGTTCCCGAGCGCTCGCCCACCCGAACCGGTACCTGCTCTGTTGCCACTCTACGTTCTCCGACGAGCGCGTCGAGTACCGGAGACGCGCCGGCGCTCTTGAACATTACCCACGTACGGAGCGTCCCCGACGGCAGGCGCGCGCCCGGTCAGGGAGTGTGACGCGAGGGGGTCCGAGGGAACGGCGTCGTGTCGCGGATGTGCTCGCGCCGCAGCATCCAGCGTAGGACCCGCTCGATCCCGAGGCCGAAACCGGCGTGGGGGACGCTGCCGTGACGGCGAAGGTCGAGATACCACTCGTACTCCTCGACCTTCGCACCGATCTCGACGATCCGCCCCTTCAGCCGGGCGAGGTCGGTCTCGCGGCAGGAGGCGCCCACGACCTCCCCATACCCTTCCGGTCCGAGAAGGTCCGCCGCTTCGACACAGCGCGGGTCGTCCGGCGAGCGGAGCATGTAGAACGCCTTCAGCTCGCGGGGAAAGTGCGTCACGAACATGGGCGAAGGACTCTCGAGGGTGAGCGCGCGCTCCTCGGCGGTCGCGATGTCGCTTCCGAAATGCACCGGGAAGCCGAGCTTCGAAAGCCGGTCGATCGCCTCCGAATAGCGGATCCTCTCGAACGGGGCCCGGATCGCGAGCAACTCTTCGGGCGGCCGGCCGAGGGCCTTGAGCTCCTTCGGTCGGCGTTCGGCGACCGCGTGGACCGCGGAGACCATCATCCGTTCGGTGAAGTCGAGGAGGCTACCGAGGTCGCACCAGGCGAGTTCGACCTCGAGCATCAGGAACTCGGTGATGTGCCGGGTGGTCCGCGATTTCTCGGCCCGGAACGCCGGAGTGAGCGAGTAGACCCGCTCGTGCGGGAAGAGCAATGCCTCGAGGTAGAGCTGGGCGGACTGGGAGAGGTAGCCGGGTTTCCCGAAGTAGTCGATCTGGAACGCCTCCGAACCCCCCTCCGCGGCATTCCCCGATATGATCGGAGGCGTCATCTCGAGAACGTCTTCGCGGTCGAGGAACTCCCGGAACGCGCGCAGGAGCTCGGCCTTCACGCGGAAGATCGCGACGTTCTCCTGCGAGCGGATTGCGAGGTGCCGCTGATCGAGCAAGAACTCCTCGGTCTGGTCCGAGAAAATCGGAAAGGCCTCGCCGGCGTCGATCACATCGATCCGGCTCGCGCGGACCTCGCGACCGTCCGGGGCCCGACGGTCCTCGGCGACCGTGCCTTCGACGGAGACCGCGCCTTCGATCTGGACGTGCTCCGCCGCCTCGAACGATGCGTCGCCGAGTCCGTCCCGACGGCCGGTGACCTGGACGACCCCGGTCCGGTCCCTCAGGAGGAGGAATAGGATACCACCGGAGGAGCGGGTCCGCAGCACCCAGCCGCGCAGCCGGACCGTTTGGCCGAGCGAGTCGGGAACGAACACCCGAGCGACCGCGTCGAAGGAGGGAGCGCTCACGAGTACTCCCGCCACTTGTGACCGCATTTCGTGCACTCGAAGATCCGCGTCTCGGGTTCGTCCGAGCCCCGGGTCTGTCGAAGCACCCAGTACGCTTCCCCGTTCCCGCACTTGGGGCACGTCTCCTCGGTCTTCGGGAGCGTGACGTGCTTCACCTCTACGACCGCGACCTTTCCCCGCCCGCTCGCGTCGGTCTGCCGAACTTCGACCCCGCGGCCGAGCGGCACCTCCGTGCCGCACGATGAGCATCGCCAGACGCCCGCCGCGCGGTCGGGGCGCATCAATCGTTTGCAGCTGGGACAGAACATGGGCGGAGTTTCAAGAAAGCGGAGGTAGCGTATTTGACGCTTGGCCGGTCGGGTTTCAGCCGATCACCTGCTCCGGGGAGCCCGCGCTCGACGGCGGGGCCTCGGGGGGCGCGACCGAGAGCGGGATCGGCGAGGTCTTGGCGTTCGGGGCCAGGATCTTCCGCATATGCTCCCAACGGCGCGCGAGGTCCTCCTTCGTGCCGATGTCGTGACGCACGTAGTATTCGCCCCGGACGAAGGCGAGCGCGGCCTCGACCCGAGCGCTGGCTTCGTGGATCGCGCTCGCCTCACCGACCAACGCGAGCCCTCGGGAGGAACTGAGTCGCACCCGCCCCGGGCCGGCGGCGTCCACGCTGCCGTAGAGGAGGTGGACCCCGGCGGCCTCGATCGCGCCGGCATCGACGGTCAGGAGACCGCCCGGCACGGCCCGTTCTCCGTACCCGCGCGGTACAACGTACTTGACGACCGTCGCGCGGAGTCGGAACCGGATCAAGTTCGGATCGACCTTTCCGGCTGCGACCCCGTACAGGAATTTCGCGAAGTCTCCTTCCTCGTACAACGTCAGCGCGTTGATCCCCTCGGGGTCCCCGAGTCGGGCGTTGAACTCGAGGAGACGCGGGCCGTTCGCCGTGAGCATGAAGCCGCCGTAGAGGATCCCGCGGTAGGGAAATCCTTCCTTCCGGAGCGCCTCGACCGTCTTCTCGAGGATCCCGACCGCCCGGTCGCGGTCAGCCCCGGAAAGGAAGGGCAGCAGGTGGTCTCGCTGGGAATACGACCCCATGCCTCCCGTGTTCCCGCCGTGGTCGCCCTCGAGCGCCCGCTTGAAATCCTGGACCGCGGGCATCGGGTAAACGCCAGAGTCGGTCACGAACGCCATCTGGCTGAACTCCTCGCCCTCGAGCTTTTCTTCGAGGAGGGCCCGTTGGCCCTGGACGAAGATCGACTTCGCGTAGACCGCTCCCTCCTTCGAATCGGTGAAGTCGGACCCCTGGACCCAGACCCCCTTACCGGCGGTGAGGCCGCTCGGCTTGACGACGAACGGACCGGGGAACGTGGCCACGGCCCGGTCGACCTCCTCTGCGGTGGTCGGAGCGATGAAGTGCGGTTGGCCCTCGACCCCGTGGCGCTGAAGGAGCTCGCGACAGAACAGCTTCGAGGTCTCGATCTGGGCGGCCGCGCGGCCGGGGCCCACGGTGAGGATACCCGCGGCCCGCAGCGCGTCGGCGACTCCCGCTCCGAGGGGAGCTTCCGGTCCGATGACGGCGACCTCGACGCGCGCGCTCTTTGCGAACGCGACGACCTTCGAGGCGTCCGTCGGGTCGACCCGGGCGGACGCTTTCGCGATCCGTTCGAGACCCGGGTTCGCGTTCGCGCTCGCCACGACGACCTCGGCCTCGGCGCGCTCGAGCGTGAGCGCGATCGAGTGTTCGCGGGCGCCGCCGCCGACCACAAGGAACCGCATGGACGCGCCTCGGAGGAGTCGATGAAAGTTATATGGGCGTCGGCGCGGCGCGTCGCCCGGCTGCCACGGTCCCCTTCCGTCCCGCCACGCTTAAGAAGCGCTCGCAAGTGGCCCGGCTTCCGGAGCCACCGATGGAGATTCGCGTCGTCGAGAAGGAGCACGACCTCCTCCGGGTCGAGTTCCCCCGAGGCGAGGAGACCCTGCTCATCCCGCTGGTCGAAGCCCTGCAACGGGAAGAGAAGGTCGTCGAGGCGCGCTACTATCTCGGCCACCCGTACCTCGACAAACCGACGCTGTACGTGAAGACGAAGGGCGAGAAGCCCCAGCAGGTCCTGAAGCGGGTCCTGAAGGACCTGACGGAGCTCTACGGGGACCTCCTTACCGACTTCGAAAAGAAGGCGGACAAGGTCAAGGCCTGACGCGAGCCGGATCGATGCTGAAGGAGTGCGCACAGCACGGGTACTTCCGGGCGGAGAGCTGCCCGGTCTGTGGCCAGCCGGGAAGGTTCCTGATGAACGACCGGGAGCTCGACCACCTTGGCCGGGTGCTCACCGGGATCCTCCGACATTTTCCGGACCGCTACCAGCTTCCCATCGAACCGCAGGGCTGGGTCGAGGTCCCCCAGATCGTGCGCGCGATCTCGCAGAAACACCCCGCCTACCACTGGCTGCGCCCCCAGCATCTCATCGCCATCGCCGAGACCGACGCGAAGGGCCGCTACGAGGTCCGGGACGACCGGATCCGGGCTACGTACGGGCACACGGTCGATGTCGAGCTCGACCTTCCCACCGAGAACATCCCCGACCTCCTCTACTACCCCGTCACCGAAGAGGAGGTGGCGATCGTCCTCGAGGTCGGGCTGAAGCCCTCGGACCGCAAGAAGGTCCACCTTTCGAAGACCGCCGGGGACGCCCATGCAGCGGGAGCCGTCCGGACGCCGCAGCCGGTCATCCTCGAAATCGATGCGAAGCGGGCTCGGGATGCCGGTCTCGTGATCATGAAGGCCGGAAAGACCGTCTATCTCGTCGACCGCGTGCCGCCCGAGTACCTCCATCGCTCGGAGGCCCCCGTCCCGGAAGTGGCCGCTACAGCACCGGATTCGGACGCCTGACCTACGCGAACCCGTCGTTCGCGACGTTCGAGTTGTAGAGGGTCGTGATGTACACCCCGACCGTGAGATGGGTCGACGGCGCGTACGGGTTCGTGAACACGAAGTAGTAGGTGTCGGTCACGAGCGGCGAGTAGACGAGCTGGGCGTTGTACGTCGGCCCCACCGTGTAGAGCGGGGTCGGGGTTACGCCGTTGGTGAACTCGACATACTCGCTCGAGTTGTAGACCGCGAGTCCAATGTTCACGCCCACGGGATGGACTGCGGTGAAATTTCCCGTGACGAAATCCCCGCCGGTGATGTCGCCGTAGATGACCGTGAAGTTCCCCGGGCCGAGCGTGTAAGTGCCCACGGTCGTGAGCGGGTCACCGACCAGGTTCGGCGGTCCGCTCAGCTCCGCGGAGATGACCGCGTAGGCGAGCCCGGCGACGACCGTGATGACGATGAGCGTGCGGAAACCATGGGTGAATCGGATCCATCGTCGAACCTTGGGAGGCGCGTTCCGCGCCTCGGCGGCCGAAAGCGGTTTCGCGGCGCCGCAGATCTCGCACTTCGTCGCCCCGGGCCGGACCGCCACCCCACAGAAGTGGCAGTTGCCCCACTCTTCGGTCGAAGCGTCCACGGGTCGCGGCGTCGACCCCCCCATCCCCCTTTTGGGGTTTCGTACGAACCCCGGAGTCCCTACGAGGGAGCGCCCTCCCTCTCAGGACTTTTTGCGGGAGCCCCCGACGTTCACGAGAACGTTCTTTCGACGGGTGAACGTATCGAGGGCGCGGAGCCCCTGCTCGAAGCCGACTCCGCTCGACTTGACCCCGCCAAACGGGGTCTGGGGGTAGGTGGTCGGCGAGTCGTTCACCACCACCATGCCGCTCTCGAGCCGACGCGCGACCGAGTGGGCGGTCGAAAGATCCCGCGTCCAGAGCGCGGCGAGCAGTCCGTATGGGGTATCGTTCGCCATCCGCACGGCTTCTTCGGTATCGGAGAAGGAGGCGACCGCGAGCACCGGTCCGAAGATCTCCTCCCGGACCGCCCGGGAGTTCGGAGGCACGTCCGCGAGGATCGTGGGACGGACAAAGTTCCCGGCAGCGAGGACGGGGTCGTCGGCCTTCGACCCGCCGGCCACCACGGTGCCGCCGCTTTCGCGGGCATCCCGGACGTAGTCGAGGACCCGCTCGACCTGTTCCTTCGAGACGAGCGGCCCCATCTCGACCCCCTCGAGCACTCCCGGGCCGAGCTTCAGGCCCTCGGCGATCCCTCGGAGCTTCTCGAGGAAGGGAGCACGGATGCTCTCGTGGATGAGCAACCGGGAGGCCGCCCAGCACATTTGGCCCGCGTTCCCGAAGATCCCATATCCCACCGCTTTGGCGGCGCGCTCTAAGTCCGCGTCGGGAAACACGAGGACGGGCCCCTTACCGCCGAGCTCGAGCGTGAGCGGCACGAACCGTCGGGCGGCGAGTTCGGCGATCCGGCGACCCACGTCGCCGCTCCCCGTGAACGTCACGGAGGCACACCGCGGGTCCTCGATCAGCGCCTCGCCGACCTCGGCGCCGTTCCCGGTGACAACGTTGAGGATCCCGTCGGGAATCCCCGCCTCCTTCGCGAGCCGCGCGAAGGCGACCGCGGTGAGCGGTGTGAGGCTCGCCGGTTTCAGGACGACGGCGTTGCCGGCCGCGAGCGCCGGAGCCACGGACCGCACGGAGAGGAGGAGCGGGTAGTTCCAGGGGGCGATGTGCACCGTGACCCCGAGGGGCTCCCGGAGCGTGTAGTCGAACCGGGGGCCGGGGACGGGGATCGTTTCGCCCTCGAGCTTGTCGGCGGCGCCCGCGAAGTACTCGAGGGTCCGGACGACGTAGCCGATGTCGCCGCGCGATTCGCGCAGCGGTTTTCCCATGTTGAGCGTCTCGAGCCGGGCGAACCACTCGGCCTGTCCCTCGAGGAGGGAAGAGAGACGATAGAGCGCCTTTGCGCGGCGGGCGCCATCGTCGCCGGCCCAGTTCGATTCGCGGAACGCGTGTTCGGCGACCTCCATCGCGTGGCGCGCGTCCTCCCGCGACGCGACGGCGGCCTCGGCCATCGGTCGGTTGTTGGCCGGGTCGAGAACGGGTCGATGTTCCCCCCTCGCCCCGGGGACTTCCTGACCTCCGATGACGAGCTCGAACTTCGTCTCGCTGCGAGCGGCCATGGTCGACCGCGACCACGGTCGCTCGACCACTTAGCCGTTCGGGGCGCTAGGGACCCATCGGGTAGGAGCGCCCTTTCCAAGCGACGGGTTTGCGCCGGAGTCCTCGTCCGAGGGACGTGGTGATGAGCACGATGTAGTAGCCGACGGCCAAGGGGTAGAGCATCCCGTAGTAGGCGGGAGCGCCGAGCGCCCGCGCGAAGACGACGTGCTTGCCGAAGAGCGCGAAGTAGAGGAATCCGCCCATCAGGGTCAGGTCGAGGGAGCCCGTCAGGAGGCCGAACGGAAGGAGGGCGAGCGGGAGGAGGAAGAGTCCGATCAGCCCAGCGATGAACCCGACGAGGCGCACGGCCGAAAAGTGGGTCCCGTGGACGTTCTTCAGGAGACCTTCGAACATCTCGGTGCGGTTGCGATACATCCGGGTCTGGGCCAAGAGCGGGGTCCAGGCCACTCGCAGCGTGCGGCCCTGCGCACGGTACCTGCGGGCGATGGCGACGTCTTCGAGGACGATCGAACGTACGGCCTCGTGACCTCCCGTCGCGAAGTACGTCGTCCGGGGAGTGAGCCAGAATTGCCCGTTCGCCATCGCGCTGTGCGAGCGAGGTCGGTTCACATGGGGGGTGCGGAAGTAGGTCAACACTACCTGGATATAGAAGGGGAGAACGAGTCGCTCCCAGAAGCTCCGCATCTCGACCTGGGGCGCGATCGTGGCGAGGTCGGCCCGCTCTCGTTCCGCCCACTCGAGCGTGGTCCGGACGGTCGCGGGATGCGTCCGCACGTCGGCGTCCTCGAAGAGGAGCCAATCGCCGGTCGCGGCGTGGGCGCCGTTCCAGCACGCCCAGTTCTTTCCGACCCAGCCCGGAGGGAGCGGAGGCGGATTCACCCGACGGACCCGGGGCGCGCGAGCATCGATCACGCTCCCGGTCCCGTCGGTCGAGCTGTCCTCCACGACGAGGATCTCCAGGTTCGGATAGTCCTGGGCGAGCAGGCAATCCAGGGTAGCCGGTAGGTCGAGTTCCTCGTTGCGCGCCGCGATCACGACACTGACCCGCGGAGCGGCCTCCCGCGGGGGCCCGGGCGGAGCCGGGTCCAGCCGTGGCATCTGAGCCGCGAGCAGGAGCGCATATCCTTGATACAGGAGGACGACGACCGACGCGGCGAGGAGGAGGACCTCGACCCCGAGAGGGACCATCGCCCGGCGTAGACGGCCCTTATTAAAGCCGTGGTCGCTGGACGGGCGGAGCACGTCGTCGATGGCCACGGTCGCGCATCCCCGGGTCCGGCCCGGCCTTCTCGAGGACCGGGTCTATCAGGAGCAGATCGCCGAGGTGGCGGTCGCTCGGAATACGCTCGTGGTCCTCCCTACGGGACTTGGGAAGACCGCGATCGCGCTCCGGGTCATCGCCGAGTTCCTGCTCCGACATCCGACCGAGTCCATCCTGTTCCTCGCTCCGACCCGACCGCTCGTAGTGCAGCATGCGAGGGAGGTCGCGCGAACCTTGCTCGCCCCCGAGCCCTTGACGCTCACGGGAGCGATCGCGCCGGAGCGACGGGCGGCGCTCTTGAAGCCGCCCCAGGTCGTGGTCGCGACCCCGCAGGTGATCGGGAACGACCTCTCTGCGAACGAGTTCCCGCTCGACACGTTCTCCCTGATCGTGTTCGACGAGGCACATCGAGCGGTCGGCGACTACCCGTACGTCGCGATCGCGCGGGCGAACCGGGTCGGCCCCGGCGCGCGAGTGCTCGCGATGACGGCCTCGCCCGGCGGGAGTCGACACCGGATCCGAGAGGTATGGGCGAATCTCGGGATCGAGCGGTTCGAGTACCGCACCGAGCTGAGCCCCGACGTCGCCCCGTACATTCACGGCATTGGAGTGGAGACGGTCGAGGTGCCGGTGCCCCCCGAGGTTCGACATCTCGCGATCCTCCTGCGGGCCGCGGTGCAACGCCAGGTCGACGTGCTGCGGAAGCTCGACCTTCTGCCGCCCGGAGAAGCCGGGCGCCGGGTCCTCCTCGAGGTCGGGAATCGCCTGCAGCGCCAGATCGGCGCGGAGCAGGCCCAATCGGGTTCGGCCTCCGGACTCCTGTGGAAGGCCCGGACCGCTCAGGCGGCGGCGATGAAAGGGCTTCACGCGCTCGAGCTCGTCGAGACCCAGGGAGTCGACTCGCTCCGAGAGTTCCTCGGCCGCCAGCGTCCGGGCGAAGGTCGACGGTGGACCCCGGCCCTCCGAGCGTTCCTCGGCGACCCGGACGTCGAGGAGGTGAGCCGCCGCCTCGAAACGCTCACCGTGGAACACCCGAAGCTCGCGAAGACCGTCGAGATCGTCCGTGACGAGCTCCACCGCAACCCGAAGGCGAGGGTGATCGTCTTCTCCCAGTATCGCGGCACCGTCGACCACATCGTCGAGGAGGTCGAACGGCTCCACGACCCGGGCGTGCGACCGGCGCGGTTCGTCGGCCAGGCGACCCACGGGGAGGACACGGGCTTGAGCCAGCGCGAGCAGGGCGCCATCCTCGACCGGTTCCGCGCGGGCGAGGTGAACTGTCTGGTGGCGACCTCCGTGGCCGAGGAGGGCCTCGACATCCCCGCGACCGACCTCGTGGTCTTCTACGAACCGGTCCCGGACGTGATCCGCACCATCCAGCGACGGGGGCGGACCGGCCGGGCGCGAACGGGCCGCGCGGTCGTACTGGTCGCGGAGGGAACGCGCGACGTAGGGCTCAACCGTTCCGCGTCCTCCCGGGAACGTCGCATGCACGAGATGCTCGTCGAGGTCCAATCCGAGGTCGAGAAAGGCCGCGCCCCGCCGCCGCCCGAACCCAAACGGGTCCAACGGCTCCTCTCGGAGTTCCGCTAACGACCCGTGCTGCCGAACCCGCCGTTGCGCGAGCGGACGGTGTTGACCTTCCCCGGCCGGAACGTGGCGGGTTCGTCGGAGACCACCCGGACCTGTCCGATCCGGTCGCCGACCTCGATCCGGTACCGACCTTCGAACAGGTAGGTGAGGGGGACGCGAACCTCGCCGGAGTAATCCGAGTCGATCGTGCCGGGAGCGTTCACCATCAGGACCCCCCGGCTGCTGAGACCGCTGCGGGGCCGCACCTCAAGAAACGTTCCGGCCGGGCAGCGCATCTTGAGACCGGTTCGCACGAGCGTGACCCGTCCTCTTTCGAGCTCGACGGCCTCGGCGCTCGCGAGGTCGAAGCACGCCGACCCTCGGGTGGCCCGAGACGGGAGGACGACCTCGGCGACCCCGGAAACCCGTTCGACCCGAATCGTGCGCGACCGGCGAGGCACGGGATTCGGGAGCGTCCTTCTCTCTTTACGGTTCCCGCGCGGACGTTCCCTCGGACGCCTCGGAATCGGGGACCGTTCCCTCCGACGCGAGCCAGCGGGCCACGATGCGGCCCTCGGCCCGGCGGAGGACCTTCCCGAGCGCGGGCGCGCTGCGGCCGGTCTGCTGCGCGAGGCGGGTGAGCGTGATCCGACGCGGGACCGCGTAGTAGCCCATCACCCACGCCCGAGCCAGGAGGCGCGACTGGAGCGCGGTGAGCGGGGCCGCCCCTTCGTCCGGAGCGTACGGACGGCCCGAAGCGCGCACGACCCGGTACGGGAACTCCTCCCGGTCGAGCCGTTTCAGGACGCGGCGCAGCGCTCCTTCCTGACCGTGGAACGTCGCGATGACCTTCTCGGCGGTGATCCGGAACGGCGCGGTCGGGGAGATCTCTCCACCGGCGAGCGATAGAAGGCGTCGAAGACGATCGGGATTCCGCTGACGGACGAGCAGAATGTAGTCGTGGGTCCGGGGCCGTCGCTCGACGAGCTCGAAGCTCTCGAGGCCGTAGAGCGCGCGGATGCGCCGGGATTCGCGCTCGAGCTCGGAGGCGGTCTTGAGCGGCCCTCGGCGCCGGACCCTCAGGAGCTGGAGGCGCCACCCCTGCTCGAGGCGGAGCGTTTCCAGTAGCTCGACCTCTTCGTACTTGTCGAACAGTCCCTCGGGGATGAGCCCCAGGACCGCGAGGTCCTCCGTCCGGACCTCGAGCGTGACCGTCTGCATCGCGGGGTCGACCGGAGGTTCCGATATGAACCTTGACCCTCGCCCCTGCGTTTAATAACCCGGACGGTTCGACGCCCCTCGTGGCGTTTGAGTCTCTCGGGGATTTCCTGACCGCGCTCGAATCGCGCGGAGACTTGGTCCGGGTGACCCGACCCGTGTCGAGGGATCTCGAGATCACCGAGGTTACCCAAAAGGTCCTTCGCGCCGACGGACCGGCTCTGCTTTTCGAGAACGTCCCCGGCACCCATCTGCCGGTCGTCACGAACCTGCTCGGGTCGCCCCGCCGTATCGCGTTCGGCCTCGGGGCCGAGTCCGTCGAAGCGGTGGCGGACCGGGTCGAGCGCCTCGTGCATTTGCGACCGCCCGCCGGGGTCCTCGGTGCGGTTCGCGACCTATCGGGCACGATCGAGACCCTCTCGACGCTCCGCTCCCTCGCCCCGAAGCGGGTCCGCTCGGCACCGTGTCAGGAGGTCGAAGAGACCTCGGTGAATCTTGACCAGTTGCCAATCCTGAAGTGCTGGCCGAAGGACGGAGGGCGGACGATCACCTTCCCCGTTGTGATTACCAAAGACCCCGAGACGGGCGAACCGCACACGGGGATCTATCGGCTCCAGCAGTACGGCCCCGACACGCTCGGGATGCATTTCCAAGTCCACCGGGTCGGCGCCAACAACTACCGAAAGTGGGCCGCCCGCGGCGAGAAGATGCCGATCGCCGCGGTGATCGGTGCGGACCCGGCAACGGTCTTCTCGGGGCTCGCGCCCGTTCCCGAGGGGATTTCGAATTTCGTGTTCGCGGGATTCCTTCGTTCGGCCCCCGTCGAGCTCGTCCCGGCCCGCTCGGTCGACCTCGAGGTCCCGGCGAATGCCGAGATCGTGCTCGAAGGGTACGTGGACCCAAACGAACGCGCGGTCGAGGGCCCGTTCGGGGACCACACCGGCTACTACTCCGCCCCCGAACCGTTCCCGGTCTTTCACGTGACGCGGGTGACGCACCGCCGGGAACCGGTCTACCTGACCACCGTCACGGGAAAGCCCCCGACCGAGGACGCGGTCCTCGGAAAAGCGGTCGAGCGGATCTTCCGGCCCGTCCTGCGGATGGTCCTCCCCGAGATCGTCGACATGAACCTCCCGATGGAGGGGCTGTTCATCAATGTCGGAATCATCTCGATCCGCAAGGCCTACCCGGACCATCCCCGCAAGGTGATGCACGCCCTCTGGGGCCTCGGCCAGATGATGTTCACGCGCTACCTTGTCGTCGTCGACGAGGACGTGGACGTCCACGACCTCTCCGAAGTCCTCTACCGGGTCGGATTGCAAGCAGACCCCGGGCGCGACTTCGAGCTCTCGCAGGGTCCGGTCGACCAGCTATCGATCTCGAACCCGGTGCCGAACCTCGGTGCGAAGGTGGGAATCGACGCGACGCGCAAGCGACCCGAGGACGGGTTCCCGCGACCGTGGCCCGAGGAGATCCGCTCGGACCCGGGGGCCGTCGCCGCCGCGGAGCGGGCGATGAAGGACGACCCGGTCCTCGCCCGGCTGCTCGGTCGCCCGAAGCCGTGACCGCCGACGCCGCCAGGAAGAGCGGTCCCGCGCGGGAGCTCGGGCGGTTCCTCGAGATCCAGACCCTCGGATTGAACCTCGCGTTCGCCCTCGCCTTCCTACTCCTCGCCTCGAACGGGCGGCCGAGTCTCTGGACGCTCCTCTTGATCGTGATCGCCTTCATCGCCGCGCGCAACGCCGGCCATTCGTTCAACCGATGGGCGGACCGGCGCCTGGACGCCGCGAACCCCCGCACCATGTCCCGGGCTCTGGTGACGGGACGGATCTCCTCCGCGTTCGCCCTGGGTTTCTGTGCCGCGAACGCCGTGGTCCTCGTCGTCGCGGCGTACTTCCTCAACCCGCTCGCGTTCGTGCTCGCTCCGGTCGCGCTCGCGCTCGTTCTCGGGTACAGCTACACAAAGCGAGTGACGTCCATCACGACTGCGTTCCTGGGGCTCGTCCAGGCGATTACCCCCGCCGCCGTGTACATCGCCGTCACGGGCTCCCTACCCCTCGTGGTCCTGCTCGCGGTCGGCGGACTGCTCGCGTGGGGAACCGCGTTCGAGACAGTGCACAGCCTCGGTGACGTGGAGAGCGACCGGGCGCTCGGCCTCTTCTCGATCCCCATCCGCTGGGGCGTGCCGGCGTCGCTACGCCTCGTCCCGGTGCTGCACGGAACCGCCCTCGTCCTCCTCGCGCTCTTCGGGGTCGAGCTCCACCTCACGACCGCGTACTTCGTCGCGCTTCTCGCGATGGCGGTCGTCGTGGCGGTCACCGACCGAGCGCTCGCCCGGAACCCGTCCCAGGCACGGGTGCCGTTCCAGCGACACTTCACGCTGAGCGCGCTCTACTTCGTCGGAGTGGCGCTCGCCGTGTTCGTTCCGATTGGCCCGGCATGGGTTCCGTAGTCCCAAACGAAGGTTGGGCCGAGGGAACTAGCTCAATACCCCCGTCCGGGTCCTCTTCTGGGATCGATATGCCCCAGGTCATGATCGGCCTCTCGGCCCGCGACTACCGAACGACGAACGAGGTCTGGCGCCTCGCGAAGCGCCACCTGAACCCGGCGGTGCGCCGGCGGATCGGATGGCGGGGTCGCTCGTCGTTCCTTCGCCAGCTGATCCTTTACGGGTTCGAGAAGGCGAGCGCGGACCCCGCGGAGTTCCTGCGCGATGTCCGGGACACGCACGACCCCCTGTTCGGTCGGCGGGGGCGGTCGGAGGCGGGCGCAGACCGTCGTGAGGCCATGGTCGAGAAATGGCAGGGATTCTTCCCGAACCCGCTTCCGTCACCGCGCAACCGACGGAAGAACTCGAAGGCCGAAGGATAGTCCGGTCGGCCCGGGCGGACAGAGGGGACCCACGTCGATGTCTCGAACGGTCGGACGGCTGGAGGGACTCAGTCTGCTGGGGGGAGCCGGCCTCGGTGCCGTTTCAATCCCCACGCCGGCGCTCCTCGAAAGCCGGCTCGACGAGGAGACGGGACCGGGCCTCTCTCTACGCGCCGTACCCGCCCCCGTGGGAAAGCGCGGTTTCGAGATCTCGGACGCGGTCGCCCGGTTCGCTGTCGAAGCGCCGATCCTCTCGCCGGAGGTCGGAGGAGAGGGGCCCGGGGTGTACCCGATCGGACCGGGAGCGTTCCTCGTCCATGCCCCGTTTCAGGCAGACGCCGCGGCGGCGGCGCGGGCTCAGCGTCCGGAACTCATCGTCCTCGGGAACGCGCGGGCGCTCTGGGCCGACGGCCTACCCTTCGTCCGAGCGATCGGCGACCTCCGAGCCGCGTTCGGGGCGGCTCCGTTGCTCTGGGCTCCGCGTATCGCGCTTCCGCACCGCATCGCCCTCTTGACCTACCTCGGGGTCGACCTCATCGACACGACCGAAGCGCACCTCGTCGCGGCTGGGGGCGTCTTCCTCGACCCGGTGCTCGGCCCCCGGTCGCCGGCACCGGCCCCAGCGGATCGGGCGTGCGACTGCTCGGCGTGTTCGTCCGAACCGGTCGGCCCCCTTTCGACTCATGCCGTCCTCGCATGTCGCCGGGCGATGACGGAGGCCGTCGCGGCCGCCCGAGGGGGACGGCTTCGGGAGCTAGTGGAATCCCGTCTCGTCGCCGAGCCGGCCCTCGCCGAGATGCTGCGCTACGCCGACCGAGAGCTTTGGACTCTCCTGGACGAGCGGACTCCGGTCGCGTTTTCCGGTTCGCGCGACTACGTTCTGCTCGAGTCGCACCGTCGCCCGGAGATGGTCCGCTTCCGCTCCCGACTCCTCGAGCGCTACCGCCCGCCCCCTTCGAAAACCGTCCTTCTGCTCGTCCCCTGCTCGAAGACCAAGCCGTACCGCCGCTCCCGCAGCCACCGGCGCTTCTGGGGGGCCCTCGAGGGATTGGGGCCGCTCGAACGGGTCCACGTCGTCTCCGTCAGCTCCCCGATCGGACTTGTTCCGCGCGAGCTCGAGGACGTTCCCCCCGCCCGTCATTACGATATCCCGGTGACCGGAGACTGGGAGGAGAGCGAGCGCGCGTACGTCCGAACCGCCCTCGCCCACCTACGCGCGAGCGGGAACTACCGGTCCATCGTAGTTCATCTCGACCCTCGGGAATATTCGTTCCTCGCCTCGGATCTCCCGGCGTCGGAGACGGTCCAATGGACCGTGAAGGACGACCGGACCACGACCAACGAGGCCGTCGGCGCGTTGAGGACCGCGGTCGAACGGGCCCTGAGCGGAGAAACTCCGGTCAAGGGGGGTCCCCTATCGGTGGTGAGAGAAGACCTCGAAGCGCTCGCCGGCGTTCAATTCGGTCCGGACGCCGCTCGCCGACTGTTCGTTTCCCCGGTGCGGTTGAGCGGCCGACCCTGGTTCCAACGCGTGACCGACGGACGCGCGGACCTCGCCACCTGGAGGGAGGAGCGGGGGCTGTTCCACCTCACCGTTGCCGGGGCGAGACGGCTCTGGCCCGACCCTCCGCTCGCGGTCGAAGCCGACCCGGGCGTCACGCTGGAAGGCGACCTGTTCGTTCCGGGAGTGCGGCGCGCCGACGAGCGGATCCGAGCGGGGGACGCGGTGGTCCTCGTCCGGGACGGCCATCTGGCCGGAGTCGGCGAGGCAGCCCTGCCCGGGCGACTGATGACCGAGCTCTCGCGCGGCCTCGCGGTGCGAGTTCGCCATCGGGAGCACGCTCCGACCGACAGCCCCATGACCGAGGAGCGGTCTCCTTCGGATGCGGGGCCGGTAGTCTAGCGGTGATGACGTCGCGCTTACAACGCGGAGATCGACGGTTCGAATCCGTCCCGGCCCACAGTTCGAGTGTCGGCGCGACGGGCGTCGGTCAACGATTCGGAGCTGTCGGGCGACGGATGTCGTGCACCGGAAGCCCGTACTGGTGGACCAACGACACGAACCGCGGGTCGTCGCGGATCGAGTCGAAAAACACCCCCCGGTAGTAGATCCACAACATCATGTCGCCTTCCCGGAAATCCTTTTCCAGGAGGTCGAGCGCCCTCGCCTTCTCCCCCAGTGTGGCATACAGCGTCGCGAGGTCCGCGGCAGAAGTGTAGGACTTCGCCTCTCCTCGTTCCACTTCTGCTGCCAATGCCCGCGCGGCCTCGGGCCGGCCCACCATGGCGTTGAGGAGAGCGTGGTCGAACCGGACCACATAATCCGCGTCGTCGAGCGGCGTGTCGGCCTCCCGGAGAGCGTCGGCTTTGCGCCCGGCCATCAGGTAGCCGAACCCGAGGTACACGTGGCTTCCGACCGAACTGGGATCCCTATCCCGGTCTTGCTCCCCGTATTCGAACGCGGCTTGCAGATGCCCGGATTCGATCTCCGTCCACATGAGCATCCTTCGTTGCGGTCCGGTGGGATCCAGTCGGACCGCGTGGCGGATGACTTCCGTGGCTTCGTCAAAACGCTCGAGCGCAATCAAGAGTAGTCCGAGGAAGCGGTGGGCGGCGATGTTGCTCGGATTGAGCGAGATCGCCTTGCGAAATTCCGCCTCCGCCCGCTTCCAATCGTGATCGAATTGAAGGATGATGTTGCCGAGCGCGGCGTGCGCGTCGGACGACTCCGGGTCGAGTGCGAGAGCTCGTGCCACGAGTGCTCGGGCTCGAGGCATCACGTCGCGCATGGGGACCAGGTCCCCGGCGGCGCTGACGTACAGGTTGCCCCACGCAGCGAACGCCTCAGAAAACATGGGGTCCAGTTCCGTCGCCCTTTCGAAGCATCGGATGGCCTCGGCGAGTCTCTTCTCCGTCAGATTGTTCGCGGCGACCAGTCCCCGCAAGTACTGATCGTAGGCCGCCAAGTTTGTCGTGGGTGGTCCCGGGATGGCGGTCTGCTCACCTCTCGAGAGTTCGAGGCGCAGCGCCTCGGCCGTTCGTTCCGCGACGTCGGTCTGGACCGCGAACACGTCGTCGATTTCTCGATTGTACGTGCTCGCCCAGATGTGCCGCTGGGTGGGGACATCGATCAGTTGGAGAGTGATCCGGATCCGCTTTCCCGCCTTGCGCACACTCCCTTCGAGAATGGTGTCAACGCCGAGCTCGGCCCCCACCTGAGCCACGGACTTGGGCGTGGACCTGTACGGATTCACGGACGTGCGGGCGATGACACTAAGCCCACGAACTTGGGAGAGGACCGAGATCAGTTCCTCCGTAAGTCCGTCCGCAAAGTACTCGTCCCCGGGATCAGGGCTAATGTTGGCGAGCGGCAGGACGGCCAGATGGCGCCCACCGACGGGTCGCACGACCGGTGCTTCCGCTGCCGGGGTGTCCCAGGGTTGCACAATCTTGTAGACGCTCATCGGGAGGCGAATGTTCTTAAGGGCGACGGGAGGCATTTTGACGAACGGCATTGAGATCTTGTTCTGCACCTGGTCGAAGGCCTGCTGGGTCAGGCAGATCCCGCCGGGGTCGGCCAACGGTTGAATGCGCGACGCGATGTTCACCGCGTCCCCGAACACGTCGCCGTCTGTCGCGACCACGTCCCCGACGTGGATCCCGATGCGGACCCGTATCTTCCACTCGTCCGGGGACGACGCGTTGTACTCGTGCAGGGAACGCTGGAGCTCGAGCGCGCATCGAACCGCGTCCAGCGCGCTCTCGAACTCGACCAGGAAGGCGTCTCCGACCGTCTTCACCTCGTGACCGCGGAACTTCGAGAAGATCGGGCGAAGCAGTCGGTTGTGCCGGTCCAGGGCCGCCAAGGCCGCGGCCTCGTCTGCCTGGGCGAGGGTCGAGTATCCTACCATGTCGGTGAACATGATGGCGGCGAGCCGACGGCGCGATTCCGTACCGTCGCCCGACCCCCTGCTCTGCAACTTCGGCGCTCCGCCCGGCGTGACCGGACGCAGACGTACGGCGGGATAACCTTTCAAGATTCCACCCGGGTCGTCACCGGAAACCGGGGTCCCTCCGACCGTCGCGTCGGGTAATCGTAAGCGGGGTCCGGCCATACCCGAACCCGTGAAGACGCGGCAGCTGGGGCGTCACGGGCCCCGCGTATCGGCGATCGGTCTCGGTTGCATGGTGATCTCGGGGTCGTACGGCTCGCCCGACGCGGCCAACGGGCTCCGGACGATCGACCGCGCTCTCGAGCTGGGAGTGAACTTCCTCGACACCGCCGACGTTTACGGCCCGTTCACGAACGAGGAGCTCGTCGGACGGGCCCTAAAGGGGCGCCGGAACTCGGTCGTGCTCGCCTCGAAATGTGGTCTGGTCCCCGCCGGGGGTGTGACCGGCAACCGCGTCGACGGCTCGCCGAAACACATCCGGGCCGCGTGCGAGGCGAGCCTGCTACGGTTGAACGTCCCGTCCATCGATCTGTACTATCTCCACCGGGTCGACCCCCGAACCCCGATCGAGGAGAGCGTCCGTGCGATGGCGGAGCTGGTCGACGAGGGAAAGGTCCGGTTTCTCGGACTCTCCGAGGTACACCCGGCCACGCTGCGACGCGCCCACCAGGTGCATCCCATCACGGCGGTCCAAAGCGAATACTCCCTCTGGACCCGGGACCCCGAGAAGGGGATCCTGGCGACGTGCCGCGAACTCGGCGTCGGGTTCGTTCCGTTCAGTCCGCTCGGACGAGGTTTCCTCTCCGGCAAGGTTCGGAGTCTCGACGGTCTTCCGGACGACGATTTCCGGCGGGGACTTCCCCGGTTTCAGGGGGAAAACCTGGGACGGAATCTCTCGCTCGTCGACCGCCTCGCTAAGGTCGCCGAGGCCAAGCGATGCACGTCCGCCCAGCTCGCCCTCGCATGGCTTCTCAGCCGCGGAAGCGACATCGTGCCGATCCCCGGCACGAAGCATCTCGACTATCTCGAGGAGAACGTCGCCGCGGTGGACCTCGACCTATCCGCCTCGGACCTCGCCGCGATCGAACAGGCCGTCCGACCGGAGGACGTCACGGGCGATCGGTATAGCCCCGAACGGTTGGCGCTCGTGGACCGAGGCTAGACGGGGGAGCTCCGAGGGCCGGACTCCGGCTCGGCGCCACCGACCTACTCGGGAGCGAGGTGGTCGGAAGGAGTCCCGGCGCCAAGGGCTATAGAGAAACTCGTCTCGAAGGTCCGTGGACTCGGCTCCGGCGTCGACGCCCCGAGCGGAAGGCGAAGGCCGGGCGGGCGGCGTCGAGGCCCACAAACCGAAGGGGGGAGTTCCCCTCGCGATCCGGAACGCCCGGATCCTTCCGTCTCCCGACGCACCGGCGATCGAACCGGGCACCGTGCTCATTCGGGGCGGTCGGATCGTGGCCGTGGGACCGGAAGTGTCCATCCCGCCGGAGGCGCGGATCATTCCGGGAGAGGGCCGGGTCGTCACCGCCGGGTTCTGGAACGCCCACGTGCATTTCACCGAGCCCAAATGGAAATCCCTCGCGCGCAAGCCCTCGACGCTTCTCGAGGCGCAATTCCACGACATGTTCACGAGCCGCGGGTTTACGACGGTGGTCGATACGGGTTCCGACCCCCGGGTCACGCTCCCTCTTCGACGGAGGGTCCTCTCCGAGGGGTTGCTCGGTCCCTCCATCTATACCGCGGGCCCGAGCGTGTTCCCTCCGCACGGGATCCCGTACTACCTCCGTAATACGCTTCCGTTCTGGCTGCGTCCCTTCGTGCCCCAGCCCGCGGGGCCCGCCGCGGCCGCGAGGGCCACCCGGCGGAATATCGCCCTCGGCGCCGACCTGCTCAAACTGTTCACGGGCTCCTACGTCGCGCGGGGGAAAGTTACCACGATGCCCGAACCGATCGCCCAGGCCGCCGTCGAGGTCGCCCATGCGCACGGCCAGCTCGTCTTCAGTCACCCGTCGAACCTGGAGGGGACGCGGATCGCGATCCGCTCCGGCGTCGACGTCCTCGCGCATCCGCCGGACACGACCGAGGGAGTGGACGAGTCCGTCCTGAAGCAGATGGTCGAGCGCAAGATGGCGATGATCCCGACCCTCAAGATGTTCGCCGATACCGCGAGCTCGCGCCGGGAGTATCTGCTCCCGATCTACGAGGTGGTCCGACGGTTTCGCGCCCTGGGAGGTCAGCTTCTGTTCGGCACGGACGTGGGGTACATGACCGATTACGCGACCGACGACGAGTTTCGCGCTCTCGAGCGCTCCGGGGTTGACGGGCGCGAGATCCTGAGAATGCTGACCACCGCGCCGGCCCACTGGTTCGGTGTCGGCGCGGAGACCGGTTCGGTCGCCGTCGGCCGTCGAGCCGACCTGGCTATTCTCGACGCCGACCCGATGGGGGACGTGCAGGCGTTTGCCCGGGTCTACGGGACCGTCCGCGCCGGCCGGGTACTCCACCTTCGTTCGTAGAGCGGGTTCCCTCTTCCTCAATCGGCCGGCGAGTTCTTCCGCAGCGGTAACTCGTAGTGGAGGAACTCACGGTCGGTGACCCATCCGCACGCTTCGTAGAGACGCTGGGCTGGGTTGTCGACCGCGGTCGACAGCTCCAGATAGTGGGCTCCGGTTTCTTCCCCGAAGGCGCGGGCGGCTTCGAGCAATTTCTCGCCGACCCCGTGGCGGCGAGCGTTCGGAGCCACGAGGAGGTCGTTGAGGACGTAGATCGGCCCGAGGGAGACCGACGAGTACGAGGGATAGAGCTGGGTGAACCCCACCGCGGTTCCGTCCTCCTCTGCGACGAACACGACCGACTCGTCGTGCGCGAGTCGGTCCCGGAGGAATTTTCCCGAGGCCGCCCGGTCTGGGGGTTGCTCGTAGAACTGTCGGTAGGCGTCGAAGAGGGGGGCCACCGCGTCGAGGTCGTTCGACGTCGCCCTCCGTACGGTCAGAGCTCCCGCGGAGGATGCGGGGGTGCGCCGCGCCGGCTTCCGAGAAGGACCGGGCCGCGGTCGACGGACCAGCTCACCGGAACAGTTGGGGCAGACGTATTTCAGCTGGCGATAGCAGGTCGCACAGAACGTGCACTCGTTCGCGCACAGATACGCCGGTCCATCGGCACTCAGAGCGACGTGACAGCGGCCGCACTCGAGTCGGAGCTCCATGGGGTCCTATCCCCGTGGGCATCCTTAACGATTCGACCGAGTCCGAACTCGGTCGGTCTGTCTCTCGAACCGGGTTCAGGTGATGCGAGCCCCGAGCGGATAGCCCGCCAAGATCAGAATGTCGCCGTGACCCCGCCCGAGATGGGGAGCGGTCACGAGGCGAGTGTCGATGAGGCGGAGTTCCTTGAAGGCCGGCGAATGAAGCTCGCGGTCCCGAGGCCAATCGGCCCGGAAGAGGAAGTCGAGGTCCCAGTGCGTCCCGCTCTCCGGGTCAATGCGGGAGGGGTAGGATTCCGAGAACACCTCGGGACCTCGCAGTTCGATGCGCTCGAGCCCGAGCTGCTCGCGGACGACCCGTTCCGCGCCGGCCCGGGGGGTCTCGAACTCGACCAGGTGACAGGCGGGCAGCAACCAACGGTCCTGCAGCGATTCGAGGTGGGCCGGTTCGAGGCTCCCGATCTCCGTCCAGGCCGCGGAAGCGGCGGGGCGACCGAGCACGACCAAGTTCGGGTTCTTGGGGTCCCCGACGAGGACGAACACGGAAAGACAAAGCCCGGCGCGGGGGGCCGCCCACATCCGGCGGCCCGCGACCTCGCCCTCGGCGGGGCGGTACCGGGCGAACCGGCGGGGGGTCGCCGCGTCCACGGGCGGGGGGATGCGCCCCGCTCTTATGGACTCTGCTTCCGGTCGGGAGCCGCCGAGAAGGCACCGGCGAGCCCGGAAATCTGGGCCAGCGGGATCGGAACCCCCACGCGGATGCCGCTTTCGCTCGGAGCCTGCTCGGGGAGGAGTGTGCCGTCCCGCCAATGGGCCACATCCTTCACCCGCAGTTCGAAGACGAATTCGAACGCCATCCGCCCGGGCCCGGGCGTGCCCTTCGCGGCGAAGAACGGCAGCAGGGGGGCGTCCAGGAACGAGGTCACGATGGGCCGAACCCCCTCGACGGTGGCCGGGTACACGGACCGGACCCGGTCGGAGTTGGCGATCGCGAGCGCGTGGCGAGGTTCCCCGAGTCCGAGGCGGGAGATGATCTCCTGCGCGATCGGAGGGAGCCGGACAAAGTCGGAGAGCCGGGCGATTGAGGCCGCCGATTCGTCCGGCCGGACGATGGTGAAGAGCGCCATGTTGGCGACCGCGTCCTGAGGGCGAGCCGCTTCCGGTGCCTCGGCGAGAAAGAGGTGGTCGGCCGGGATCCATCCCAGTTCCAGCGGACCGGGTTCCTCCACCTCGGGTTCGCGCGGCCGTAGGTCGAGCCACAGCGGTTCGGGGTCGGAAGCTCGCACCATCGCGAAGAGAACGCGGTTCAGGGCCGCCCGTGATTCGCCCCAGAGGAACGTCCCATACCGGCCTCGTCCCAAGACGGACAAATCGAGGGTCGGGCTCGCGGGAACTGCCATCTATCCGTGTGAGGGAAAGCAAAGGGAAAAAGACCGCACCTATCGGAACCCACGCGACGAACGGGAAGGACATCGTCCCGCGGCCGGGTCTCACTTTCTCCACAGGGGGTATATCATAGCTATAGTACTAACTATAGTCTAAATTGAAACGCTATATATGTGATGCGAGCGCTGTGAGTATCGATGAAAACGAGAATCCCCCCGGGAATGGGCCCGGGAACGGCCGGGGAACTTTCCGGCCCGCCGACGACCGCGCCCCTTTCGAAAGAGCCTCGAACCGACCCGTTTGCGACCGTCCGCTCCGGCCCCCCCGGCAGAAGCATTCCTCCGTCCCCTTCCGAGGGGTTCGAGGTGGCGAACGTCAGCGTCGGTCGAGGAGAACCTCCCGAGCATGTCTTCCGTCGCCTACTGGGCGCCTACCTCGCGGGGGCCCGCGAGTTCTCGGTCCGGGAACGTCCCGGCCTGAGTGCCGGCACCCGCGATGTCGTCCGGTCCTTCTGCCGACGGACCCGTCAGCCCGAGGTGATCTCGGACGAGGCGGGAGTTCTCTACCTGCGCGACCTGGCCTTCGAGAGCCCGATCCCGCTCGACCAGCGACTTGCCCGAATGGGGCGACTCGTGCTCGAATTTCACCGCGAGGCCGTCGACAGCTGGTCCCGCCTCCCGTTCGCGGAGGACGGTTACTGGGAGCGCCGGGATGACGAGATCGACCGGGAGGCCTGGTACGTAGAACGGGTCGCCGCGATCCGGCTCGATACGGTCGGCCGACGGCCCGAGTGGCTTGGCCTCTGGACGACCGCCCGAAGTCTCGAGAGGATCGCCGATCACGCGGTCGGGCTCGGCGAGGTCGGCCGACGCCTGGTCGACCTGCCCCACGGGATTGGGCCGGTGACCTCGCTTCGGCAGTTCCATCGGCAGACGATGGAGCACCTCGAAGGCGTTCTCGTGGCCTCGGACGGAGCCGCGGCGAACGACCTCCTCGACCTCGGCGAGGCGCTGCTGTCCTCCGGCCGCTCGCTCTCCGACCGCCTCCTTCCGGCGGTGGGTGGCGGGACGATGCCGCCCGCCACCGCGGCCGCCGTAGCGCGTATCCTCGAGTCGATCGGCCGAACGATCGCCTACGCCCAGGACATCGCCCAGGTCACCCTGGACCGGTCGGTGCCGAAGGCAGAGGCCGAGGGAAAGACTCCCGCGCGGCGTCTGGCCGTATATCCGACCCCTTGACTATAGCAAGCGGAGGGGTTTTCTACCCCGACGCCTGCCTCCGGACCCCCTACTTTCCTGTGCCGAAAAAGAACGGCCGATCCAAGAACATTCGTGTCATCGCCGTCCGGCATGGCCCCGCCGAGGTCCGCGACCCGGCGCGCTGGCCCGATGACGACCAGCGGCCGTTGACGCGCAAGGGCGAGGCGGAGACCCGCCGGGCGGCCCGCGGCCTTGCGAGCGTTGTTCGCTCCGCCGACCGTCTCGCGACCAGCGCGGCGGGCCGGGCCGTGCGGACCGCCGAGCTGATCCGCCGGGAGCTCGAGGCGGCGCCCGCTCCGGAGACTTGGGAGGAGCTCGCCCCGGGAAACCTCTCGACCCCGATCTTCGACCGCATCCGACGCTCGGCGCGCGCGCACGAGACCGTGCTCCTCGTGGGGCACGAGCCCACTCTGGCGGAGTTCGTGGGGGAGGCCCTCACGGGAGAGGGGCTGTCGGTCGTGCATCTCACGAAGGGTGGCGCGGTCTGCCTCGAATTCTCGAATTCGGTCCGCCCGGGGGCGGGTCGACTCGTCTGGCTGCTTACGCGGAAGCAGCTCGCCGCGGAACACGACTGACCGAGCGCGGAGGCCCGGCCGGCGGGCGTCGCGCCGCGACGAACCGACGACCGTAGAGCGGGGCCACCAAGCGTTGCACTTCCTCGTGCACCTGCTCCGGGGCGCGGTTCGCATCGACGGCGTGGAAGGCGTACTCGGTCGACATCCACTCGAACTCCTGCGATAAGAGCGCCTGGTAGAGGAAGAAGCTCTCGAACAGGTCCCGGGAGAGGCAAAGGTCCATGCCCGATTCCCAGTAGTCGAGCGAGCCGTACTTTCCGATCGACCGGTGGAGCAGGATCTCGGGCCGGGCATCCAGGAACACGACGAGGTCCGGGCGTAGCGCGAACCCGTAGAGCTTGCGGGCGTACTCCCGCGAGGCGCCACGGACGATCGCCCGCGCCATGAGTGTGTAGATGTAACGGTCGGCGAGGACCGTGCTGCCGGCGGCGAGGGCGGGGACGATCTTGTTCTCGAGCTGGTCCGCGAAGTCCGCCGCGTAGAGCAGGGCCATCGTCGTCGCCGCGAGCGTGTGCCCCTGCTTCGCTTGGTCGATCTCGTCGCTCACGAGGTCGGAGCGGCGCAGGCCCGTATCGACGACCGCGTGGCCCTCCACCTCGAGCCATTCCTTGAGGAGCGCCACCTCGGTCGTTCGGCCCGAGCCGTCCGCCCCTTCCACGACGATGAGCTTCCCCGCGGGGATCTCTTTGGGCAGTCCGGGAAGCCGGGTCCCGTACGTCCTATCCGTCATGCATCAGTCGCTCCCCCGTCGGGAAGTTCGCGAGCATCGGCTTGAGGTCCTTCCTCAGTTCGGCCTGGATCGACTCGACCGGACGGGTCGCGTCGACGACCCGAAAGTTGTCGGTGGATGAGATGCGGTCGTACTCGCGTTTGAGGCGACCCTGGAATCTCTCGTAGCTCTCGACGAGGTCGTCCGAGAGCCCGAGGTCCATGCCGGCCTCGTAGTAGTTCATCTTGAGCCGGGAGGCGAGCTTGCGCTTCAGGGTCACCGCGACCGGGACGCGGAAGTAGAAGACCCGGTCCGGCCGGGGGGCAAACGAGTAGATCGTCCGGACCCACGCGGGGTCGCAGCCGCGGGCGGCGTCCCGGACGAACGCCGTGTACGTGTAGCGGTCGCAGACGACGAGGTACCCCGCGCGCAGGGGCGGGAGGATCTTCCGCTCGAACCGGTCCGCGAAGTCGGTCGCGTGCAGGAGCGAGAAGGTGGTCGGAGTGAGGAGGCCTTTCTTCTTGCCGCGCCGAATCGTGTTCGAAACGAGCTCGGAGGAATTCCACTCCGTGAAGAACACGCGGTAGCCGTTCGACTGGAGCCACTTGCCGAGGAGGGCGGCCTGCGTCGACTTGCCGCTCCCGTCCAGGCCCTCGAAGACGAAGAGGCGGCCGGGAAAACCGTGGTTCGGAGACGGGGTATCAGGCATCACGGTAACGTACCTCGAGGTCGAAGACCCGTTCCATCAGCTTTCGAACCTTCTCGGCCCAGCGAGGGGGAAGGGTCGTATCCCTCGTAGAAGAAAAGCTCACCGAGAGAACCTTGCCCTCCATCGCGAGGGAGAACCTCGGTCGGAGCGCCGCGAGATATTCGGCGGCGCCCAGCACCGCGCCGAGGCGAACGGCCGTCTCGAGGTCGGGGGGCCGGATGATCGGCATGAACCCCTTCTTCCACTCGGAGGGGAGGCCGTTTCCCTCGTGGAGGTAAGCGGCCATCGCGGCGAGGAGGACCTCGCGCTGGTCGAGTCCTCGGATCGGGTAGTTCTGGATCAGGTAGGACGAGTGCCGGGCGTGGTTCCATAGGTCGATCGCGACCCCGGAGTCGTGCATCCAAGCGGCCACTCGAAGCGCGAGCGCGTCGCTCGGGTCTCCCTCGAACCGAGCGGCCAGGACCCGAAAGAGGCTGGTGGCCGTTTCGGCGACCTCCCGACCGTGCTCGAAATCGAACGCGAACGACCCGGCCGCGGCCGCCGCCGAGCGCTCGGCGAGGATCTCGGCCGCAACGGGAAGTTTCACCCCAAGGGCTTCGAGCGCGATCCCCTCCCGGATGCCGGTCCCCGAGACGACGAGCCTCTCGGCCTTCACCGCCCGGAGAAGTTCGGAGAAGACGACGATCCCCGCCAACACGACATCCGTACGGTCACTGCCGATGCCGGGAACCGCGCGACGACGAGTGGCCGGCATCTCGCCGAGGAGTTCGCGCAAGGCCTCGATGTCGTTCCCGTAGAGCGGGTAGCCGTGAACGCGACGAACCGGGTACTCACGGATCTCGATCGCCGCGCGGGCCAGGGACCGTACGGTCCCGCCGATTCCGAAGAGGCGGTACGGTCCCCCACCGAACGCTTCGAGGACGGAGGAGATCGCCTCCCGAACGTGCTCGCGCAACGCGTCGAACTCGCGGCGTTTCGGCGGGTCGTGCTCAAAGAATCGCTGGGAGAGCCGAAGGGCTCCGAGCGGCAGGCTGACGGAGTTGCGGAGCGCACCGCTGCGGACCTCGGCGAGCTGAAGCGAGCCGCCCCCGAGGTCGCAGACCAGGTCGTTTGAAAGCTCCCAGGCGCTCGCGATCCCGAGGTAGGCGTAACGAGCCTCCTGGGTCCCGGAGATGATCCGCAGCGACACCCCCGTGGACCGCTCGACATCGCGGATGAAGTCGGGACCGTTCGGCGCGTCCCGCACGGCGCTGGTCGCGACGGCCAAGGTCTTCGGAACTTTGAGGGATCGCATCGTCCGGGAGAACCGGCGGACCGTGGCGATTCCTCGAACGACCGCTTCCGGGGACAGGCTGCCGTCCGGGCCGGTTCCCGACCCGAGACGAGGCGCGTCCTTCGTCTCGTAGATCGGCCGAACGGTTCCGGCCGGGGAGGTTTCGAAGACGACAAACCGGGCTGTGTTCGACCCAATATCGATCACTCCGATCGTGGAAACGGCTCGGTTCGCGGAGCCCTCTCCCTCGAGGTCCGCGAGCCGGGCCCGGTGCATGCTTTCCGAGAGACTCTCGGCTCTAATAGGACTGGGGTCGAATCGAGCGAAGCGGCGGCTTCCTCCGAATGGTTTACGTGGGAGACCCGACCTGCCCCGCGGGAGAGGGACCGATGGTGAAGACGGCGGGCAAGAGCACCATGCGACCCGAGCGCGTCGCGCGCGAGGTCGCCGGAATCCTCGACGAGGTGACCCGGGCGGTCGACCAGGTCGTCGCGGCGGCCCACCCCTCGGCGGGCAGTCTGCACCGGTTGCACCGGCAGATGCGCCGGCTCCGCACGGGACTCGCGCTCTGGGAAGCTCTGCTCCCGGGCGCCGAGCGCGAGCTCCTCCACCCGCTCGATGTGCGCATCAAAAGACTCTCGCGTCTCGTCGGCCGGATTCGCGACCGCGATATCGCGCTCTCGCTGCTCCAACGATTCGACGGGAGGCGGGCCAGTCATCGCGACCTAGAACGAGTGACGCGATACCGGATCCGCGTCCAGGACGATGCGCGCACGGGCCGCGAGCTCCTGAGGGCGTTCCTTCGGTCGGAGCAGCAGGCCCGCCTCCTGGACGATGTCGCAGAACGGCTGCGAAGCCTGCCTCGGTCCGGGTCGTTTCGTGACCCCCACCGCGCCGTAGGGCTCGCGCACTCGCGCACGCACGACCTGCTCGAGCAGGCGCACCGCAAGGCCCGTCGTCGCCCCACGATGGAACGCCTCCATCGACTTCGGATCCGCATCCGTCGGGCTCGGCAGGTCTCCGACCTCGCGGTCGCGCTCGACCCCGAGCACGAACGTGGATTCGCCACCTCCCTGGCGCGTCTTCAGAAGAACCTCGGGGACCTCCACGACCTCGACATGATCCTGGTGGGCCTCGACGAAGAGGTGCGTAAGACTGCGTGGGCGAAAGCCCTGCGCGACGACCGACGCCGCCATCGACGGGAGATCCTGAAAGTGCTCAAGTCGCCCATCCGTCTCCCCCCCCAGGACGTGCCGTTTCGCACGAAGGCGGCCTGACCCCGGTCGTTCTGTTATTACCTCGGTCCGCCCTCCGCTTTGCGTGGCGACACCGGAGGGAACCGACCTCACCGGGGCCGTCCGCGACGTCCTGGGCGAGACCGGCGCGATGGGCGCCACGGTCCGCCAGATCGCCTCCCGCCTCGATGACCGCGCCGACCGAGTTGCCGAGGTCCTGCACACCCTTCGAAGCCGTGGGGACGTCCTTCGGATGGGACGAGGCCTGTTCGTCCTGCGGGCGTTCGAACGGCTCGCGGAGCGAGACGACTTCGTCGACCCCGCGGCCTTCGTCGAGCGGTTCGAGCGGGAGAACGGCATCGCTCTCGGCCGGTACGCGGGACCCATCACGTTCCGGTCGAACGAGACGCTTCCCATCCACCGGTGGTGGCCGTACGTTCAGGGATATTCCGCGGAGTTCGTGACCGGCGTCGTCGCGGCCGCCGACCTGCCCCGCGGAGCCACCGTCCTCGACCCCTTCGCCGGCAGCGGCACCACCTTAGTCGAGGCCCGTCGGGCCGGCGCGCATGCGATCGGTACCGAGCTCCTCGCTCCGGCGGTGCTCGCGGCGCGGGTGAAGACACACTTCGAGCTCGACCCGCGTGCCTTCGTGCGGGCGGCGGAACGAGTTCTTCGACGAGCCGAGGGACGACGCGCGGGGAAGCTCCCCTTCCTTCGGGAAACTCGGCGTCAGTTCGCCCCGAAAAGCCTGCTCGACCTCACTCGCCTGCGCGATGCGCTGCCTCCCGAGGGGGACCCGCTCGCCGATGCCGTGCGCCTCGCTTTCGGACGGATCCTGATCCCGTCGAGCCGACTCCACCGGTCCCCGTGCCTGGGCTACGGGAAGCGGTCGAGCGAATTCCCGATCCCTGTATTCGAGAGGTTCCGGACCGCGGTGACCGAGATGTCGGAGGACCTATCGGAGCTCGCGAAGGAACCTTCGCGCTGGGGTCCGCCGACGGACATCGTGCCGCGCGATGCCCGCACCGGAAGCTGGCCGGCCCGCTCGGTCCACCTGGCCGTGACGAGTCCGCCGTACGTCAACGGCATGGACTACGTGATGAACTACAAGCTCGACCTCGCTTGGCTCGGCTACGCACGGTCGTACTCGGACCTCGTGGCCCTGCGACGTGCCCAAGTGGCGTGCGACAATCTGCCGCGGCGAGAAACCGCCCCGTACCTCGACACTAGCACGGTCGCCGACCCGTGGCTCGCGGAGATCCTGCCCCAGATCCGGGAGAACCTCGCTCGCAAAGGAACGTACCGTCGCGACGACATGCACGCCGTGGTGCATCGGTACTTTGCGGACCTTCGACCCGTCCTCGACGGGGTGTTCCGGGCCCTCGTGCCGGGGGGCCGCTTCGTGGTGGTGGTCGGAGATTCCCTCCTCGCCGGGGTCTACGTGCCGGGCGACCTTCTGCTCGCCCGTCTCGGCGTCACGTGCGGGTTCCGGGTCGAGTCGGTCGAGGTGGCCCGGCCTCGTCGCAGCGGTCAGCGCCGGAGCTTTGAGTTGAGGGAGTCGATCGTCACGCTCGAGCGCCCCCGGGCCGCCCGCTGACCTCCGCTAGTTTCTTTGATAAGGGCGGCGCTACCGTCATCGAATGTTCTGCCCCATCTGCGGCCGCGTCATGTCCGGGCCCTCGTCCCCGGTGGTCTCCTTTCCGATGTTCGTGTGCGGCCATGACGGGGTGGTCTACGACCGCAAGCGCGACTCCTGGCACGGCCTGCCCGAGGTCGGAGCGAAGCTCTGCTGCCCGATCTGCGGGAACCCGATGGAGGTCGAACCGAAGGAACCCCCGCACCGGGTCTTCTTCTGCTTCCAGTGCGGCACGACGTTCGACAAGGAATCGGGAGTCTGGTACGGCCTCGCCTACCACCTCGCGCCCTGACGGGCACGACCGACGGTTCCGCTCGAAGCAAACGCTTAACGTGTCCGGGCGCCGGCTTTTCCCTAACCACGGAGGGGAAATGCCACCCCCAAGGTCCCAGCCTCAGTTCTTAGAGCCCTTGCTCGGGATCGTGTTCGACCTCGACGGGACGCTCGTTCTCTCGCACCATGATTTCGGGAGGATGCGCGCGGAAGTGATCCGCGTCGCGGAGCACTACGGAGTGACGCCCGGACACCTTTCGGTCCAGCAACCGATCCACCGGATCGTCGAGGCCGCGCGCGAGGAGTTCCGGAACTCCGGGGCGCCGGATGGGGTCTACTACCGGTTCGAAGCGGAGTACCAGAAGCGGATCGACGCGATTGAGCTCGAGGCCCTGCCGCGAACGATCGCCCGACCCGGCGCGAAGGAGCTACTGAAGATTCTCTCCTTGCGCGGTTTCCGCATCGGTCTCCTCACCCGAAGCTCGGAGCTCTTCGCTCGCCAAGCGCTCGTTCGAACGGAACTCGCGACCTATTTCCAGTACCTGCGAAGCCGCAGCGCCTCCGGACCGGTGAAGCCCTCCCCCGAGGCTCTTCTCCTCCTCCTGGGCGAGATGGGCGTCCCTATCGACCGGGCCCTGTTCGTCGGGGACCACCTGATCGATGCGGAATGCGCCACGCGCGCGCAGGTGCGCTTCTACGCCGTGATGCCGGACCCGAGCGAGGCCGCGGCCGCCGGCTCGACGATGAGCGAGGACCGTTTCCTCGCGGCGGGAGCCTCCGCGATCGCCAAGGACCTTCCCGAGCTCGCCCATCACCTCACCGTCGCAAACTCCCCGCCCGCCGTGGGGTAGCGAGTCCTTACAGGTACGACGCCCAGGCGTGAACGACCGCCCGTTCCGCGGTCGCCCACGCTTCGGGGATCTGATTCCAGCCGTTGCGCTGGTCGCCCACACAATAGAGACCGGGGATCGGTGCCCCGGTGGCGTCCGCGATCGCTCGGCAGTCCTCGTCCGTGACGACGTAGCCGTCGGCGTCGAACCGGCATCCGAGCGACCGGGGGATCCGGTCGTGCATGTCGTACCAACCGAGGCCGCTGAATCCTCGTTCGTAGGTCCGGTGGCTCCCGTCGGCGAACCGGACGCCGAACACTTTTTCTCGGATCCCGTCGAACCCGACCATCTCGGAGGTGACGGTGGCGATCGAATGCTCGGCGATCGCGGCCAAGAGGGTGGACCGGTCGGGTTCGGGCACGCCGTCCAAGAGCGGGTGGCCGTGCGTGAGGATCTCGACCGACTTCGGTCGGAAGTGGAGGACGTCAAGCGCGCTGCGGACCGCGAAGGCGTCGTGGCCCAGCACCGCCACCGACTTCCCGACGAGGTCGTGGCCGTCGCAGAGGATGCAGAAATCGACGATCGCTTGATTGGCCCACGGGAAGATGGTATCGATCTTCCCCTCCACGACCGGGATCCGGTCGACGACCCCCATCGCGAGGATGACGGCCCGGCCCCGCGCGACCAGGGTCTGCTTCAACCAGTCGAACGTGACCGCGAAGCCGTCCGCGGTACACTCGACCGAGGTCACTGAGGCCGGCGTGAAGTATCCGATCCGCTCGTCGAGTTTGCGCACGGCCGCGATCTGTAGGTCGAGGAGCCGGTGGCCCGAGATGCCGTCGGGAAAACCGGGGATGTTCGCCATGTGCGGCGCGTAGTACGAGCGGGAGAACTTCGGTCCCCGGTCGAGGAGCGCCACGGTGTGCTGAAGGAGCGCCCCCTTCACCGCCGCCTGGAGGCCGGCGTGCCCGCCTCCGACGACGACGAGATCGTAGCGCTCCTTCAGGCGCGGGAACCCGGGCATCGTTGCGAGCAACCGGTGGAGGGATTTGATGCCTCGCCGACGGAACCGGCCGAACGCGACGCGATTTCGCGGCCGGCGCGACGGTAAAAGTTAAGGCCGAACCCCTTCCTCGGTGCCGTTCGGGTTGCTCACGCCCGTGCTGAATCGCCCCGGAAAGACTGGCCTCCGGGGGACCCTTTTTCTCGAGGATGGGACCCGTTTCGACGGAGAGGGGTTCGGAGCGAGCACCCGCCGCGTGGGCGAGGTCGTCTTCACGACCGGCATGGCGGGCTATCCGGAGTCCCTCACCGACCCGTCGTTCCGGGGCCAGATCCTTGCCTTCACCTACCCGCTGATCGGAAACTACGGGGTACCCCGCGGCGGCGCCCGGGACGGCTGGGGCCTCCCGGTCCTCGAGAGCGAGGAGGTCCAGGTACGGGGCGTGGTCGTCCGCGGAACGACCCGGCCGAACCACTGGGCGAGCCATCGCTCCCTCGAAGAGTGGCTCGCCGAGGAGGGAGTTCCGGGGGTCCGAGGGGTCGACACCCGGCGGCTCACCGAACACCTGCGCTCGGGCGGCGTCCTGCGCGGGGTCCTACACGTGGGCGATGATGACAACCCTCCGAGCGAAGAGGAGCTTCGGCAGGCGATCGCGAACGCGCCGGCCTACGCCGAGGAGAACTACATGGCGGAGGTCGCGCCGAAGCGCCCGACCCTGCTCGGGCCTCTCACCGGGCCCCTCGTCGCCGTTCTCGACTGCGGGGTGAAAGCGAGCATTCTTCGGGCGCTGCTCGACCGGGGCGTGGGCGTGCTCCGAGTGCCGTACGACGAAACCGTCCCATCGAAGTGGGAGGGCCGGCGGATCTCGGGCCTGGTCGTTGGGAACGGACCGGGGGACCCGGCCGAGCTCGGCGCGACCGTCGCCGAGCTTAGGCGACCGTCCACGCGAGCGCTCCCGACCCTCGGGATCTGCCTCGGCCACCAGCTCCTCGCTCTCGCCCGAGGCGCCACGACCTTCAAGCTCAAGTACGGCCACCGCGGACAGAACAAGACGATCTGCTTCGCGGACGGCCGGGCGCTCATCGTCAGCGAGAACCACGGCTACGCGGTCGACCCGCACTCCCTGCACGGCGCCGGCATCGACCTCTGGGCGACCAACCCCGACGACGGAACGCTCGAGGGGTTCCGCGACCGCTCGGGCCGCGTGCTCGCGCTCCAAGGTCATCCGGAAGGCCACCCCGGCCCCCAGGAGGCCGGGTTCGTCTTCGACCGGTTCGTGGGCAAGGTGAAGCGACGCGCATGACGCTCTCCTTGCCGAGAAAAGTGATCCTGCTCGGCAGTGGGGCGCTCAAGATCGGGGAGGCGGGGGAGTTCGACTACTCCGGCAGCCAGTGCCTCAAGGCGCTCGAGGAGGACGGGGTCTACGCGGTGATCGTGAACCCGAACATCGCGACGCTGCAGACCGACCCCCCGAAGCACGGACGGGTCTACTTCCAACCCCTCACTCCGGAGTTCGTCGCACCGATCCTGGAGGCGGAGCGGGCCGACGGGATCCTGCTCTCCTTCGGGGGCCAGACGGCGCTCAACTGCGGGGTCCAGCTGTCCGACCAGGGCGTCTTGCGTCGCACCTCGACGAAGGTGCTCGGAACCCCGCTCGCCGGGATCCGGGCGACCGAGGACCGCGCGAAGTTCGTGCGGACGATGGGAAAGGCGCGGGTGCCGACCCTTCCGAGCCGAGCGGTCTACTCCTACGAGGAAGCGCTCGAGGCGGCCGAGACGCTCGGGTACCCGGCGATGGTCCGCGTCGCGTTCACTCTCGGAGGCAAGGGCGGCGGGGTCGCCCGGACGAAGGAGGAGCTGCGCGAGGTCGTCGCGCGCGGCCTGCGAGCGAGCCCGGTCGGACAGGTCCTCCTCGAACGGTACGTGGGCGAGTTCAAGCAGCTCGAGTACGAGGTCGTCCGGGATGCGAAGGGGAACACGCTCACCGTCTGCAACATGGAGAACGTCCTCGGGATGCGCGTCCACACCGGGGACAACATCGTCATCGCCCCGAGCCAGACGCTGACCGACTTCGAGTACCAAATGCTCCGCCAGGCCGCGTTGCGGGCGGCCGAAGCGTGCGGGATCGTAGGCGAGTGCAACATCCAGTTCTGCCTCGACCCCCAGAGCGAAGAGTACTACGCGATCGAGGTCAACGCCCGGCTCTCCCGCTCGAGCGCGCTCGCGAGCAAGGCGACCGGCTACCCGCTCGCCTACGTGGCCGCGAAGCTCGCGCTCGGTTACACCCTGCCCGAGCTCAAGAACCGCATCACGGGCGTCACGACCGCGGCGTTCGAACCGGCCCTCGACTACGTGGTCGTGAAGCTTCCGCGCTGGGACCTCGACAAGTTCGAGCGTGCGGATCGCCGGCTCGGCCCGGCCATGAAGTCGGTCGGGGAGGTGATGGGGATCGGCGCGTCGTTCCCCGAAGCGGTCTCGAAGGCGGTCCGCATGAGCGACCCCCGCTCGGACCTTGTGCCGCCCGCCGAGGTACGCTCCCGCGAAGAGATCTGCCGCGACCTCGCGAGCCCCACGCCCGAGATCCTCGTGCGGGTGCTCGAGGCGCTCCGCGCCGGGATCTCGTCCGACGAGGTGAGCCGTCTCTCTTGGATCGACCGCTGGTTCGTTGACGCGCTCGGGGAGATCGAGGCGGTCGACGGGGCGATCGGCTCGGCCGGAGGTTCGGCGCTGTCGACCGGGCTGCTTCGCCGGGCGAAGGAGCTCGGATTGTCCGACCGGGCGGTCGCCCGGATCGCCCGGCTCGACGAAGAGGAGGTCCGTCGGCGACGGCTCGAGGCCGGCATCCGACCGCGCGTGCGGATGATCGACACCCTCGCCGGGGAATGGCCCGCTCGCACGAACTATCTCTACCTCACCTACCGCGCGGACGCGGACGACGTGCGGCCGATGCCGAACGGTTCCGTGCTCGTCATCGGCGCCGGTCCGTACCGGATCGGTTCGAGCGTCGAGTTCGACTGGTCGACCATGAACCTCGTGGCCGGCTTGAAGGCCGAAGGGGTCCCCGGGGTCGCGGTCCTCAACTCGAACCCGGAGACCGTGTCGACCGACTACGACCGCTCCGACCGACTCTACTTCGAGGAGATCACGCTCGAACGGGTCCGGGACATCCACGACTTCGAGTCGTTCGGCGGGGTCGTCACGTGCGTCGGCAGCCAGCTCGCCCAGAACCTGACGCCCCTCCTCCACATGTGCGGGATCCCGATCCTCGGGACCGCGTCCGAATCGATCGACGCCGCCGAGGACCGGGCCCGGTTCGCGCGGCTGCTCGAGACGCTCGGGATCCCCCAGCCGGCGTGGCGCGCGTTCACGACTCTGGAGGAAGCGAGCGGCTTCGCCGACGAGGTCGGCTACCCGGTCCTGGTTCGACCGTCGTACGTCCTGAGCGGCCAGGCGATGCGGGTCATCGCCGGCCGCACCGACCTCGCTCGCTTCCTCTCCGAGGCGGCACGGGTCTCGCCGGAGCATCCGGTCGTGATCACGAAGTTCATCGAGGGCGCGGACGAGGTCGAGCTGGACGGCGTATCGGACGGGACTCGCGTGCTCGTCGGCGGGATCCTGGAGCACGTCGAGCGCGCCGGGGTCCATTCGGGGGATGCGATCTTCTGCCTACCTCCGAGGCACACGCCGCCCGAGGTCCAGAGCCAGTTGCTGGAGGCGGCCGGCGAGCTCGCCCGGACCCTGAAGATCCGCGGCCCGTTCAACGTCCAGTTCCTGGTCAAGGACCTCGCCTACCAGATCATCGAGCTCAACCTGCGCGCCAGCCGGTCGCTGCCGTTCCTCACGAAGGCGACCGGGGTCCCCCTGCTCCGCGAGGCGGCGCGGGCGATGCTCGGGAAACCGCTCTCCCAGGAGGGGGTCGCGCGACTCCCTCCGGACCGGTGGGGTGTGAAGGTCCCGCAGTTCTCCTTCCTGCAGCTCTCGGGCTCCGACCCGCTCCTCGGGGTCGAGATGCAGTCGACCGGCGAGGTCGCGTGCTTCGGGCCCACCTTCTCGGACGCCCTCGTGAAGGCGCTCGTGGCGACGGGCGTGAAGCTCGTTCCCCGGCGGGGGACCGCGTTCCTCTCGGTCGGCGGCCCGGTCCTCAAGGAACAGCTCCTGCCCATCGCCGAGCGCCTGCGCTCCCTCGGCCTGGGTATCTCGGCGACCGAGGACACGCAGGCGTTCCTCAACGGTCGAGGCGTCCGCGGTGTCCGGGTCCTTCACAAGGTCTCCGAACCCGACCGGCACCCGAACGTCCTCGAGGCCCTCGACCACGGCGAGATCGACCTCCTACTCAACGTGCCGCTCTCGCTCACCCAGGAGAAGCTCGAGCGGATGCTCGAGGACGAGTACGTCCTGCGCCGCCGGGCGGTCGAGCTCGGGATCCCGCTCTTCACGAGCCTCGAGGCGTTCGCCGCCTACGTCGATGGGGTCGCCTGGCTCGAGGACCATCCCCTCACGGTGGAAGCCCTCTACGGAACGCCCGAACCCGGAGCCCCGTCCGCCGAGCGGCGGTCAGGAATCCCGGTGGTGCCCCGCCGCCAACGAGGGCGGAAGCGCCGCGCGCGGCGAACGGCGTGACCTACGAGATCGGGAACTTCGTCAGCGAGTACTCCGGCACGATCGTCGACGTGTCGAGGACCTCGGGGATGCCCCGGATCCGTTCGGTCACGAAGTCAAGGACCCGCCGCTTGTTCGCCGAGCTCGGTGGGAAGTCGAGAACGACCAGGATATCCCAGTCGCCCGTCAGGAAGTGGAGCTCCTTGACCTCGACGAACGTCTCGAGCAGCCGCTTGATCTTATCGAGGTCACCGCCGCGGACCTTGAGGTAGGTGAACGCCCGGACGCTCTTCAGGTCGGCCGGCATGATGGAGGCGAGCTCCTCCTCCGTGAACGACTCGACGCCTTCGAGGCGGCGGCCGAGCGGGGAGATGAGTACCGGGAACTTCTGGACTCCGCGCAGGTGCTCGGTCACGAGCCGCTCGAGTCGGCTGACCTTCTCGACGTCGACCACCTTGACCAGGTAGCCGCGCTGGGTGGCGATCTCCTCCACCATCGCCTGGCACCGGGCCTGGTCGTCGGAGAGGAAGAAGACGGGGTGGTCGCCGAGCGAAGTGGCGTCGCCCGAGGACGACCCGACGGGCGCGGTCCGGCCCGTGTTGGCGATCGTAGATTCGGGGCTCGCGTTGGGGGACGGCGTCGAGGGCCGGAAAAACGTCGTGACCGCTTTCTTCGACTGCACGTAGAGCGTCAGTTCGTGGGAATCGTCGGGCATGGATGTGTCGGCGCAAGTACCGACACGCCTATTAAACCAAAGCGCGGGCGGCCCCCGCCCTCTCGGGCGGGGGAAAGGGTTTGCTCGAATCGGGGCCGAAGCCCGGACGCTCAGTAGCGCTTGTAGGAGTCGGAGCGCTCGCGCCCTCCGCCCCCGCCGCCGCCACCGCCGCCACTGCCGCCGCCGTATCCGCCGCCGCCGCCACCGTAGCGACCGCCGCCGCCACCGCCACCGCGGTCACGGTAGCCGCCGCCGCCGCCGAACGACCGGCGCTCGCTCTCGAACTCTTGCTGGCTCATGTCGAGAGAGTTGTTCACTTCGGGGATCGCCTCGGTCGACTTCGACAGGTTCCCGTACCGGCCCACGTTCAGGCGCATGTGGCCGCGCACGAGGGACACGTAGCCGTTGTCGACGAGGATGACCTCGTCCTTCGCAATGGAACCGATCTGCTCGTTCCACAACGAGAGGATGATCGTTGCCGTGTCGTCGCCGACCACGGCCTCGCAGACCTTCCTCGGGTCGCCGAACTTGCCCATGACCTCTTTGGCCTCGCCAACGTTGATCACTTTGGCCAGCACGTTCACTTGCTTTGAGTTCGGCGTTAGGTCTCGCACTTTCGTCAGGGGTTTGTCTACCATTTCGGGTCGCCTCTTCTTTCGCGTTTCGCGTTTGCTTGAGGAGCCGTGGCGCAACCCTTCTCGCGCGAACACTCGTCTCAGAAATAGGACGGGCGGGACGCTCGGATTGGGCTGGGCCTTGGGATTCCTCGGACGACTCACCCCAGGGGTAGGATATAAAGCCGTCTCCGTGCGCCGGCGTCGCTCGGCCGGGAGCGGACCGGGGGGCTGCAGTCCGGACGGCAGGCTTTTCCGTCCTCTGGGCCTTCGGCGGCCGGGTACCCTGTGTGACCCATCGTTTCGACCTCGCCGTCCATTACTTCCTCCGACATGAGTACGAGAACGCCGTGGGGGCGTTCCGGGACGTCGTCCGGGAGAGCCCCGCGGACGGACGGGCCTGGGCCTACCTCGGCATCGCCCTGGCCCACCTCGGGCTGGCGGTCGAGGCCGAAGGCGCCCTCAGTCGGTCGATCGCGCTCGCTCCCGAGAACGCTGAGGCATGGTTCCACCTGGGCGTCGCGCGCTCCCTGCGGGATGAGTGGGCGTCCGCGGCCCAGGCCTACCAGCGCACGGTCGCGCTCACTCCGAGCGACATGGTCGCGTGGCATCGCCTGGGGGTCGCCCTCGCCGAGTCCGGGGACGAACCGGCCGCCACGGTCGCGTTCGAGCGAGCGCTCGTCCTCTCCCGAGAGGTCTCGACGAGCCCCGATGCCCCCGAACCGTCGGCTCCGGGGTCCTCCCAGCCCAGCGCCTCCCGCTCCCGCCCGGCGGCGGACGACCATCTCGAAGAGACCGGCGAGCGAGAGGGAGCCCGGGAAGCGAAGAGCTGGCTCGACCTCGCGCTCTCGCTCCTGAGCCTGGGTGACGAGGACGAGGCGGTCGCCGCCTACGAACGGGCCTACACGCTCGACCCCGAGCGGGCCCGCCGCTCCCTCTTCCATCCGATGCTTCGCTTGCTGAACGCGGTCCAGGACGGGGCGGAGGCGCCCGAATTCCCCCGGCCGGACGACCCCCGTCGTCCCCCCGAAGCTCCCCGCCGGTCTCCGCGGACCGAGGTCCTCTAAGACCGACGGACGATTCTGGGAGCGCCTAGAGCGCTTTCGGAGCCGCCGTCACGATCGTCGACTCGGCCCAGCTCTTGACCTTCTCCCGGGCCTCGGCGTGACGTCGGTAGAACTCGTGGACCCGCTCGAGGACCTGGGATTTGCACTCCCCGCAGAGCAGGGCGCCCGACCGGCAACCTGCCGTCACCTCGCGGAACTTCTCCTCTGACTCCGCGAAGCGGGTGCGCCAGAGCCCCCAGACCGAGCAGACCTCGGGGGTCGCCCCGAGGCGGCGCTGCTCCTCGACCGTCGAGCGCCCGCCGGTGAACGCGTTGCGCACCTTTCGGTCGACCGCCTCGGGTGGGTCGTTCAGGAAGAGCGCGTTGTCGGGCCGGTCCCCCGAGGTCGACATCGCGGCCTCGCCGAGCAGGCCGGGGATCATCTGGCTGTGCAGGAGCGAGGGCTTCGGGTAGCCCAGCCCCTCCGCGATGTCCCGGGTGACCCGAAAGTGCGGGTCCTGGTCGATCCCGCACGGGATCAGGCAGGGGATCGAGCGGCCCTCCGCCCAGGACGGCCAGAAGCACGGGACGCTCTGGAGCGCCGTGTAGAAGACGAGCCCGATGTTGGTGCTCGGCTCGAACCCGAAGACGGCCTTGACGGTGGAGTAGGGGACCTTCCGGGCGACGCGGACCGCGAGCGGGTAGAGCGCCGCGATCGAACGCGAGTCGAAGAAGACGTGGGTGCGCTTCGGGTCGAAGCCGAGGGCGAGGATGTCGTAGAGGTTCTCGAGCCCCCAGAAGACGGTCTCCTCGCGGGTGAGCCCCGAACGCGCCCAGAACTTCTCGTCGTCGGTGATCTGGATGTACATGGGAACCCCGAGCCGGCGCTGGAGCCACTGGCAGAGGTCGAACGGAACGAGGTGGGAGGTGTGCAGGGGCCCCGACGGCCCCCGCCCGGAGTAGAGGAAGAACGGTTTCCCGTTCGCGAATCCGTCCAGGACCGGCGCGAGGTCGCGGTGCGAGTAGTAGACCCCGCGGGTCAGGAGCGGGTGGAGGTCCCCGCCCGTAAGGTGGTGGAACTTCGCCAGGAGCTCGGCCGAGAGCTCCTGGGTCCCGAACAGCTCCCGCAACCGCGCGTAGTCGATGTGCCCGCGGACCTCGTACGGGGTAACGACGAAGTCGTCGGGTTCGGGCATGCGCTTCCCGGTCAGCCCTCAGGGAACTCGATCTTGGAGAGGATCGCCTCGCGTTCGGCCCCCGGAACACCCGCCGTGCTCAGGGCACCGGAGAAGCACTGGCGGGAGTGCTCGAAGGTGATCGTGTGTCCGCACGACGGGCAGCTCGCCGAGCCCTGGATCAGTCCGCGGAGCCCCTCTCGCGACGAGGAAGTGTCCCGACGCGCAAACTTATCCACGAGGATCGCGGCCCCTGCGTTGCTCTCGAGGTTCGTGAGCGGTACACGAACGGGCGTGTTGCAGATCGGACAGCGGGCCGGGTTGCGGCAGGTGCATCCCATGGGTGCAGGGGTACCTGCCGAACTCGCCTAAAAGCCCGCCGGCCCGCTCGAAAGATACGTTCAAATGCCTATTGCAGGAATTAGTCGCGCCAATGGCGCTCTCTCCGCTCGAAGCGGCTCTGGAGCTCGGGGACGAGCTCGTCGAGGTCCTGAAGCAGCTCAACCGCTCTGAAAATGAGGCCAGCGCCGACACGGGTCTCGAGGTCGACGAGCTCCACCACCTGCTGGGCCGGGGACCGCTCCCTCAGGTCACCGCCCCCGACGTCGAGAGGGCCGTCACCGTGCTCGTCGGGAACGGGCTCGCCCGGTGCCTCGATACCCCCGAGTACTCCTGGGAGCGGGGGCGGGTCGTGGCGATCCGGTACACGATCACCTCCGAGGGGAAGGCCTTCCTGGTGTCCCGCCTGCGACGGTACGGCCGCGTCGATTAGCTCCCGGTCGGCCGGACCGTCTCAGTTTAAGTAGGGGCGGCCCGCGTAATCTTCCACGGGATGCCCTCCGAAGACGAACAACGCGACCCCGTCCACGCGACGCTGGTCGCGATCCTTCAGCAGCTCAACCGGGCCGAGTCGATCCACGAGGGGCAGGAACGCCGCCAGACCCTGGAGCTCCGGGAGATCGAGCGCCTCCTCTCCGACTTCTGGGCGATCCGACACGACCACGTCAAGATACCGCTCGTCCTCGGCCTCCTGGTCCGCAACGGGATGGTCGAGGCCCAGGCCGGCGACCGCGTACCGGCTCGCTCCCGAACCCCCTCTCCCGCCTCCTACCGAATCACGACCGAAGGCAAGCGGTTCCTGGTCGATTCGTCCGAGCAAGCGGACCGCATTCGTTGACGGAGGAACGGCAGTTTCCCCCTCGGTCGAAGCCCTGAGCGCGCCAGCCGTTAAATAGCGGACGAGTGTCCCCGCGAATCCATGTCGCGGATCCACTCCGGACACAAGGGACGTGCCGGTTCGCACCGACCGTACCCCCTCACCAAGCCCGAGTGGGTCACCGTGTCCCAGGAGGAGCTGGTCGCGCAGGCCGTCCAGCTTTCGAAGACGGGGCTCTCCTCCGCTCAGGTGGGGCTGCACCTCCGGGACAGCTACGGGATACCGTCCGCACGGGCGGTGACCGGAAAGCGGCTCGGCGTCCTGCTCCGAGGCAGCGGCATCTCGCCCGAGATCCCGGACGACCTCCAGGCGCTGCTGAAGCGGGTCGTCCACCTGCAGCGGCACCTCGAGACCCATCCCAAGGACCTCTCGAACCGTCGCAGCCTGACGTTGATGGAGTCCCGGATCCGCCGCCTCGCCCGGTACTACCGGCAACGCAAGCGGATTCCCGAAACGTGGCGGTACACGGCCACCACGGCGGCGCTCCAGGTGGAGTGATGCCCTCGGGCCCGGACGGACTCGTTTCCGACCCGCACTATACCCAGGAGTTCGAGCGCGCCCGGTCCCTCCTCCTCGCCCACCCGCGACGCTGGCGCATCATCTACCACTACGACGGGGACGGGATCGCGAGCGCGTCGAGCGCCCTGAGGGCGTTCCAACGTCTCGGCTACCCGGCCCAGGCGACGGCACTCGTCGGGATCGAACGGGACAAGGTCGTCGCCCTCCTGAGCGCGACCAAGGGTCCGGTCCTGGTGGTCGACACTGGGTCGAGCCTGCTCGACGTCTTCTCCCAGCACCCCGACCCCGTCATCGTCCTCGACCACCACAAGTACCCGGGCGTTCCCAACCCACCTGCCCTCCCCGCCCACGTCGCGTTCGTGAACCCCCTCGATTGGGGGGTGGACGGGATGAGCGAGCTCTGCGCCTCCACCCTGACCTGGCTCTTCACGGTCTTCCTGGACCCCGTCAACTGGGACAACGCGCCCTGGGGCCTCTCGGGCGCCATCGCCGACCGGCAGCACGTCGGGGGGTTCAAGGGCCTCAACGACCGGCTGGTCGACGAGGCGGTCCGCCGTTCGCTCGTCGTCCGACGGCCGGGGGTCGCGCTGCTCGGCGCGACCGTCGGCGAGGCGCTCACGAACAGCATCGACCCGTTCGTGCGAGGCCTCTCGGGCCGCCCGGACGCGGTCGGACCGTTCCTGCACGGCCTCGGCATCGACCCCGGCCGGCGGCCCGCGAAGCTGACCGAGGAGGAGAACCGCCGGCTGGTCGCCACCCTGAAGGAGCGGCTCGCCGTAAGCGGGGTGGTCCCGGAATCCGCGGACGTCCTCGACCAGGAGCGTTGGTTCTTGCCGTCCCTCGGCCTCGATGCCGAGGAGCTGTCGAACCTCCAGAACGCCGCGGGACGCGCGGGCGTTCCCGGGGTCGGGGTCGCCTACTCCCTCGGGGACCCCCAGGCCGCCGAGCGGGTCCGGACGGCCGAGAGCGAGTGGCGCACGGGCATCCTTAGGGGGCTCCTTCGGGTCGAGAACGACGGCGTTAATGCGATGCGATTCCTTCGGTGGTTCGAGAGCCCCGAGACCACCCTCGCGGGCACTCAGGCGGGCCTCGCGATGAACTACCTGCTTCCTCCCGACCACCCCGTGTTCGTCTTCTCGGACGGGGGGGCAGGTCCGACCAAAGTGAGCTCGCGGGGGCTCCTTCGCCAGGTCGACCGGGGGATGGACCTCGCCGTGGCCTGCCGCCTCGCGGCCGCCACGGTCGGAGGCGAAGGGGGAGGCCACCGCGTCGCGAGCGGCGCGACGATCCCTCCCGGCACCCGTCCCAAATTCCTCGAGGTAGCGGACAAGGTCCTGGCCGAGCAGCTCGGCCCGACCGAAGGGACCGCGCCATGAGCACTCCTCCCGCCGCAGTCCCGGAGACCCCGGTCGACCGGGTCCACGACCGGGTGCTCGAGCAGGAGATGCACCATTCCTACATCGATTACGCGATGAGCGTCATCGTCGGCCGGGCGTTGCCCCTGGCCGGGGATGGACTCAAGCCGGTCCACCGGCGGATCCTCTGGTCGATGTGGGAGTCGGGGGCGACCCACGACCGGGCGTTCCGAAAGTCGGCGCGCACCGTCGGGGACGTGCTCGGCAAGTACCACCCGCACGGGGACATGGCGGTCTACGACGCCCTCGTCCGGATGGCCCAGTCGTTCAGTCTGCGCTATCCGCTCATCGACGGGCAGGGGAACTTCGGCTCGATCGACGGCGACTCTCCGGCCGCGATGCGCTACACCGAGGCCCGGCTCTCCGCGATCGCGGAAGAGCTGCTCCTCGACATCGAGAAGGAGACGGTCGAATGGATCGACAACTTCGATGGGACGCTCAAGGAGCCGCTGCTCCTGCCGTCGAAGGTCCCGAACCTGCTCGTCAACGGCTCCGCCGGGATCGCGGTCGGCATGGCGACCAACATGCCCCCGCACAACCTGGGCGAGGTCGCGGACGCCCTCCTCCTCCTTCTCGGCCACCCGGACGCGTCGCTGGACGACGTGATGAAGGTCCTTCCCGGGCCGGACTTCCCGACCGGGGGCTACGTCTCGACCGAAGGGATCCGGGAAGCGTACGAGACGGGACGCGGCATGATCCACATCCGCGGCTCCGCGGAGATCCGGGAGCGCGGGGGCAAGGACGAGATCGTCATCACCGAGACCCCGTACGAGGTGAACAAGGCCGCCCTCCTCGAGCTGATCGCGGACCTCGTGAAGGGGAAGCGGATCGACGGGATCACCGACCTCCGGGACGAATCCGACCGCCATGGGACCAGCGTCGTGCTCGAGCTCCGCCGCGACGCTCCGGCCGAGATCGTCCTCAACCGGCTCTACGAGCACACTCCGCTCGAGACGAGCTTCGGCGTCATCAACCTCTGTCTCGTCGACGGACACCCGAAGGTCCTCGCGCTCCTCGAGCTGCTCGCGCTGCACCTTCAGCACCGCCGGACGATCCTCACCCGCCGGACGAAGTTCGACCTCCGAAAGACCGAGGAGCGGCTCCACCTCCTCGAAGGGTTCCTCACCGCCATCGACCACATCGACGAGGTGATCCGGATCATCCGACGGTCGAAGGACGTCCAGGTCGCGGAAACGAACCTGATGGGGAAGTTCCTGCTCTCGAGCGAGCAGGCGAAGGCGATCCTCGACATGCGGCTCGCCCGTCTCACCGCGCTCGAGCGCGAGGCGGTCGAGAAGGAGAAGGCCGAAAAGGAGGCGCTCGCGAAGCACCTCAAAGCGATCCTCGCCTCGCCGAAGCTCCTCGACCAGCTCATCGCCGACGAGCTCGCCGACCTCAAGAAACGCTTCGGCGACCCCCGCCGCACACGGATCGTGCCGGCGTTCACCGAGCGCACGCTCGAGGACCTGATCCCCGACACGGACGTGGTCGTCCTGGTCACCCGCGACGGGTACGTGAAGCGCCTGCCCCTCGACCAGTACCGTCGCCAGCGGCGCGGCGGCCGGGGGCTGATCCAGATGGAGACGAAGGAGGAGGACTTCGTCATCCGCACTTTCGTCACGCGGACGCACAGCGACGTTCTGTTCCTGACGAACCTGGGACGGGTCTACCAACTGAAGGCGTACGAGCTTCCCGAAGGAAGCCGCCACTCGAAGGGGAAGGCGGTCATCAACCTCCTCCCGAAGCTCAAGGAGGGGGAGCGGGTCCAGACCCTGCTCCCGCTCCGCGACCTCGCGAGCGAGGGATCGCTCGTCTTCGCGAGCCGCCGCGGACTCGTGAAGCGGACGACCCTCGACCAGTACCAGAACATCCGCACGAACGGGATCCAGGCGGTCCTGCTCGAAGAAGGGGACGAGCTCGTCGACGTCTCCGTCGTGACCGACGAGACGACCGAGCTCGTGCTCGCGACGCAGGCGGGCCAGCTCGTGCGCTTCCTGCTCTCCGAGCTGCGCCCCATGGGTCGGGCGACGTACGGCGTCATCGGGGTCCGCCTCACCGCGGGAAAGGACGACCGGGTCGTCGCGATGGCGCCGGTGAGCGAACGGTTCCCGATGCTCCTATCGCTCACGACCACCGGCTACGGAAAGCGGAGCCCGACCGCCGACTACCGCCGGACCCGACGCGGGGCGAAGGGGGTCCGGACGATCAAGACCGGCGGCCGGAACGGCACGGTCGTGGCCGTCCTCCCGACGACCGACGCGAGCGAGGTGCTCGTCACGACCCAGCACGGGATCACCATTCGAATGGCCGTGAAGGGGATCCGCTCCCAGGCGCGTAACACCCTCGGCGTTCGCGTCATCCGGCTCGATGAGGGCGACACGGTGCGGGACGCGGTGATCCTCGAGCCCCCACCCGAAGGGCTCCCCTCCGAAACCTCCGGCGAGAAGGCCGGGCCGGCCAAGACGGCCCCCGAGGCTCCCGAACCCCCGGCCGAGGACGACGAGGACGAGAGCGAGAAATCCGAGAAGAAGCCCGGGAAGGACGACCCGGACTCCGATGACGACACGGAGGACGAAGATGCGTCGCCGGCCCAAGCGCGGTAAGACCGTCCTCCTCTGCCCGAAGTGCGGGTCGGTCCGGGTCTCCCTCATCGCGGGGTCGATCCTCGGCCAGGTCTACCACTGCCAGAAGTGTGACTACCAAGGGTCGCTCGTCTTCGAGACCGACGTCGCGGACGACGGGACCCCGATCTCTCAGGGGTAGGCCGAGCGGCTCCCGTTCGGGGCAGGCCAGGTCAACCTCGGTCGGGTCAGGTTAGGTCCGGCTCGGATGCATTGAGCTCGGACGAGACCGACGGGGAGGCGCTCGCGAGCTTCTGCGCGGACCGGACGAGCGCGAGGGCGCGCACGGTCGGTCCCACGTCGTGCGTCCGTACGAGGGCGACCCCCCGCTCGGTCGCGACGACCGCGGCGGCGATTCCCGCCTCGAGCCGACGAGCCGGGTCATCGGTCCCGAGCGCCCACCCGAGGAACGATTTTCGCGACGCTCCGAGAACGACCGGGTAGCCGAGGCACCGTAGCTCGCCCACGTGCCAGAGGAGCTCGAGCGATTGTTCGGCCGACTTGCCGAAGCCGATCCCGGGGTCGACGAGGATCCTTTCCGCCGGGACCCCCTCGGCGACCGCGCGGTCGGTGACCGCGGCGAGCTCGGAGAAGACCTCTCCCCGGAGGTCGGAGTACACGAGGTTCGTTTGCATGGTCGTAGGGTCTCCGCGCATGTGCATCGCGATCACCGCGGCCCCGCTCTTCGCGACCGAGCGTCGCATCGCTTCCGACCGGAGGCCCTCGACATCGTTGACGACATCCGCTCCCGCGTCGACCGCCTTCTCGGCGACCTCGAAGTGGCGGGTGTCGACCGAGATCGGGACCGACAGGCGACCGGCGAGACCGGTCAGGACGGGGCCGACCCGCGCCCACTCGGCCTCGGGAGAGACCGGGGTCGCGCCCGGCCGGGTCGACTCGCCGCCGATGTCGATCATCTCCGCGCCCTCGGCGGCCAGGCGCTCGGCGTGCGCGACCGCCTCCTTCGCTTCGAGGTGAAGCCCACCGTCCGAGAACGAGTCCGGGGTCACGTTCACCACGCCCATGACGCGCGGGCGGTCCCCGACCACGAACGTGCGGTGGGGACCGCGGATCGTGCGAGGCGAGCGGTTGACGTAAGCCCGGAGCGCGCGGTCGATCTCCTCGGCCGCTTCCGCGAGGCGGAACGGCTGGCGTCGTAGCTTCGGAAGCAGGCGTTGGTACTGGCCCCATGTGGCCAGGACGACGACCGAGGTCGTCGCGATCGAATGGTCGGCGATCCCCCGCGCGTGGGCCGAGTCGGCCCCCACCGACAGCGTCTCCTGTTTCAGAAGAGGCGCCGCCTTGAGCGAGACGTTCTCGAGGCGGACCGGGTAGATTCGGCCCTTCCGGGTCATGATCGCGACGCCCTCGGGGTCACTCTCCGTCCGCTCGAGCTCGCGGGCGATATCGGCGAGAGTCTCCACCTCCAGAACCCGGGCCGGGTGACGAGGCCGCGGTGGGGAGGGCGGGGAAGGTCCGGACACCGTCGTCGGGAAGGGGCCAAGGCGAGAAAAAGGCGCGCTGAAGCCGGCGGCACGGTTTTCCGTGAGCGAGGGAATGGCGCGACGGGAGAGCCGATGGCACGTCGGGGTCGGTTGATCGCGATCGAGGGTCGCTCCGCGGCCGGGAAGACCACGCTCGTTCGGGCCGCGGCCCCGAAGCTGGGGTGGCAGCCGCTCGCGGAGGCGTTCGACCGCCTCGACCCGGCGCCTTCGCTCGAGTACGGTTCCCCGCGCGAACTCCTCCTTCTCGAAGGGACCCTCCTCTCCGAGGAGGTGCGCCGGTATCGGGAGGCGCGCGGCCGATGCGCGCAGGGCCGCACGGTGATCGCCGATACGGGGTTCTTCGGGCCCCTGATGTACACGCACGGGCTCGTCGCCCTCGGGCGGGCGCCCGCGTCGGTGGGACGCGCGGTCGAGCGGAGCACGCGGTCGCTCGTCCGTAGAGGGGCTCTTGGACTTCCGGACCTCACCGTCTACCTGGAGACAACGGCGAGGGAACGCGCCCGCCACGCTCGGGCCGACACCGAGCGCCACCCGGCCGCTCTGGCCGGTCGGCACGAGGCCGTCGGGGCGTTCGAGCAGCGGTTCTTCGAGGAACTGTTCCCGATGGCTCTACCCGACCGGTTCCGGATCCTTCGCGCTCGATCGGGACCGCCCGGTCCCGTTCCCACCCTTCGGGCGCTCGTCACCGAGGCGGACCCCGCCCCCGCGTCCAAGACCGAGGGGCTCGCGCTCCTCGCACTCCTCCACCTGCCGGCGCAGAACGGGCGCCGTACGAACGTCGGCCCCAACCGTTAAGAAGCCCACCCGGCCTGCTCCGCTCCCTCGCCATGAAGCCGCTCGATGCCCTGCAGCAAAGCCTGCACAAGCGCGTGCTTGTGGAGCTCAAGGGCGGACGCTCGTTCCGGGGAACGCTCGATGCGTTCGACCAGCACCTGAACCTGGTCCTCTCCGGGGCCGAAGAGGTCATGAAGGACCAGGTGACGCCGCGCTCGGGCCTCACGCTGGTGCGCGGCGATTCGATCATCTACATCTCGCCCTAAGGAGAGAAACCATGACCAAAGGAACACCGTCCCGCCGCGGAGGAAAGATCGTCCACATCATCTGCCGTCGCTGCGGCCGCCACTCCTACCACCGCCAGAAGAACGTCTGCTCCTCCTGCGGGTTCGGGAACACGGCCCGACGGCGCGGTTACGACTGGAAGAAGCTCAAATAGGCCGCCGGAAGCGGGGCCGCGAGACGGCCGGTTCGTCCGCGAGCACGAAGCGTAGTCGGCGGTCCACCGCCTTTCGAATCCCGACGCGAGGGCCGGCCCGGACCGGGCCGGCACGCCGGAGCGCCAACCGAACCACCACCCGGTCCCCCACGACGGTGTCCGTTCCGTCGTCCTCCTTGGTGATGTCGAGGAAGCGGCAGAGACGACCCGGACCGGAAGCCCTCTCGGGGGCGGCGCGGTCGGCCGCTCCCGCGCGCAGCAGCACCGCTTCTCCACGACGTGCGACGAGGTTCGCGCACACGACCTGGTGAATCCGGTAGACATAGAGCGTGCCCGGCGAGGAGAACATCGAGCGGTTGCGGCGGGTCGGTCCCCGGAACGCATGGCTGGCCGGGTCGTCTCGCACGTAGGCCTCCGTCTCCACGATGCGGACCGACCGGACGACCCGACCCGAGCGGACCGTAAGGGTAGCGCCGAGGAGGTCCCGGGCGAGCTGGGCCGCCGGCCGGTCGAAGAACCCGCGACCCGCCCGCGGTCCCGCGCCCGCCCTAGAGGACCTTGCCGCGGTCGCAGAGCGGTGCTCCGTCAACGGCGACCGTCGCCTCCCCCACGGTGATCCACGAAAGGAACCGGCACCGGTTCCGCCCCCCGTAGAGCGTGTTGCCGCCGACCGCGATGGTCACGGTACCGGCCTCCTCGTCCTCGGCCTGCGGAACGCCGGGCGCGAGCTCCGGGTTGAGACCGAGGGCGAACAGCGCGACCGTCTCCCGGCCCCGGGGGGCCCGACCGAACTCGGTCTCGAACGCCTCTCCCCCCTCCGTATACCAGTAATTGCGGAGCTTGCCGCCCTCGACCTCCCACTGGCCCCCGTCGACCCGGCCGGGCGAGAGGAAGCTCGGGCGGTTGGCGACCACCGTCCCCTCGGCCGATGTCTCGTCCACCGCGACCACGACCGACCCGGCCGGAGCCGCCACCATCACGCGGCCGCGGCGCCGGTCGTCCGCGTCGACTAACCCGTCGTCAAGCCATGGCACTCGGCCTCGCAAGCGAAGCTTCAGGTCGGTGCCGTTCGCCGCGGTGAGGCGAAGCTCGCGACCCTTGAGGAGGAGGGCCGCCGCGCGTCGCCCGTCCTTTCGGAGCGTCACGCCATCGACGTCGGTGATCCCGCGAATGAGCTGGCTCCGCCACATCGCTCCCGGCACCCCCCAGTGCTCGGCCTGCGCGTCCGAGGCGTAGCCAAGAAGGCAGCGGACCGCGCGCAGATGCGCGCTCCTCGCGGCCGAAAGCCATTCGTCGTCCGCGCCGAGGAACGGAGCGAGCAGGGGAGGGGGGAGAGCATGGAGGCGCGGCCGGTCGGCCGGGCCCGGGAAGTAGACGAGGGCGTCCGCGCGTTCGAGCGCCGCGCGGACGGGCCGGGACAGTCCGGCCCAGCGGCGCGACGAGGGCGAGCTCTCGACGCTCCGCCAGAACGCGGCCTCGTCCTCGAGGAGAAGGAACGCACGGGCTCCGATACGACGCGCCTCGGTGACGCAGGCGGCCGCCCACGGGAGCGTGTGGTTCCAGCTGACCACGACGACGTGCTCTCCCCGTCGCACGCCGAGCGCGCTCGTCACGAGCGCGCGGGCGACCGCGGGAGGCGTCGCCTCGTCGGGGGCCATGGTAACCCCGAAGGAGAAGAGGCTCCCGATTAAGGATTCGAATACCGCCAGCGAGCCACGATTTCGGACGAGCGAGCGCCCGGTAGCGAGAGCTCGCGGGCGACGGCGATCAGGACCCGCTGGGCGTCTACATGCGTGGGGGAGAACCCGGACGGCGTGAGCGACCCGGGGAAACGGGCCCACCCGTCCTCCCGTTCGGCCGCTCTTCGTACGACCTCCGCGACGCGGCGGCCCCGCGCGAAGTCCGCGAGGTCGCTCCGCAGGGCCTGCGATACGCGAGCCCGTCGCGCGAGGTCGAGCCACGCGATGAGCTTCTCCGGCCGATGCCGTCGGCGGCTCGCTCCTCGGCCCAGTACCCCGTTGAAGTAGAGGAACGGCCCGTCGACCTCCATGGCCTCGATCAGCGTGCGGCTGCCGGTGACCACCCGCAGCTCGGCGCTCCGGAAGCGGGAGCGCCAAGTCGTAGGGGCGACCGGGGCCGTGACGACGGCTAGCCCCGGTGCCCCCTCGACGCTCGGCCACGGGCGAGGGGACCGAACGTAGAGCGTCACCGGCGGATGGACCCCGGAGAGCCCCCGCAGAACCTCGGGGGCTACCCGCTCGGCGCTCGAAGGGCTCGCGTACCATACCCACTCACGCCGTCCTCGTCTCCCCCGGTGGGGGGTCCCTGAGGGCGGGCGATGTCCCGAACCGAGGGGACCGGTCTGGACCGCCTCCGGGAACTCGTGCCGGAACGCCGGGTCCGGACGGAACGTCGCGAAGACGTGGAGGACGTTCGACCGGTCGAATCCCCGGAACGCTCGGAACGCCGAGCGGAATGCTTCGACCTCGTGCGCTCCTTTGGCCGCGCGGTACCGCGGCCCGATGGCCCGCGCCGGAACCCCGCCCTCGCGCAGTCGCTCCCGGGTCTCCACCGCGCTCGGGAGCGTCCGGGCGAACTCCTCCAGGCTCACGTGCAATGTTTGGTCCGGCCCGTACGCCTCCTCGACGTTCCGGGCCTCCACTTCCCAGGGACCCCCACGACCGAAGCGGACCGGCTGGCTCGGTCCGGCGCTCACTTGCCAACAGGGAGCCACCGTCAGCGCCACCCGCGCGCGACGGCGGACCCGGTCCCGGCGCTCGAGGGGCGGCCACTCCCAGGGACCGTCAACGTTCGGTGGGAGCGGACGTCCCGGCTCTCGGTAGAGGATGAGGCGGAAGCCCACGCGCGCGAGATGACGTCCCGCGGCGAGGACCTCCTCGATGTCCCCGAGGCCGCCGCCGACGACCGCCGGAAAGAGGTAGACATCCACGCCCCCCGCTCGGGGGGGGGCTTCAGTCGACGGTCCGGTAGAGCGTCCAGAGTGCGAAGGCATGCCGGAACCCCCCGGCTTCGAGGGCGGCGCGCCCCCGTACGTTGTCGTCCGCCATCATGCAGAGGATCCGCGGGGCCTTCCACGCGGTGCACCAGGCCCCGGCGATCCGTAGGAGGGCTCCCGCGAGCTCGGGGTCCACCGATTCTCCGAGGACCGGCGCGGCCAGGTACGCCGCTTCTGTCGCGGTCGAGACCGACGCCGAGAGGTACGCCTCGGGTCCGTGGCCGCGGTCGACGACCCAAGCGGCCTCTTGGGAGCCTAGGATGCGGTTCGTAAGCGGAGAGCTCAGGAACATTCCCGCATACGTGGGCAGGACCTCCTCGACCGCGGGAGGGGTCTGCCGACGGAGGAGCTCCACGAGCGCGGACGCGTCCCCTCGGCGGAACGGGCGGACCGCGGGGTTCCCCGCAGGACCTGCCCCGAGCTGTGCGGGGGACTCGTGGACGAACTGGCCCCTCGCCCGGAGCGCTCGGTACCCGAGCGATTCGTAGAGGGTCCGTGCGGGGGTGTTGGTCTCGAGGACATCCAGCACGACGTACCTCCGCTTGGCCCGCCTGGCCGTCCGACGGGCCTCGTCCAACATCCCCTTCGCGTAACCCCGGCGGCGGTGTGTCGGGTCCACGACCACGCTGCTCACGTAGGCGGCGCGACGAGGGAACGAGACCAGCGTCATCGCCACCGGTCGGTCGTCGACCTCGACGACCAGAAAGCGGAAGATCGGCCGGCCGAAGAGCTGCAAGAGCCCCACGATCAAACGGGTGTCCCACCGGAAGACGCGGCGGACGACCTTCTCGAACTCTTCGGGACGTTTTCCCAGGAGCGCGGATTCCTCGGGGAACTCCCGGTCGATGAGCGGGAAGATGTGCGGGATGTCCGCGCGCCGGACGTCCCGGATCATCCGAGGTCCTCGTCCTCGGCCGAAGAGGGCAGCGCGGTCTCGAAGAGCGCCCGAAGCGTCGGGGTCGGTTGGTCCGGCTGGAGCTCGGGAAGCGGGAGGCGGGCGAATCGGTCGAGCTCCTCCTCGCTCAGGCGTTCGAGAGCGTCCACGAGCGAGCGGTGGATGAGCGGGTCCGGGACGCCGTGCGAGAGCCGACCCAGCGCTTGGACCGCGGCATCGAAGAGACGGCTCTCGGCGTCCGACGCGAGGCGGTCGTCCGTGACCATCTCGGGAGAGGGAGGGATGGCCCCGGTGGGCCGGGTCTGGTAGAGGAGGCGGACGAGGTCCTCTCGCGCGCCGTCGTCCCGGAGGTTCCCGAGCGCCCAGACCGCCGCGAGCCGGACCTCGGCCGCCGGGTCATGGAGCCCGTCACGCAGACGGGGCGCAGCCTCGGCGAGACCGAGACGCCCCAGCGCGTACGTCGCGCCCCGCCGGGCCCACGGGTGCTCGTCGCGGAGGCACTCCAAGAGCGGGGCGAGGTCGTCCGGGGTCCCGACCGTCCCGAGCGCGACCGCCGCGGCGCCCCGGACCGACCAGTACGGGTCGTGAAGATGCTCGAGCGCGACGGGTCGGGCCTCGGGGATGCCCATCTCCCCGAGCGCGTGGACCGCGCAGACGCGGATCCATGGAGAAGGGTGTTCAGCCCAGGAGATGAGCGGCGGGATGGCCGAGGGGTCCCCGATACGACCGAGGGCCACGAGGACCGCCGGCTTCTCCCACGTCTCGGGGGTCGTTAGGAGGCGGAGGAGGAGCGGGGCGCTCTCGCGGTCCCGGTGGCGACCCGCCACGACGGCCGCGGCGACTCGGACCCGACGCGCGGGGTCCTCGAGGAACGGGCGGACGGTGGCCCAGTGGTCCGGCTCCGAGGACCTTCCGACCCCGAGAACCGCCTCGCGGCGGACCCGGTCGACCGGGTCCTTCAACATCCGTTCGAGCGAACGGAACGCCTCCTCCGGCCCGATGCGGCCGAGCGCGGCGGCCACGGCCTGGCGAACGGCCGGAACCGGGTCGTCGGTCTTGCGGTCGAGCGAGGGGATCGACCGGGCGTCCGCGAGCGCGGCGAGCGCGAGCGCGGCCTTCGCACGCACCCCGGCCTCAGGGTCGTCGAGCGCTCGTTCTATCGTCGCTCGGCTGTCGGCGCGACGGATCGCCCCGAGCGCCTCGACTGCGGCCGCCCGGACCTGAGGGTCCGGGTCGTTGACTGCGGTGCCGAGCGTCGTGCAGGCCCGGGAATCCTTCAGGACCCCGAGGGCGACCGCCGCCGTCTCGCGGACCCCGGGGACCGGGTCGCTCAGCGCGACCAAGAGGGGGCCGAGGTCCTTCACCCCGCCGTGCCGGACGCTCTCTCGGATCGACGCCGCGCGCTCGGAGGGGGTCGGTGGATGGGGCGGAGAAGGCGCGGACCGATGGGGCGGATCCTTGCGCGGAGCGCGACGGGAGCGGACGACCACTGCCGGTCCACCGAATCGAGGGCTAATATCTCCTCTCGGGCCCGCTTCCCTCGAGCCGCCGCTGCCCGAGCCCTTCCGGGGACCGGTACTCGTCCCGTTCGGGCGCGGGCTCCGCTCCCCAACGGGCTCGGAGCTCTTCGCGGCCCACCCCGAGCGGAGCGAGCAGGGTCTCCGCGGAGCGGGCGAGAATCTCGAGGTAGGCCCCGACGTCGTACCGTTCGTTCCCCTCGAGGAGCTCCGCCGGCCGCACTCGGTGGCGGAACGAGCGGCTCCGTCGGTCGAGGAGGACAAACCGCACGAACTCTCCCGGCCCCCGGACCGCCCCCGCTTCCTTCAACTGGCGGAGCGCGGCGACCGAGTCGGTGAACGTGACGAACGCCTCGGGCGCCTGACCGATCCGGTGGCCGATGAGGAGCTCGTCGACGGGCCACGTCCCGGCGCGGACCTCCGAAGCGAAGAGGTCGGCGCGCGCGAGAGCACGCGGAAGGAGGGCGCGGACCCCCTCCGCATCCCGGGCGGTACGGAAGAGCGCGAGGACCTCCGCCTCGAACCGGCGGACGAGCCCGGTGGTGTCGTGCCGACGGGCCCCGATGCCGCGGAGCTTGAACTCGCCGTGCTCGTAGTAGCCGTAGTAGCGGTTCGGGACCCCGAGGCCGGTCGTCACCGCCGGCAGGAAGACCAGCCAGCGGTACCGTCCCTCGTAGCCCAGCGGGAGACCGAACCGCTCGCTCATTCGCGCGGCGAACGCTTCCGGGTCCGGAGGGTGCTCCGGGTCGTTCGGCCGCAGCCACAGGGAATCGACAATCCCGTGGAGGACCGAGTAGCCGGCCCGCTCCGCCTCGAGAGCGAGCCGAGCGAGGAGGTCGCGTGCGTAGGCATTGATCGCTTCGTGGCACTCGATCCGACCGAACCGGGCGTTGCGGTACCCCTGGTAGCCGAACGCGGTGACGAGGATCCACTTCAGCATCTTGACCCGCCGCTTCAGGCGGGCCGCTTCCTCGGGCGGGACACCGGGGCGTTTCAGCGCGGCCTTGTAGGCGAGGCGGCGTTCGAGGAGCGGCGCGAGGGTCCGGGGAATGAGACCGACCCGGCGCGTGCACGACCGATACCCGAGACCGGGCGCGCGGACCGGGCTCGCAGGGCAGCACCGGCACTCGAGCGTCTCGGTCGAGAGGTTCTTGGTGACCATGATGTGCGGGTAGAGGCTCGCGAAGTCGAACTCGTCCACGTGGTCGTGGACGCCGACCGGCGGGAGGAAGATCACGCCGCCGCGGTCGGCGGCGACCAAGTGGTCGGCTCGTCGGAACCCCTCGGGCCGGTTCTTCTTCCAGGGCACATGCGCCCCGAGCTCGAGCGCGCGCGCCATCTCCATCGCGGTAAAGCACGTTCCCGGCGACTGACGGACGACCGTCGCGAGCGAGAGACGCGATAGGCGGGCCGCATCGATGAGCCCGGCGACCTCCGCATCGTCGTAGAGGAACGAGTTCTCTCGGTCGATATGGAACCGTCCGGGGAGAGGGTACGACGCGGACCGGTAGAGGACGCGGCCGTACGACTCGAACGAGCGGGCCGGGCGGCTCGGCCGGAACGGCACGCGCTCGCGTCCCAGCGGAAACTCTGCGCTCGAGAGCCCGCACGCCGCGGCGCGTCGGTAGAGCCACGGCAGGTCGAACGCGTCGCCGCCGTTCGTGAGGAGGACGTCCGGGTCGGTTCGCGCGAGCTCGTCCACGAGCGCGCGCAACAGCTCCTCTTCGGGACCTTCGAGCGTCGTCTCCCCGACGCGGACCGCTCCGATCCGGCCGTCGGGAGGCGGGATGCGGCCCCGTCGTTCTCCGACGAGATGGACCTCGAGCCGGGCGATGCGCAGCGGCGGGGGCGAGTAGTCGATCGTCTCGGGAGGCTCGGTCGCCCGGAGCGTGGGCGGCCGGCCGACGACGGGAGCGAACGGATAGAGGTCGTGCGCGAGATGGTAGAGCTGGGGGGGGCCGAGGTCGACATCGTAGAGGGAGAACCGCTCGTACCCCCCGAGCGCATCCACGCTCCGCGCGAGAGCGCGGCGGGCGGGGTTCCGCGTGGGAACGACCGAGAGGACGGGGCGGCTCCGGTGGTCGAAGAGCGACGGGCGTCCGGAACCGAGCGTGGTCGAGTGCACGTCGGGGTGGTCGGTGAGGCGACGGGCGAGGAGGGAAAGGTCGCTCCGGGTCCCCGCGACGAGGAAGGGGGGACGGTATTCGACCGCGGTCCGTCGCACGCGGCCGGTCCGTTGCTCCTTCGTCCAGAGGACGACCGAGCGGCCGTCGTCGCTCTCGGTGATGTCGAGGAGCCAGCCGTCCGGCCTCAACGGCGGCGGTGTCACCGCCATCGTCAGCGACGGGAGGTCGCGGTCGACGGTTCGGCCCGGATCCGGACCGCGAGGTCGGTGAGGACGGAGAGGAGGATCGATTCGAGCAGGTCCGGGCTCCCGACGTACGTCGCCTGCGCGACGTAGCGGCGGGCCCCGGTCCGGACCATCTCGAACGCAGCGCGCTCCTCCGGGCTCGTGAGGAGCCGCGCGAACTCGTCCCACCGTTTCATCCTCTCCTCGAGCGCCTGGTGGTAGGTCGGAGCGGTACGCCCCACGCGATCACCTCCTCGGCGAACTCTCCGCCGAACTGTTCCATGCCGGTCTGACCGGCCGGGCGAGGCACGAGGGCGACCCGGGCATCGTCCCGGAGCGCGCGCAACCGCAGGGTGCCCGGCCCCCGGGCGAACGTGATGAGGTCGGACCAGGGGGGCCCCTCGTCGGCGAGCACGCGGAATCGTTCGAACCCGTCCGGGGTGAGGGTCAGGAGCAGCGGGACGCGGACCTCGCGAGCGAGCCCGGCGAGGATGCGAGCGACGTGACCGAGGAGCGCGGAGCGCTCGTCGTCGGGAATCTCCGTGTCCGCAAAGAGGGTCGGCAGGTCGTGACCGACGAGGAGGGTCGGGGGATGGCGACGGACCTCCCGAGCCCATCCGTCCACGAGAGCGACCATCTGGTAGGCCGTGAACGCGCGGGCGATGCGGATGCGGCGCAACGTCTCGGTCGCATCGACCCCGAACGCCCGGCCGAGCTCGCCGATGCGGTACGGGTGGAACCGGTTCGCCCCCTCGAGGAGCGAGATCCGGCCCCGGGCGAGCGCGCTCCCCGCGTAGAGGAGCTCGAGGACCGGCTCGACCGCGACGGAGGGGCCGGTCCAAACGGTCGCCTCGCCGGGTGAGAACCGGCGCGCAAGCCAGGGAAAGAGCGCCGGCTCCGACGGAAGGAGAGGGGTGGCGCGGGTCCGTCGAGGGTGCGGGGCGAGCTTCGGACGAGCCGGCGGGGAGGAGGGGAACGGGTGCCTCGGCTCGGGTCGGAAGGCCTCCTCCGTGAGGAGATCCTCCTCCGGCGCGAGCGCGGGCTCGGTGAGAAGAGCGTCGACCATCATCGATCGATCCGGTGCCATCATCGGTCGGGCCGCTCTAAAGCGGCGGCTCGGGAGGCGTTGAAACAGGACCGAGAACGAGGGGTTTCATCGGCTCTCGCGAACCGCGGACGCTCCTTCCGGGACGAGACCGCTCGGTGAACAACAAGATTTATCGCGCACGACCGGCCTCGTAGACGAGGAACGGCCTCCATGTCGACCCCCACCCCTCCGTCATCCCCCGCGGTCCCGTCCCGACCTACCCACCGAACGATGCTCTACGTCGGAGTCGTCGCCGCGGTCGTGATCGCGGTGCTGTTGGTCGTGGTCTTCGTCCTGCCCGGCCCCACCAGCTCAGGGAGCGCCGCAGCGGTGCTCACGTACTCCGGGGCTCTTCCCGTCGCGAACGGCGCCGTGGCCGGATTTGCGGGTGGCGGCTGGACCCCCGTGTTCGCTGTCGGCTTGGTTTCGGCCGTGAACGAGACGGAGCAGGTGAACTCGACGAACCTGAGCAACCTCACCTCCTACTGCCCCGCGTTCTTGGTCTCCGGGGCCACCAGCCTCACGGTGGCGGGGTACTCAGGAAGCCGGTCCTCCGGGGCCTCGCCGGCATGGATGTTCGGTTACCGGAATCAGTCGGACACCCTCGCGGTGGTCACGGTGCTCGACGGCCACCCGCAGGTTCTTCTCACGCTTTCGGGCGGGTATTGCGCGTTGTACGCGCAACTCATCACACCGATCCCGGGGGACGTGATCGACAGCTCCCAGGCCGCCGCGGACGCCCAGCCGGACGCCGCGGCGTTTCTCGCGACGCACCCGAACGCCTCGGCCGAGTATGGCTTGACCGGAGGAGTTCACTTCGGATCTTTCCGGTTGGGGACCGAGTGGTCGATCACATACAGCACGTGCCCCCTGAGCTCGTCGGCGAGCGGGACGGGCGACCAGCTCAACGTGACGTTGAACGCCACGAGCGGCCACATCCTCGGCACGAACTCGTCGACGGACGTCAGCTGCGGTTCCCTTACCACCCCGACCGAGGTCGTCCGCGCGCCCACCCTCGGGTCGCTGTCGCTCGCCGCTCGGGGGGAGCGCTCGAGCGCTCCTTCGTGATTCGGTGAGGTCCTACGCGTCGAGCCGTCCGCGGCGGGCCGGCGGGGAGAGGCCCAGCTCCTCGGTAAGCGTGCGGCAGTTCACCGCCGCGTCCCCGCGGAAATGGTTGTTGAAGAACCCGTAGAGGGTGGCGGCGTTCTCGGTGAGGGCGCGGACCCGTGGAATCCACGAGGCGAGCTCGGTCGTGGAGTACGTGTAATCGTACCAGAGCGGGCTCCCGTGCCCGTGCCAGCGGATGTACGCGAACGGAGCGGTCACCTCGAGCGAGACCGGTAGGTGCGGACCGTCCACGGTGACGTAGGCGAGAGCGAACTCCCGCAAGAGGTCGATCGATTCCGGTGCGAGCCAGGAGCGCTCGCGGAACTCGACCGCGACCGGCAGGTCCCGGGGGAGCGTTTCGTAGAAGTGGCGTACGGTCGTCGGTTCGAACGGGAGGGACGGCGGGAGCTGGAGGAGCGCCGCGGCGAACTTCCCTCCCTCGCGGATCGGTTTCAGGACCGCGAGGAAGCGGGCGAGCTCCTCGTCCGTGCGCACAAGGCGCAGGTCGTGGGTGATCGTCTGCGGGAACTTCGCCGCGAACCGGAACCCCGCGGGGGTCCGCTTGACCCACGAGGCCGTAACGGAGGGAGGAGGGAGGCGATAGAACGTCGAATTCACCTCCACGATCGGGAATAGACCCGCGTAGTAGCGGAGCTTGTCGCTCGCCCCGCGGCGTGGGTAGACGCGCCCCGACCACTCCGGGTAATCCCAGCCGCTCGTCCCCAGCAGGATGTCGCTCATCCGCGCTCTTCTCGGACCGAACGCCCTTCCTACCGGTAAAGATTGCGCTTGAGGCGAACCGCCGGTCCGAGGGCAAGGTGGGCCGTACGCGAAGGGTTATGGCACGGGCCCGGGTTCTGCCCCGGGCCGTGTATCCCATCAGCTACGTGCGAGAATCGGCGGACGCCCTCAAGGCGGGGCTCGTGGCGCGAGGACGCGACCCGACCGAGGTCGACCGCCTCGTCGCGCTCGACCGCGAACGACGGGCGGTCGGAGAGGAGACGAACCGCCTGCGGGCCGAACGCAACCGGGGCGCGCACCGAGTGGCCGAGGCCGCGAAGACCTCCGCGCCCGCGGACGACCGTGACCGAACCCAGCTCGGCGAGCTCCGGGACCGGATCCGGGACCTCGAGACGCGGGCGGACACGCTCGACATCGAGATCCGCGAGCGTCTGCTCCTGCTCCCCCAGAACCCCCATTCGAGCGTCCCCCTCGGGAAAGACGCGAGCGGCAACGTCGAGGTGGCGCGCTTCGAACCCCACCGGACGGCGCTGTCCGCCCCCCGACCCCACTTCGAGGTCGGCCACGACCTCAACCTGCTCGACGAGGAGCGCGGGGTGAAGGTCGCGGGCGAGGGGTTCTACGTGCTCTGGGGCGACCTGGCCCGGCTCGAGTACGCGCTGATCCGGTTCATGCGGGAGCTTCACCGCTCCCGGGGGTACATCGAGGTCGCGCCGCCGATCCTCGTTCGGGGCGAATCGATGGTCGGTACCGGCCAGCTCCCGAAGTTCGCGGAGGACTCCTACCAGGTGAAACCCGACGACCTGTGGCTCGTGCCGACCGCGGAGGTTCCCGTCACGAACCTCTTCCGCGACGAGGTGCTCCTAGCCGAGGACCTGCCGGTCAAGTTATTCGCGTACACCCCGTGCTTCCGTCGGGAGGCGGGCGGACACGGCGTGGAGACGCGGGGGATTGCGCGGGTCCACCAGTTCGACAAGGTCGAGCTCGTCCAGTTCACGACCCCCGAGTCCTCGTATGACGCGCTCGAGGAGCTTCGGACCGAGGCCGAAGAGGTCCTCCGACGCCTCGACCTCCCGTTCCGCACGGTAAGCTTGTGCACGGGCGACCTCGGCGAGAAGGCGTCGAAGTGCTACGACCTCGAATTGTGGGCACCGGGGGGGAAGCGGTGGCTCGAGGTGAGCTCCATCTCCAACTTCGAGGCGTACCAGGCGGTCCGCGCGAACGTGCGGTGGCGCCGTCATCAGTCTTCCCGGCCCGAGCCGGTGCACACCCTCAACGCGTCGGGAGTGGCGCTCCCCCGGCTCGTGATCGCGATCCTCGAGAACTACCAGACCGACGACGGACGCATCGAGATCCCCGAGGTGGTCCGGGAAGAGATGGGAGGGGCTCGGTATCTCGAGCCGAACCCGTTCGTGGGCGAGCGGGAGCTCGCGCGGGGGCGGCATCCCCGCCGTTCCTCGAAGGGGACCGAACCCCCACCGGCGAAATCCTAATAGGCCGCTTCGCTCGAACGGGCGAAGGGGCCGGCGATGATCCAGGTCGACATTGACATTGCCAAGTGCACCGGCTGCTCCCATTGCAAGGACGTTTGCCCGGTCAACGTCTTCGACCTGCGTCCCCGCGACCAGGTCCCGGACGTGGTCGACGACCCGGCGGTCGGGGCGAAGTTCCAGTTCCGGGGAGAGAAGTCCCTCGCCGTCAACGGTCCGGAGTGCATCGTCTGCGAGGCGTGCCTGTTCGAGTGCGAGGGCGAGTGCATCCTCATCACGGACGACGAGAACCACGTGCACTTCTCGGTCTACAAGTAGCCGCGCTGACGATGATCGTCCCCGCTCGTTTCTTTCGGTCGAGGCGTGAGCTCCGGGACTGGTTCGAGGCCCACCACGCGGACACCGCGGAGCTCTGGGTCGGCTTCCATAAGGCCCACACCGGGAGGGTGGGGGTGGTCTATCCCGAGGCGGTGGAGGAGGCCCTCTGCTTCGGATGGATCGACACGACCGTGCGTCGGATCGACGACGACCGCTATGCGAACCGCTTCACGCCGCGACGGCGGGATAGTCAATGGAGCACCGTCAACCGCCGACTCTTCGCGGAGCTGGAGAAGGCCGGACGGGTCCACGAATCGGGCCGTCGTGCGTTCGACCGGCGACCGAAGAAGGAGACGATGCAGTTCGGGAGCGAGCGGACCTTCCGCCTGGCTCCGACGTTCGCCGCACGCCTGCGGAAGCGACCCGACGCGGAGCGATTCTTCCGCTCCCGCCCTCGCGGGTACCGGCGCAGAGCGACCTTCTGGGTGATGAGCGCGGTGCGTCCGGAGACGAGAGAGCGACGGTTCGAGACCTTGCTCAGCGCGTCGGCCGCGGGGACGGTTCCGACGGCGCTCCTCCTTCCCGGCGAGGTGGCGCCCCGACCGTCCCGCCGCTCGGTCCCTCCGGTTCGGGTCGTCCGGGCGGGGGCCGCGCGTCACCGTCACTCGCGTCTCGAAAGCCCTTAAATAGCCCAGAACCCCCGCCGACGCAACCGTGCCCGAGACGTCCAAAGAGGCGGGGCGCACCGTCGTGGTCGGGGAGCGGGAGCTCGCGATCGGGTTCCGCTTGATCGGCCTCAAGGACGTCATCGAGGTCACGCCGGAGAATTCGGTCGCGGAGTTCCAACGCGCGATGACCGGTGGCTACACCCTCATCATCGCGACCCAGTCGATCCGCGCTCGACTCTCGGACGCCCAGCGATCGGTCGCGGACGGCTCGCTCGACCCCCTGGTCGTCTTCGTTCCGACGCCGACCGGCGAATACGATGTCGAGAGCATCGAGGCGCTCGCGAAGCGCGTCCTGGGAGTCACGCTCTCGGTCGCTACCTAACGGAGGGAAGGAGATGGTAGGTTCCGTCGCGCGAGTGTCCGGTCCGGTCGTCATCGCCGAGGGGCTGGTCGACGCGAAGATGTACGACGTCGTCCACGTCGGGGCCCTCGGCCTCGTCGGGGAGATCATCCGCCTCGTCGGAGGGACCGCGACGGTCCAGGTCTACGAGGACACGACCGGCATCCGCCCGGGAGACCCGGTCGAGACCACCGGGCAGGCCCTCACCGTGGAGCTCGGTCCCGGGCTCCTGAAGTCCATCTACGACGGAGTTCAGCGCCCGCTCGATGTCATTCAGAAGCGTGTCGGGGATTTCATCACCCGCGGAACGTCGGCTCCCCCGCTCGACGAGAAGGCCGTCTGGGAGTTCACCGCGACCGCGAAGGTCGGGAGCGTCGTGACGCCCGGGACCATCCTCGGCACGGTCCCGGAGACCGCCCTCATCCTGCACAAGATCCTCGTCCCGCCCGGGCTTCGAGGGACCCTTACCGACCTATCGAGCGGGAAGTACACCGTCCGAGACCGCATCGGAACGCTCGAGACCGACTCGGGTCCCGTTCCCCTCACGCTGACCCACAAGTGGGTGGTGCGGATCCCCCGCCCCGTCACCCAGAAGCTCCCGCCGGACATCCCGCTCGTGACGGGTCAGCGGACCATCGACACCTTCTTCCCGGTCGCGAAGGGCGGGACCGCGTGCATCCCCGGGCCGTTCGGGTCCGGAAAGACCGTTACTCAGCAGCAGCTCGCGAAATGGGCGGACTCGGACATCGTCGTCTACGTCGGGTGTGGAGAGCGCGGCAACGAGATGGCCGAGGTGCTCGCCACGTTCCCGAAGCTCTTGGACCCGAAATCGGGACGGCCGCTCATGGAGCGGACCGTGCTGATCGCGAACACCTCCAACATGCCGGTCGCCGCCCGAGAGGCGAGCGTCTACACCGGGATCACGATCGCGGAGTACTACCGGGACATGGGCTACGACGTCGCCCTCATGGCCGACTCGACCAGCCGGTGGGCCGAGGCGATGCGTGAGATCTCGGGTCGTCTCGAGGAGATGCCCGGCGAGGAAGGCTACCCGGCCTACCTCGGTCGCCGCATCGCCGAGTTCTACGAGCGCGCCGGTCGAGTGGTCACCCTCTCTCCCGACGCGCGGACCGGTTCGATTACCGTCGTGGGGGCCGTCTCCCCCCCCGGTGGGGACACCTCGGAACCCGTTAGCCAGAACACGCTGCGCATCGCTCGCGTCTTCTGGGCGCTCGATGCCTCGCTCGCCTCCCGCCGCCACTTCCCGTCCATCAACTGGCTCCAGAGCTACTCGCTCTACACGGGCGACCTCGAGCCCTGGTACACCGCGTCGCTGTCGAAGGACTTCATTGCCCTCCGCCAGAAGGCGCTCGAGACGCTCCAGAAGGAGTCCGAGCTCCAGGAGATCGTCCAGCTGGTAGGCGTGGACGCGCTCCCCGAGCGGGAGAAGGCCGTCCTGGATGTCGCCCGGATGCTGCGGGAGGACTACCTTCAGCAGAGCGCCTACGACGAGGTCGATACCTACACTTCGATCCAGAAGCAGGCCCGCATGCTGCGGGCGATCCTTCGGTTCGGGGACCTCGAACAGGAAGCGATCGGCAAAGGCGCCACCGTCGCCACCCTGCAGAAACTCCCGGTCCGGACGAAGCTCTCGCGCATGAAGTGGATCCCGGAAGCCGAGACCCAGACCGCGTTCGACGAGCTCGAGCGTGAGACCGACCTCGCCGTCGGCGCCCTCACCGCGTCGGGAGGGACGTAATGGCCACGAAGGAATCGACCTCCAGCCGCGCGTCGCCCGCTGTCCCGGTCGACTACCGGACGATCGACCGGGTCGCGGGACCGCTCCTGTTCGTGCGGGACGTCGCGAACGCGGCGTATGGGGAGATCGTCGAGATCCAGCTCCCGACCGGCGAGCGTCGCCAGGGCCAGGTCCTCGACTCGCGCAAGGGCCTCGCGATCGTCCAGGTCTTCGGCCCAACGATGGGCATCAACCTCGAGCGGACGAGCGTGAAGTTCCTCGGGGAGGTCGCGACCCTGCCCGTCTCGGACGAGATGCTCGGGCGGGTCTTCACCGGCCTCGGCGAGCCGCGCGACGGCGGCCCGCGGATCGTGAGCGAGACCCGGCTCGAGATCGTCGGGAACGCCATGAACCCGTACTCGCGCGAGGAGCCGAGCGAGTTCATCCAGACGGGGATCTCCACGATCGACGTCAACAACACCCTGGTCCGCGGGCAGAAGCTCCCGATCTTCTCGGGGGCAGGCCTTCCGCACAACCAGATCGCCGCTCAGATCGTCCGCCAGGCGAAGCTCCGCGATTCCTCGGAAGGGTTCGCGGTCGTATTCGCGGCGATGGGGATCACGAGTGAAGAGGCGAACTACTTCCTACGGGAGTTCGAATCGACCGGGGCGCTCGAGCGCGCCGTCGTCTTCCTGAACCTCTCGTCAGACCCGTCCATGGAACGGGTCGTGACGCCCCGCATGGCGCTCACCGCCGCCGAGTTCCTCGCCTACGAGCGGGACCTCCACATCCTGGTCGTGCTCACCGACATGACGAACTACTGCGAGGCGCTCCGCGAGGTCTCCGCCGCGCGGGAGGAGGTCCCGGGACGACGCGGCTATCCGGGGTACCTCTACACCGACCTTGCGACCCTCTACGAACGGGCGGGGAAGATCCACGGTCGCAAGGGGTCGATCACGCAAATCCCCATCCTCACGATGCCCGCGGACGACGTCACCCACCCGATCCCGGACCTTACGGGCTACATCACCGAAGGTCAGGTGTACATCAGCCGGGACCTCCAGCGCCGCGGGATCTACCCGCCGATCGACATCCTGCCGTCGCTCTCGCGCCTCATGGGTCAGGGGATCGGCAAGGGACGGACGCGGGAAGACCACCGCGGGGTCTCGGACCAGCTCTTCGCGACCTACGCGACGGGTAAGGACCAACGGGCGCTCTCCGCCATCGTCGGCGAGGAGGCGCTCACCGCCACCGACCGGCTGTACCTCAAGGCGGCCGACCGCTTCGAGTCCGAGTTCGTGAACCAGCGACCGGACGAGGACCGGACGATCGACGAGAGCCTCGCCCTCGCCTGGGACATCCTCGCGGACTTCCCCGAGTCGGAGCTGAAGCGCATCCGTCCGGAGTTCATCGAGAAGTACCGGCCGAAGCGGGCGGCTCCCCCCTCGTAGGCGGCGACGAACCGACGATGCCGGCCGAAACCGTCCGACCGACCCGCCTCGAGCTTCTGCGGACCCGCCGGCGAATCGTGGTCGCGACGAAAGGGCTCAACCTCCTCAAGCTGAAGCGCTCCGCGCTGATCGTCGAGTTCTTCGCCCTCTCCCGCGAGGCGATGAAGTTGCGCGGCGACCTTCGGTCGCGCATCGACCGGGGCTACGAATCGATCCGGATGGCCGAGATGCTGGAGGGACCGACCCGGCTCGAGAACATCTCGAGCCTCCTCCCCGACATCGCACCGGTCGCCGTCACGACCAAGAACGTCATGGGGGTCCGCACTCCCCGGGTCGACCGCGGCGGCTACGCGCCGACCCCGACCCCCGACCTCCTCGACCTCCCGGTGTCGATCCAAGAGGCGATCCGCCGCTTCCAGCGGATCTACGAGGTCGTCCTCGACATCGCCGAGAAGGAGAACGCCCTACGGCGCCTCCTCAAGGAGATCGAGAAGACGAAGCGTCGGGCGAGCGCGATCGAGAACGTCCTCATCCCACGCCTTCAGGGCGTGGTCCGCTACATCAAGTTCCGATTCGACGAGCTCGAGCGCGACTCGTTCAGCATGCTCAAGACCGTCAAGCGGAAGATGGAGCAGGAGGGCAGCAGTGCGAGCGCAGCCTAACGCCGCGGTCCGGCGGTTCACCGCCGTATGGGGGGTCAGCATCGCGGTCCGTGCCGCCGCGCTCGCCGTCCTCCTCCTGGTCGTGCTCAAACTCCTGGGAGGATACTAACGATGGTCACTACCACCGCCGGAGCGGCCGCGCCGGGCTCGCTCGAGGCCCTGAAACGCGTGAAAGCGACCGAGACCGAGTGGGACGCGCGCCTGAACGCCGCCCGCCAGGAAGCCGAGGCCACGCTCCGACGGCTCCGGGAGGACCGGGACGCCGCGGTGAAGGCCGCGGAGGCGGAAGCGGACCGACGGCGGACCGTCCGGCTCGACCGCGCCCGGGTCGAGACCGCCGCCGAGGCGGAGGCGATCGTCGCCGACGGCCGCCTGGCCGCGGAGCGGGCTGCGCGCAGCGAAGGACGTCGACCGGCGGACAAGAAGGACGCGCTCCTCGACGTCGTTCTCGGGTCGTTCGGGAAGGAATAGGAGCCGCGAGTGGCGCTGCGCCCGGTCCGTATGGCAAAGGTCGGCCTCCTCGGTCTCAAGGAGGATGAGGAACGGATCCTCACCGTCCTTCACGACCTCCGGGTGGCCCAGGTCGAGCCGCTCTCGCCCGACGCGATGGCCGAGCTCGGACCCGAGCGGGGGCCCGAGACGCTGCGCCAAGTGGGAGACGAGACGCTCCGGTTCCGCGGCCTTCTGAGCGCCCTCCCGGCCGGGCACGCCGGCCCGCCCCGACGTTTCGATTCGATCGCGGAGATCCTCGCGGCCGCGAAGACCGTCCCGATCGACTCCGAGGTCGGGGAGTTGAAACGGGAGGACGACCGGCTCGCCACCGACGAGAAGGCGACGGCCGGGCAGGCCCAGCTGCTCGAGCGCCTCTCGTTCTATCCCGACCGGCTCGAGTTCCTGGATGCCCGCAGCTTCCACGCTTTCTACGGAGAATCGACGCCCGAGGACTACACGACGTTCGCATCCGCCCTCTCGGCCGAGCACGACGTCCAACTCTTGGTCGGGCCGCCCGACGAGAGCGTCCGCTTCCTGGTCCTTCTCCCCCCGGGGGGCGTGGACACGCTGTCCCGCCTATCGCAGACCCGCGGGGTCCACCTGTCGGCGGTACCTCGGCTATCGGGGACGGTCGCCGAAGAGCTCGCGGCGCTCCGCACTCGAGCGGCCGAGGTCGCCCAGCGGCGGGGCGAGATCGCGGCTCGGCTGATCGCGATCTCCCAGGAATGGTACCCGCTGGTCAGCGCGGTCGCCGAAGCGCTCGAGATCGAGAACCGGAAGGCGGAGGTCGTCACGAAGCTGGGCGCGAGCCGCGCCGCCTTCGCCCTCGAGGCCTGGGTCCCCGAGCGGGACATCGCACGGCTCGAGGCGGTCGTAGAGCGGGAGAGCGGGAACCGAACGTTCTTCTACCGGGTCCCGACCTCGGAGGAGCCCCCCACCCTCATGTCGAACCCGCGCGGGGTTCGTCGGTTCGAGTTCTTCGTGCGTTTCTATTCGCTCCCGCAGTCGACCGAGTGGGACCCCACCCTCGTCTTCGCGATCGCCTTCCCCATCTTCTTCGGGTTCATGCTCAGCGACTGGGGCTACGGTCTCGTCATCCTGCTGATCTCGCTCTGGATGATCGCCGGATTCCCGGCGGCCCGGTACCTGCCGAAGTTCGGCCGGAACTTCGTCAAGATGATCATGGGGCCGAAAGGGATGCAGCAGCTCGCCTACGCGCTCCTTCCCGGGTGCGCGATCGCGATCGGCCTCGGCCTCTACTCGAACGAGTTCTTCGGCTACCCGCTCCTGACCGTCCTCTTTCACTACGCGGGGCCGTCGCTGGACAAGTCCGTGCCGACCTACCTGCTCTTTGCCGGGTTCGTCGGCCTCGGGATGGTCGTCCTCGGTTTCGTCATGGGAGCCCTGAAGGAGTACTTCCATCACCACCCGAGGGGCGTGGTCGCGAAGAGCGGCGGGGTGCTCTTTGCCTTCGGGGTCGCGTTCTTCGGCCTCGCGGTCATCCATCGGGCGACCTCGGTCTCCGCCGACCCGCTCATCGTCGTCTGGTATGCCTGCCTCGCAGTCGGCCTCGCGATGCTCCTCTTCGGCGAGGGCCTTCAGATGGGGCTGATGGGGCTCATCGAGGTTGTGAGCCACATCCTCTCCTACACGCGTCTGGTCGGGATCCTGCTCGCGAGCGCCATCCTCGCGCTCGTCATCAACACCATCGGGGGCGGCCTCGTCCTCGGCGGGACGGTGGTCGGGATCGTCGCGGGCCTCGTCATCATCGTCATCGGCCAGTCGTTCAACGTCATCATCGGCGTCTTCGAGCCGGGGATCCAAGGGGCGCGGCTGATCTTCGTCGAGTACTTCTCGAAGTTCTACACCGGCAACGGGAAGGTCTTCCGGCCGTTCGGGTCCCCTCGGACCCACACGGTCTCGCCCCTCGAAGCCCCCGGAGCGCTCCCCGCCGGACCGATCGTCCGGACCCCGGGGGAGTGAGCCCGCCCGGGCGGAGCGCGCTAAAGGCGGGGCGACACGAGCAGCGGGGTCAGCCGGTCCGCAGGCACCCCGTACAGGCGGCCGAACACCGCTCGGCGCAGGTCGCTGCGCTCGAGCTCGTTCCGGATCAGGAAGGCGAAGATGACGCTCAGCGAGAGCGGATAGGTCCTCAGCCGCTTCAGCTCGGACGTAGCTCGCTCGCGTTCGAGAGCCACCTCGTACCCCGTCAGGCTGCCGGCGGACTCGAACTCCGTCACGCCTTCCCCGATGGAGGGGAACCGGGACGCGAGGCGCTCGGCGAGGTCGGGGACGGTCCGCGCCGAGAAGAGGTCCGAGGCGAGCGTCGCGGTCAACGTGCCCCCGTCCGTCCACCGGGCGACGACGTCGTCGACCGGGAGGTGGTGGGCCTTTCCCTTGAGGAGGAGGAGGGCGTTCCGCGCATCGATCTCGCTCTGAACGAGGGCGCGCACCACCCACTCGTCGCCTTGGAAGAACCGCGCCTGGGCGAGCACGTTGCGGTAGTACTCCTTGTCGAGCGCGCGCAGGATGGGGAAGATGTTGTGGGTCCGCTCGAACGCCTCGAGGAACGGCAGGATCGTCGCCCCGTAGCCGTACCTCACGAGCGAGGTGACCATCGCTTCGACGGTCGTCTGGCCGAGGAGAATCCGAAAATCGTCCAGGTTCATCGCGCCCGCGTAGAGACCCGCGGGGATCTCGCGGCTCGAGATCAGGTGGTCCTCGGTCTCGGTGACCCCCAACCCCTTCGCCTTCGCCGTGAGGATCATCTCGATGTTCTGGATGTCCCAGCGGCCCAGGTACGCCCCGACGACCGAGCGCCCCGCGAACGGGGTCGCCTCGAACGCGTGTCGGTTCCTCCGCACGAACGTGCGATTGATCGCGAGCTCGACCAGGGAGGCACCGGAATGGGTCGCTCGGACGCGGGCGATGTCCTCGGCGTACGGGGTCGTTTCAAGGACCTTCGCGAACTCGTTCGGGTCCTTGGTGGCCAAGAGCAGCGGGTACGTCTCCTTCGGAAGGAAGGCGGGGAACTCCGGGTTCAGCCGACCGAGCGCGCTGGCGTAGGGGGAGGCGGCCATGATGCCGGCCTAGGCAAGAAGCCCGCGGACCCGGTCCTCGCGCAACCGGAGGAGCTCGTCGAACGAGAGGTTCAGTCGGCGGCTCCCGTCCGGGGTCTCCGCGACGAGGCCCCCGAGGATCGGCTGGGGCGTCGGGTCGAAGCTCTTTCCCGCCACCTTCGCGAGGAGGGGGGCGTCCTCGCCCCGGCCCGATATCCGTACGGGTTTTCCGAGCGATTCGTTGGCGGCGACGACCATCCGCTTCAGCACGGCCGGGTACTGCGCCGACCGAGTGTACTCCTGGAGGAGGGTCCGAGTTTCCTCGATCGCGCTCACGAGCCTTCGTTCTCGGGCTTCGTGGAGGAGCTTGCGGGACTGCAGCTTCGCGGCGGCGAGGCGCTGAGCGTGCTCGTGGGCAACCTCGGTGTCGGTCGCGCGGGCGCTCTCCGAATGGACCTCCTCGAGCCGTCGGTCGGTTTCCGCGAGGATCTTCGCGCTCTCGGCCTCGCGGGTCGCGGTGATGGCGGCGAGGTCGGCCTCGCCGCGACGGCGGATCTCGTCGACGAGGCTTTCGAGGCTCATAGGTGCGAGCGAGGGGCCTACGAGATGACCCCGAGCAGGAGGATGATCCCCAGCACGAATCCGATGATCCAGAGCGTCTCGGGGATGACGAAGAAGAACAGCACTTGGCCGAACTTCTCCGGCTTCTCGGCGATGATCCCCATGCCGGCCGCCCCAATTCCCGATTGGGCCATACCGGTTCCAATCAGTCCTCCGGCGATGGCGATCCCGGCCGCGAGCGTCGCGTACTGATCCATGGCTGACCCGGGCGGGCGAACAAGGTTGGGTATATAACCCGGGACCCACGGGAAGGGGCCCAGTCTACCGCCGAGAAACCTAGTCCGGCGGGGAGGGGGTCGCGGTCGGGTTTTCTAGCGCTCGGGACCGGGCCCTGGCACGCGCCTTGCGAACGAGTGCGATCGTTGCCCCCCACGCGACCCATCCGAGAACCCAGGCGGCGAGGCAGACCGGGCAGAGGGCGTGGATCTCGAACAGCTCCTCGTAGAGGAAGTAGAGGGAGACGGCCACTCCACCCGTCGTGAGGAGGAGCAGAAGGTAGGGCCAGAGGAGCTCCTTGCGTCGGGACTCCGCGATTCCGGCCACGAGCAGAATGAGGACGAAACCCCCGATGCCGATGAACGAATCCGGGATCCCGAAGAGGGTCGTCCTCCCACTGTTCGCGACGGCGCCGCACGAGACGTACGCGTTGAGGGTACAGTACTTCTGCAGCGACGCCTCGACCGTCTCGAAGTACGTGTAGATTGCGACGATGAGGCCGAACCCTCCGGCGAGGTAGATGACCGACCGGATGTCCCGCGTGCGCATCTCGAAGCTCTACGTGACCTGGGTAAGGTCCGCCGCCACGGAACTCTGCGTGTTGCTGCCCCAGATGGCGGCGTTGCCCCATCCCGCGTAGTACGGTTGCGTGGCCAGGTTGGCAGGAGTGGCGCCGTTCGATTTGGCAATGTAGGCCATCATCCACCAGGTCTGTCCCTGGACGACCGACCATGGCGTCCCGGTCGCCGTACTGACGTCCGTTTGCATGGTTCCGGTGGTGTACGAGGAAACGTCGTTCGGCTGGATCAGCGTCGCGCCCCCATGGACGTACTGACCGTTGATGACCACGAACGGGATCGAGCTGCCGGAGTAGGCGCTGACGTACGCCTGCTCGATGCAGTTGGAGGTGCTCGGGAAGGTCCCCGTGACCTGCGAGGTGTCCTCGCTCACGACGAACGAAACGTAGGAGGAGGAGACCTGCGCGTTGGCGAGGACGACCTCGGGAATGCCATCCTCGGCGGAATTCGTGAACGTGACGCTGCTTAACGGCACGCTCCCGAACCCGGTGAGCGCTTTCCAGATTGCCCAGCTGCTCGCGGAGCAGTACGGGCACCACGTCGCGCCGTAGTAGTAGACGGTCGGGAGGCCGTTCTCATGCCACGGCGAGACGCTGACCGACATCCAGCCGGCGGGTTCCGATGCTCCCGAGGACGGGAGGACCGGGCAGCCGAAGAAGAGGACGCCCGTGAGCGCGATCAATCCCGAGACCACGAGGCCGACCACGATGCCGGTCACCAGCGTCGATCGGTAGACCTTCGACCAGCGCGCCTTGGTCGATCGGAGTAGCCCGAAGAGCAGGAGGAATGCCACGATGACGAGCACGAGCGCCAGGTACGGGATCGCCGGTAGCACCAAGCCGACCGGCGAGGGAACGATGTAGGCGAGGACGAACCAGATACCGAAGATCGGTACCAGGAGGTAGCCGATGCGGGGGAGCGTCCACTTCCGCTCGGCCTTCTCCCGGTCCTCCTTCGAGGGGGCCGCCGGGGTCGAGGGGGCCTCGCCCTGCCGCCGCTGACGCGAGCGCTGGCGATGGTACAGTCCCCGGAGGGCGCGACCGGATTCCTGAACGGACGTGTCGGGGTGAAAACCAACCTTCGGGTCCTCCGCGATCTTGTCCCAGTCCCAGCCTTTCGACCGGAGCTCCTCTACCCGGTCCCAGTCGACCATCCACCGACCCAGTTGTACGCTCCTTTTCCTCTTTTGCCCCGAAAGGGAACCGAACCCCCGAGAGGGTCGTCCCCCAACGGCCTTTTACCCGAAACAAGGTGCGGCTGTCCGATGCGCCTCACCTTCCTCGGCACCGCCGGCTCGTGGCCGACCAAGGAACGGTCGGCGAGCGCGATCGCGTTGGACGCGGAGAAGGAGCTCATCCTCCTCGACTGCGGAGAGGGCACGCAGCGCCAATTCTTCCAGTCGTCCGCTTCGTTCATGCGGGTCCGGCGGGTCTTCCTGACCCACTTCCACGGGGACCACTTCCTCGGCCTCCCCGGTCTCATCCAGAGCATGTGCCTCAACAACCGGACCGAGCCGCTCGACATCTACGGACCCCCCGATGCCGAGGAGATGGTCGGGAGGGCGCTTCGGATGGGATACTTCACCCTCCGATTCCCGGTCACGGTCCACGCGCTCTCGCCCGGTGCCACGGTAGAGCTCGACGGCTACTCGGTGCGGACCGCGGCCGCCATCCACCCCGTTCCCTCCCTGGCCTACCGTGTCGAGGAGGGCCCCAAGCGCGGCCGGTTCGACGGCGAAAAGGCCCGCTCCCTGGGGATCCACGGGCGGGACTTTGCGAAGCTCGAGGCGGGTGAAGCAGTTCGGGTCGGCTCGACCGTCGTGAACCCCTCGGACGTTATGGGACCGCCGCGCTCCGGCCGGTCGGTGGTCTATTCGGGGGACACGGCGCCGTCGGAGGAGGTACGACGCCTCTCGCACCGCGCGACCGTCCTCATCCACGAGGCGACGGTCTCCCAGGAGCTCGAGGCCCAGGCGAACGAATGGGGCCACTCCTCGGCCCGCCAGGCGGCCGAGATCGCGAACGCCGCCGAGGTCGCCACGCTCTTCCTCACGCACTTCTCGGCCCGCTACAAGGAGCTCGAAGGGCTCGAGTCCGAGGCGCGGATCCTCTTTCCGGGTTCCCAGGTCGCGCGGGACCTCCTCGACCATCCCATCCTCCAACCATGATTCGAGCGGACACCATCGTCACGGACATCGGCGAGCTCGCGACCCTGGCCCGGGGGCCCGTGCCGCGCATCGGGAAGGCGGCCGACGACCTCGGGGTCCTCACCGACGCGGCGCTCGCGGTCGCCGAGGGCCGTTTCGCCTGGGTAGGACGCGAACGCGCCCTCTCCACGGCCGTCCGTCTACGCCCGGGCGGCCGGCGCCTCTCGGCCGGGGGCGGGGTCGTGGTCCCCGGGTTCGTGGACGCTCATACCCACGTCCTCTTCGCGGGGGACCGAGCGTTCGAGCTCCCGCTCAAGGTGCGAGGGATGGGGTATGCCGAGATCGCCCGGGCCGGCGGAGGCCTCTTCGCGACCGTTCGGGCGACCCGAAAGGCCACCGACGAGGCGCTGCTCGCGGCGACCGCCGCCCGACTCCTCCGCATGGGGAGTTGGGGGACCGCCTCGGTCGAGGTGAAGTCGGGCTACGCCCTCACGGTCGAGGGAGAGCTGCGGCTCCTCCGCCTCATCCCCCGGCTCGCCCGGCGCACCGGGCTACGGCTCGTCCCGACCTTCCTCGGCGCGCACGCGGTCGCGCCCGAGTACCGCACCCGGCCGGACGCGTACGTCGATCTCCTCGTCAAGGACGCGCTCCCGAGGGTCGCGAAGCAGGGGCTCGCCCGCTTCTGTGACGTCTTCTGCGAACCGGGGTTCTTCTCCGTCCGTCAGTCCGAGCGGCTCCTCCGAGCCGCCCTCGCGCTCGGGCTCGGCGTCAAGATCCACGCCGAGGAGTTCATCCTCTCGGGCGGAGCCCGCCTGGCCTCGCGCCTCCATGCGGTGTCGGCCGACCACTTACTAGCGGCACGGGCCGAGGACCGAGAGCTCCTCGCGAAGAGCGGCGTCACGGCCGTGCTCCTCCCCATCACCGCGCTCACCGCCTCCCCCGGCGTTCGGAGCCCGGGTCGGGAGATGGTGGACGCCGGGGTCCCGGTCGCCCTCGGCACGGACTGCTCACCGAACTCCTGGGTCGAGGCGATGCCCCTCGTCCTCGCGCACGCCGTCCACGCCGCGCGGCTCACGCCCGCCGAGGCGCTGACGGCGGCTACCGTGAACGCGGCGCATGCGGTCGGCCTCGAGGACGCGGGCATGGTCGCTGCGGGCCGGCCCGCCGATTTCACGGTCTTCCCGGTCCGCTCCGTCGACCAGCTCGGATACCGTTTCGACGTGATTCCGGCTCTGGTTTTCCGTCAGGGAAACCCGATTTCTCCGCCGACACTCCGTCAGTACTTCTAAATAGGGGGGCTCCACTCCTCGCCCTCGAGGTCGCCAAAATGGCGGAGCGTGTAGGCAAAGAGCAGATCAAGCGAGAGAAGGGTTACCTGTACTATCTCGGCAAGGACGGGTATCTCTGGAAAACCCCAACGAAGCTGAACAAGTCCGGCAAGAAGGGACGCGTCGGCACGGAGAAGATCACCCGTCAAGACGGCTACATGTACTTCCTTGACAAGAAGGGGTTCATCTCTCGCGCCAAGATGAAGAACGCCTGAACGGCGTCACCCTTTCTTGGGGACCTTCCTTCGGGAAGGTTCCCAACCCTCTTTTTTTCGTTCGTACGGTGCGGCCTGCTCCTACCGTGACCGAGGCACCTTCGCTCGGGCGCGGGCGCTCTTCGCCCACCGCGTCCTAGGTCGAACGGGCCGTGAGAGCGGTCGGCCCGGGTCGATAGCGCTTCCAGAGCGCGTAGAAGAACAGCCCGAAGAGAACGTCGGGCACGAGCACCACCGGCAGGAAGAGCTGGGAGACCAATCCGATGGCGACGATCGGAAGCAGGGCGCCGAGGGCCAGCATCGTGAGCGCCGCCTCGTTCCCGCTACGGCCGACCTCCCGACGCACGAACAGGAAGAGGGCGCCGCTGAAGAGAAGGTCGACCGCGATCGTGAGCGGCGGCCAGAGGGAGACCGCGCCCCCGAGACCGGGCACGAGGAGCAGGATCGGGTAGAACGCGAGACCGAGCCCGAAGAACCAACCCGGAGCGATCCGGGGACCGGGGTACGGGGGGTCGAGCGTGCCGTGCGGGAGCCGGCAGGTGACCGCATAGAGGAGCCCGGCGAGGAGCGCGGCGGACACGAGCAGCCACGGCGCGGTCCGCCAGTAGCCGGTGGCCAGGACCAACACCCCGATGTCGAGGGCGTAGACGGCGAGGGCGATAGGGATCTCGCGGCTCGAGAGGAGCGAGCGGCCGCGCGTCTCGGGAAGGGCGAGGCCGAGGAGGAGAATCGGAAGACCGACGCTGAGGACGATATGCACACCGAGCACACCGACCGTCCAGACCCAGTTCACCCCGGCGAACCGGCCGTAGGAGCCGAGGGCGCCCACGACGGACGCGTGGGGGTTGAACAGCGTACTGAGGGCAGTTCCCTCCTCGAGAAGCCCGTAGGCCGCGCCGAGGAGAACCACGCCCGCCCACCCCGGCCGCCACCGGACGAACGCCTCTCGGGCGAGAAGGACCCCGGGCCCGTAGAGACCCAGGTTCAGGGCGAGGAATAGCAGGAAGCCCCCGGGCGCGTAGACGAGCGCCGCGACCGGTGTTGACCCCGAGAGATACTCGGGGATCCCCGGCGTGAAGCAGAGCAAGAGAAGTACCGGATGTCGCCGGAAGAACGCGACCGCTCGAGGGAAGAGACGAGGCCGAGCTTCCTCGGTCATCGGAGGAGACGGGTCGTTCCCCGTACTTAGAACCGGGGAGCGTTCGGAAATTCGCAACCCCTCTTACCAAGGAACGGCGTGTGCGCTTCGGGCGACGCGATTTTCGACGCTGTCGTCGTCGCGACGACCAAGTAGACTTATACCGGATGACACTTGGCTCGCACCCGGAGGGTTTTCACGGTGTCCCGAGCGACACCATCCGCGTACCCGACCGTCGGCGACCGGTGCGAAACAGCCCCTCGACAGGGCCGTTTCAGCGACCGGCCGATGGGTTAGGTCCTCGCGTGGTGTTATTACTCATCGGTCGGGACGTCCCATCGATCCTTCAGGAGTAAAGCCGTCATGGCAGTGGCCAAGAAGCGCACCGCGCCCGCATCGGACGAGTCGGTCGGACGACCCGCTCCTCGCATCGGGCGTGAACCGATTCCCGTCCCTCGCCTCGTTCCTCGCGGAAAGACCGCATTCGACACGGTCCAGTGGAGAACGCACGACGCGATGATCAAGAACGCCGAAGGGAAGGCCATCTTCGAGCAGAAGGGAATCCGCGCCCCGACGTCCTGGTCCGAGACGAGCGTCAACATCGCCGCGTCGAAGTACTTCCGCGTCCTGCAGGGCCGTCGGGAGAACTCGATCGACGGGATGATCCGCCGCGTCTGCCATTTCATGGCGGAGCGGGGCCTCGACCTGGGCTACCTCGACACTCCGGACGAGGCGACGACGTTCGAGGAGAGCCTTTCGTACCTCATGGTCCAGCAGATGGCGGCGTTCAACAGCCCCGTCTGGTTCAACGTCGGCGTACGCGAGCCTCCGCAGTGCTCGGCGTGCTTCATCCAGTCGATCAGCGACGACATGGACTCGATCCTGGCGCTCGCGACGAGCGAGGGACGCCTGTTCAAGGGCGGCAGCGGGACCGGCACCAACCTCTCACCGCTCCGCGGCAGCCATGAGCGGCTCGCGGGGGGCGGGATCGCGTCGGGCCCCGTTTCGTTCATGCGCGCGTTCGACGCCCTCGCGGGCGTCATCAAGTCCGGCGGGACGACCCGCCGTGCGGCGAAGATGGTCATCCTCAACATGGACCACCCGGACATCGTCGACTTCATCGACTGCAAGGTCCGCGAGGAGGACAAGGCGGCGGCCCTCATCCGAGAGGGCTATTCGGTCAACTTCGACGGCACCGACCCCGATTCCGCGTACGCGTCCATCGCCTACCAGAACGCGAACCACTCCGTCCGCGTCCCGGACGCGTTCATGGAAGCGGTCGTCCGCGACAAGGACTGGAAGACGATCCACCGGACCGACCATTCGGTCGCCGAGACGTATCCGGCGCGCGAACTGTGGCGGAAGCTCGCGTACGCGGCCTGGCGCTGCGGGGACCCGGGGGTCCAGTTCGATGACGTGACGAACGACTGGCATACGTGCCCGAACTCCGGCCGGATCAACGCCTCTAACCCGTGCAGTGAGTACCTGTTCCTGGACGACTCGGCGTGCAACCTCGCGTCGATCAACCTGATGCGCTTCCTGGACGCGAAGGGGCAGTTCGACATCGAGCTGTTCCGCCAGACCGTCCGGACGATGGTCCTCGCGATGGAGATCATCGTCGACGCTTCGAGCTACCCGACCGCGCCGATCGCCCAGAATTCGCACGACTACCGGCCGCTGGGCCTCGGGTACGCGAACCTCGGCGCCCTGCTCATGCACTACGGCCTCGCCTACGACTCGGACGCGGGACGCACGCTCGCGGCCTCCGTCTCGGCGTTCCTATCGGCCGAGGGCTACCACATGTCGAGCGAGATCGCGAAGCGGGTCGGCCCGTTCCCCGGCTTCGAGCGGAACCGGGCCCCGATGCTGCGGGTCATGGGGAAGCACGCGAAGGCCGCCGAGGAGATCCCCTACAACGACCCCCGCCTGACGGCGTTCGCCCAGGCCGCGGCCGACCGCTGGCACGACACCGTGAAGGCCGGCGAGCTCTGGGGGTATCGGAACGCCCAGATCTCCGTCATCGCGCCGACCGGTACCATCGGGCTCCTCATGGGATGCGACACCCTCGGCCTCGAACCCGAGCTCTCCCTGGTCAAGGTGAAGAACCTCGTGGGCGGCGGGGTCCTGCGCATGGTCAACCGGACCGTGCCGAACGGCCTCCTTGCCCTCGGCTACTCCCCGGACGAGATCCGGGCCGTCACGGAGTACGTCGAGAAGACCGGGACGATCGAGGGAGCCCCGGGCCTCGCCCCGGAGGACATCAACGTCTTCGACTGCGCGCTCGCTCCGGCCGGCAGCGTTCGGACGATCCCACCGATGGGGCATCTCAAGATGCTCGGCGCCGTCCAGCCGTTCCTCTCGGGTGGGGCGTCCAAGACGATCAACCTCCCGAACGAGGCGACCGTCGAGGACATCGAGAAGATCTACCTCGAGGCGTGGAAGTTCGGCATCAAGTCGGTCGCGCTCTACCGCGACGGCTGCAAGGCGTCCCAACCGTTCGAAACGGGAAAGGGGAGGGCCGGAGCCGCCGTCGGACCCCGCGGGCCGGCCCGCGAGCGCCTTCCGAACGAGCGCCAGGCGATCACGCACCACTTCGAAGTGGGGGGCCACGACGGCTACGTCACGGTCGGCCTCTACCCCGACGGCCGCCCCGGTGAGATCTTCTTCCGGGTGACGAAGGAGGGCTCGACGGTGAACGGGCTCATGGACTCGCTCGGGCTCGCGATGTCGATGGCGCTCCAGCACGGGGTGCCGCTCAAGGACCTCGTCCGCAAGCTCGCCCACCTCCGATTCGAACCCGCCGGAGCGACCAACAACCCGAAGATCCGCTTCGCGAAGTCGATCCCCGACTACGTCGCTCGGTGGCTCGCTCTGGAGTTCCTCACCGAGGACGAGCGACGCGCGATCGGTCTCGAGGGACCCCCGGAGGGCAACGGCAACGGCCACGGGGCCGCCGTCCCGACCGGGACGCGACCGTCGGCCTCCCGCCCCTCGACCGTGAAGTTCGAGACCCGCGCCCTCGACGCGTTCTCCCCCGAGTTCTCGAGCGGAGGCGTCAGCGACGACGCGCCGGCCTGCGCGCTCTGCGGTGGGATCATGGTGCGGTCGGGCACGTGCTACGCGTGCACGGTCTGCGGCTCCACGAGCGGCTGTTCGTAGGATCTCGACGCGAAGCGGCCCGACCTACGACGAGGGACCCGCCGAAACGGCGGGCGCGGGCTCACCGACGAGCGGGGTGGGTGTGCCTTCCGCCGTGGACGGAGCCCCGAGCCGGGTCCCGTCGACGTGGAAGCGGAAGTTCCGTAGGCCGAGCGACAGGACGAGCCCGACTAGGGCGATCACCGCGGTGATCGCGAAAAGCAGGACGAAGCCCGTGATGGACGGGACGCTCGCGGTGACGGGTCCGCGGGGGGTCACGGCGACGACGGCGGCGGCCGTGAAGGTCGCGGTGACCGCGGCCGCGAGAACGGGTCCGACCGCACTCCCGAGGTTCCGGAACGTCTGGTTCATCCCGGTCTGGATCCCGAGCTCCTTCGGGGATACGGAGAGCACGATGATGTTGGACATCGCGATGAGCACCGCGACGTTCCCGACGAGCGCCGGGATGGCGAATACCATCAGCTCGAGGATCGAGGAGTGGAAGAGGGTCAGCCCGAGGGCGCCGAGGCCCATGACCGAGAAGCCGGCGATCATCACGGGCTTCGGTCCTTTCGCGGCGACCCAGCGTCCCCAGAGCGGAGCGAACGCCAGCATCCCGAGCGCCGAGGGGAGCGCGACCAACCCGAACTGGAACTCGGTGTATCCGAAGCCGGGCGAGATCGGGTCCTCGACGAGGATCGTGAGGGTGACGAAGATGAGGAACATCCCCACGCCCACGATGACCCCGTTCACGTTCGAGATCCAGATGTTCCGCTCCTTGAGGGCCTGGAACGAGACGACCGGCGTCGGGGCCCGCGGCTCCCAATAGAGGAAGAACGCGGTAGCGGCGAGGGCGAGGAGGAAGAACTCGGGAACCCCCCACGGAATGCCGGCGAACGTGACGGCCGAGAAGCTCGTCCAGCCCCAGTAGACACCCTCCGTAAGCCCGAACATCACCATCGCGAGCGCGATGCCGAGACTGCCGATGCCGGGGAGGTCGATCGGTTTCGGGGAGAGGTGCGGCGACTCATGGAGGTAGAAATACGCGAGGATTACGAGCAGAATCGCGACCGGGGTGACGGTGTGATAGGTGAGCTGCCAGCCGAATTGATACGCGATATAACCGCCGCCCACGAGCCCGAGCGCCGCGCCCGCGGCGAACATCCCCGAGACGATTCCCTGGGCCTGGCCGACCCGCGCGGCGGGAAAGACCTCGGGCAGCATCGCGAAGGCGAGCGGGAACATGCCCATCCCGAGTCCCTGGACCGCACGGACGCCGATCAGGAGGTAGATCTGGTTCGCTCGGTCGACCCCGAACGCCGCCCCGATGTTGGGTGTGAACCCGGCGATGCTGACTACGACCGCATACAGCGCCATCACGATGAGGAGCATCCGCTTCTTGCCGTACTTGTCCCCGAGCTTGCCGAAGACCGGGGTCGCGACCGTCCCGACGAGCAGGTAGGCCGAAATGATCCAGACGACCGTTGTGGTCGGCGCGTTGTCAAAGAACGTTCGGAACGCCGAGAACGCGGGCAGGACCATCGTCTCGACGTACGTGACCATGAGCGCCATCACCGCGAGGACGATGATGGCCCCCCGCGCCGCGTGCGGGTTGTAGGGCGTGCCGGCCGCCGTCAGGTCCCGCTCGGAAGCGTTCACGTGCCCTCCGGACGGAGGGTGCCGCTTCGGCTGAGACGGTGAGTGACCGCGGTGAAGACACGCACGGAGGCCGCGACGTCGGTTTCGGGTAACCCGCGGGCGGCCTCGGCCATGACCCCCGCGATCTCGCTCCAGATGCGGGCCTCGACCTTCCGCCCCCGTGGCGTGAGTGAGAGCTCGACCGCGCGCCGGTCACGCTCGGAGCGGTGGCGTCGCACGAGGCCCGCATCCTCGAGCTGGTCGATGTTCCCGCAGACCGTCGGAGCGGACACCCCGAGGTATCGGGCGACCGTGCTGACCGACGCGCCCTGGAGGCTCGAGACGGTGTGAATGGCCCAGAACTGCCCCATCGTGATCCCCTCCTTCGTAAGGGTCGGGTGAAGTTCTCGCAAAGACGCGCGCAAAACCTCGTGGAAGAGGTCGATGAGCCGAACGACGTCGTTCGATTCGGATCGGCGCTCGAGGGGCGGGGTCACTACCACCATGAGGTTTCCTAACTATTCGATATCCGAATAATTAGGAAATATAAGCATTTCGCGGCCTATGCGAGAGCGTAGCGCGCGAGCTCGACAAGGTCGTCGAGCCCCGGGCGCGAGTCCTCCGGGACCCTCGCGCCTCCCCACGCCGCGACGATCGCCCCCGAGGGAAAGGCAGGGCTCCGACCGGCTTCCTGCGCGCCGAGCGCGGTCGGCGACCCACGCCGGTCGATCTCGAGGAGGAGCACGAGGGCCCCCAGGGGCCCGGAGTCGACCGTTATGCGGACGGCCGTTCCCTGGCCCCACTCCTCGACCCGCGCCTCCTCGTCGTGGAGGTGGGCGATGCGGGCTCGGGGCCTCGCGGGTCTCTTCGCTCCCGACGGCGCGCCTCGCCAGGCGATCTTCTGTCCGGCCGCGCGGTACCGCATTAGGAGGCCGGGGTCGATGGGGAGGGGGACGTTCCGTTCGCTCACGTCGTCACCGTCCGACCTCGCCACAGGCGGCAATCGGGTCGCACCGAGCAGGGGCCGCAGACCGCAATGTCCCGTTCCTTCGGACAATCCCCGGAGATCCCGGTGTGACAGAGAACGAAATCGTACTTGACCGGGTCCAGAGGGTCGACCCGGCGCAAGGCTTCACTGACCTCCTCCACGGCCGCCCAGGAACGCGTGCGTCGGCCCGTGAGGCCGAGGTGGTAGGCGATCCAGTGCACGTGCTGGTCGAGCGGTATCCGAAGCTCCCCGGTCGGCACACGACGCCAGACGCCCAGGTCCGGATAGCGGTCGCGGACCATCCAGCGAACGAACAGCGTGAGCCTCTTGCACGGACTTGCCGCCGTGTCGCGAGGGCTTGGGAAGAGCGCTCGGTACCCCCGAGGGGGAGGACCCAGGCGTCCCCGCAACGCATCGGCCCGAAGAACGCGGGAGAGCTCGTCCAGCCCGCCCGCGAAGCCGCCGTCCGTGAATCCTTCGACGAAGGCCGACTCGAGGGACGGACGGTGACGGTAGTAGGTCTCGAGGACCCGCGCCAGGTAGTCGAGCTGGTCCCCCCGGATCCACCGATGGCGGAAGGAGGCCAAGCGTCGGGCCCGCTCCCGCGCGTGGCCCGGGGAGACGAGCCACGCAACGTCCCCGTCGGCGAGACCGGCGAGGCGGGCGACCGCGCCTCGGATCGCGGTCGTGTTGCCGATGGCGAGGGTGGATGCGAAGACCCCCGCCACCTCCGCGTGTCGAAGGTCCACTGCCAGCGGTCGGACCAGGGAGATCGGGTCGTCCGCGAGCGACCGGTCGAACGGGAACCGGGCGTAGAGCTCCTCGAGATGGCGGGGGAACTCCGCGCTCGGACGATAGGCTCGCACAGGCTGGCGGGACCCGCGCCCGGCATTTACCGTTCGCGTCCGAGAGGAGGGAACCACACCCCTAACTAGTCCGAACGGATAGGGCACCGGGAGCTGTCCGATGGAGCTCCGACCGACGATCGACCGGGAGTGGCTCGAACGCGCAGCCCTCCGGGACCCCTTTAACCACGCTTACGGCCGATGGGACCTCGACCACACGCCGAACCGGGTCCGCTTCGTCTCCGCGCTCGACGGGGACCAAACGGTCGGCTACTTGCTCATCTGGCTAGGGCATCCCACCCGTACCGTCGTTCACTGGGTCGGGGCCGACCCCCGCGCCCAGGGCCTCGTCGATGCCCTCCCTTCGCGACCCCTCGTGGCGATCGTCCCCGAGATGTTCCAGAACGTGGTGGTCGCCGCCCGGGGCCCCGCGCGGCCGTACACTCTCCTGCTGCTCGCGAACGAACCGGCCGAGAAGCCGAGGGTGAACTCAAACCCTCCCCCCTCGGCCGAGGTCCGCCGCCTCGAGCGCTCGGACCTTTCGGAACTGGTCGCGTTCGCGGGGCGACAGTCCGACCCCGTGGCCGCCGAGTACCCGACCCTCGACCCCGGAGAGGAGTGGATCTGGGGAGCGTTCGACCATGGGAAGATTCTCGGCGCGGTCCGTGCCGCCGTTCGCCTGAAGGACGTATGGCTCGTCGGCGGTGTGTTCGTCGACCCGGGCGTCCGGGGTCGTGGGGTCGGACGGGTGCTAGTCGAGGCGGCTCTCGCGAGCGCGCGCGAGGCTCGGGCGAGGGTCGGCCTCTACGTTCGAGAGGACCGTCTCGAGGCCCGTCGCCTCTACGAGCAATTGGGGTTCCGCCCCGTCGGGCGGCGCACATGGCTCGACCTCGGGGCCGATTTCTCCCCGTGAGGAGCCCGAAGCCGGTGCCGAACCTTCGAGGGGAAGCGTGCCCCACGGAGCGGCGATGACCTCCAATGCGGACGCGGCGGAGGTCTTTCGGACGGTCGCCGACCTCCTCGACCTTCTCGGTGAGAAGTTCAAGCCCGAGGCGTATCGACGCGCCGCACGGTCGATCGAAAGCCTGACCGAGGACCTGGGCGCGGTCGCCGCCCGCCACGAGCTCCGTTCCATCCCCGGTGTCGGGGAAGCGATCGCGGAGAAGATCGAGGAGTACCTTCGAACCGGGTCCATTTCCTACTACGAGCGGTTGAAACGCGAGATCCCGCCCGGACTGGTCGAGCTGATGCGACTCCCCGGGCTCGGCCCGAAGACCGCACGCCGCTTCTGGGTCGAGCTCGGCGTCGAAGGGCCGAACGAGCTCCGGGACGCGATCGCCGCGGGTCGGCTCTTCGGAGTGAAGGGCTTCGGGGAGAAGAAGATCGAGCAACTCCGGTCGGCCCTTCGGGCCGCGGCGGCCGGGCCTGTACTCGCCCGACGCGTCATCGAGGAGGTCTACCCGGTCGCTTCCGCTCTCGTGCACGCGCTCCGGGAGGGCGCCACCGCGGACCGGGTCGAGGTCGCCGGCAGCTTCCGTCGGGCCCGCGACACGGTCGGCGACCTGGACATCCTGGTCACGTCGAAGGACCCGGGGAAGGTGTTCGAGGCGTTCACGGCGCACCCCCTCGTCGCCGAGGTGAAGATGCGGGGCGAGACGAAGGAGACAGTATTGCTCACGGGGGGGCTCCAGGTGGACCTGCGCGTCGTGAAGCCCGAGGAGTTCGGGGCTGCGTTGCAGTATTTCACGGGCTCGAAGGACCACAACGTCCGCCTCCGTTCGCTCGCCCGGGACCGGGGGCTAAAGGTCAACGAGTACGGGGTCTTCCGGGGCGAGGAACGCATCGCCGGGGCCACCGAGGAGGAGGTTTACGCGTCCCTCGGCCTCGCCTGGATCCCGCCCGAGTTACGGGAAGACCGAGGCGAGATCGAGGTGGCGGCACGGGGGAAGGTGCCGCCGCTCGTCTCCGAGAGCGACCTCCGGGGGGACCTGCACACGCACCTCGCGCCCGACGCGAACGCCGACGCGGTGGACCGGATCGTTGCCGACGCCCACGCCCATCACTTCGACTACGTCGGGGTCGTGGTGGGCGGGGTCCGGGCGGACGGCACCGTCTGGCTTCTTCCGGACGCGACGCGCGCTCGGCTCACGGAACTCCGACCGGTCGGCGTACGGGTCGCGTGCGCGGTCGAAACCGGGGTCGGCCCGATGCCGAAGGAGCTCGAGTCGACCCCGTTCGACTATCGTATCGTGCGACCGACCTCGACACTCTCCGAGGAAATCGGGCCCCGGGGAAGCGCCCGCTCGCCAACCCTCGTCGCCCACGTGGGCTCCTCCGTCGCGTCGGACGCGGCGGCTCTCGCGCGGTGGGTCGGGGAGGCACGGCGGGCCGCGGCCGCGATCGAGGTCGGCCCGGGTCCTGAGCGTCTCGACTCGACCGCCGGACGGCAGGCCCGCGAGGCGGGGGTCGCGGTTCACGTGCCGACCGGTCTGGGAGCGGCCGCGGACGACCCGACACGGCTCGTCGCCCTCGGGTTCGCCCGGCGTGCCGGCGCGGCTCCGGACGCGGTGGTCAACGCCGGCCCGCTCGGAACGGTCAGTGCCACAGGGTCCGGGTCGACCCCGGAGCGGAGAGGGATGTCGAGCGGCCCCCCGAGATCGCGGTCCGGGAGGAGGCGCCCGTCATCATGAGGCAACTTGTGCACCGATGCGCCGTGGGCGTCAGCCCGTGCCGCCAGTAGCAATCGGTGCAAAGGGGACGGCCGCACCCCCAGCAACGGGGAGGGACGGACGACGCCCCGATCGGAGCGGCACAGCTCGAGCAGGCCCGAGCTCCCACGAGAGGATTCGTTCGGAGCGCCGGTGGCTCGGGCCAGCGACGCGAGGGTGAGGCCGGCGCCGGTGGCGGGGGCCGGGCGAGGTTCGACGGGGCGGTACGCCGGGGGGAATGCTCGTTCACCGACCCCAGGGAGGAGGTGTCCCCCTTTTTATGCCTAGGTCCAACGGGAAAAGGGTTCCGTTGGAGGGTTGGGTTCATCTAGGACCGACCGACCCCTCGATAACGTGTCCGGCGCCCGGGCCTATCAATCCGCCTACCGCCGCCCCACCAACCCTCCGCCGAACCGGGCCGCAGAGGCCGAGACGAAGCGCTCCCACGCCGCGATCCCGGTCGCGATCGTGCTCGTCGTGCTGGGCCTCTACCTGAGCCGATTCACCGTCCTGCTCACCGCCCTGTTGGGCCTCGTCCTGCTCTTCTCGGGGACGTCGTTCCTATCGACCCGGCTGAACCCGCTCAGTCCGCACTTCTACCTCACGCGCAAGCCGTCCTGGCTTGCGATCGCGGTCGTCTTCCTTTCGGCCCTTGGACTCTTCGCGGCGGCCTTCGAGCTCTACGTGCACGGGTTCGCGCCGATCGTCCCGCGGTTCTAAAGCGAGCGTTCAGGCCGCGACCATCCGCTCGAGAGCGATGCGGGCCTTCGCCGCCGTCTCGCTCGGGACCTCGATACGGTATCGGTCGAGAGCGAGGGAGTCGCGGACGTCCTCGAGCGAGATCTCCTTCATGTAGGGGCAGATCGCGCCCGCGTCGATCGGGGTGAACCGGGTCGTCGCGTTCAGCTTCGACATGCGGTGAAGGATCCCCACCTCCGTCGCTACGAGCACTTCGGGCGCGTGCGTCTCTTCCGCGAACCGCACCATCCCGTCCGTCGAGAGGATCTGGTCGACGTGCCCCATCGCCTGGGTCGCGCACCCGCACTCCGGGTGGGCGATCACCGGCGCGTTCGGGTGGTCGGCCCGGGCGCGGGCCAGGTCCTCGGGACGAAGCTTCGCGTGGACGGGGCAATCCCCGACCCACAGGTGCATCGCCCGGCCGGTCCGCCGACGCACGTAATCCCCGAGGAACATGTCGGGCAGGAAGAGTATCTCCCGGCCCGGAGGGACCTGCTGGACGACCTTCACCGCGTTCGAGCTCGTGCAGCAGATGTCGGCCTCGGCTTTGACGTCGGCCGAGGTGTTGATGTACGCCACCACCACCGCGCCCGGGTGGGCCTGCTTCCACGTCCGAAGCTGCTCCGCGGTGATCGAGTCCGCGAGACCGCAGCCGGCCTTCAGGTCGGGGAGCAGCACGGTTCGGCTCGGGTTCAGGATCTTGGCGGTCTCGGCCATGAACCGTACCCCGGCGAACACGATGACCGAGCGGTCGGACTCCATCGCCTTCCGGGATAGGTAGAGCGAGTCGCCGACGAAGTCCGCGATGTCCTGGACCTCCGGACGCTGGTAGTTGTGCGCGAGCAACACCGCGTTCCGCGCCTCCTTGAGGCGGAGGATCTCTTCGGCAAGACTCATCGACGTTCGCGATTTCTAGGCCGCGCGGTGTCTTAAGCGAGGGGTGGGGCGCAGGATGAGATGGAACGGGAGGGCCGGCGCCGAGTGGGTGAGCCCGCCCAGGCTCACCGCGTCCGCACCCACCGACCGGTAGAGGGGGACCCGCTCGGGTGTGATCCCGCCCGAGAGCTCGACCCAGCGCCCGCGTCGCAGGTCCTCGCGCTCGAGCCTCTGGACGATCCCGCGGGCCCGCTGGGGGGAGACGTTGTCGATGAGGAGCGCGTCCGCGCCCGCGCGCGCCGCCGTCACCGCCTGGGCGGCGGTCCGTACCTCCACCTCGACCGGTTCGTCGCTCCGCGCCCGGGCGCGCGCCCGAGCCACCGCGTTCGGGAGCGAAAGGAGGGCGAGATGGTTGTTCTTAATGAGCACGGCGTCCGAGAGGTCCCGCCGGTGCGGGTGTCCGCCCCCGTGCACGACCGCCGCCTTCTCGAGGTCGCGAAGGCCGGGCAACGTCTTCCGTGTAGCCCACACCTCGAGGGGACGTCGGGCCCCGCGTGCCCCCAGTACGGCTCGGTGGGTCTCGGTCGCGACCCCGCTCGCGTGCATGAGGAAGTTGAGGATCGTGCGCTCGGCCGCCAGGATCCGTCGCGCGTCCCCTCGGAGTCGCAGGACGACGGTGCCCGGACGGACCGCCGAACCGTCCCTCCGGGCCGTGACGACCGTTAGGCCTTGCGCCCGCGCGGTCGCCCGCGCGGCCGCCATCCCGGATAGGACACCATAGCCTTGCGCGACCACGCGGGCCTCCGCCGGAATCGAACGGACGAGGAGCAGTCGGGTCGTGCGGTCCCGGGACGCACGGTCCTCCCGAAGGGCGCTACGGGCTAGCCCCTCGAGATGGGCCGCGGAGATCTCACGGGACGTCGGCGTCGCCCTCCCTCGCGACGAGCGCGTTCCGCAGGCGGTCGAAGTCCTCGGTGACATCGGGCCGGAGGGCGGGAAGGTTCCGGCGCTCGAGCTCGGCGACCCTGCGCCGGGCGCTCGAGAGGTCGCCGCGCGCATAGGAAAGTTGCGCGAGCCGAAGGACCACGTCGACCTCGTCCGCCGGCGCGTTCAGGTCCCGGACCAGACGGTACGCTTCGAGCAGGTTGGACTCTGCGAGGTCGAACTCGCCCCGGTCGATCGCGATCTTCCCGAGGACGATGATCGACTGGATGAGGCCGAACCGGTCGCCGATCCGCTCGAGGATCTCCCGGGCCCGCTCGGCGCTCTCGACCGCTTCCTCGAACTGGCCCGCGTCGCGCATGATGTCCGCGGTGTTGAACAGGGCCCAGCCCATCCGGCGAGGGTCCTGCGCCTTCTCGGCGAGTCGGGTCGCTTCCGCGAACTCCGCGATCGCCTCCTCGTGGCGCGGGGTCGCGGACGGGATGCTCGTGATGAGGACCCCTAGGAACAGGTGCGCCTGGGCCGATTCCCGAGCGGGTCCGACCCGTTCGAGGGTGGCGGCGGCCTCGCGCGCCTCGGTGAGCGCTTGCTCGGACTGGGCCATCATCATGAGCACGCCGGCGTGCCGGGCCTGACCGAGCGCGGTCGCGCGGTCGTTGCCAGCCTCGCGCGCGAGGCGGATCTCCTCGGCGTGCTGGGCGAGAGCCTCCGGGTAGCGGGCCTCATAGAAGAACGCCTCGCCGAGCAGTCGGTGAGCCCCGAGCCGGACGAGCAGCTGGCCTTCGAGCCCCGAGGAGGAGAGCACCTTCTCCGCGACCTCCGCCGCGGCACGCCAGTCCCCCCGGTCGCTCAGGACACGGGCGAGGTAGATCTCGAGGGTCGCGCGGGTGCGCGGGGAGAGCCGAAGGTCATCCTTTCCCCGGTCGAGGAAGTCCCGCAGGATCCCTTCGGCCTCCTGCAGACGACCGAGCTCGTTGGTCGTTCGCGCGAGCTCGAGCACGAGCTCCGACTCGGCGTCGCGGTCGTCCGGGTCCAGGTCGCGCTGGCTCTCGAGAGCGCGGGCGAGGTGGTCGCGGGCCACGTCGGGCGCGAACGCGCGGTCGGCGATCTCGGCCGCGATGCGGTTGTACTGGACCGATTTCTCGTCCACGCGGCCCAAGTAGAAGTGGCGCGCGAGCGCGTAGATCGTCGTCAGGTCCGCGCTCCCCATCGCCTCGAGGGCATCCCCGGCCCGTCGATGGAGGAGGCGACGTCGGCTCTCGGTGAGGCGGCTGTACGCCTCCTCTCGCAGCCGGTCCTCGGGGAACGCGAGGAGCTCTCCCGGTCGCTCGTAGAGGAGCCCCTGGCCGACCAAACGGTCGACGGCTTCCGCGAGACGCTCCTCGTCCTCGCCGCTCGCGCGCAGGAGGATGCCGAACGCGAACTCGGGCCCCAGCACGGCGGCGACATCCAGGGTGCGATGGGCCTCCTCGTCGAGGGGCGGGAGGGCAGCCTCCGTCCGGCCCGGGGCCTCGGAGACCGAGATGCGACGATCGAACTGCTGGAGGAGAAGCGGGTTCCCGCCGGTCTCGGAGTAGCGGCGCGCGATCTCCTCGGGAGTGTACTCGCGGGAGGGGTCGTTCATCCGGAGGTAGTCGGCGACCTCTCCCGACGTCATCGGGCGGAGGACGATCCGTCGGGCGTGGGTAGCGCTCTCGAAACCCTCGAGCCGCGCACGCCCAGATTCCGATAGGGACGCGTACGGACGGCTGGTCGCCAGGATCCAAAGGGGTCGGTTCCTAAGCTGGTTCGCCAGAAATTCGATCGCAGCGAGCGACGACTCGTCCGCGCGATGGAGGTCCTCGAAGATCAGGACCATGGGACCGTGGCGGGTGAACTCGAGGAACTGCTCGGCGATCCCGGTCCATACCCGCTCGCGGGAGGATTCCCCGCGCTCGTCGGTCTCGCCGAGGACCTCGAGCAGCCGCTCTTCCATGCCGGTGGGTGCCGGGTAGGCCGGCTCGCCGAGCCGGGGAGCGAAGCCGATCAGGAACTGGTCCGCGCCGAGCGGCGGCGCGTCGGCCGGCTGGAACGTCGGGTCGTCGTGCGCGCTCTGGATAACGGAGCGGATCAGCGAGAACGGAGGCGGGTCATCGAGCGCGAGGGCTCGACCGAGGAGCACGCGGACCCCGCGGGCCCGGATGTCCTGGACGAGCTCGGCGACGAGGGCCGACTTCCCGACCCCCGTCCCACCCACGAGGAGCGTCACTCCTCCTGTGCCCGCGCGCGCGTCCTCGAACCGACGGTGAAGGGCTTCGACCGTCTCCACCCGGCCGACGAACGGGCGAGCGGACCCGGCTTCGGCCGCCATCGTTCCGTCCGAGTAGATGGGGTGGACTGAGTATTTACGTACGCGGCCGAGCGGCCTTGAGGAACGGAAGCGCCACGACCCGGCCGGCGACCTCGCGGCCTCGGATTTCGAGGGTCAGCGCCGTTCCGGGCGGGGCGAGCTCGGGCGGGAGGTACGCGAGGGCGATCCCCTTTCCCAGCGTCGGAGAGAGGCCGCCGCTCGTCGCCTCGGTCACGGGCTTGCCGTCCGCCGTGATCGGGGTGCCGTGGCGCGGGATCGCGTCCGCCTCGGCGACCTCGATCCCGACGAGCCGACGCTTCGGGCCCTCGGCGCGTTCCTTCTCGAGCGTTGGGCTCCCGACGAACACATGGTCGAAGTCGACGAACCGTTCCTGACCGGCCTCGAGCGGGGTATGGTCCCGGTGGAACTCCTGCCCCGAGAGGAGGTACCCTTTCTCGAGGCGAAGGGTGTCCCGCGCCCCCAGGCCGCATGGCACGACACCGGCAGCGAAGAGACGCTCGGCGAGCGCGTCCGCCTCTTTCGCGGGAACGAAGACCTCGTAGCCAAGTTCCCCGGTGTAGCCGGTCCGGCTCACGAGTAGCCACTCCTCGAGCGCGCCCGGTACGTGAAGCCCAAGACGGCCGGAGCGGGGCTTGGTGCCGTCCTTCTTTGGGAAGAAACGCACATGGTAGAACGGAAGTCCCGAGAGGTCCCAGGGGAACAGCGACTCGAGGACCGCGCGCGACTTGGGCCCCTGGACCGCGAGCAGGGCCACCGGTCCGTTCCACCGGCCGATCGTCGTGTCGGGACCGCGGTGCTGGCGCAGGATCTCCTCGATCTCGTCGGCGCGGCTCGCGTTCGGAACGACCATGAACGAGCGGGTCAACTCATCGCCGGAGTCGAGGCGGCTGACGAGCAGGTCGTCGACGATATAGCCCGTCGCCTCGAGCAGGAACGTGTAGCGAACCTGCTCGGGAGTCAAGGACGGGACATTCGCGGTTGTACGTCGACCGAGCAGGTCCGCGGCGTGCGCTCCCTCGACCGTGAGGAGGCCCATGTGGGAGACGTCGAAGACCCCGACCCCCTCCCGGACCGCGCGGTGCTCGGCGAGGATGCTGGTGTAGTAGAGCGGCATCTCCCAGCCCGCGAACGGGACGATGTGGCCCCCGTGCCGTAGGTGGAAATCGTAGAGAGCCGTGCGACGGAGCGGGGTTTCGGACTTCGGGTCGGTCATGTAACGATCTCCGCGAGCCGCCCTTGCTCGGAGGCGTTCCGGATCTCAAGGGCGACCCGACGGCCGCTGCTCATCGCGGTCCGGTACAGCGCGTTCCCGTACGGATGTCCGAGCGCAAGGTGGACATTGGTCCCGCCGCCGATCCGGGCCGCGACGTCGAAGACCGTCGGCCGCCCGTTGCGGTCGATGCAGGTCTGAAGGCAGAACGGTCCGATGATACCCGGGGGGTACTGGGCGCGCGCCGCATCGACGAACTTCTCACCCATGCGGAACACGTCCTCGAGGATCGATTCCCGAACCGTCAGCGTCCCGTGGCCCACGACCGTGTACTCGGGGATCCGGTCGGAGTCGTTGAGCTCGAGCTGCTGCGCGGCCGGAAGGCGGACGAGCCCGTCGAGGTTGCTTTCCCGTCGTTCGTCCACTCCGAGCAGCTCGAGCCCCTCCTCGCGCGGGACGAGCGGAGAGAAGAAGTAATTGAAGTTGAACACCGGACCGAGGACGTATTCCTCGATGCGCGCGGTCGCGAGGTCGTCCGGGGCAATCGTGCCTCGCGCCACCAACCGTTCGACCTTCGCGCGGTACGCCTCCGGGCTCGCGACAGTGAAGAACCCGCGCTCGAGCCGGCGGGTCGCATGGGGCAGTTTCACGATCGCGAGGCGGTCGATCGCGTCGGGACCCGGGATGCGGCGGGGGGTGGATATCCCGGCTCGCTCGAGGAGCGTGTAGTAGTTCTCGCGTTCGCTCCGTTCCTCGATCCTCAACATCATGCGCGACCCCACGATCGGGACCCGGAGGTCGTCCTCGATCGCGGAGAGGGGAACGTAGGAGCTGAGCGCCCGATTCGGGACGAGCACGACGCCCGCCGCGCGGAGACGCTCCTGGGCCGCGGGAGACACGATGTCGGCGAACTTCGAGAACGTCCAGACGTCGTCCACGCACCCCCGCGTCCGCGTGCCGTCCGGGGCCCGCACCGACCGGAAGTAGCGGGTGTACGTCGCGTCCCGACCGGCTTGCGCGAGGATCAGGCTCGAAAGACCTTCGGTGACCGCTCCGTCGGCGACGTCGAGCGCCGAGTGAGAACCGACCGTCCCGACCACCGGCGGGGAGGGGTACTGGGCGACGAGCGCCCGGACTTCCGTGAGGGAGAGCGGCATGTCGGAGGGGACGGCCTGAGAGGCTTAAGCGCTCGCGCCACCCGCTCCGGCGCGTACGGAGGCCCGGGGTCGTCGGGTCCTGTCGCGTCGGACGGGAACGGAGCGCCGACGGGGAACGACGGAGTCCTCGCGGAGGAGCCGAACGCGGAGTCCGTGGTTTCACACCGCGGGCGGGGCAACTCACGCCTTCTTTTTTATCTGATGAGCGGTTTTGGCAACCGGACCGCATGCCATTCGAACTCGCGTTGCGTTACAGCACTCCCCTCACCCCGATCGTCGATCTGGACGAGGTGCTGCGGGAGTTCCTTCGACTCGTCGGCTACCTACCCGAAGGGGAGGAGGGACGCGGGTCCGAGGGACCGGTCGCGCAGAGCCTCGCCTACCGGCTCGTCCGCGACTGCCTCCTCAAGGACCCGGCGAGAGCGTGGTACGTCGACGAGCTGACGGCGGTGCTCAAGACGTCCAAGCCCACGGTCTACCGGCATGTCAACAAGCTCAAGGCACTCGACCTGCTGGAGGAAGTGGGAGGGGCCACCGACGGGAAGGGCCGAAAAGGGTACCGGCTCCGCTACGGCAACCTGGCCCGCGCCTGGGACTTCACGGAGGCCAACGCGCAGAACGCCCTCCGTCGATATCGGGAGACCGTGAATCACTTGCAGACCTTGGTCGAGAAAAGAGCGCTCGAGATCCCGCCGAAGGCCGCCCCCTTGTCCCGGAGCCCGGGTCGGGAACGCGGAGGGAGCCGATGAGCGAGCCGACCAGCGCGGCGAAGCGACCGACGATCGCCCTCACGTCGGGTTCGAAGGTCACGGTCCGGTCCGCCGGCACCGAGAACGAAGCTATCGTCTCGACCGGCACGTTCCGAGGGCTCGTGTCGATCGGCGGCGACAACGCCCTCGCGATCGAGCTTGACGGGTCGGGCGGGGCCGAGAAGGGGCGGGTCCGCCTCGTGCCGATCCCGGCGATCCTCGCGGTCGACATCCTCGAGGCCGTCAAGGCCGACGAGGAGAAGCGGAGCGAGCCTCCGCAATCCCCGGCGTACTTCGGCTAGTCCGCACCGGAAGCGGGGGACGGGCTTGCTGGGAGTTCCGTCGCGGCACTGCTCCGCGATTTCGAACCCAGGTCGCTGGCTTCGAAGGCCAGCAGGATAGTCCAGGCTACCCCACAAGCCCGCCGTCCTTCCACGGGACGTCGGCTATTTGGACGTTCCGGACTCCCCGTCCCCGGCGCTTGCGGGGGCCGGCGAACCGAGAACCGACGGGCCGTCCTCGCCGGCGGACGGGGCCGCGGGCTCCGGGCGGAATCGGTCGAGCGTCGTCTGGGCGATGGCCCCGGGGAAGAGCGTCGCGACCGAGTCGGCGATGAGTTGGATGCGCTGCCGAACGTACGGGGTGATCCCCTCCATGGCTCCGAGACGCTGCGCGAGAGGGAGGTACTTGCGCACCGACGCTTCGTAAACGGTCGAGAGGAGCTCTCCGTCGCACCGACTCCCGGCGCGCTCCGCGACGCAGCGGCCCGAGACCGGGGGCCGCCGGTAGGAGGTGTCGCACGCCTTGCACCGGAACTTCTGCGTCCCGAAGCTCCGCAGGTTCCCCATCACATCGGGAAGAAAGTGGGCATTGAGCACGAGCGTGACGGCCTCGGCTAGGTCGACGGCCCGGATCTGCGACGCCAGCACGATCGACCGCTCGACCAGCTCGGCCATCGGCCGACCTTCGCGATACGCGGAACGAGGCGGTCCGCCCGCGATGCGGTGGGTGTCGTGGCTGAACCCGTACCCCGATAGCGAACGGTCGGAGCCGAGGCGATGACCGACGAGGTCGAGGAGCGCCTCGACCTCCTTGGGGTCCCGTCGCTCCGCCGCCGCTCGGTAGAACGCGAGCGGGTAGTGGCTCGAGACGTCGACGTTGTGGGCTTCCTTGTCGACCTCCGTGGCCTCGAGGCGGGTCGTCAGAACGAGCGGCTTGTCCATGAGCGCGCCCCGACTATCGGGTAGGTAGGACCTCGAGAAGTTGAGGAGCGCATCGAGGAGGAGCGTCACCGAGTCCTCGTCGCCGTCACAGTTCCGACGCTTGGCGGCGTGGAAGACGGGATGCGCGAAGCACGCCTCCGCGTTCGTGAAGCCGAGCAGCCGGCCCGCGACCCCGCCCGAGGTGTGGGGCGCGAGGGCGACGACGACGTGCCCGATGAGCTGCTCCGGCCGCTCGGCCCGGTAGTACGGTTCGACGTCGTAGAGACGGACCAGCTCGTCGTCCACGAACTGGGCGAGACGGGTGAGGTACACCCCGCACGAACGAGAGACGATGAGGTCCTGGGGAAGGAGCTCCACCAACTGCTCGTCGTCGGTGAGCGGCGCGCCGGACCAGTCCCGGGTGTACCCCAGTCGTTGGAGGGTGGCGATGTCGGTGCCAATCTCGACCGGCCGGAAGTGCGTGAGCGGGAGGTCGGTGAGGTCGAAGCGGGCGGTCCCGTCCTGGTAGACGGAGATGGCGTGGGAGGCGCGAAGGATCCCCTTCTCGATCGCCTCGGGCACCTTTCCCGGGGACGTGAGCCCCTTGACCCCCTTCACCACCGGGGGTTTGCCCAGATGAAGACGCTCGAGCGCATCGCTCCAGAGGCGGGCGACCGGCAGGGGCTCCGAGATCGTCTTACCGGTGGGCTCGGTATGGGCCCCGCACGGGCACCGGGTCCATACGGTCGAGCGGCCGCACGCCGGGCAGCTGCGGACCCCGAGGTCGACCTTCACGCCTTCGCGCATCGTTCGGCGCGCCGCATCGGGGATCGAGCGGGTAGGGCCTCCCGCGGCGCCCACGGGGAAGAGCCCGTGGACGTTCGGCTGCATGCTCCGGTGGTAGGCTTTCTCCGGACGGCCGACGCGCCCGCCGACCCTAGACGGCCCACGCGCCCGGACCGGGACGCCCGCGAGATGGCTCACGTACGTGAGCGTGTCCTCGTCGACCGGGTCGAGCGGCGTGCGACGGGCCAATAGCTCCCCTTCGGGTGCGAGACCGAGACCCCCGACGAGCGCGGCGGACGCGTCCGGTTCCCCGCGCAGGTCGTCCCCTCCCACGGGGGAGAAGAGGAACCCGAGCCGTACGAGGGCCTCCCGCCACAAGGGGTCGGCGGGTATCACGAGCGTCCCATCGACCCAATGTCCGCTGCGCTCGACGAACTCCCCGAGCGCCCGCACTTCGGCCGGCGTGAGGTCGTGCCAGAAGAGGAGCCAGCGAGGGTGGAGCGGGACCCGGTACGTCTGGGAGACCCGAACGGCGTCCTCGTACGTGGTGACGCCCAACCCTTCGGCGTCCGTGGCTCCCACCGCACGGAGCTCTTCGAGGTGCCAATCGAGCGAGTAGCCCGCCGGGACGAGCGGCCGGTTGTTCTCGAGGAACTCTCCGAACGAGACGAGGATCTCACCGAGGTCGATGATACGCCGGACCCTCGACCGCAGCTCCTCCGCCCGCGCGAGGTCGTGGACGGCGGTGACGGTGCCATCGTCCAGCTCTACGATGGGACCCTCGATGGTGTCACAGACCGCCATCGCCGTCGCCTTTCCGGGGTACTCGAGCTTGACCTGGGTCCCGATCGCGATGAAGTTCTGGAGGATCGACATCGTCGCCGGGTTGATCGCGCAGGAGGCGAGCCCCGTCGTGCGGGCCCGGCCGTAGACGAGGCGGAAGCCCCCGGGATGGTTCGGGTGCGCGAGGACGGGTCGGCCCCCAACCGAGTCCTGGAGGTATTTCGGTGTCCGCGCCTCCTCCTCATCGCTCGTGTTGTGACCGACGTCCGCGAGGAACTCCCAACCGTCGAGCCCGAGCTTCTCCACGATCTTCCGGAGCTTCGCCGCCTTCTGACAGAGGCCTTCGGCGATGACCAGGCACGCCCCGCCGCGGATCCCGTTCGTGGGGACGCGGGGCAAGTTCCGGAACGCGCTGACCTCCGCGTCCCCTTCGGTCGCCTCCCCCGAGATCGCCACGGGAACATGGCGGACCACGAGGTCGATCTCCTCCGGGGTGGGAACGTACTGGAGGTGCTGGTGGTACTTGTACAGCGGAATCTCCTCCTTGTATCGCCCCACCTCGTCGGGCTCCGGATGGAAGGCAGCTAATCCCAGGTCCCGCCGGACGACGTCGGCGAGGAGCACGCTCAACGCTTGGGCGGTACCGCCCGCGGCTCGGATCGGGCCGGCGTAGTAGAGCTCGATGTACGGACCATGCTCGTTGTCCTCATGGATGTGGACTTCGGCCAGCCCCTCGAGCGGAGCGACGAGGATCCCTTCGGTCAGGATCGCGAGACCCACCCGGAGAGCGGCGTCCACGCGGGCCGCCATCGATTCCCCCCGCGACGGGTCGCGCGCGATGCGACGGGCGATGGTCAGGGCGACCTCCTCGCGGGGCATGGTCGCCGAGAGCGCGCGGATCTCGGTCGAGATTCCTTCGATCCCGAGATGGGAGAGGAGCTTCTCGACCCGCATAGCCATGTCCTGGGCGCGCGGGATCTCGGGAACGACTTCGGGGTCGTAGCCGGAGTGGCGGGCCTTCTCGGCGACCGCGTACGCGCGGTCGACCTCGGCCTCGACCGACAGAAAATACGACTCCACGAGCGTGCGAGAGAGTGCGCGGACATAAACCCGCGTGCTCCCGTCGCTCTTCCCCCTCGCGAGAAACGACGAAATGCGAGCGGTCGCGCGTCGGGTCCTAGGGGCCGCTCATTCCTTGCGCAGCTTCCAGATTGTCTCGAGCGGCCAGGACCGGCCCCATTTCGCATCGGGGCGAGAGAGGTACCTCGACTGCCGTCCAGGGGTCGGACGAGTTTCCATCAAGCGCTCGACGGTGAGGCCATTCTTCCGGAACAGGTCGATCCAAGTACCGTACGGAAGTTGGAACTCGACCGCCGCGTCGCTTCCGAGGTCGATGCGATAGCTCCCGAAGTACGGGCGGAGTAGACGGCGAGATTGTCGGTCCTTCGCGCGGTCGAACGTCACGTAGCGAAAGGGGCTCGCGGTCGCGAACACGAACTTCCCTCCGGGGCGGAGCACACGGGCGCACTCGGGTACCGTCCGCATCGGGTCGGCGAACGTCATCGCTCCCCAATCGCAGAAGACGAGGTCGAACACGCCATCCCGCAACGGAAGCTGTTCTGCGCTGGCGCGTACCAGGGGGAAGCGGACCTTGGACTCCCGCTGGAGCTCTCGGGCCCTCGCGAGCTGGACCGACGAAAGGTCGATGCCCGTCGACCGGGCCCCTCCGCGAGCCAGCGCAATCGACCAGCGGGCCGCGCCGCAACCGAGTTCCAGGATGGCTTTCCCGCGCGTATTCCCAAGAAGACCCAATTTACTCTCCGGTACCCGGAACAACCCCCACGCGGTGGCGGATGTTCCCCCCAATACACAGGCGTGACGACAGTCGTACCACCCGCTTATCCGGTCCCAGACAGCGCGGTTGTAGCGAATGTGCCCGGCCGAACCCGCCGTCCGACTCCGCGAGCGCTTACGTTTGCGTTGGCGATCCATCCGGAACACACGACTCGGACGTTTCGGATAACGCTCGCGGCGGTGGTGCCGTGCCTCCCCACGCCGGGCGGTCGACGAGGACCAGAGTTCCTTGCGAACCCAACGCATCGGAATTCCTGAAGGCGCGAACGTCGGTGTCATGCCCCGTCCCGACCCGGTCGAGCCGGGCGAACTCACCGTCGGAACCGACGCTCGGTTCGGCTCTGCGTGGGTGAGTGTGGGTCGTCGCGCGTTTCTCACCGGGGAGAATTCACCGAGAGCTTCCGCTCTACGCAAACGTTTATGTACGATTCTCCAAACTGCTTGTCCAGAGCGTATGACGCTCGTCCGACAAACGTAGCGGAGATAGAACGATGAAGTCCATTATCCAGGAAGCGATCGCGAAACACCAGGAAAACCAGGCCCTGGTCGAAGAGAAGAAGCCGACCGCGCCCGCCTATGCCAGCCAGGACGACGCTGAGCTGACGAAGCTGGCGGAGACCCTCAAGGTCAACATCCGGATCGTCGGATGCGGTGGTGGCGGCTCGAACACGATCAACCGCTGCGTCGAGGAAGGCATCCAGGGCGCCGAGATGTGCGCCATCAACACGGATGCGAAACACCTGCTCAGCATCCACTCGGGACGCAAGATCCTCATCGGCCGCCGGACCACGAAGGGCCTCGGCGCCGGCGCTCGACCCGAGATCGGGGAAGAGGCGGCGCGCGAGAACGAGGAAGAGCTGCGCGCGTTCGTGACCGGCGCGCACATCGTCTTCATCACCGCGGGCATGGGCGGCGGGACCGGGACCGGTTCCGCGCACCTGGTCGCTCGGCTCGCGAAGGAAGCGGGCGCGCTCACGATGGGCGTCATCACCCTCCCGTTCGCCGGCGAGGGAGCCGCGCGCATGGAGCAGGCCCGCGACGGGCTGGAGCGCCTGCGCCGCGTCTGCGACACCACCATCGTCATCCAGAACGACAAGCTCCTCGAGCTCGTCCCCCGGATGCCCCTCGACTCCGCGTTCAAGCTCGCGGATGCGGTCCTGATGACCGCAATCAAGGGCATCACCGAGATCGTGACGAAGCCCGGCCTCGTGAACCTCGACTACGCCGACATCCTGACGGTCATGAAGGACGGCGGCGTCGCGCTCATCGGACTCGGCGAGAGCGAGAGCGCGACCGACCGGGTCACCGAAGCGGTCACCGAGGCGCTCACCTCTCCCCTGCTCGGCTCGGTCGAGCTCAAGGACGCGACCGGCGCCCTCGTGCGCGTGATCGGCGGTCCGACCATGACGGTCAGCGAGGCCGAGAAGGCCGCGGCGCTGGTCGGCGGGAAGATCTCGAAGCGCGCTCGGATCATCTGGGGCTGCTCGGTCGAGAACTCCCCCGAGATGGAGAACACCATCAAGGTGCTCCTCATCATCACGGGCGTCCGCGCGCAGAGCCTCCTCGGTCAGAAGGGAGGCTACGCGGCCGGTGAGGCCGAGGAAGTCATCGACCTCGTCCGGTAAGCCCCCCGGGCTCCGGCCCCGCTACCTCGGACTCGAGGTGGCGGGGGAACACTTTCCGTCCCTCTCCCCCCGAGCGTGGGAGAGCCTGCTCGCGGAGCGCCTCGCTTCGGCCGGCGTCCCCGTACGACGGTTCCGTCTCATCCGGGCAGAAGGTCGACGCGCGATCGTCGAGGTCGACCACCTCGCCGCCCCCCGGGCGCGGGCGGCCTGGAGCGCGGGACCCGCCGGACCGAACGAGGTCGGGCTCGTGCCGCGACGGACGTGGGGCACCCTCGTGGGAGCCAAGGCGTGGCTCCGCGAGCGACGACCCCAGAGCCCGCGGTAGGGTCGGCCCGTTCGACCGAACCACCCACCCGCCTCCGGGTCCGGTCGACCCGGTGGTCACGACATGGCGAAGGAATAGACCCCGACGAGGAAGTCGAGCGTCGTGATCGCCGAAATCGGCACTTTGAGCGTGACCGTGCCGAGCGGGCCGCCGGTAACGTAGTTCGCGGTGCAGGGGCTGCTGGCCCCCGTGGGCGTGCACGTCACGTCCGGCGCGAGCGCCGTCAGGGAGTGGTAGTAGGCGTACCAGGCCGCCGCGTACGCGCTTTGAATCGTGGCCGTGACGAACGTGCCGCTGCGGAACGAGAACCCGTTCCCCGGGACGACGACCGGGGCTGCCGAGAGGAGGCGTAGGTTCAGGTCCGCGGTGCCGACGCCCGATTCCGTGTTGACCGTGTTGTTGGAGAAGCGAGGCAGGAAGATGGAGAGTATCCCGTTCGTGAACGTGATCGGGGGCGTCGAGACGAAGATCGGGATCCCTCCCGACTGCGCATAGACCACCGCGCCTTGCTCGTAGGCGACCTCACCGCTCGTGGCGTACGTGTTCCGGAGGTGCACCACGAAACCGGCCCCCGCGCAGAACGACGT
>DATEQS010000049.1:0-89434 GCA_035272385.1 Thermoplasmata archaeon
CGGGACCGAGCCGGTTTGGCCGGACGCGACCTCGAGGAGGTCTTCCTGAAACTGACGGGAACGGGCGACCTCCGCGATGTCGTCGACGCCTTGAGTCGGTAGGGGATCGATGGACCTCCACCGCGTTCGACGGCTGGCCGCGACCCTGGTCGCGTCCCAGCTTCGCAGCGGCCGGAGCTCGTCGGACCCCCGGAGCTTCCTCGGCCAACCCCAGCTCATCGCCATCGTTGACTTCGTGCTGTTCCTCGGGACGCTCGGACTCGCGGACGGGGCCGTCCGGGCGAGTGGGATCTCGAGCGGTCAGCTCGCAGCGCTCGCGCAGGCGTTCCTTCCCCTGCTCCCGCTGGTCGCGGTCGGAGTGGTCCTCGTCGCGGGCGTCATGTTCGAGCTCACGACCACCTCGAAGTTCGCCGGCAGCGATGCGGCCAATTGGCTGCCCGTCACGCCGACCGAGTACGTCTCCGCGTCGGCCTCCGCAATCGCGTACACGTACTCCCCCGCGCTCGCCATCGCGCTCGGAGCCCTGCTGCCGATCGCTCTCTTTGGCGGCCTCGCCGGCCTCTACGCGCTCACCGCACTCCTCTCGCTCGTAGCGCTCTTCGAAGGGGCGGTCCTCGTGGAGATGGTGCGCTCCGTCACCCAGCGCGCGAGCTCGGTGACCGCGGGGCGGCGGGGCCAGGTGAATCTCATTCTCCGCGCGGTGGTGCTCATCGTGGTCATCCTCGCGCTGCAGCTCGCGTTCAATCCGGTCTTCGTCCTCGCCCTCGCCCAACGCCTCTCGGCGGTCGGGATCGTGACCTCGTTCGTCCCGTTCTTCTGGTCCACCGAAGCGCTGACCCAATGGGCCGCGGGAAGCTTCGCGGTCGGGGCCGGGTTCGCCGCCGGACAGCTGGCGTTTGTGGGACTCCTTCTCTACATCGCGAGCGACCTGCGCCGGAGCTACTGGGTCCCGTCGCCGACCGAGGTCCGCCTCGAGCCTCACCGCTACGCCTCCCGGAGTTCCTTCCTCGCGCTGCTCGGCCTCTCCGCCGCGGAATCTGCGATCGTATCGAAGGACCTGAAGGGCCTCGTCCGACGGCGCGAGATGCTCCCGACGCTGGTCGTTCCGATCGTCCTCGTGATCCTGGTCCTGGTCGAGGGAAAGGCGCTGGGGGGGTTCGTCTCCGTCGTGTGGGTGGGCTGGGTCGCCGGCTTCTCGGCGCTTCTGATCAGCGGCACGTCGATCGGTCAGGAGCGCAAGGCGCTCCAATCGCTGTACTCCTACCCGATCTCGGTGGGCAACCTCGTCCGGGCGAAGACCGCGTACGTCCTCTTGCCCTCGCTCCTCTTCGCGGTGGTGCTCTCGCTCGTGGTGGGGTTCTTCTTTGGACTGGCGGCGCCCGAGGTCCTCGGCGTGGTGATGCTGGTCGCCGCGATCTCGGTCGTTCTCACGTTCTGGGGTCTCGTGTTCGCTTCGCGCTTCTCGGACTTCCAGGATCGGCCCCGAGCTCAGTTCCTGCGGCCGGGCGGAATGCTCGCCGCCACGGCCTCCGGCATGGTGCTCCTCTTCCTGATCCTGATCCCGGGAACGTTCGCCCTACTCGTCCCGTCCGTGTTCTCCGTTCCGCTGGGACTCCTGTGCGCCGCGCTGGCCGTCGGGGTGGGAGGCCTCGCGGCGTACTGGACCGTCTCGGGGTTTCGCCAGCTCTTCCGGCAGCTGCCGTTCTGAGCCTCGCCGACGGAAGCTACAGCGGGGCCCCGCACGAGGGGCATCGCCCGTCGACCTCGTTGCCGAGGGCGCCGCAGAACCGGCAACGCACCTTGACCACCTGCCGTTCGATCGTGTGCACTACGCTCGCCACCGGTGCCTGCGGCCCGGGAAGCCCGCGCTTCGCCTGGGCGATCGTGCCGGCCCACGCCTCCGGTTCGAGAACGTCAAACGACGGGCGTCCGCGGTCCAGCTCGAGCACCAGGCGTGGTCGGGCGATCCGGCCTCGACGCACCGATACGTTCCGCAGCTCGTGCAGCGAGACATCGAGCTGGATCACGGTCTCGCCCGCCGCCCGCCGCACGATCCGGCTGCGCGTCAGGGGGGCCTCGAAGACGATCCGGGCGGTCGTCACGTAGAGGACGCCGGGGCCCTTGGGCGATTCCGCCCCGTCGCCGCCGTCCGCCACGGCGTAAGCGCTTCGAAGTAAGCTCTCCCCGTGACCCAGAAGCATCGAGGGGGGAGGGGGCCGGGAATCTAATACCCTCGCCGCTCCGCCGGACGGCGGCGGCTCTCCCGTCGAAGCTCCTTTCGAAAGCCCTTGGGAGCTCGTTCGGTCGCCACGGTGAGCGTCACCGGGGCGAGTCGTCGGACCTCGCGACGGAGGAACCGTTCGGTCCGGGCGCGGTCCTTCTTCCAGCATTCCCGTAGCCATGTGCCGACCGCCCGCTGGACCCACCGTTCCGGGTCGTCCAACAGGCGTTCGAGCAGACGGAACGGCCGGTCGAGCTCGCCGGCTCGCACCCACGCTCGAAGCGCATACGACGAGGCCCGCCGGCGCCAGAGGTTCGTGGATTCGGTCCACGCTAGGAGCTCGGCAAACCGCTCGGGGTGCTCGGCCGCTCCGGCGGCGATCGGGCCCGCAGCGAGTCCGTCCGAGAGCGCCCAGCCGGTGGCGTCGTCCACCCAACGGGCGGCGAGGTCCCAGGCGGGACCATCGTGCGCGAGCGGCCGGAGCCCGAGCAGTTCGATGGCGATCGCCTTCTCCTCGAAGAGCTCCCCTTCCCAGAGCGATTTCACGAGCGCTCGTGCCTGAGGAAGGGGCCGCGTCCCGATCCGGCGGGCGCTCGCCTTGGCGAGCGACCGCAGGTCGGGGACCCGGATGCCCAGGACGGGCACGGGAGAGCCGAGATACGATCGGAGCGCTTCCCCATCGTCCGGCCCCGTGAGAGCCCGCAATTCTCGGACGATCCGGCTACGCTCCGCGGTCGCCCAAGGGCGAAGGCGGCGGGGGTGCGCTACCAACCGATGGGGCTCGTCCGGTTCTGTTCGTCGAGCCATTGCTGGAGGGGTGCGAAGTATTCGAGTAGACCCGACGCGTCCATGCGTCGCTCTCCCGTTAGGACCTCGAGGGCATCGGGCCACTCCCGGCTCATTCCCATCTCGAGAGCCGCGCCGAGCCGGCGACCGGCGGCTTTCGATCCGTAGATCGAGGCACGATGGAGCGGTCCCGAGGCGCCGGCCTCTCGGGCGAGCGCGCGGTGGAATTGGAACTGGAGGATGTGGGCGAGGAAGTAGCGCATGTACGGCACGTTCGCCGGAACGTGGTACTTGGCACCGGGGTCGAACTCCTCATCGCTCCGCACGCTCGGCGGGGCGATCCCCTGGTAGCGGCGTCGCATCTCCCACCACGTCGAGTTGTACTCCGACGGGGAGGTCTCTCCCGAGAAGACGTCCCAGCGCCACTTGTCGACGACCAGTCCGAACGGCAGGAACGCCACTTTCTCGAGCGCCCTTCGCAAGAGCAAGGCGGTGTCGCCTTTCGGGTCGGTGGCTTTTTCGAGCAGCCCAATCCGCACCAGATACTCGGGCGTGATGGAGAGCGAGATCGTGTCGCCGATCGCTTCGTGGAACCCGTCGTGCGCGCTGTCGCGGAAGAGGAACGGCTGCTGCGCGTAAGCCCGCTGATAGTAGTTGTGGCCCAGCTCGTGGTGGACCGTCATGAAATCCTCGCCCGTGATCTCGATGCACATCTTCAGCCGAAGGTCGTCGACGCAATCGACGTCCCAGGCGCTCGCGTGACAGACGACCTCGCGGTCGCGCGGGCGAACGAACATCGACCGCTCCCAGAACGTCGACGGGAGGCGGTCGAATCCGAGCGAGACGAAGAACTGTTCCGCCGTACGGACCATGTCGGTGGGCGAAACTCCTCGCTCGACCAGGATCGCGGTGAGGTCGATGTCCGTTCCGTCGGAGGGGGGAGCGAGGAGCGGGAGGGTCCCATCCCAGGATTGTGCCCACATGTTCCCGAGCAGATGCGCCGGGATCGGACCCTTCGAGGGTACTCGGTCCGCCCCGTAGTGCTCGAGCAGCCGGCGACGGACGTAGGCATGGAGGGAGCGGTAGAGCGGCTCCACCTCCGACCAGAGCCGGTCGACCTCCCGGGCAAATGCCACCGGGTCCATGTCATACTTGGAGCGCCACATCGCGCCCGTATCGGAAAACCCGAGCTCGCTCGCACCGCGGTTCGCGAGCTCCACGTACCGAAGGAAATCGGGGCGGATCGAGCGGCCGACCTGATGCCATCCCGTCCACACGTCCTCGAGAACAGAGGGGTCTCGGCTCTCGGTCAGGATCCGGGAGAGCCCTTGCAGGTCGAGCGATTCGTTCACCGAGCGCGGCGTATACCGACCTTTCGCGTAGGTCCCGCGCATCGCGGTGACTCGGCGCGAGAGCTCCTCGGATTCGGTGGGGTCCGACGGAGCGATCAGCGGGAGCATCAGGCGTAGCAGTTTCGCCTTTCTTGCGTCGATCTCCGGGAGAGCCACCGCCGGGAAACGGGTCGACTCTTTCGCGAGCCCAACGGTCGCGCCGATCAGCCGGGAGTACGCTCGGGCGGCGAGAAGCTCGCTGTCTGACGAGATGTAGGTATCGTAGACCCAGTCGGCCTTCTGGGACTCGACGGAAAGGTCGAGGAGCTTCGACTCCGCGCGGCGCAGGAACGAGCCCATCTCCGATTCGGTCGTGTACCCACTTCCTTGGTACGCCGCCCCAGCCGCCCTCGCTTTAAGAAGGGTCACCGCCAAACCGAGGCGGGGCGAATCTAGTCTGCCCGATGTCCGCCGGCCTTTTCCGTCAGGGAGCTAGGGGGCACCCCCTAGTTTCCAGTCGAACTTTCGGCTTTATGTACGACGTGCGTCTGACACCCTGCACGGGACGTGTCCGACAATCCTGACGGCCGGGCGATTCTCGCCTCGCTTCCAGCACGTGTCGCGCCTGCCTTCGAGGTCGATGTTCCGCTCGCGGTTCTCCCCTGCCTTCGAGTCGACGGTCTCCGCGTTTCGTCCCCCGGGGCCTGGGTCGCATGAGCGCGGCGATCCGTAAATCACCCCCGTCTCCACCCGAGTCCCCCACGTTGGTTCCTCCTCCGCCCGTCTTTTTGGGCCAAGGCGAGCCCCGAGGCTATGGGGTCCGACCCAAGCTGACCCCCGAGGCGGCCGCCGCGTTCGCCACGTACGTCGACTCGGCGCGCGCCCGGGCAGCCATGGAAGGCCGCACGCTCGTCTACACGGTTCGCTGGGGCTGAACGACCGGCTCAGCCCGGGTCCGTTTCCATTTCCGTTTCGACGACCGCCGCCGGGCGGACGGGGCGGTGGCGCTTCGCGTCGTCCCAGGCGGATTCGACCGCGCGCTTCGAGAGCGCGTCCGCGACCGTGTTCTCCCCTCGAGGAATCCAGCGGAATTCAACACCTTGGAAGGATCGGGCGAGCTGGGTCAGCCAATCGTGGTACGCCTTCAGGTGCTCCGCTCGGACCTCGTACTCCCCCTTCATCTGACGCACCACGAGCTGGCTGTCTCCTTCGACAATCACCTCGCCCGTGTACCCCATTGAACGAAGCTGTTCGAGGGCGCGGATCGCCCCGACATACTCGGCGACGTTGTTGGTGGAGTGCGGGGAGTAGGGACGCGCGGCGAGCCCACAATCCTCGAAGCGAACTCCCGGACCCTCGATCACGAAACCCCAACCCGCGACCCCTCCGCCCCCGGGCGGCTGGCACGACCCGTCGAAGCGGACCAGCACCGGGGTCGTCAGGTCGGGCGAGGCGACGCCCCGGGGGATGCGGAGGTCGACCGGCTCCCCCATCACCGTCTTCGCGGAGCGCTCCCGGGCGGAGGCGTGCTCGCGCTCGGGCGTGCGATGAGAGGGCAGTTGCACAACCCTTCGATCCGGCCGCACCCCGGACACGTGACTCGGTCCTCCACGATGCCGAGCAGACGGCCGCAGGTCCGGCAATCGCGGGGTCGAGCGCATCGGGGGCACTGCGCGAGGTCGGCCGTGATCACCGTTCGACAGTACCGGCAGTCCACGGGTTCGTGCGGATTGTAGCGACGGACGGCCCGGGGTTCGACCGCCTTACCCCGCGAGGCACGAGCGAGGTCGGCCTCCGGGTTGCCGAACGTCCCGCCCACGGTGGTCCGCTCGGGGTCGTGCGCCAGGGCACCGAGCATGACCACCACGAGGCCGACCGGAGCCACCAGGAACCCGACCTCTTGCTCGATGTCGAGCTGTTCGCTCCCGGTGAAGGCGATCGGGTAGGCCACCAGCACGAACCCGAAGGCGATGACGACGATCCCGATGAGGGCAATCGACCGGTTCATTCGAGCTGCCGGATAATCCTTCCCTCCACTGCGGCCGAGGACTCCCGACCGTCCACTTAAACCGGACGGCTCGGGGTGGCTCTTTTCCGCTCGTCCGCTCTCCGGAGCGCATGGCGCAGCCCACCGCGACCTTCCGGACGACCCTCGGAGACATCCGCATCGAGCTCTTTCGGGACCGGGCCCCGAAGACGGTCGAGAATTTCGTCACGCTGGTGCGCAAGGGGTTCTACAACGGTCTCACGTTCCACCGGGTGATCCCCGGGTTCATGATTCAGGGCGGATGCCCGAAGGGCGACGGGACCGGCGGACCTGGCTACACGATCCCCGACGAGTTCGACGCGACCCTGCGCCACGACGGTCCCGGTGTCCTTTCGATGGCGAACGCCGGACCCAACACGGGCGGGAGCCAATTCTTCATCACGCTCGCCGCGACCCCGTGGCTCGACAAAAAGCACGCCGTTTTCGGCAAGGTCCGCTCGGGCCACGATGTCGTGGAGAAGATCGCCGCGACCCCCCGGGGCGCGAACGACCGGCCCCGCTCGGCGGTCCGGATCGTCGAGGCGACGGTCGCGGGCGTCTAGTCGGTGCCCGGTCACGCCGGAAAATCGAACAACAGCCGTTCGGTTCGCGAGCCCGCGTCCTGGATGGTGATGAGGATCCCCACGAGGATCCCGATCGCGGGAACGATCATCACGAGCTCGAGGAACGTCGCATAGCCCGCGGCGATGGACGCCGACCCGCCGGGTACGGTGAGTCGGTACGGTGACAGCGAGAGCGCATACACGAGATACACGAGTGCGACCGCGGAAGCAGCGATCGAGACCGGTCCGAAGGCCCGGGTCGGCTTGAGGATGTAGCGGGCGGCGCCGAGCGACATGAGTGCGATTCCCCAGACCGTCACCGCGTAGGTGGAGATCGGTAGCGCAATCCCCCTCGCGCTCGCGAAGCTGAGAGCGGCGACCGGGAGCGCGATGAGGAGGAAGAACGTCGGAATGAGCCGCAGCGCCGCGACGAGGATCCGATACCCGAGCGACGGGATCCGGTAGCCCGCGGTCTCGCTCTGCGGGGCGACGTACCCGGCGGAAACGCTCACGGGATCGCCTCGGGAGGCAGGGAGATCGGAGTGCCTCCGGTCGAGTAGGTGCTGAGGATCTGACCGCCCGAGGGGGAGCAGCCGGAGCTCAGCGTCACGTCCTGGGTCTGATCGTAGAGGTTCCCGGGGGGAACGGCGACGGAGAACGATCCACCGCCGCAGTCAACCTGAGTCGCGGATTCGATCAGGAACGTGAGGGTGCCGGTATCGGGGAACGAGGCGTGATTCGAGAACGTGACCGTGACGGGGATGGTAATCGTCCCCCCACCCCCGGAAGGAGTTCCCACGCTCGCCGCGAACCCCTCGAAGGGGGCTCCCCACGAACGATTCTCGGAGAGCTCGATGGAGAGCGGGAACAGGTACGCGTACGTCGCGTTTCCCCACGCGTTCACGCGCAGGTACTGGTCCTCGGTGAGCAACGAAGCCGTGGGGCCGTTCGTTGCCACCGGCAGGTAGAGCGCGATCGGAAAGACCCCGGTCGAGAAGGCCGCGATGTTCGCCGGGCCTACGCCGATCTGTCCGAGGTTCACTCCGCTGCTGTTCGCGACCCGGGCGGTCAGCTTGAACCCGTCGATCGGGTAAATGCCAGGATTCGAGAGCGTGAACGACCCGCCGACCTCGACCGTTCCGTTCGCCGCGAAGGACGCCGAGAGCCCCCGGGATTGCGCACTCGAGCGCGCGACCTGGACCGCAGAGTAGACGACGGTCCCGGCGAAGATGATCAGCGCGACCAAGACGATCGTGCTGATCCATCGGAGCGCCCGGGCCAGGCGGTAGATCGGAGGAGGCCGACGATGCGTGGGCACTACCAAAGCGGCCACTCGCGATTACCCGGCTCAGAAACGCGCTTCCCTCCTTTGAAAACCTATCGAAGCGACTCGAAGGGGTCCCACGTCTCGTCTTTTCCCGCTCGGGCTCCGCGACCGAGCGACTCCTAAGGGAAGCCTCGGAAAGTAATGATAAGGGGTGAAGGCTCCGGGCGGCCGATGCGTGTCTCTCCTCGAGTACGGCAGTGGCTGACCGGGCCGAAGTCCGACCCGAGCGTCCGGGCTCGGTTCTGGCTTGAAGTGGAGGGGCGGTCCCCCCGCGACCCTCGAGTGCGGGGGGCCATCCCGGCGATCGGCCGCGTGGGCTGGGCCGCATCGCTGCTGAATCACCAGTGGCCGGACGGCCACTGGGTCACGCCGGGCACTTCGGCGAGGGAACTGTACCGGCCCAAGTACATCGTCACGAACTGGCTCGCGATCGTGCTGGCGGACCTCGGCATGACTCGGAGCGACCCCCGAATTCGCCGGACCTCCCAGCTGATCCTCGACCGGTGGAGCGCGCGCGGAGGGGACCTTACGGGACGCAGCGGAGAGATCTGCGTCACCGGGAACGCCGTTCGAACCCTCGTTCGGTTCGGATACCTCGATCACCCGGCCGTGCAGCACTCCATCGATTGGATCGTGCGAACGCAAAAGTCGGACGGCGGTTGGCACTGTTTTCCTTCGCGCACGGGCACCCTCGACGGATGGGAAGGACTCGCCGCGCTCGCGGTAATCCCCGAGGAAGACCGAGACGACTCGGTTCGCCGGTCGATCGAGCGAGGGGCGGAGTTCTACCTACGCCGTCACCTGATGGACGAAGGGAGACCCCGCTACGCGCCTTGGTTCCGGATCCACTATCCGAATCATTACTACTACGACGTCCTCGTGGGACTCCGAATCCTTACGCAGCTCGGCTACGGCGCGGACCGTCGGTTAGCCCCTGCGCTTCGCTGGTTGCGTAGCAAGGGCGGAGGCGAGGGGACTTGGGCCCTGGACGCGGCCCACCCGGACCTCGATCCGGCACTCACGGAATACTCGCCCCTTGGTCCCGTGTTTCCGATGCTTCTCGAGCCGCTTCACGAACCGAGCCGATGGGCGACCGTTGATGCCCTCAGCGTTCTGGCCCGCGTCGAATCGTCCTGAGCCCCCGCAAGCCCGGCACGCCCTGGGGGCTGAGCCCTTCCGCCGTCCCCCGAGTCATACTTGTAGTCCCGCGACGCTCTTGCGACCACCCAGGTGGAGAGCGTGATCGGCCCCATCGTACGTCAGCTCAAGGACGGACGGGCAGCCACCCTCCGTCTCGCCGTCCCCGATGATGCACTAGCGATCACGGAGTTTGTCAACATCGTCGGCCGCGAGACGCGATGGGTGTTGCGGGAACGCGCGACGTGGTCGCTCGACGAGGAACGCAAGACGCTGGGGGCGGCGGACGGGAAGGAGAGCGCCTTCTTCATCGCAGAAATCGATAGCCGACTCTCGGGCATGCTCAACATTGCGCGCGGACGCTGGCCCAAGAACGCGCACGTGGCAGAGTTCGGCATGGCATGTCTTCCCGAATGCCGGAGAATGGGACTTGGGACGGCCCTCTTGCAGCGTGCCTTGGATTGGGCCCGTTCGATGGGGGTTCAGAAAGTGACGCTCGAGGTCTTCGCTTCGAACGAGCCCGCCATCGCGCTGTATCTCAAAATGGGCTTCCAGGAAGAAGGACGCCGCCGCCGAGAATTCCTGATCGATGGAAATCTGACCGATGGAGTTCTCATGGCTCTGTGGCTGTAGCGCCGTGTGTCCGATCATCGCAGTCGGCCGTCGGGCATAGGCGCCTTTCCCCGACCCGGGTCTTCCGGGACCCTCGGAGCCGCGCGGGTTCGCGGGCGTCCCTAAGCCACTGGAGGGACTTGAACCCCCGACCTGCTGATTACGAATCAGCCGCTCTGCCGAACTGAGCTACAGTGGCACGAACGCACGGTCGATGGGAATCGCCGTATAATGATGGCGCCGCGAGGTCAGCGCAGCGAGTCGAGCGCCTCGGTCATGTCGCGGACGAGGTCCTCGGGGTCCTCGATCCCGAGCGAGAGCCGCACGAGCCCATCGTCGATCCCACGACGCGCCCGTTCTTCGGCGGAGAGGTGTCGATGGGAAGTGATGGCGGGGACGCTCGCGAGGCTCTCGACCCCGCCGAGACTGGCCGCCGAGTGGACGAACCGCAGGCGACGCAGGAATCGCTCGGCGACCTCCGCCCCTCCGACGAGCGACACGGTGACCATGCCTCCTCGCCCCTGCATCTGACGCGACGCGATCGCCTCCTCCTCGGCGCTCGCCCGTCCGGGGTAGTAAACGCGACGGACGAGGGGGTGGGTCGCGAGCGCCTCCGCCACCTTTCGACCATTCTCGTTGTGGCGCGCGATGCGCAGTGCGAGCGTCTTCAAGCTGCGACCGAGGAGAAACGCCGCGAACGGGTCGAGCGATGCTCCGATGTCCCCTTTCGCGTCGATACGGGAGAGGAGGTCGGTCGGGCCGACGATCGCGCCCGCGACCAGGTCGGAGTGGCCGCCGAGGTACTTCGTCGCGCTGTGAACGACCAAGTCGGCCCCGAGCGCGAGCGGATTCTGGTTGATAGGCGACGCGAACGTATTGTCGACGACGAGGATCGTTCCGCGGGAGTCGCAGGCCTTTCCCCAACGCGCGAGGTCGTGCACGTTGAGCAGCGGGTTCGTGGGACTCTCGAGCCAGGCGATCCGCGTTCGCTCCGTCAAGAGCGCCTCGGGCTCGCGCGCCTCCCGGTCGCTCACGAATCGCACGGACACGCCGAACTGCGGGAGGAGGTCGGTCAGGATGGCGAGCGTGCCGCCGTACAGCACGTCGAGCGCGACGACCTCGTCTCCGGATTTGAGCAGCGAGAGGAGAAGGCTCGTGAACGCGCCCATCCCCGAACCGAAGAGCCGGGCCGCCTCTCCGCCTTCGAGCTGGCGGAGGATCTCGGTCGGGATCTCGACGGTGGGGTTCGCGAGCCGGCTGTAAAGATAGACCCCCCCTCGGTCGGCCGCCTCGGAGAAACTGGCCGGAAAGTGGTACGTGGACGTTTGGTAGATCGGGGGCACGACCGCGCCCGCGTTGTACTCGGGCCGTCGGGCTCCGTGCACGAGCCGGGTCGACGTCCCGACCCACTCCGGGAGCGGGTCGAAGCGGGGTCGGGGTTTGAGGCCGGGGTCCTGCGACTCGGACCGGTCGCTCACGAGTAAACCCGTCCGAAACGGCCAGTGGCTTTCTTGAGGACCTGGAGACGAGCCGGCGCACCGATCTCTTCGAGGTAGGCGCCCACCGCGGGCGGGACCGCTTTCTTCCACTCGGCCCCGTCGGCGAGCTGTTCGCGGACCCGAACGCCCTCGAACCGTTCGCGGTCGAACAGCGGTGGGCTCTCGACCAAGTAGCCCGACCGCTCGAAGAGGATGCGGGTCAGCGGGTTGTTCGTGTAGACGCGGTCGAACGGCGGCAGGAGCGCTTCGAGATAGTTCACCCAGAGAGCGTGCCGGGAGATGTCGGCGATCGGCACGAGCAGGGCGCCCGACACCTTCGCCTCGGCGAGAGCCCGGTCGATCATCTCGATCCGTTCCCCGGCCGTGAACGGGTTCTCCCAGGTGTACGACTCTTCCGCGCTTCCGATGCCAATGAGGAGGGAGGCGGCCGGTCGGTCAATCCGAATCTTCCGGACCACCTCGAGGTGGCCCCCGTGGAACGGCTGGAATCGACCGATGAGGAGGCCGCGCACGGGTCCCTCGATATCACTCGGGGGTCAAATCCTCCACGTCTTCCAGGAACTCGTCGATGTGCGGGCACCGAGCCGTCAGGTAGTGGCGGCAGTGCTCGCAGTGCTTGTCGTTCCAGGCGGTGTGGAGGTCGTCGTTGAATTCGTAGCACGGGCGGTTGACGAACCGGTCTTCGTCCTCTTCCGGGCCCGCGGGCGCCGGAAATGGTCGCGAGACCACCGGCCCATGCGCCGGGACCCGGAACGTCCCTCTCACGAACCGGTCGGCCGGCCTGCCGCGGGGGTCGGCGTGGGGGGTACGGGGGTCTCCTCCGACGAGCGGCCTGAGGCCCGGACCATCGCGGAAAGGCGTTCGAGGAGCGATTCCTTCTGAGAGCCCTGGCCGACGAGGGCATACTTGAGCACGTCGCGCAGGGTGGCGACCGGGATCACTTCGACCATGCCGCGATACCTCGCCTCGAGGACGAGGTCGTCGAGGTTTTCCTCCGGAACGAGCACGGTCTTGATCCCCGAGTCCGCGGCGGCCTCGACCTTGGCCGTGACGCCGCCCACGGGGAGGACCTGGCCCCGGACGGAAAGGGAACCGGTCATCGCCACCGACTGGTCGACAGGGACTCCCTCGAGGGCGCTGATGACGGCCGTCGCGATCGAGACGGAGGCGCTGTCGCCCTCGACCCCGTCCGAGGTCCCGACGAACTGGATGTGGATATCGTAGCGGGAGATGTCCTCGCCCGTGTACTTCTTAATGAGCGCACTGACGTTCTGCACCGCTTCCTTCGCGATCTCCCCGAGCTTGCCCGTGGCGACCACGACCCCGCCGTTCCGCATCTGCGCGGGCGTGACCTCAGCGACGATCGGAAGGACGATGCCCGAGAACTCGGCCATGCCCGACTGGGCGTTGATCGCCGCGAGCCCGTTCACGACCCCCACCGCCGAACCCTTGGTGGTGAACATGTGGTACTCCTTGCGGCGCTCGATGTAGCGGTCGGCGATCTGCTGCTCGAGCGACCGGGCCGCCCGCTTCGCCTTCACCACTTGTTCTGAGTGGACCGTGGGGACGCCGTCGGTGAGCGCGATGTCGCCGGCGACCCGAACGAGACCTCCGAGCTCGCGGAGGCGGAGCGTGAGCTGGCCCGAGCGCCCCGAGCGACGCTGGGCTTCGCGGATGACCTCGACCATGGCTCCCATGTCGAAGTGCGGGATCTTCTTGTCCTTCACAACTTCCTGGGCGACGAACCGGACGAGTTTCATCCGGTTCTCGGTTGTGTCCGGCATCGTGGTCTTGACGTAGACCTCGTAACCGTAGCCGCGGATTCGCGAGCGCAACGCCGGGTGCATCGTCTGCACGCTGTCGACATTCCCGGCGGCGACCATGACGAAGTCGGCGGGGACCGGCTCGGTCTTCACCATCGCTCCGGCGGAGCGTTCGGACTGGCCGACGATCGGGAACTTGCGTTCCTGCAGCGCGGTGAGCAGCGAGTGCTGGCTCTCGATCTTGAGGAGGTTGATCTCGTCCAGGAACAGCACGCCGCCGTTCGCCTTGTGGATCGCTCCCACCTCGACGCGCTCGTGCGGCGGGGTTTCGAGGCCGCCGGATTGGAACGGGTCGTGTTTGACGTCCCCGAGGAGAGCTCCGGCATGGGCGCCGGTCGCGTCCACGAACGGGGGCTTATCGTCGGGCGAGTGGGTCACGAGCAGCTTCGCGACCGCGTTACCGGTATCGCTACGGCCGCCCGAGAATCGAACGAGGGCGTAGATGATGAACACGATGAGGAGACCGACGAGCAGCGCCGTCAGGTCCTTGTCGACGATGACGATGTACATCGTCAGCGCGATCACGACGAGCGCGATGACGACGAACAGGATCGTCCGCTGCTCCTTCTTCTGCGCGGCCTCGACCTTCTGGGCCGCGACGATCTCCTTTCCTTTGCCCGCCGGAACGACCCGGATCTTCGGCTCGTTCGGGTCGTCGGCGTTAGAGTAGGCCAGGATGTCCTGCAGCTGCTCCTTCGGGAGGAAGTCGACCATCGCCCGGGCGAGCATGCTCTTGCCCGTGCCCGGGTCGCCGATCAGCAGCATGTGCCGCTTCTGGGTCGCCGCCTTGTGCGCGACCTCGACGGCCTCGTCCTGACCGATCACCTGGTCGAGAAGGCGGGGCGGGACTTCGACCTGCGCGCTCGAAGTATAAGGGAGGGTCCGTGCCCACTGGTCAAGTTCACTGCCCGGGGCGGCCTCCGCGGTCCCGGTGGACGGTGCTTCCGTTCCTTCTGCCATGGTGGCGCCGCGGCTCCCTTCGGCCAGGAACCGTTCTGCCATAGAATCGAAGGGGAGGTGCATATAAATCCCTTAGGGCCAGTAAAACTGACGTAACCGAGTTTCCGGGGCGCTTTTCCGCTCCCGGGGCCCGTCGGCCCCCGGCAGGGGTCGGCCGTTATCTACGACCCCGGACTCGACCCCGAACGATGGGTCCATGACGGTTCGTCTCGAGGGAAAGCCGGTCGCGGAGGCGCTCGATGAGGCGACGCGCGAGGCCATCCGGTCGCTCCCGCCCGGCACGTCTCCCCCCTGCCTTGCGAGCGTCCATCGAGGGGTGGACAGTCCGTTCCGTTACTACCTGAAACGACAGGGGAAGGCGGCGACGGCGCTCGGTATCTCGTTCCTCGACGAGTCACTGCGCTCCGGGGACGGCCCTCGGGAGCTGATCGACCGTCTCACCGCCCTCGACAGCGACTCGAAGGTGCATGCGGTCCTGCTCGAGCATCCCCTGCCGCCTCCGTTCGATTTCTACCGAGCGATCGCGGTGCTCCGGCCCGCCAAGGATGTCGACGGCGTGGGGACGGACAACCTGGGCCGACTGGTCGCGCAAGCGCCCGTGCACGTGCCGGCGGTCGCGCTCGCCGCGGTCGCCATCGCGCGACATTATCGACTTCCGATCGAAGGAGAACGGGTCGCGGTCCTCGGTCGGTCCGAGACCGTCGGACTTCCGCTCGCCCTGCTCCTAGCGGGCAAGAAGACCGGTCTCAACGCCACCGTCACGGTCGTCCACTCGAGAAGCCGGGACCTGCGAGGAGCCCTCGCGAGCGCCCGCACGATCTTCTCGTGCGTCGGCCGACAGGGCCTACTGACCCGCGAGACGGTTCCGGAGGGGGCGTTCGTGGTCGACGTAGGCATCTCGACAGTCCCCGACCCCGCCCGACCGGGAGGGTCGAAGATGGTCGGGGATGCGAACTTCGAGAACCTCGATGGGTGGGCCGGAGGCGTCACGCCAGTGCCCGGAGGAGTCGGCCCTGTCACCGTCGCCCAACTGATGTCGAGCACTCTCGAGGCCCAGCGACGGTTGAGGACGGAGGGGTCGGGTTGAGCCCGTCGGCTTCCCGCGGCTCGCGCGCTCTCGCGATCGTGCCGCTCCACTGTCGCGATTGCCCCATGTGGTACGGAGCCGAGGACGATGGCTGGGGCCCGTGCTCGATCAAGAACCGTCGGGGGGACGAGCGGTATCTCACCTGGGGTGGGCACGAATGCGACGAGGGCTACGTTCCCCCGAAGGCGAGTCCTGCCTTCGAGCGGGCCGCGGCGTTGAGCGGGGTCCGTTCCACTTCGAGAGCGTCCGCGGTCGGGTACACTTCCACTTCGAAAGCCGGCCAGGGCAAACGGCGAGCGGCGCGGCGCAAAGCGAAGGGAGAAAGCTCCACTCGACGCCGGTCCGCGTCGAAGCGGTAATCGCCCGCCCCCGCGCCGAGCTTCCGGGCGACCCGGCCCGACCATCCGCCGAACTCGTCGTCGCCCCCCGCCTCCACGATGCCGAGGATCACGGTCCCGTCGTCGGTCCGAGCGGCGAAGGAGGGCGCGGTCCGCTCGGCGCGACGAAGGAGGCGCTGACGAAGCTGGACACCGTCCTTGAACCGGGACGAGCAGTAGTGCACCGGAACGGAGAGGGAGAGCTCGCGCACCAGGCGCTCGGCCACCGCCCGACTCCCGCGTACCCCCCAGCCGTTGCGGGGGTCGACGCGGTAGCCGTGTTCGCGCATCTTCTCCTCGTTCGTCTCGGAGAACTCGAGCTCGTTCAGGTTGACAAAATCGACGCCGATCGTGTCGAGGGCCATCAGGAGGCGTCGGAGTTCGGCCTCCTTCTCGGGCAGGACCGGTATCTCCACGCCCCGGCGGATTCCCCAGTCGGGGGCGGCCTCGAGGACCGCGCGGTAAGCTCCTCCGTCGCTCGAAAGCGGGCCCCAAAGGTAGTGCGGGATGTGCAGCCGGAACTCATCGAGACCCGCGCCGGCGAGCCGCGAGAGCTTCTCGGCATTCGGCTCGTGGGTGTAGAGGTGGATGTTGTGGTCGGCCCCGAACTCGCCCTTGAGGAGCCGGATATAGTGCTCCACCCGATCGACGACCCCGAGCGGGTCTCCGCCGGTGATCCCGGTGCCCGAAGCGCCGATGGCGCGCGCTTCCTCGAGAACGTCGCCGTCCGTGCGGACACGGCGTTCGTTCGCGTAGACGACGTCTAACTGGTTGCGGGCGGGGGAGACCGGACAGTAGAAGCAACGGAAGCGGCAGAGTCCCGAGACGAACAGGACCATCTTGCGTCCCTCGGCACACTGAGTGCACGCCGGGGAGAGCGCGCCGCGGTGGCTCGAGGCCATCGGGAGCAGGTGAAGTCCGTTCGGGTCCATCGACGAGCGGAGCCGACCCGCGAGCGATAAGGGTTTCCCGCTCCCACCCACGGCTCGGGCGGGCCCTCCCCGGCCACCGACGCCCGGTTCCCGTGGTGACCTCGCGCCACCAAGTGGGACGAAGGGAGGGCGGAGGCGTAGGCTCAAATCCCCCACCCGATTCAGCGCCGCCACTCGCGGAGGAACGTCGCCGATGGAAATGCAACCGGGCCAGATGGCGTACGACCGGGCCAGCACGGTGTTCTCGCCGGACGGGCGACTGTTCCAGGTCGAGTACGCCCTCCAGGCGATCCAGATGGGAGGCACCGCGGTCGCGGTGACCTACGAGACGGGGATCGTGTTCGTGGCCTACCGCAACCTTCCGGTGAGTTCGCTCGCCGAGGCCGGGTCGATCGAGAAGAGCTTCGCGATCGACAAGGGGCTTGGATGCGTCACGGCGGGACTCATCGCCGACTCCCGCGTGCTGGTCGAGTTCCTCCGGGTCGAGGCGCAACGTCACCGCCTGACGTACGGGGAACCTCCTCCGTTCACCCTGCTCGGCCACGCACTCGGAACGCTGCTCCAGCAGTACACGCAATTCGGCGGCACGCGCCCCTTCGCGGTCTCTCTCCTGCTCGGCGGTTTCGACGGGACCTCTCCCGGGCTCGTCGAGCTCGACCCCAGCGGCGCGACGATCGGATGGAAGGCGTACGCGATCGGCCGCAACCGTCGCGCGGTCGCCGACTTCCTCGAAGAGAAGCTTCCCGACCACCTCACCGAGGAGTCCGCGTTCAAGCTCGCCGTCCAGGCGGTCGCCGAGGGTTCGCCGACACCGTTCCAGCCGGAAGCGCTCGACGTCGCGATCCTGGAGCCCGACACCGACCTGCGTCGCCTGCCCGTCGGCGAAGTCGCCCGCCGCGTGCAGGGAATGCCGTTCATTGGGGCTCCCGAACGCCGCACGAGTTCCCGATAGAACTGAGCGCGAAGCGACCCTGAAGGGCCTAAGACGCCGAACGGCGTGCCGGGACGATGTCGCGACCGCTCACGATCTCCCCTCGGGACGCGCAAGTGCTCGTCGAGTACAACCGGGCGGTGTTCGCTCGGTTCGCGCGGAGGGTCCGGAACCTCCCGGGGAAAGAGGCCACGCGCCGACGGGGGATCGGTCACGAATCACTCTTCGATACCCTCGTGCACATCCTCAACGTCCAGGAGGTGTGGCTGGTCTACATCGTCCGCGGCCGAAATTCGGACAAGGAATTGGGCGCCCTCTTCGACGATACTCGTCGCCACCCCAAGAACTGGAAAGGGTTTGACGAGTATGCGAAGCGGGTCTGGTCGGGGGTGGACGAGACCTTGAGGGACCTGACCCCTCGCTTCCTGGCTCGGCCCGTGAGCGTCTTCTGGATGCCGGGCCGCTACACCGTCCGGGACGCTCTCCTCCAAACGACGATGGAGGAGGCGCACCACTTGGGCGAGATCATCGGCGCGCTCTGGCAGGACGACCGCAAACCCCCCGACATGACCTGGATCGACGTGCGCCGGTCGCCGGCCCGGCGGCCTCGGCGGACCTAGGACCGCGACGGGACCCGTCGTTTCGCGGCCGCGGCCTCGAACTCCCCGCGCAGGCGCATCCGGCGGCGCGTGCGGTGGTAGGTGACGGCGAACCGGTGCGCCTCGTCGCGCACCGCTCGAAGGAGCAACATCGGGGCGGCGTTCGGGTTCGGGTGCATCGGCTCCGAGCGGTCGGTGCGGTAGACCTCTTCCTCCCGTTTGGCGAGACCGATCGTGGGGATCCGGTCCGCGAGGCCCAGCGTGGTCAGCGCTTCCTCGGCCGCCGAGAGCTGACCGGCGCCTCCGTCGATGAGCAGGAGGTCCGGGAGGACCTCGTTCTCGGCGAGGCGGCGCGCGAAGCGTCGGGAGACGACCTCCGCTACCATCGCGAAGTCGTTGGTCCCTTCGACCGAGCGGATCCGATAGCGACGGTACTCGGACCGCTTCGCGAGGCCCCGCTCGAAGACAACGACGGAACCCACCGCTTCCGACCCTTGGAAGATCGAGATGTCCACTCCCTCGATCCAGTTCGGGATCGTGGGCAACTCGAGGAGACTCTGGACGGCAAGGAGCACTTCCCGGGGGGCCGGCCGGGCCACGACCTGGTCGACGGTGGCTCGGGCCAGCCGTTCGGCAAGGCGACCGAGCGAGGCGTAGCGACCGGTCGGGCGGAAGTGGACCTCCACGCCGCGGGGACCGAACAGATCGTCGAGGGTCGCATCGATCCCCGCCGGGCGGGGGGCCGCAATGTAGATCCGGTCGGGAAGCTCGAACTGCGCCCCGTAGTACTGGGTCAGGAACTGACGCAGGACCTCTCCCGGCTCGGGGACGTCGTCCGCCGGGATCGTAACGAGGTGCGGCTCGGTCCTTCGAACCTCGCCGTCCTCCACCCGCAGAAGTCCGACGGCCACGCGCAGCGTGGCCGGGTCGTTCGGGTAGGCGAGCGCGAGCACGTCCGCGCGACCCGACCCCGGACCGACGACCGATTGACGCTGGGAGAGCGCCCCGAGCCCGGCGAGGGCGTCCCGCAACATCGCCGCGCGCTCGAACTCCTCACGTTCGGAGGCCCGGCGCATCTCGTTCTCGACGAGCGGCCGGACGAGCGCCACCTGGCCGCGCAGGACCTGCGTCGCCCGGTCGATGCTCGCCCGGTATTCGTCGCGGCCGATCGCCCCGATGCAGGGCGCGCTGCAGACCTTGAGATGGTAGTAGAGGCAGGCTTGCTTGGGAAGTCGAACGCAACGGCGCAGTTGGAAGAGGTCGCCGAGGAGCTTCTCGACCCCCCGGGCCTCCCGGGCGCTCGTGTACGGTCCGAACAGGAGCACGCCGGAGCGGCGGCGCGGTCGGCGGACGAGGAGGATCCGGGGCACCTCGTCCCCGACCGTGACGGCGAGGTAGGGGTAGCTTCGGTCGTCCTTCAGGAGAACGTTGTAGGGGGGTTGGTACTGCTTGATGAGGTTCGCTTCGAGCAGGAGCGCCTCCCGCTCGGTCACGGTGGGGACGAACTCGACGCTCGCGCTCTGCGCGAGGATCGTTCCGTCCTTCTCGATCCGTGCCCGCAGGTGGTCGAGGACCCGACGGCGCAGGCTGCGCGCCTTCCCGACGTAGACGACCTCCCCGCGGGCCGAGCGGAAGAGGTAGACCCCCGGAACATCCGGGCCGGTCCGGAACCCTTCTCGGGTCTCCGCGGCGAGCTGGCTCGCCGGCACGAACGAAGGAAGCTCGGCTCGTCCGGGCTCGGTCATAGCCGGGCGCGCCGAAGGATCGGGGTGGGCGGCGCGAGATGCGGCAGGAGGAACCGGCCGGTGTGCGAGGCCGGCGCGCGCGCGACCTCCTCGGGGGGACCTTGAGCGACGACGTGCCCGCCCGCGTTCCCGCCCTCGGGTCCGAGGTCGATCAGCCAGTCGGCCGACTTGAGGACGTCCACGTTGTGCTCGATGACGACCACGGTGTTCCCGCCGGAGCGCAAGCGGAACAGCACCTGGAGGAGCCGGTCGACGTCCGCGAAGTGGAGGCCGGTGGTCGGTTCATCGAGGAGATAGAGGGTTTTCCCGGTCGGAGGCTTCGCGAGCTCGTAGGCGATCTTGATCCGCTGGGCTTCCCCGCCCGAGAGCGTGGTCGCGCTCTGACCGAGCCGGATGTATCCGAGCCCCACGTCGACGAGCAGCTGGAGGCGGGTCGCGATGCGTCGGTGGTGCGCGAAGAAGGGGAGCGCCTCGCTGACCGACAAGTCGAGGACGTCGGCGATCGTCTTGCCCTTGAACTTCACCTCGAGGGTCTCGGCGTTGAACCGCTTCCCGCGGCACTCTTCGCAGACCACGTAGACATCCGGGAGGAAGTGCATCTCGTAGCGGAGCACCCCGTCGCCCTCGCACGTCTCGCATCGGCCTCCCGCGACGTTGAAGCTGAACCGTCCGGGAGCGAACCCTCGCGCCTTCGCGTCGGGCAGGCCGGCGAACAGCTCCCGGATCGGGGTCATCACGCCGGTGTAGGTGGCCGGGTTCGACCGGGGCGTCCGGCCGATCGGAGCCTGGTCGATCAACAGGACCCGGTCGACCTCGTCGATTCCTTCGATGAAATCGTGACGGCCGGGCGTCTCGCGCCCGAGACCGAGGTGCCGCCGGACCGCTCGATAGAGGATCTCCTGGAGGATCGTCGACTTGCCGCTTCCGGAAACACCGGAGAGTCCCACCAGGAGGCCGAGCGGGATGCGCACGTCCTCGCCCTTCAGATTGTGCTCGCGGGGCCCGTGGATCGAGAGAAATCGACTCCCGGGAGACATCCGCCGCTCGGGCGTGGGGATCGAGCGCTCCCCCGACAGGAACGCGGCCGTGAGCGAGCGCGGAGTACCGCGGATTCGGTCCGGGGGTCCCGAGTAGAGGAGCTCTCCGCCGAGCGCGCCGGCACCGGGCCCGAGGTCGACCAGCCAGTCCGATTCGCGCATCGTCATCTCGTCGTGCTCGACGACCAACAGCGTGTTTCCGAGGTCACGGAGCGTCTTGAGCGTCGAGAGCAAGCGGGCCTGGTCGCGTGGGTGGAGACCGATCGACGGTTCGTCCAGGATGTAGAGAACCCCGACGAGCCCCGAACCGATCTGGGTCGCGAGGGCGATGCGCTCAGCCTCCCCGCCCGAGAGAGTCCCCGACGCTCGGTCGAGGGTGATGTAGGTGAGGCCCACGTTCTCGAGGAAACCGAGGCGGGCCCGGATCTCTTTGACGACCTGGCCGACGATCTGCTCGTCGCGGTCGGAGAGCGCGAGCGACCGGAACATCTCGACCGACTCGCTCACCGTCATCGCCGTGACCTCGGCGATCGACTTCCCCTGGACCGTGACCGCGAGGGTCTCCGGTTTGAGACGACGGCCCCCGCAGGCCCGGCACGGAATGAACGACAGGAACCCGAGGTAGTACTCCTTCGCGCTCTCGCTCTTCGTCGTCCGCCATCGACGCTCGAGCGCGGCGACGAGCCCCTCGCGGAGCCAGCCGTTCACCCACCATTCCTCGGGTCGATGGGTGGAAGGACCGAGGCTCTTTTCGCCCCCGTACATGAGCGCCTTCCATCCTTTCTCCGAGAGCTCTCGGATGGGTCGACGTGGGTCGTAGCCGAAGAGCTGGCCGAAGCGGACGAGCGAGGACGTCATCGGAGTCAGCCCCCAGACGTTGATCGCCTTCGTCAGGGGCTTTTCCTTGTCGGGAACGATCCGGTCGGGGTCGGCATGCAGTGTGGCCCCGATCCCCAAACAGTCCGGGCAGGCCCCGAAGGGGTTGTTGAACGAGAACATTCGGGGTGCGAGCTCGTCCATCGAGAACCCGCAGAGCGGGCATGCGCGCCGGCTCGAGAAGACCTGACGCTCTCCTCGGGGACGTCGGAGGATGACGAGCCCGTCCCCGAGGCTGCGCGCGAGCTCGACCGATTCGGCGAGGCGGCTCTCTTCGGACGGCGAAACCTCGAAACTATCGACCACGACCTCGATCGTGTGCTTCTTGTTCTTCTCGAGACGGATCTCCGAGCCCGGCAATCGGACCTCGACGCCGTCGATGACGAACCGTCGGTAGCCGGCTTTGCGCAACTTCTCGATCACCTCGCGATGCTCGCCCTTCTTTGCCTGGAGTACCGGGGCGAGCAGGTCGATCTTCTCCCCGCGGGCTTGGCCCTTCACCGCGTCGACGATCCGGTCGACGGATTGCGGCGTGATCTCCTGGCCGTCGTTCGGGCAGTGCGGCACGCCGATGCGGGCGAAGAGCAGTCGGAGATAGTCGTGGATCTCCGTGACGGTGCCGACCGTCGATCGGGGATTCTTGCTGCCGGCTCGTTGCTCGATCGCGATCGCGGGCGCGAGCCCGTCGATCGAATCGACGTCGGGTTTGTCCATCTGGCCGAGGAACTGGCGGGCGTACGACGAGAGACTCTCGATGTACCTTCGTTGGCCCTCAGCGTACAGCGTGTCGAAGGCGAGCGAGGACTTTCCGGAACCGCTCACTCCCGTGATGACGATGAACTTCCCGCGAGGGAGGTCGATCGAGATGTTCTTCAGGTTGTGTTGGCGCGCGCCGCGGACCCGGATCGTGTCGGATGGGTCGGCCATGTCTCGGACCTACGGCGGCAGCAACGTGCGGACCGTCTCGACCAGCCGGACGAGGACGTGGGCCTGCACACGAGCCCCGAGTTCGGCGGACGCGTTCCGTGTGTCGCCGATGACGCTCTCGGGCCAATCCTTCTCGGTCGGGGTCCCCGGAACGAACGCGCTGTGCCGATACTCGACGACGGGACGCGCCGAACCCACGGTTTCGGGAGCGAGCGCGAGCACCCGGGACGTTTCGAGGAGTCCCGCATGGCCATCGGTGGAGGGAGAATCCTTTCCCCGCAGTTCGTAGACGAAATCGTAGTCGCACAGCACCACCACACGGGTGCCGGGGTGGGCCTGGACCGCGAGGTCGCCCGCCTCCCGAAGCGCGGCCATGTGCCCGCGTTCGCCGTGCCCGGAGAGGACGAGGATGCGGCGGACTCCCGAACGGGCGAGCTCGCTCAGAACTCCCTCGACGTGCCCTTCGAGCTGGGCCATGGAGAGCGAGACCGTCCCGGGGAACCGTCGAGCCCCGGGCGCCGAACCGTAGGGAATCGTCGGGGCGACGAGCCCGTCGACGCGCTCCGCAAGGGCGAACGCCGTCGCCTCGGCCTGGATCTGGTCCGCGCCCAGCGGAAGGTGGGGGCCGTGCGCCTCCAGGGCACCGACGGGGAGGATGACGAGCGGGTTCGAGGCGAGCCGACGCTCGAACGAGCGAGAATCGAGATCGAGCAACCGTCGGGAACTGGTCACGAGGTGAACGACCGGGCGAGCGTATTTAACGCGGGCCGAGAGGTGGGGAAACGGTCGAGCCTCCGCTGCGGGGGAGGGACGCTCTTAGGGAAACGGCGTCTGCCGCCCGGATTCGACCGTGCGCGCGGGCTAGGGCGGAACCGAAGCCGCGTCCGAATCGGGTCGCTTCGGTGGGACACGTGAGGAGCGGGAACGACGGGTCCGCTTCTTCGGCGGTTCTGGGGTTTCGACCGCAACGGTGGGTTCCGGAGCGGCCGGCGTGTCGGGGGTCGGCGCGCTCGTCGCTTTCTTGCGAGCTCGCGCCCTCGTCTTGGCCGCCGCTTTCCTCGCCGTCGCCGCCTTCTTCGCCTTCGCGACGGTGGCTCGCTCGGCCCGTTCCTCCGCCTTCTGGATGCGGGTCGGGCACTCGGGATTGATGCAGAGCGTCCACGGCGGTCGACCCGCCTCGATCGCGGTCACCACCGGCGCCCGGCAGACGGGACACGGTGGCTGGTCTTTCTCGAGCTTGCCGCGCTGCGGCAGCGGATACGTGACCCGACATGTCGGATACCCCGAACAACCGACGAACCGGTTCCCCCGGAACGAGTAGCGGATCTGCAGTGGGCTTCCGCAGCTCGGGCAGACCCCGATGCGGAAGGCCTTGTGGTGCTCGGGACACTCGGGGTTGATGCAGTAGAGGTCCGGGCGCACGCCGCGGAAGGTGATCTTCACCCGGGGGACCTTGCAGGTCCCGCAGAGGAACTCGGGCACCGGTTCCACGAAGCCGGCGGACGGGAGCGCGTAGGTCGCCGTACAGGAGGCAGGGTTGTTGACGCACTGGACCCAGCGGGCGCCGCGGGGACTGCGCGTGAGGCGGAGCGCCCCTCCGCATTTGGCGCACGGTCCGACGAAATGCTGGCGGTCGAGGGCACCGGTGAGCGTCTCTTTCACTCCTTGGGTGTTCGCGGACAACAGCGCGTACGCTTCGCGGAGCATCTCGCGGGATTCCTCGAGGACCTCCGACTTCGGCTTCTTCGACTCGGCGACGAGTTCCATGTCCTCTTCGAGGCGGTGGGTCATCTCCGGCCGGGTGATCACCGGAGCGTGCGCCTTGAGGGCCTCGGTCACCGCGATGCCGGTCGAGGTCGGCTCGAGCTGACGCTGGTTCACGTAGTGCCGGTCGAAGAGCTTCTGCAGGACGTCATGCCGCGTGCTCTTCGTCCCGAGCCCGAGGCGTTCCATCTCCTGGATGAGCGACCCCTGCGAGTAGCGACGGGGAGGGCGGGTCTGGTCCTCGAGCAGCTCCACCTTCGGAACCGCGACGGTCTCCCCCACCACGAGGCGGGGCATCGGCACTTCTTCGGGTTTCGAGTAAGGATAGATCCGGTACCATCCCGGGTCGGTCAGGTGCTGGCCCTTTCCCTCGAATCGTTCTCCCTGGATGTCGACGGCCGCGCTCCGGCCGATGCCGAGCGCGTCGGGGGCGACCGTCGCCAGGAATCGGCGGACCACGAGCTCGTAGACGGTCGCATGGTCGGGCCGGAGTTTCTTCAAGTCCACGACCCCCGTCGGGTAGATGGGCGGGTGGTCGGTGGTCTCCGTCCGGCCTCGGGTCGGTCGAAAACTCGGCTGCTGGAGCACGAACTCGGCCGCTTCGGCGAACGGTCCCTCGCGGAACTTCTCGACGAGCGTCCGGAGGCCGAGTCCCCGCGGGTAGACCGTGTTGTCCGTCCGGGGGTAGCTGATGAGCCCCTGGGTGTAGAGGGCTTCCGCGATCTGCATCACTCGCGCCGCGCCCAGACCGAGCCGCGTCGCCTCGGCGACGAAGAGCGTCGTGGAGAAGGGGATCGGAGGATGGCGTCGCGTCTCCTCCTCGGTGAACTCTCGGACGACACCGCTCTTCGCGTGGGAGACGATGCGGAAGACCCGGTCCGCGTCGGCCTTGGATTCGAAGGTCCCGTGCTGGTGATGCAGCTGGAAGGTCTCTCCCGCTTTCTCCGCGGTCGCGACGATCTCCCAGAACGGGGTGGGGACGAACTCCTTGATCGCCTGGTCCCGCTCGACGAGCAGCGCGAGCGTCGGAGTCTGGACCCGACCGACGGAGAGGAAGCTGTTGCCCCGTTGCTGCGCGGTGAGCGAAAGGTAGCGGGTCAAAAGCGCCCCCCAGACGAGGTCGATCTCCTGGCGGGATTCGGCGGCTTCGGCGAGCGCGCGGTCGAGCTCTTCGAGGTGGGCGAAGCTCGTCTCGATCGCGTCGCGCGTCAGGGCGCTGTAGCGCGCCCGCTTCACCTCGATGCCCGGATGGACCTTCTGGAGCAGCTCGAGGCACTCGAGCCCGATGAGCTCGCCCTCGCGGTCGAAGTCGGTGGCGATGATGACCCGGTCGAACTCTCGAACGATCGACTGGAGGGCCGCGACGATTCCACCCTCCGTCACCCGCTTCAGCGGCCGCGTCTCGAGCAGCTTCGGAAGTCCCGCGAGCGTCCACTCCGAGAACTCCTTGGGGTAGTCGAGCTCCACGATGTGACCGCGCAGGCCGACGACCGCGTACGGTCCTTCGGAACGGTCGAACCGAAAGACGTTCGTCCCCTCGAGACGGGCGCGTCTCATGCGCCCGTCGGACAGAACGACGGCGATCCGGAGCGCGGTGTTGAACTTCTCCGCGACGACGAGTGTGCGAACCACGGCTCGATAATCAGGCCGCGTGCCGTAGATAAAATCAGGGGGCGATTGACGGCGATCGAACGCTCCGAACGTGAGCGCGCGCGTTCGACCGGGGGCGAACCGGGCGTCGGGCCCGCCCGACGGTCCGGCGGCGCGTTCGGGCCGGCCTCCGACTCTTTATACCGCCCGGCCCGTCGGGGCGACCGGCGCCGCGGTAACTCAGTTTGGGAGAGTGCAAGACTGAAGATCTTGAAGCCGCCGGTTCAAGCCCGGCCCGCGGCACCTCCCCGGGTCTGAGCGGACCGGACCGTTCACGCCCAGCCGGACCTTTTTTCCGCGGGCTGGACCAGCTTGAAAACCTCCGACGTACTGACCGGTCGATCTCCATGGAGCGGCGATTTGCTCGGTTGACTGCGGCCACCCCACTGCTGCCCGGCGCGTCGACGGTCCCCGATGCCGGGATGTGCCTCTCGGTCTTCCTCGTGCTGCGTTCCCCTCAAGACCCTCACCGGGTCCTGATGGGTCGGGTGAATCCGGCGGCACCGTGGGGCGAATTGGGAGGCATGGACCCCGGTCGCCTCGAACGGGTCGGACGGTCCTGGATGTTGCCGTCCCGCCAGCTGATCCTCTTCGAGGGACCCGAGGAGGCCGCCCGGGTCATCGCTCGCGAGCAGCTGGGCGCGGAACTCCCGGCCGTGTCGGGCCCCACGGTGTTCTCCGACCCATCCCGTCGTCCCGGTTCCGAAGCTCGCGACCCTCACTGGGACTTCCACTTCGTTTTTGACGGACGGTGGCCCACCTCATCTCCGCCGACACACCGGATGTGGCAGGAACTCGCCTTCGTGGACGTGCCCAAGACCCGCCGGTCGGAGATCGCTCGCAGCCAGGGCGACGTGCTCGAGCTGATCGGGCTCGCGCCGACGGACTGAGCGCGGGTCTCCCTAGCGCGACGGCACGAACCAAACGTCCGTGATCGAGTATTTCGGGTTCGGGTCGAATCGAGCTTCGATCGGCATCCCGACGTAGAGGTCGGACTCGACGCAGTCCTTGAGACGCACCAGCAACAAGCTGCCGACGCCGTCGAACTCGACGAGGGCGAGATTGTAGGGCGTTTCCTTCAGGAACGCTTCGCCTCCGAAATGGCACGTGGTCCAGGAGTGGACCCGGCCACGGCTCGGAAGGTCGACCCACTCCGTCGGGGCGCCGCAGACCATGCAGTGGCCCCGGGGCGTTCCGTAGACGAAGCCGCACTTGGGGCGACGGCACTTCGAGCCCCGCAGGCGACCGTCGGCGAGCCCGAGGAAGAACGCAGAATCCTCGGCGTAGCTATGGATGTAATTGATGGAGTAGGGGCTCCGAACGATCAGGCTCTCGACGCCCTCCGCATCGCGAAAGATCGCCGAGCCGCTGCGCTCGAGCTCGGATTGCACTTCACGGAATTTCGTGAAGCTGCGGGGGCGCACGCTCATCGGAACCCCCGTTCCATGATCGAGACGGTCACCGAGGAACCGGTGCCGGCGTGGCTGTGAATGGCACCGCGACGTGGGTTCTTCAGCTGCAGAGTGGGGTCCCCGAAATGTTTAGGAATCGTGCCCTGAAGTTGCCAGAACGCGAAGACCGCCTGCATGAGTCCGGTCGCTCCGACGGGATGACCGCAGGCGATGAGGCCCCCCGACGGATTGACGGGCATGGCGCCCGCGCGGGCGACCGGAAAGCCATAGTCAATGCCCTTCAGGAACGGGTCGCCCCGCTCGACGAAAGAGTACCCTTCGCCGTATCGACACAGCCCGAGGTCCTCGTAGGTCTGGATCTCGCTCGAGGCGTACGCGTCGTGGAGCTCGATGAAGTCGAGCTGCTCCGTCGGTTTCGTGATCCCCGCCATCCGGTACGCTTCGATCCCGGCGGCGCGACCGGCGCGGAAGGAGTGGACGCCCGGATACGGGAGGTCCTCGTACGTCTTCGCTTGCTCGTGCGGGAGCAGCGGAACCCGGCCGAACGGTCGGTCGGCGAGGCGCATCGTGTCGGTGCCGCATCCCACCCCGGTGACCTGCACCGGCCGGTCGGTGAACTCCTTCGCCCGTGCCTCGTCGCACAGCACGACGCACGCGGCCCCGTCGCTCATCGTGCAGATCTGTTCGCGCGTGAGCGGGTAGCTGATCATCTCGGAGTTGAGCACCTCCTCGACGGTCAGTCGCTTCGGGTACTGGGCGTACGGGTTGTGGAGCGCATTGCGATGGTTCTTCACCGAGACGAGGCTCATGATGCGGCTCCCCTCGGCGATCGCCCGTCGCTGCGCCTCGCGCTCGTCCTTGATATCGGCGAATTTGCCGAGCCGCAGGTACTCGTAGATGTGGCGCATGACCATGAGCGCGTAGTATCCGGTGTAGAACCCGCCGAGCGGGAAGTCGAAGTTCGTGTCCGAGGCGAGCGCGATGAACTCGTTCCCCTTCCACGTCGGGACCCGGCTCATCGTCTCGAAACCCGCGGCGAGGCAGACGTCCATCCGCCCGCTCGCCACCGCCTCGTACGCCGCCTGGAAACACTCGCCGCCCGTCGCGCCGCCCCATTCGATACGGACCGACCCTTTCGGATTCAGGCCGAGATAGTCCTGGACCATGCTCGCCGCCTTGAGTTGCCGTGCGAAATGGTCCGAGAAGTAGGCGATCCGGCTCCCGTCGATCCGGTCCGGCGTGAGGTTCGGGATGCCCTTGAGGGCGTAGTCGTAGGCGCGTTTGACCATCAGTCGGAAGTCCATGGCCGGATGGGCTTTCGCGAACTTCGTGACGCCCCCGGTGACCATGTAGACCCGTCGGCCCCGGGAGGGGAGCGTTCGGGTTCGGGTCGGTCGGGCCGGGCGACTCACGGATTTCTTTTGGGGACGGGCCGGCACAGAATCTCCCTCGTACCGCGCCAGTCGGGTCGCCTTCATAACCTTCGCATGACCGCTCGGAGCCCGCCGCTCCCAGAATCGTTTAACGCGGGCGGACGGTGCTCCTTACGATGGCGCCCCCCTCCGGCCCGAAAGACCTCCTGTCGATCTCCGACCTTGGCGGGGACCTCGGCCGCGTCCTGACGCGCGCCGCGGCCCTGAAGGCGGAGCGGGCCCGCGGGATCCGACGCCCGACGCTCGTCGCGAAGAACCTTGCGATGATCTTCGAGAAACCTTCCACGCGAACCCGGACCTCCTTTGAGGTGGCGATGAACGACCTCGGGGGCCACGCCCTCTACCTTTCCTCGAAGGACCTCCAACTCGGTCGGGGCGAGACGATCGCCGACACGGCGCGGGTCCTCTCCCGTTTCGTGGACGCGGTCTGCTACCGCGCGTTCCGACACACGGACATGGTCGAGCTCGCCCGTTGGGCCACGGTGCCGGTTATCAACGCGCTCGATGACCTCGAGCATCCGTGTCAGATCGCCGCCGACCTGCTCACCATGCGCGAGCGCTGGAAAGGCCGATTCCGCGGCCGCCGGCTCGCTTGGGTAGGCGACGGCAACAATGTTCTTCACTCGCTCCTCCTCGGCGCCGCGGCGATGGGCCTCGACCTGGCCGTCGCGACCCCCGCCGGCTACCGACCCCAACCCGAGTACGTCCGGGCCGCGGAGGTCCTGGCCCGTCGGTCGGGCTCGACGCTTTCCTTCACCAACGACCCTCGAGAGGCCGTGCACGGCGCGGACGCGATCTACACGGACGTGTGGGTCTCGATGGGCGAAGAGGCCGAGACGACCGCCCGCGAAGAAGCGTTCCGAGGATTCCAAGTGAACGACGCGCTGGTCGCACTGGCGAATCCCTCGGCATTCGTCCTCCACGACCTGCCCGCGCACCGCGGCCAGGAGATCACCGATTCGGTGCTGGACGGACCGCGGGCGGCGGCGTGGGACCAGGCCGAGAACCGGCTGCACGCGCAGAAGGCGATCCTCGAGTACCTCCTCCTCCCTCGAGCCCGGTCCCGTCGGTCCAAGTGAACGGGTTTCGAAGGGACCGACCGGGGCCGTGATGGAATACTCCCACCGGGACCGACGGGCCGAGCGGGAGGTCGACCGGTCGTTCTTCGCGGTGGTCGCGCTCATCGTCGCCTTCGTCGCCTTCGCGGTCGCGGTGCCCCTCTGGTTCGCCGGATGGGTGGGGGTCCTCGGCCTCGGCACGCTCGGCTTCGGGTACGTCGCGTGGTCGGAACGGTTCCTCGAGAGCTACTCGGAAGACCGTCGTTCCAAACAGGAGGGGGGCCGCGTCAACGGCATTCTATGGGCGGAACTTCGGTCCCTCGCTCGGCCGGACCGGGACGTCGGTCGACCCATGGCCCACTCCCCGCACGTTCGTCGGCGTACGCCGGAGTCGCTCGAGATCCCGGACGATCCGACCGGCACGGCGGAAACGGAGTCGGGTCAGCGCTGACCCGCGGCCTCCGGCTCGGCGCGCAGGCGTACCTTGAGCAGGTGTTCGATCTTGCGCACCAGGGCGTCCGAGGGTCGGAAGGAACCGGACTCGATCTTGAGGACCACCGACTTCTTCTCGTTGAGCTTCTTGCCGAACTCCTCGGGGGTCCACGAGTGGGCTTCCCGCGCCACGCGGATCCGTTTGTTCCAATCCGCGGCGAGCTCCATCTCCCCGATCTCCTGGTAGAGGTCCCGTTCCTCGAGGCGACGTCCGGGACCCGAGGGATGGGTCACAGCCATTCCCGGACGGAACCGCGTGCCCCCGGGCGCCGCGGTCGGGGGAGTCGGGACCGGGTCCACGGGGGTCCCGAATCGAGAGCATTCCGGACAGAGGGAGAGGACCGACCCCTCGAGGCGGGTCCGGGTCGTCAGGGGGACCTCCTTTCCGCACATTTCGCAAAGCATCGTCGTCTCCTACTTCGGTCGGGCATGACGGGTGCGCCGGCGCTCTTCCATGCGCCGTCGGCCCTCCTCGAATCTCAAGCGCTCCTCCACGCTTTCGAGAACCAATTGTGGGACGGGTCGAGGGCGACCGTCGCTGTCGACCGCGACCATCGTCACGTACGCCTCCCCGACCGCGCGAGCTTCCGCGCCGTGCAGAGGCTCCGCACGTACCCGTACCCAGACTTCCATGGACGAGGTCCCGACGTAGGTCAGCTCGGCGTCGAAATCGACCACGTCCCCCACGTGAACGGGCTGAAGGAAATCCACGCGGTCGAACGACGCGGTGACGCAGCTGGCCTTGGCGTGGCGGCTCGCCGCGATGTACGCCACCCGGTCGATCTCGTTCAGGATGTGCCCTCCGAAGACGTTTCCCATGAAGTTCGTGTCCGTGGGCAACATCAGCCGGACCGTAGAAGCGCGCGACGCGCTGACGGTGGAAGAAACTGGGTCCGGCACGAGCTCCGCCCCGAGAATGACCGACCGACCGACGGGGCCGGTCGCTAAAGCGGTTTCGCCGCGACGATCGTTCTCAGCGCTCGGCGATGACGAAGGCCCCCGCACCGAACGACTCTCGCCGCGCCGCACGAAAGCCGGCGGCGAGCGCTCGTCGCTCGAGGTCCGCCGGGGCGGCGAAGGCGAACGAATGGCGGAGCACCCGACCCTCGAAGAACGCGACCCACCGACCGGAAGGGGTCGCGGGGTCGAAATCGTAGAGCACGAACCGGCCTCCGGGGGCGAGGACCCGTACCGCCTCGCGGAGGGCCGTGTCACCTTCGGAGAAATGGTGGAACGACATCAGCGAGACGATCCGGTCGAAGCGGCCGTCGTCGAACGGGACCGTTTCCGCGACCCCCGAAACGAAGGTCACCGGGGTGTGCGCCGCGCGTCCGCGGGAGATCCTTTGCTCGTCCGGCTCGAGCACTACTCGTTCTCGGGCTCTCGCTCCGAACACCACCGTGGCCGCACCCGTTCCTCCGCCTAGGTCGAGGAGCCGGAGGCCTTCCGGTGCGAGCAGCACTCGAATTCGTTCGAGCAGCGCGCGCCGCACGCGCACGCGAAGTCGGTCTCGGGTCGAAGGCCGGTACTCGGTTTCCACGCGCGCCCTCCGAGGAAGGAGGCCCGATTCCTATCTCCCCCAGGCGTCAGGGGAAATCGTCGTGCCAGAACGCGTGACCGAATCGGCGACCCACGGACATGCCCCAGTAGATCCACATCACGACGACGACCGCGGGGACAACGAGGAACGAGACCAGAACGATCGCGAGGTTCTGATACCACGCGAACCGCCCCGCCAGGAACGCCAGATAGAGGATCACCCAGCAGAGCCCCCCGACGAGAAGGGCGATCGTGGCAACGATGCGCGCCTTGAGGCCCCGGAAGAAGTGTCCCTCGACCTCCGGTCCGGCGAGAAACTCCGGACCGTTCATGCGCTCCTTCCAAGCAGGACCCAGTGCGATCTTCGACCGTCGGTCATGGGGACTTCCCACGGCTCGCGCGTCCGGCAAGGTCATCCAGCCGCTTCGACACCGCCTTCAGGCGAGGCGCGAACGCGCTGAGATCGGTCTTTCCTCCGCTGCCCAGGTCTTCGAGGAACGCCAGGTACGATTCCATCTCCGCGAGGGCATCCTGGGGAGTCCGGGGCCCGCGGCTCATCGGGCCGTGCGTCCAGTCCGGCCCTCGTCGGGCCGACTCCGTGACCTCGTACCGGCCGTCGTCTCGCTTGCGGACGAGCTTCTCCTCCGCGAGCTGCTCGAGCAGAGGGTAGATCGAGCCGGGGGACGGACGCCACCAGCCCATCGTCATTCGATCCATCTCCTCCATGATCTCCGCTCCGTTCATCGGTCCTCGTTCGAGAAGCTGAAGCACCCAGACCCGGAGACCTCGATGCCGTTTCGAACCCCAACCGTAAGCCCACATGCTCGAAATTCCGATATCGCTTATTCGATATAGCCTTTTCCTCTGGGACGCCTGCGGGTCGCGACCGTTTCATCATCTCACATTACCCTCATGAACGGGTAACCGTCATTCTCCCCCTGGAAGGTCATTCATGCCGACCAAAAGCAAGGGAAAGGGAAAGAGCCAGGTCCGTGGAAAGGCCGCGTTGCCGAAGGCGCTCGTCGCGAGCGTCGCAGTCGTAGTCTCGGATCGGAAGAAGGCGACGGAGTGGTATACGCGCAACCTCGGTCTCGAGGTCGTCGAGAGCATGGACCACTGGGTGGCGGTCGGCCGCAAAGGAAAGGGAGGCATGCTGCACCTGTGCGCGGTCGCCGAATTCGATGAGAAGGCACCGCTCGAATCCGGCAACTCCGGCATCATGCTCCGAGTTCCGGGAAGGGACTTCGTCGCGGCGTGCGCAGAGCTCAAGGCGAACGGCGTCGAGTTCGTGGAAGGACCCAAGAAGGAACCGTGGGGCTGGTTTGCGACGGTTCGCGACCCCGACGGCAACGAGATCTTCCTCGCGCCGGAACTGTAGAACCCAGCGCCCGGGCCCCGCTCGGCGGCGAGGCCCGGGCCCCAGACCGGACGTCGCCCCGGCGGCGCATCACCGCCGGGGAAACTCGCACAACGGTCTCTCTCGGAGGCGCGCGGAGACAATGCCTATATAGGGGGACCAACTGGCCGCGCGCGGAGCCCTCAGAAAATGGCGCAGAAGCCTCACCTCAACATCGTCTTCATCGGACACGTTGACCACGGGAAGTCCACGACGGTCGGCCGCCTTCTCCTCGATACCGGCTACATTCGCCAGGAGGAGATCGACAAGTACCGTCAGGAAGCCGAGGCGAAGGGCAAGGCGACGTTCGAGTTCGCCTGGGTCATGGACGACCTCAAGGAAGAGCGGGAACGCGGCGTCACGATCGACATCGCGCACCGCCGCTTTGACACTCAGAAATACTATTTCACCATCATCGACGCGCCCGGCCACCGGGACTTCGTCAAGAACATGATCACGGGGACGAGCCAGGCCGACGCGGCCGTGCTCGTCTGTTCCGCCGCGGAAGGGGTCCAGGAGCAGACCCGGGAGCACATCTTCCTCGCCCGTACCCTCGGCGTCAACCAGATCATCTGCGCCATCAACAAGATGGACCGGCAGGAAGTCGCCTACTCCGAGAAGAAGTACGAGGAGGTCAAGGAGGAGCTGACGAAGCTCCTGAAGAACGTCGGGTTCAAGGTCGCCGACCAGATCACCTTCGTGCCGATCTCGGCGTTCAAGGACGACAACATCAACAAGGCGAGCCCGAACATGGCCTGGTTCAAGGGACCCACCCTCCTCCAGTCGCTGGACTCGCTCAAGGTTCCCGAGAAGCCCACGGGTAAGCCGCTCCGGCTGCCGATCCAGGACGTCTACACGATCACCGGCATCGGGACCGTTCCGGTCGGCCGCGTCGAAACCGGTACGCTCAAGGTCGGCGACAAGATCATCTTCCTTCCCGGCGGCAAGTCCGGTGAAGTGAAGTCGATCGAGATGCACCACGAGGCGGTCACGGAGGCCGTTCCGGGCGACAACATCGGTTTCAACGTCCGCGGTATCGACAAGAACGACATTCATCGCGGTGAGGTCGCCGGTCCGATCTCGAACCCTCCCACGGTGGTCGAGAGCTTCACGGCGAACATCCAGGTACTCAACCACCCGAGCGTCATCACGGTCGGTTACGCGCCGGTCTTCCACTGCCACACCGCCCAGGTCGCCTGCGAGTTCACCGAGCTCCTGAAGCGCCTCGACCCCAAGACCGGTCAGGTCGCGGAGGAGAACCCCCAGACGCTCAAGACCGGGGACGCGGCGGTCGTGAAGATCACGCCGAAGCGCCCGCTCGTCATCGAGAAGTACAAAGAGTTCCCCCAACTCGGACGCTTCGCCGTCCGGGACATGGGACAGACGGTCGCGGCGGGCGTCGTCGTCGACCTCAAGAAGCGCGAGTAAGCCTCTTGGGGGCGGACGGGCGGTCTATCGAGAGGGGCCATCGATGCCGCAGAAGGCCCGTATCTCGCTGAGCGGCACTGACTCCCGCAAGGTCGACTCGATCTGCAAGCAAATCCGCGAGATCTCCCAGAAGACCGGGGTCGCCATCGCCGGCCCGATCCCGCTCCCGACGAAGAAGCTCAAGGTCCCCGTACGCAAAGGCCCGGACGGCGGTGGCACCAGCACCATCGACCACTGGGAGATGCGAATCCACAAGCGGCTGATCGACATCGACGCCGACGAACGCGCCCTCCGCCAGGTGATGCGGATCCAGGTGCCCGACGGCGTCAACATCGAGATCGTTCTCACCGGTTAAGCGCGTGTTCGCGCCGGGCGCGGGCCGCTACCTGGGGGCGGCCGCCGCGGTCCTTCTCGTTCTGGCAGCGTTGCCCGTCGCCCGCGCCGTTCCGCTCTCGCCCGCCTGGGCCGCAGGACTCGCCACGGGCCTCGCCGTCTGGGTGTTCTTCGCGGTCTTCTTCCGGGACCCCGACCGCTCCGCCGGTGACGGCGTCGTCTCCGCCGCGGACGGCCGCATCCGCGCGGTCGAACGGGAGGGGAACGTCTGGCGGATCTCGGTGTTCATGAACGTCTCCAACGTCCACGTGAACCGATTCCCGGTCGACGGACAGGTCGTGGCGATCGAGAGTAGCGGAGATGGTTTCCGCGCCGCGTACCGACCGGACGCCGACCGCAACGTTCAGCGGCGCTACCGCCTCTCGACCGCCCTCGGGACGGTCGAGGTCGTGCAGATCACCGGGGTCGTGGCGCGGCGGTTGGTCTCTTTTGTACGAGTGGGTTCGGCCGGCAAGAAGGGGGACCGACTGGGGATGATCGTGCTCGGGTCTCGGGTCGACGTTCTTCTTCCCGCGGACCGCACCGCTCCGGCCGTGCACGTCGGGGACCGGGTGCGGGCCGGAACGAGCTCGATCGCCCGGGAGACGCCGTGACCGACCGCTGGAGGGTGTCGGCGAACCTCGCCACGCTCTCGAACGCCGTTCTCGGCGTAGCGGCGGTCCTCTACGTCCTCGCGGGCAACAAGCTCTGGGCGATGCTGCTCATCGTCTGCGCGATCGGGTTCGATGGGTTGGACGGGATCTTCTCCCGACGCAGCGCGTCCCCGCCGAGCCGCTTCGGTCGCATCGCCGATTCGGTCGCGGACGCGGTCTCCTTTGGGGTCGCCCCCGCGTTCCTCATCGCCGTCCACACGGGCGACGTGTCGACCTGGCAGCCGTGGGAACCGGTCGCGATCGCCCTCGCCGCAGCGTATCTCGTCGCGGCCGTGGCACGCCTCACGTACTTCACTTTCCGTGCCTTCGACCGTCCGTACTTCCTCGGGATTCCGACCCCGCAGAGCGCGCTCGCGCTCGTGGTCGCGCTCCTCTTCCACGACACTCCTGCTTTCCAGAGCGTGCAGCCGATCGGGCTCTTCGTCGGAGTAGCCGTCCTCTCCGTCATGATGGTGGTACCCGTGCGATACCCGAAGATCCGACGCGGGAACCCGCTTCGCCTTCCGATGGCGGCGACCGCCATCGCGGCCGCGATCGCCCTCGTGCCGCTCCAGTTCCAACTCTCGGGGGGCTCTCTCCTCTACAACCTGACCTACGCGGCCGCCGTCGCGTTCCTCATCGGAGTGGCGAGCTACTATCTCCTCGGACCGTTCACGGTTCCCCGGGAGCGCGCGGACGCTCCTTCGAAACCATGACTCGCTCTCACCGCGAACCCGCTCCTCGTCTCTCTCGCCGGGAAACGCTGCTGTTCGAAGCCGGCATCAAGCTCGGTGGCGTCTTCCACCAGTACCTCGGCATCCCCGTCTCGAATCGGACCGCCGGGTCGCTCTCGCGAGCGATCGAGGCGGCCGTCGGGCTGCAACCGTTCGTGCGCCAGGTCACGGTTCGCATCCAGCCCGACCGGGGAGGACCGCTCGGGCGGGGACGATTCGCCTACCGCTACCTCACCCCCGAGATGTTGGACGTCCGGGTCCGGCTCGTCGACGGCCCGACGGGCGTCGAGGCGCGCCTCCAGCACCGCCCCGACCTTCGGTATCCGTTGATGAAGGTCGTTCGGATGGACGACCCCGAACTCGCCTCCTCGCGGAAGACGCGGTCCGCCGGCCGCCCTAGGGAATCTTCGCGGCCGCGCCAGCGTCGACCGCCGGCGTGACGGGTTTCTCGGGAACGTCCCGCGCCACTCCGTACTTGCGGCGGGTGTACGCGACCGTCGCGGCGGTCCACAAGGGTAGGGAAACGAGCAAGAGACCGCCCGAGACCAGGAACACGAGGCGGAAACTTCCGAAGAGGGAGAGGACCCCCGAGAGCCCGGCCCCGGCGACCGCCGCCACGCCCCCGAGCGCCGTGTTGACGCCGATGAGGCTGCCCGCGTCCCGCCCCACGAGTCCTCGGAAGAGGATGAGCGAGCTCGCGGTGGTGTAGACCGCGATCGCACCACCTAGAAGCGCGTAGACCGCCAGGTTCGCTTCGAACGCCGCCGGTTCGCTGAAGACGGCGAAGGTGAACCCAGCGGTGGCGAGGTAGCCGATGCTCCGCAAGTACGTCGCTCGTTGGACAAGGCGGTCGGAGCCCGAGCGCATGGAAAACCCGCCCGTGAACGGGAAGATCAGCGTCTGGGCGAAGTTGTTCGAAACGTTCACAAGGAAGATCGACGAGGCCGCAAGACCCGCGGAGTACAGGTACGGCGTGTAGGAGATGTTGAACAAGTTGGCGGAGAGATTGAACAGGAACGACGCGGCCATGATGAGCGGGAGCTCGTGGTGGATCTCGGCCCGGACCCAGGCGCGGAACCGGCTCCACGGGCGGGGCCGGAGCGCGGGCCGTGTCGGGAAGAAGGGAATCGCGATCCGGAAGGAGGGGATCTCCCGGATCCGGGAAAGCAGGCTCTCGGGATGGCCGGCGACATGCAGGGTCTTCAGGGTCCGGGGACCTTCCCGGATCCCGAACCAGATCGCGACCGCGCTGACGAGGGCCAGCCCGGCCATGACGAGGAGCAGGTTCAGGAGCGCGTCGGACGCGAGCGTCCAGAAGTATCCGAGCAGGACTCCCAGGATCGAGCCGATCATGCTCATCTCCTGGAACGACGCGAAGGCGTTCGGGCGTTCCCGCTCGCTGAATTTCTCGAGGATGAGGAGGTTGGACGCGCTGGCGCCCGCAGGGGCGATCGCGCCGATCACGGCGTAGATGACGAACAGGTCGGGCAGCGTGTGCACGACCGAGAGCAAGGCGTAGAGGAGGCCGTATCCGGCGAAGTTGATGACGAGGAAGGTACGTCGGACGGGGTACTTGTCCGACAGGTGGCCCCAGACCACCGACATCAGGATGACGGCGCTGTTGAACAGGGTCGCCGCGAGCGCGACGTCGGCCCACGTGCCGTGCAGCGTGATGAGGATGATGAGCGGGAGCACGACTCCGAAACCGGCGGTGGCGGCGTTGATCGGAACGAACGCGAGCAGCCACGGGCGGGCCAACAGACGACTCGGCCAGGTCCGCAGCGAAAGTGCCATCTCCAAACTCGTCGCTAAACGGCGCTTACTTAAGCGGCCCTCACTCGAGTGGTGACAGGGGTCCGGCACGGCCCGCCCCGAGGGCGCACGGCCTCTCCTTCCTCGACACGCTTATTAGCTGGGGAACTTCTTGCCGCCCCTCAAGGGAGTTCCTGCGTGGCGATTGGCTTCGTCCTGATCAGCACGGCCCCGGCCAAGGAGCACGAGGTTTACACCGAGCTCCTTCGAGTGAAGGGGATCGTCGAGCTCCATCCCTTATTCGGGGAGTACGACCTCATCGCGAAGGTCGAGGCCGAGGATTTCAATGCGCTCGGCCAGCTGGTCGTCGACAAGATCCGGTCGGTGTCGGGCGTGATTGACACGAAGACCCTCACGGGCATTAAATTCTGAAGGATGGAAAGTAAGTGTTCGATCTGGTAGCTTCGGCGGTGGATTTCACTCAGTGGAACGCGTTCCTGGTCGTGCTGCTGCTCGTCTTCGCGCTCTTCTTGATCCTGGCCGGGATCTTCACGGCGTACTTCGGCAGCGGGAAGAGCCGGACCATCGGCGTCGCGCTCCTCGTGGTCGGGTTGGTCGTCGGCGTCTTGATCGCGTATCTCTACCACGTGGGCGACTTCGGACCCAATTCGGGAGGACTCGGCACGCTCGTGCTCCAGTCGCTCCTCGTGATCGTGGCCGCCGTCATCGGCGCCCTGGTGGCGATCGGGATCTTCCTGGTCGCGATCATGAAGTCGTAGGCGGCGAAGCGCCTTTCGTCGGGGCCCGTTGGCGCGACGGCCCCGGTCGCGCGGCGGCCGGATCGTCACCCTCACGAGCGACGGGGGGTCGGCCTACGCGGCGCAGATGAAGGCGGCGTTGATTGCCGGAGGGATTCTTCCCGCATCGATTGTCGACCTCGCACATGACTTGCCCGCTCACGGAATTCACGAGGCCTCTTTCCTTCTCCGCGAAATGGCGCGGGGGTTTCCGCCCGCCACAATTCATGTCGCGGTCGTCGACCCGGGAGTGGGGGGCCGCCGTCAGCCGATCGCGATCGAGACCCGCGCCGGCCCGATCCTTGTCGGCCCGGATAACGGCGTGCTCATCCCTCTCGCCCGAGAGCTCGGACTCGGCCGCGCGCATCGGATCGACCTCTCGAAGCTCGGACGGCCCTCCCGGGTGGGCACGACGTTCGATGGTCGCGATGTCTTCGCTCCCGCGGCAGCACTCCTCGCGAGCGGCCGTCGCACGTCCGCATTGGGCCCGCCCACAACCCCGAAGTCCTACGCGATCCCCGAACCTTCCCACACCCCAAAGGGGGCGCGAGGCGAGGTGATCCACCAGGACCGATTCGGGAACTTGGTCACCAACGTTCCGACCGGCTGGATCGACCGCGGAGTCCATCGCCTCGAGCTCACGTCGGGCCGAGCCCGACACCGGGCGACTCCGTTCGTGACGAGTTACGAATCGCTCGGCCGGGGGACTTTGGGAGTTCTCGGCTCAAGCTTCGGCCTCCTCGAGGTGGCCGTCGGAGTGGGTCGAGCCTCGGATCGCCTCCGGGCGGGAGTCGGAAGTCGCGTGGGGCTGACGTGGCGAAGGCGTTCCGCGACCCGGACTGAAAAGGCTAATAGCGCGCAACCTAGGAAACGTCGGTAGCGCACCTTCTTTCCGGGGGAGTGTCTCATGGCCAAGCAGGATTACTACGAGGTCCTCGGCGTCCCGAAGACCGCGACTCCCGACGAGATCAAGCAGGCCTACCGGAGCTTGGCTCGGAAGTATCACCCGGACGTCGCGAAGGAGAACCCGAAGGCCGCCGAGGAGAAGTTCAAAGAATTCTCCGAGGCGTACGAAGTCCTCGCGGACCCCGAGAAGCGTCAGAAGTACGACCAGCTCGGCTTCTCGGGAGTCGAGACCGACTTTGGCCCCGGGGGATTCAATTGGCAGAACTTCACCCACATGGGGGACCTCGAAGACCTTCTCGGAGCCTCTCCGCTGTTCCAGCAGTTCTTCGGATTCGGCAGCCCGTTCGGCGGCGGGGGCCGGGCGAGGGGAGCCTACCGGGGGAACGACGTCGAGATCGCAATCCGTCTCCCGCTGATCGCCGCCGTGCAGGGCGCCCATCCCACGGTGGACGTGCCCCACACGGGCCCGTGCGCGATCTGCCGGGGTACCGGGGCCCGGGACGGCACCGCGCTCGAAAGGTGCTCGGAATGCCACGGACAGGGTCAGGTTCGACGGGTGCAGCGACGCGGGTATACCCAGCTCGTCTCCATCGCCGAATGTCCGCGCTGCCACGGGACCGGCGAGCGAATCCTCGAGAAATGTTCGACGTGCAACGGAGCCGGCCGGACGACGAGCGTGGAACGGATCGAGCTGACGGTCCCCCCGGGAGTGGACGATGGCTCCGTCCTTCGCGTCCCCGGTCACGGAACGGCCGGAGCGGGAGGGGGACGAGCGGGCGACCTCTTCGTCCAGGTCGTCTTCGAGCCCTCCTCCGATTTCCGTCGGGAGGGCCCCGACGTGTACTCCGAGACCAAGATCCCGCTCTCTCTCGCGCTCCTCGGTGGGGAGGTCGAGGTCCCCACGATCGAGGGCCGGGCGGCGCTCAAGGTCCCCGCCGGGACCCAACCCGAGACGCAGTTCCGCCTGCGGGGGAACGGGTTCCCCCATTTCCGCGGCTCTTCCCGCGGGGACCAGCTCGTGACGGTCCACGTCGAGATCCCCCGTTCGCTCTCCGGACGGGAGAAGGAGCTCCTTCGGGACGCGCTCGGGGCCGGCATCCCCGCGAGTTCGAAGAAGGACTCGTTCTTCCGTCGGCGTTCCCCGTGAACATGCCGGACGAGGAGCCCCCGGCCGCGGAGCAGTACTTCGTCGAGCAGCCCCGCGCCCGGTCGGCCCGTACCGAACGCCGGTTCCTCTACAAGGGAGAGCTCCTCACCTTCGTCGTCGATTCGGGGATCTTTGCCTCCCACGGAATCGACCCGGGCACCGCGTTGCTCATCGAGAACCTCGACCTTCGCGCGACGGACCGCGTCCTCGACCTCGGTTGCGGTTGGGGGGCGGTCGGGGTGGCCGCCGCGAAGGCCGCCCCCGACGGTCGCGTGGTGCTGACCGACGTGAACCGCCGGGCCGCCCGACTCGCCCGACAGAACCTCGACCGGAACCGAGTGCGCAACGCCGAGGTCCGGATCGGCTCACTCTTCGAACCCGTCGCCGAGGAGACGTTCGATGTGATCGCGACCAATCCTCCGTTCCACGCGGGCCGTCCCCTCGTCCTGAAGCTCCTCTCCGAGACTCCGACACATCTCGTGCCCGAAGGACGCTTGGTCCTCGTCGGGAAGGGGAGCCAAGGCATCCGCTTCTACCAGGAGTGGCTCGAGGCCCACTGGCCCGGGCCGGTCGCCGTCCTCGGGCGAGGTTCCGGCTACCGAGTGCTCGAAGCCTGTCGGACGGGAACGGGTCTTCTCCACTGACGTCACGAACGCCGGGGCCTCGCCCGGCGGTTTCGATGGCCGAAGCCGTTAAGAGGCACGGGTTTCTCGGCGGCCGCGCCCTCGATGGAGGGGGTCGAACCCGACGCTCGTCGGACCGTTCGCTCCCTTCCGATGAGGCTTCCCCCAGGGGAGTGACCATCGCGCCGAAGGAAACGAAAGAGGCCCCGGCACAACCAGCCGCGCCCGCCGCGGACGCCGGGCCCGCGCCCGTTCCCGAGAAGGCCGCTCGCAAGGAAAAACCCGGGAAGGGAAAGGAGTCGAAGGACGCCAAGGAAGCGAAGGGCAAGTCGAAGCCCGGCGCGCCGGGCAAGACGACGAAGATCATCCCCGACAACCCGAACTTCCGCTACATCGTCCGACTCGCGAACACCGACTTGGACGGCACCCGACCTACCGCGCTCGCGCTCACCGGCGTCCGGGGCGTGGGTCTTCGAATCGCCGAAGTGGCCTGCCGTCTCGCGAACGTCAACGCAAGCGAAATGATCGGAAACCTTCCCGAATCGACCGTGGATGGGCTCGAGACCGCGCTCGGGTCCCTCGCCACCAAGCTCCCTCCGTGGATGGTCAACCATACGAACGAACCCATCCTCGGCGAGTCGCCCTACTACTTCGGTCCCGACCTCGAGACCCGTCGCCGGGACGACATCAACGTGATGAAGATGATCCGGAGCTACCGCGGCGTCCGTCACGAGAGGGGCCAGAAGGTCCGCGGACAACGGACCCGCTCGAACGGCCGGACGGGCATGGCCGCCGGCGTCATCAAGAAGGCCGCGAAGGAAGCGGCCGCCGCCGCGGGCAGGGAAGGCAAGGAAGGGGCTCCGGCCGCCGCGCCCACGCCCGCCGCCGCCGCACCCGCCCCCGCGAAGAAGGTGTGAACTCCGGATCATGGGCGACCCCAAGTTCCTTCGGCGCACCTACGACACGCCGAAGCATCCGTGGGAAGCCGCACGGATGGAAGAGGAGCGCAAGCTGCTCGTGAAGTACGGACTCAAGAACAAGCGGGAACTCTGGAAGGCCCAGTCGATCCTGCGGGGGTTCCGCGGCCAGGCTCGGGACCTTCAAGCTCGGCTCCGAGCCGAAGAACCGCAGGCCCGACGCGAGACCGACCAGCTCATCGGTCGGCTGACCCGGCTCGGGTTGCTGCCCGTCGGGTCCCCGTCCATCGACGACGTGCTTGCACTCAACACCGAGGACATCCTGCAACGCCGGTTCGAGTGGATCGTCTTCCACCGCGGTCTCGCCCCCACCGCGAACGGCGCCCGCCAATGGATCGCCCACGGACATTTCTCGATCGGTGACCATCGGGTCACTCGTCCCGGCTACCTCGTGCCCTCGCTCGAGGAACCGCTGATCGCGTACTGCCCCACGAGCCCGCTCGCCAACGACGACCACATGGTCCGGGTCGCTCTCCGGGAGCGGCTCAACGCCCGACCGGTCCCCACCGAGGCCGCCCCCGAGACCGCGGAGAGCTCGTAGGCCATGGCGAAGATCGGGATCGCGCACATCTTCGCGAGCTACAACAACATCCACATCACCGTCACCGACATCACGGGCGCCGAGACCCTGGCGAAGGCGACCGGGGGCATGGTCGTGAAGGCCGCTCGGGACGAATCGAGTCCGTACGCGGCGATGAAGGCCGCCGACCAGATCGCTGCCGCCATCAAGGAGAAAGGGTACGACACGCTCCACGTCCGCGTGCGCGCGCCCGGTGGCAACCGCTCCCGCTCGCCGGGGCCCGGCGCTCAGGCGGCGATCCGAGCCCTCGCCCGGGCCGGCATTAGGATCCAGCGGATCGAGGACGTCACTCCGGTCCCGCACGACGGGACCAAGCCGAAGGGAGGTCGCCGCGGCCGGCGAGTGTGAAGGATGCCGATCACCGTCCAGGAACTGAAGCCCCGCTCGACCGCGCTCGAGATCGAGGGGATGACCGCGTCCCAGGTGAACGCGATCCGTCGCACGCTCCTCGCCGACGTTCCGAAGCTGGCGATCGAGGACGTCGAGTTCCACCTCGGCCCGATCCGCGACGAGGCGACCAGCAAGGATTACGACTCCTCGACGAGCATGTTCGACGAGGCGGTCGCGCTGCGCCTCGGTCTGCTTCCGATCCCCACCGACCTCTCCCAGTTCCGGCGCAAGTCCGAATGCGAGTGCGGGGGGGCCGGCTGCGTTCACTGCCAAGTGATGTTCTCCGTCGACAAGAAGGGCCCGTGCACCGTCTACGCGAAGGACGTCGTGCCGCTCGGGGACAGCACGCTCTCCATCCTGGAACCGGACGTGCCGATCGTCCGTCTCGGAGCGCGCCAGGCCCTGCTCGCCTACATGACCGCGATCGTCGGGACCGCCCGCGAGCACGCGAAGTGGCAGGTCGCCCACGGGGTGGGAATGTTCCCGCGCCCCCACGTCAAGATCGCGAAGAAGGAAGGATGCACGGACGCGTGTCTCAAGCGCACCGCCGCGTCCTGCCCCGTTAACATCCTCGAGTTCGCCGGTGGGAAGCTCTCGGTCACGGACGAACCCAAGTGCATCTTCTGCAAGGCGTGCGAGGAGGCCTGCGAACACGGGTCGATCAAGGTTACGGCCGACGAGGAGGATTTCTTCCTCCGGTTCGAGACCGACGGTTCGCTCTCGGCGCGCGAAGCCCTGCGCTTTTCGCTCAAGGACCTGAAGCGCCGCTTCGAGGACCTACGCGAGGCGATCCAGGCGATCCCGTAAACCGCGACGGACTCGTCCAATCGTAGCGCAAGAGCGCGGCGATCCGTCCGAGCGCCGTGAGCTTCTTGCCCGCCTCTCCTTCGTCCCGCACGACGAACAGTCGAACGTGCGCCTCGCGCGCCCGGTCGAGCGTCGGGGCGACCGCGGGCTCGGGGAGCAGGGATTCGGAGACGAGGATCGTCTCGGCCGCGCCCGCTTCGACGGCCTCGGCGACCTCCACCGGTCCGACCGCGGCCCGGGTCCCGCCCGCGAGCGAGCGGATGAGGCGCTCGACCACCTCGGCCTCCTCCGCCGCCACGCTCCCTCGCAGGACCTCGGTCGCGCGGCCGCTCTTGAGGAGCTCGTCGACTCCGACGCGACCGGATTCCGCCGTCGGATAGACGCGCATCTTCTTCGCGAGGGCCGGGTCCTCTTCGGTCAGGCGGTGCGCGAGCTCCTCCTTGAGGAAGCCCGGACCGGCGACCACGACCGCGCTCGCCTCCGCCCCCTCGCGGCGCAGCAGCGCGACGAGCTCGGCGATGTATGCCCCCCGGTCCTTCTCGGCCTGTCCGCCCTCGTAGCGCTTGCCGGCGATCGTTCGACGTAGGTCGACCACGGGTTCGACCGAGCGTCCGCGCAGTCGCACGAGCGACGAGTCTCCCCAGTCGACCGCGGCGACGAGGATCGTGGGGTCCCCTTTCCGTTCGAGACCTTCCTCGAGGATCGTCCGGTCGCCCGTCGTCCAGGAGGACTTCGCGACCGTGACCTCGTCGCCCTCGGTGAGGTCGAGCGTGTGGTGCCGGCCGATGTCGAACGGCCCCTCGACGATCGGACCGGTGACCCGGACGTGCTTCGAGAACCCGTGGAACTCGACCTGCTCGGCGCGCACGGTGAGGTAGACGCGCCGGCGGGTCCGCTCCGCCCCCGCCACCTCCGGGGGCGCCTCGGGGTCTCGCCGAGTCGTGGACGCCCCCACGAGGTCGCCCGGACGCACGAGACGCGCGATGCGCCAGAGGTCGCTCGGCGTTTCGAGGCGGAGCCGATGGACGCCGGTGGATGGGTCGCGGTGAATCAGGCGCACGGAAGGCTCCGAAGGTTCGAGGACGTGCGGGGAGTACAAGCGCGTTTCGTAGACGACGACTCGCCCGCCGACAGGCTTATCGGTATTGGGGAGGGTCCTCGCCGCCGGAGGAATCCCCTGAGCCGCTATGGGGCGCTCTTCCGGCAGCGCTCATTCGCAGCGTTCCTGAGCGCGGGTGCTCTCCAGTTCGCCGCTCCCTCGGCGGTCCTGGTCGTTCTGCTCTACGGCATCGCGTTCGCCTACCCCGCGGACGAGCGCACCACCTACGGAGCCCTCGCGCTCGCGTTCCTCGGTCTCTCCTCGGCCTTCCCGACCCTCGCGGGGGCGTTCTTCTCGGGCGCGCTCGCGGACCGATACGATCGAGGGGTCATCCTCAAGGTCGTGAATCTCGCCTCCCTCGCCGCGACGGCGACCCTCGCGGCCGACTTCGTCTTCCTTCCGAGCGCGCACGTTGCCCTTCCCGGTCCGGCGGGCTTCTACCTCCCGCTCTGGGTGCTGTTGCTCTACCCGGGCTGGGCGGCCGTGGCCGCAACCACCACGCTCTTCCGACCGGCGTTCAACGCCTCCGTCCCCCGGCTCGTCGATGCGGCGGACCTTCCGAAGGCGAACGGGGCGATCTACGCCGTGGCGGCGACCGTGAGCGCGGTCGGCAGCGTGGGCGTCGGGGTCGTGCTCACCGTCGCAGCCCCGGCCTACGCCCTGAGCGTGGCGTTCGCCCTGTTCTTCGGGGCCCAGGTGGCCCTCCTTCTGGTCCACGCTGACCTCTCGGTCCGCCGGCGCGGGCCCGTTCGCTCTGTCTTCAAGGAGGCGGTGGACGGCTACTCCTATCTCGCCCGGCGACGGGGACTGCTCCAGATCACGGTCGCCGCCCTCGTCACGAACTTCCTTTCCGCGGTCGCGCTGGTCGAGCTCGCGCTCTACGTGGCGAGCTGGCTCGACCTCACCGAGGGGATCTGGTACGGGGCCATCGTCGGGGCCGCGACCGTAGGGGTGGCGGTGGGGTTCGTGCTCGCCTCCCGGATCCATTTCGAGGTTCGGGCCGGCCGGGCCATCATCGTGTTCACCCTCGCGATGGGTCTCGCGATCCTCGCCCTCGGTCTCGTCCGGTCGATCTGGCTCGCGCTGCCGATCGTCTTCGTCTACGGACTCATGCCCGGGATGATCACGACGGTCTTCCTCTCCACGATCCAAGCGACCGTCCCCGACGAGATGATGGGTCGGGTCTTCTCGGCCGACGAGGTGGGGAGCTTCGCTTTGGTTCCCGCGGGTCAGTACACGGGCGGACTCCTGACCCTGTCGGTGGGAGTTCAGGGGACCTATCTCGGCGCCGGGGGCGCGATCGTCGTCTTCGGCCTCGTGATGGCGGTGGCCTTCGGTGCCTTGCGACGCCTGGGGTATCGACCGGCGGAGCCTCAGGCCCCGGCGACCGGTTGACCCCCGGGAAGAGGAGGGAGCTCGACGTGCATACGTCGGGCGTCGTACCACTCCTGGGACGGTCCGATCGTCCGCACGAAGCCGAGGCGACGGTAGAGGCGGATCGCCCGCTCGTTGCCCTCGGTGACGTTCAGAACGATGGCGGTCTCTCCTCGGTCGCGCAGCGCCCGCAGCGTTCCCGCGAGCACCGTTCGGCCGAGTCCCTTTCCCTGGAGCGCCGGCTCCGCCATCACATCGATGACGAGGACGTGGGCCGCCCGACGGACCGCGATCACGGCCGCCGCGATCCGTCCGTCGAGCAGGAGCACGGACGAACCGGGAGATAGGAGTTCGCCGAAGCGTCCGACGAAGTAGTCGCGCAGCCCATGGTCCGCGTCCCGCACGGGGTCCTCGTCCTCGAGCGAGAGGTATCGGTCGAGGTGATCGCGGTAAGCGTGCTCATGCAACCGGGCGAGGAGCGGCTCATCGTCCGGACGTACGGGCCGAAGCTCTCCCGAGGCGGGCACGGGTACCGGCGGAACCGGGGCGGCGGGAGGAAGGGTCATCTCCGAGCGACCGAACGGCGCGAACCCGCGCTCTCGCATCACCGCCGATTCCTCGTCGGCCGACAATCCCGCGAGAGGTCCGGGGAGGAACGCGATCGGTCCGGCGGTGCGTTCGGTGAGCGCGAGAAGGTCCCGATACCCGGCTACGTCGGCCCTCGGTGGAGAAAGGTAGAGGAGACGAACCGCGACGCCGAGGGGGCCCGACCGTTCCCAGACCACGATCCCCCGCGCCTCCCCTTCGGACCGGACCAGCCCGCCCATCGCCCGGGCCGATCGGATGGCCGATGCCTGGGACTCCAGGAGGTCGCGGAGGTCCTCGCCGGGCGCGAGTCGGCTGCGGAGCGCATCGGCGGCGAAGGTGAGCGACGTGGGCTGGTCGAGCGCGAACGGCGCGAAGCTCAGGGTCACGCCGGGTCCACAATAGGCTCCTATAAAGGGCGTCCTTAGAACTAGCATCCCGACCTTCGTTCCTCGAGGTGTGAAGGGCTCGGGAGAGACCATGCGGAATCTCAACGAACTTGCCGGCGCACTCGGTCTGGGGCCGAACGATTTCCATCCCGCGGGTCCGCGGGTCGCGAAAGTCCCGGTGTCGGTCGTGCGGGCGCGCGCCGCCAAGAAGTCCACCGGGAAGCTGATCCTGATCACCGGAATGACCCCGACCCGCCACGGCGAGGGAAAGACCGTGACGGCGATCGGGCTCGCCGACGGGTTCTCGCGACTGAAGCGCTCGGCGGTCGTCTGCCTGCGGCAGCCGTCGCTCGGACCGATCTTCGGGGTGAAGGGAGGCGCGACGGGAGGGGGCCGGTCGACGGTCGAACCGTCCGCCGAGATCAACCTCGGATTCACCGGGGACATCTACGCCGTCGCCTCCGCCCACAACCTCCTCTCGGCACTGGTCGACAACCACCTCTTCCATGGGAACTCGCTCCAGGTGGACCCGAATCGGATCCTCTGGCCTAGGACCCTCGACATGGAGGACCGGGCTCTACGACACATCACGGTCGGAAAGGGCCACGACCCCCGCTTCGTCGAGCACGAGAGCTCGTTCGTGATCACGGCCGCCTCCGAGATCATGGTCATCCTGGCGCTGGCCCGCGACTACACGGACCTCAAGGCTCGTCTGGGCCGCGTCATCGCCGCGCTGACGACCGATGGCAAGGCCGTGCGTGCTTCCGACCTGAACGGGTCCGGGGCGATGGCGGCCCTCTTGCGCGACGCGCTCGAACCGAACCTCGTCCAGACCGCCGAGGGTACTCCGGCGCTCGTGCACGCGGGGCCGTTCGGGAACCTCGCCCACGGCACGTGCAGTCGCCTCTCGATCGAGCTCGGCCTCGCCACGTGCGAGTACACAATCGTCGAGGCGGGATTCGCGACCGAGCTCGGGGCCGAGAAGTTCGTCGACATCGTGGCCCCGACGCTCGGCCGGAACGTGGACGCGGCGGTGCTCGTCGCGACCCAGCGAGGCCTCCGCTACCAGGGGGGAGCTTCGGACGAGGAGTCCGACCGACCGAATCGCGCCGCGCTCGAGCGCGGCCTCGAAAACCTCGCCCAGCATCTGGACAACATCGATACCTACGGTGTCCCCACGGTCGTGGCCCTCAATCAGTTCCCCGGGGATTCGGCGGAGGAGACGCAGCTCGTCCAGCGCTTCTGCAAGACGCGCCACGTGGAGGTCGTGGAGGCGACGGGATTCGCGGACGGGGGCGCCGGCGCGGTCGACCTCGCCCGCGCGGTCGACGCGGCCGCGTCGCTCGGCCGTCAGAGCCGACCGGTGAACGCTCCCGGAACGCCGATCTTCCGTCAGGTCGATACGATCGCGACCCGGCTCTACGGCGCCTCCCACGTCAACCGCACGCCCGAGGCGCTCGCTGACCTCGAACTGCTGAAGCGGATCGGGGAGCTCGACGGGCCGGTCTGCATCGCGAAGACCCCCCTCTCCCTTTCCGACAACCCGCACGTCCTCGGCCGACCGCGCGATTTCAACGTCACGGTAGACCGATTGACGCGGTCCGCGGGGGCGGGATTCACGGTGGTCTACCTCGGAACGATTGAGACGATGCCGGGACTGCCCACCCGGCCTGCGGCGGAGGAGATCGACCTCACGGCCGACGGGGAGGTGACCGGCGTCCACTGAGCCCGCTCCGCCGACCCGCGGCGAGCGCTCCGGCGGGCGACCGATTCTGGTGTTCTTTCACGGCCGGAAGTCTCCGCGGGGCGGACCCGGCCGAGGGTCGCGTTCGCGACCCCAGAGCGTTTCATATACCAGTAGTCCGATATGTCATTCGTCAGACAAAGAAAGGGGTCTTGTCTGACGGGCATGGTCGACACGTCGGAGCGGGTGACGGTACGCATCCCGCAGGAACTGCTCGAGAAGCTGAAGCAGATTCAGCAGCTCAAGGGCACCCCGACGATCTCCGACACGATCCGGGAAGGGCTCGAGCAGCACATCGAACTGAACCTCCCTCCCCAGAACATCCGCAAGGTCGTGGTCGAGCTCTCCCGGCAGGACAATAGTCGGCTCGAAGAGTTCGTCCGGGAGGGGAACTCCGTCAGCGTCGACGACGCTGTGCGCTCCGCGGTCCGCGAGTACATTCGCAGCCGGATCGAGCAGCTCGGCCCATCCGCCCGGAGCCACCGTCGGGAGGGGGAACCGGTCGCGGCAGAGGGATCCCCTCCGCCGTAGCTGGCGAGGGGACCATGAGCTACGAACCGCTCCCGGCCAACGACTGGAGCTCCCTCGCCGTCAATCCTTCGGTTGGGGTCGTCGGGCTGGGCGGCGCGGGAAGCGAAGCGGTCCAGGACCTGATCGCCCTCGGCATTCCGGGGGTTCGCGCGATCGCCGTGAACACGGACGCGTCCCACCTTCTGCGCAGCGGCGTCGAGGAGCGGATCCTCATCGGGAACCGGGAGCTCCGGGGGCGCGGCAGCGGAGGGGACCGGGCTCGGGTCCTTCGGGCCGCGGAAGAGGGGAAGGAGGAGCTCCTCCGTCGCCTTCGGCCGTTCGAGATCGTGTTCCTGCTCGCCGGCCTCGGCGGCGGCACCGGGAGCGCCCTGTTGCCGTTCCTCTCGCGGGCGCTGCGTTCGACCGAGACCCTCGCGGTCCCCGTGGCCTTTCTGCCGTTCCAGCTCGAGCTCGACAACAACCAGACCCGTCGGAACAACGTCGAGGAGACGGTCACGGAGCTCGAGAAGATGGGCGGTCTCTTGGTCGCGCTCGCGAACGAAAAGCTCCGTCGCTTCGAGTCGCTCCCGATCCATCGGGTGTTCCACGTCCGGAACGCCTACATCCACTCGCTCGTCTCGAGCCTGGTCGATATGATCGAGAACCCTTCCCAACTCAACGTCGACCTGGCGAGCTTGAAGAATCACCTGAGGGACGCGGGGCTCTCGACCCTCTTGGTCGGCGAATACCACATCTCCGAGCCCGAGCGGCTCGTCCAGCAGGCGCTCACGGACTCGTTGCTCGATTTCCACCTCTCGGAGCGATCGTCGGCGCTCGTGCACTTGGACGGAGGCTCGAACCTCACGCTGCGGACGCTCGATCGCGTGTTGCGCACGATGAGCGCGCGACTCAACAACCCCGACCGACTCGTCTTCGGCACCCGGGTCCGTCCCGAGCCGAGAGAGGTCGTCCACCTGACGGCCGTGATCGGGGGCCTCCGACCGAGGTCCGTGCGCGAGGCGCTCGAGAGCACGGCCGAGATCACTCGGCCGATGTTCGTCCACTAGGGCTCGCGGCCGCGTTCGCCGACCGCCCGGCTTCCCGGAGGTCGAGTTCGTGGTGGACGAGGTCGACGACCTGGCTCGTCCGCAACGAGCGAGGACCGACCGAGAGCCGCGGGACGCCGCTTGAGAGGAGGAGGTCTCGCTCCTCGGGCGTCGGGTCGTAGGGGTCCGAGACGACCGCGGCGATCTGACCGCCCGGCGAGGACCACTCCTCGATCGGGCGGCCGTCCTCGGAGAGCCAGACGGCGTTGGGCTGCGTCAAGAACGTCCGAAGGTCCGCCGTCGGTTCCGCAGCGGCGACCGTGAGTCCGGGCGAGGACTCGAACGGACGCGGAAAGTCGGCCGACCGGACCAGGGCGTTCTTCAGGAGCGCGGCGGTGGACCGCTCGTCCGGGTTGAGGTACCGCAGTCTCGCTCCGACGAGGTCGATGCGCCGAGCCTTCGGTGGCGGGTCCGCCACGAAGAGGACGGTCACCTCGGTGTCCCGGCGCAGGTCGTTCGAGAGCGTGAAGGCCGTAGAGACGGCGCGCGCGACCTCGTCCATGCGCCCGGCCCCGCCCGCGAGGTCGTTGAGGGTGAACTGACCGCCGGTGGGGACCCGGTGGGCCAGGATCAAGAACCGGCGCATCCCGAAGGGCGACGCGCCCGGAAGGTTAACGGTTCGGAACGGCCGGAGCGGGCCTATTCGTCGACAACGTGGGTCCGTCGGCGGGGAGCCGGCGCGGCCGGAGGCGTGGGCGAAGGGTTCTGGCGGCGCTCGAGCCAGACCTCGTCCCCGAGCTCATGATATACGGCGTGGGCGGCCATGCCGGTGCCGAGTTCCCCGTGCGGGAGCAGGAATGCCCCGGAGCGATTGGCGTTCGAGGAGTACACGACCTCCTTCTCGCCCGCCGCGGCCATGGCGGCCGACTCCTCGCGGGCCAGCTCGAAGATCCGCTCCTTTCGGAACATCCAGTAGTGGATCCTCCACTCGCGGCCGTCGTAGAGGGTCGTCTCGTCGCGCTCGGTCTCCAGGATGCCCGTGTCCTCCAGCATGTAGAACGTGTCTCGGTCGTCCGGTTCGAGGACGTTGTCGATGATCCTCTCGTTGAAACCGAAGAAATTCAGGACGTGGGCCGCGATCGAGCGGGCGTCCTCGGGCCGCATGCCTTCGTGGCCGACCGACCGACGGATCGCCTTCGCGAGCGAGTCGAAATCCACGGGTCCGGCAGTATACGACAACACGGTATCGGTAGGAATCCCCGCACGGGTCGTCGTCATGTCCTGCTCCGTCCGGAGCGGCACCGGGTTACGAAGGGTGTACCGCTTGGGACTGGGGTCCTTCGAGGGCCCGCTGGCCGTGCCCCGCATGGGTGGAATCTATCCTTCGGGCCGGTATATGTAACTATGGAAATTTCATGGCCCTCGTAAGCCCGACCACGGGGCAGGGTCCCCCCTCCGATGGCCCGAAATCATCGCCGGCCCTAGGGGGAGGAAGGGTCCTCCGGACCCCTACAGCACCACCCGGCGACCCCGGCCCACGCGCTGAAGAGCTTCGACCGCCGGTCGCCACTCCTCCTCTTCGATCCGGTACTCGACTTCCGCGAGCTGTTGGAGTTCCTTCGGGAACGGATAGAGCGATTTCGTGACGTAGACGCGGGCGAACGGACCCCCCGATGGGCCATTCCAGGTTTTGCCCGCCTCGACGATCGAGCGGTATTCGTAGTACTCGGGCGCTGGGACGAACCAAAGGATCCGGTCGTCGGTGCCTCGGAGCTTCGGGCCCCGCGAGTAGACCTGAAGGCCCAGGTGCTGGACGACGGGGGCGGGCAACGTGAACAGGTGGCGCTCGCCCGGCCGGGCCGACGCGATCAGGCGGTTTCGGACCGTCTCGATCGCGAGCGCCTCGCGAGCGGGATGCGACGCGATGACCCGGGCGATCCCCGAGCCCCGCGCCAGGAACGATATCGTCCGGCTCTGGTCCCGATGCGCTCCCGCTTCCGGCCGGAAGCAGATCAGATCCGCGACCTCGCTCGGGAGCTGCAACGTGAGCCAGGTCGGGTGGGTGGCGCGGACGATGACATACTCCATGGACTCACCAATCGACGGTGCGGCGCTATAAGAATTCTATGAACCGTCGCGGGTCGTAATTCACCGTCGGGGGTGGAGGTGCAGGAGCCCGTCCACCACCTCTTGGAAATTCTCGGTGGAGAGGGCGAGGTCCGCCGCTCGATTCACGTCCGGGAAGGGCGAGTTGAGGGCGACCCCGCCTCCCACCATGCGGAACACTTCGGCGTCCGACCGACCGTCCCCGACGTGGACCGCTGTGAGGGCCGGAACCCCCAGGCGAGCGAGGAGCGAGCGAAGGCCCCCGGGCTTATTGGCCCGGACGTCGACCGGAGGACCGATCCGGCCGCCCGTGACCGTCTGAGCGGCCACTCCTTCCGCATCGTCAAATCCGAACGTGCGTCGGTACCAGTCGACCACATAGTCCGGGTTGTGGGTGAGCAAAGCGACCCGGGCGCCCCGGGCGTGCAACCGCGAAACCCCCTCCCGGATCCCGCGCAGCTTGGGAGTCTTTTCCACGACCGCCGTGACCTCGGCCACGGTGTGTCCGGTCGCGAGGTCCAGGAGGTCCGCAAGGTGGAGGTCCTCGCCGATCTCCTGGGCGAAGAAGCGTCGATTCGTGTCCTCGAAGGCCTCGAGGCGGTCGAATGCGACCGCGATATCCCTCCACCCGTGACGCAGGGTCAACGTCCCGTCGATGTCGACGGTCACGAGACGCCAGGGGAGCGTTCGCTGCACGGGCGACCTCTCACGAACGGCTGCCGACGCCCATCAGAATGCCCCCGACCCACAGCGCCACAATCCCCGCGGCCGCCACGGGCAGCACTGTGGAGAAGCGGTTCGGGTCCGTCGGGAAGAGCACGACGAGCAGGAACAGCCCGACCAGGGTGAGGAGGAGACCGAGACCGATCTTCGCCGACTTCGAGAGAGCGGGTCGTCGACTCCGGCGATCCGGAGGCGCTCCCTCCACGGCCATATCGGGTCAGTCGACGCCCGGGAGATAACCGTGGTGGCCCCGACGGGACCCGTTCGGAGGAGTCAGCGCCGAAGCGTGACTTCCCCGTCGGAGATGAGGTGACGCGGCGGTAGGCTTTCGGTGATCGCACTGGCCCGCTCGGCCGACGCGCGCCGCGCGGCCGTGATCGAGCGCACGAACGGTTTCGCGGCCATCGGCGCGAAGAGGGTTGTCAGCAGTCCGACACCGGCGACCACCGTGTAGATCTGGGTCGAGAAGATTCCCTCGTCGAGCAGGATCACGGCCATCGCGAGCTCGACCGCGCCCCGGCTCGACACGAGCATGCCGGCGCAGAGCGATTCGTTCCCCGACCACCCGAGGGTACGCGCAAACGCGCTCCCGACGAATACCTTTGAGAAGAAGGCGAAGGCCGCCAGGGAGGCGAACGCGAGGATGGGCAGGGCGGCAAATCCAAGGGTCTGGAAGTTCATGCCGAACCCGACGAGAGCGAAGAATAGGGGGATGAAGAATCCCCACGTGATCGCGTTGAACACAAGACTGATCGTTCGATGCCCGGCGCGACCGGCGCTCTCCGGAGTGATAAGGAGACCGGCGTAGAACGCGCCGACGATGAAGGTGAGCCCAAGGAACTGCGAGTAGAGCGCGGCCCCCAGCCCCGCCACCATCAGGATCCCGAAGCCGGCCTCGCGCGACCGCCACGTGAGACGGAAGCGCTCGACCCAGCGATCCCATACATGGAGCTGGCGCAGGCTCTGAAGTCCCATGTGGATGGCGAGGATGGTCGAGAGGAACAGGCCGACCGTCGCGACCGCGGTCGCGATGTCGAACCAGAGGTTGCCGGTACCGGTCTCGAGCCGCAGGAGGACCGCGAACACCGTGACCGCGGCCAGCTCGTTGACGACCGAGCAGTTCATCAGGAACGCGCCGAAGCGCGTGTCGGCGAGGTTGAACTCGCGCAACATGATCCCGAGGACGGGGAGTGCGGTGATCGAGATCGTCAGCGAGATGAACAGCGTGGTGTCGGTCGGCAGGGTCGGGTAGAGGAGGCGAACGACCCCCGCCCCCGCCACGAACGGGATGACGAAGATCGCGATCCCCAGCGCGGCGGCGGAAGCGCCGGTCGCGCGGATCTGCGCCGGGGTGACGGCGAGCCCGGCCATCATGAGGATGAAGAACGTCGCGAGGAATTGGATCCCGGTGAACTCGGCCGAGATGTTCGTCAGCCCGAGGTAGTTCCCGAAGACGGTCGGGCCCAGCACCACTCCGACCAAGATCTGGCCGACCAGGGCGGCTATTCCGAGTCGGCTCAGGAGTTCCCCGACCAGGATCGAGGCGGCGACCAACAGGAACAGGCCGACGATGAACTCAGTGGTCGTGTCCATGGGTGCGTGCGTTCTCCGATGTTACCGGGGCAAGGCACCTCGCGACCCGGCGGGGTCGGGGGCACGAAGCAGCGGACCCGGTGGCTTGGGGCCTCATCACCCCGGTGTACGATAACAAACTTTGGTCCGAAGGGAGGCGGTCCTCCGGCGGTCGGGAATACCTAAGTAGCGTCCGGCGGGTACCGCGCCGTGGACCGACCGCGAGCGTCGTCTTCGCGCACTCCGGACCCGCGCGACCTCGCGGACGAGCTCAGCGAACGACGCTCCCGCGCGCTCGAGGAACCCCTCGACATCCGTTTGCTCCGGCGGGACCCCTACCCCCTGGTGGAGGTCCGAAACCCGCTCCACCGGACCGCCTACCTTGTCATGCGGCCCACGTACCCCGACCGTTCGACCGCGCTCTGCACGTGCGCCGACTTCGCGCGACGCGGCCTCGGGACGTGCAAGCACATCGAGGCGGTCGACCGGTGGCTCACGAACCATCCCGACACCCCGGCCCCCGCCTCCTCCAAACCCTCGGTCCGGCCCTCCGCCGTCTGGAAGGAGATCGACCGCCGCCTCGAGCGCGAAAAGAAGGGGTCGCTGCCCTCGAGCCTCCGATGGCGCGAGGCGGGAGCCGCACTGTTCGAGACGGTCGCCTGAAAGCGTGGAAAGAATAGAGGCCGGGAAGGAAAGGGTTGGCCCGGAGGTCCGGGGTCGACCTACGCGGACGACATGCCCGGCGCGCCCTTGAGCGCCCGGATCTTGTAGTACTCGGGGTCGACGATGACCTCGCCGTTGACGCCCATCGTCTCGAGCGTCTTCAGCGCGAAGCCGCCCTGCTTCTTCGCGGCCTGCCATTCGGGGATCGGGATCGAGAACTTCTTCTCGACCTCTGTCCGGTAGATGGGGCCCGAGTTGTACGAGCAGAACGGAATCACGCGTCCGTCCGGGACCGCGTAGTGGATATCGCAGCGCATCAGGCGCTGGATATCGTAGTCGTAGGCGTCCTGGAAGTGCATGTTCCCGATGTAGAGCGTGCGCCACGTGAACTTCGCGAGCGCCTCCTTGTTCCCTTCGGTGAAGATCCCGGCGATGACCTTCACGCAGTTCTTCTCGCTCAGGCCCTCCGGGGCCTTCGAGAAGTCGAAGTACTTCGACACGTCGTGGAGCAGTCGGGCTCCCGCGACGGCGGTTCGGACGCGCGAGAAGCGGGCGTCCCGGTACTTCTCGATCATCGACTCGACGTTCTCGAAGAAGCCGTCGACGTCCATGAACCGGGGGAGCGGGGTGATCTTCTGGCCGTCCTTCGAGATGAACGCGAAGGTGGCGCAGCCGCAGCCGGGGTGGGTCGTCAGGGTCATCTTCTCTTCGCCGTGGATGATCGAGACGAGCTCGGAGATCGGGGCCACGGACGGGACGGGGAAGAAGTCCGACTTCTCGAACGGGCCCTCCGTGCAGAGGATTCGGACGAGGTCCGACTGGGTGAACCGCATCTGGAAGCGGTCCTTGTCGGGAATCCGCGCGGTGAGCGCGACCGGCTGGAAGTTGACGCCGCGGACGACGTCGATGTTGTCGATCGCGAACTTCACGGTCGGCCAGATCTCCTTCTCGTTGAACCCGCCGACGAGGGTGGGGACGAGGACGACGGAGAGCGGCTTGTCCGGCTTGCCCGCCGCGAGCTCGGTCGCGGGGGAGTGCGTCTCCCGGGCGGCCTGAATCGCCTTCTGCTTCACCTTGAGCAGGGGCACGCCGCGCACCTTTCGGTAGATCTCGTCGTCGAGACCGTCAAACTGCAGGTAGAGGGTATGGAGACCGGAGTCCCGGCACGCCTGGGCGAAGCCGGGCTCGTTGGCGACCCGGATCCCGTTCGTCGCGACCTGGATCTGCTTGAAGGCGAGGTCGCGGGCCATCGAGACCGCGTCCAGGAAGAGCGGGGAGAGCGTCGGTTCGCCGCCCGAGAACTGGACCGCGACCGTTCCGACGGGCTTCTGCTCCCGGAGGGTCTTCAGCATGAAGTGGATCTGCTCGCGGGTCGGCTCGAAGACGTAGCCCGCGGCGTTGGCGTTCGCGAAGCAGACGGGGCACTTCAAGTTGCAGCGGTTCGTCAGGTCGACGAGCGCGAGTCCCGTGTGGGACTTGTGGTGGCTGCACATTCCGCACGTGGTCGGGCAGCCGCGGAACTTGTCGTAGTACGGGTTCTCGTAACCGACCCCGTCGTGGGCATAGACCTCCATCCGGAGGTAGAAATCGACGTCGTTCGAGATGATGTCCCAGAAATAGCCGTGGGTTCGGCAGGTCTTCTCCATGATGACCCGGCCTTCCTTCTCGCGGACGATCGCGGGGATGACCTTGATGCACTCAGGGCAGACCGACGCGGTCTTGCGCGGTAGGCCGCGGGGCGCTTGGAACTCCTTCATGACGCGTGCCGGCATTTTCGTTTCCTCGTTTTCGGTCCTGCCTTTGCGGTTCGGACCTGGGATTCCCACTTGTCCCTTGCTACATAACCCATGTGTCGTCTCGGGAGCGACAAAAGTCACCAGCCGTGACGAGGAGTCGCACGGCACCGCTCGCTACAAACCGACGATATACGCCCCTTCGGAACGGCCCATCGGCCGGGGGAGGCGATGCCTTATGGCCCGCCACGCCTCGGGACGTCCGGGCCCCATGCCGACCAAGAAACGAGGAAAACCGAAGAAGGTCCCCGCGCGGTTGCCGCGCCGCCCGAGGGCCGCGGCCCAACCCCGATTCATCGGACGAGACGCAAGCCCGGTGCTCGACCGCTACCCACCGAAGGCCCCCGGAACCGCGCCCAAGGGTCCACCGCCCAGCCCGTCCTCTTCGACCCCCTCGGTGACCGTTTCGACCCCTTCCCTACCCCCGAGCCCCGGCACCGGGGCCCCCTCGCAGCCCCTCATCACCCTCGAACGTCCCTTCGACGTCGACGAGTTCTCGACCCTGCTGGGAGGGACCTCGATCCGAATCACCGTCCCGCGGGACGCGCTTCCCGAAGTGCTGCGGCGAGTCACCGAGTTCATGGGGTTCGGCATCTACGTCTACTCCATCTCCGTCCGACCTGCGGCCACCGAGCTCCTCAAGGGCTTCGTGGTGGAGCTGCAACGGGTCGATTTCTCGGCCGAGAAAGGGACCTGGGTTCCGTTCGTGGAGAAGGGGATAGTGGACTCCCCTTTCGGCCCTTCGGGCGACCGGACCTGACCCGCTAGACTTTGGGAGCGAGAGCCCGCTGGGTCAGGAGCGTCGCGATGGCGAACATCGCCACGGCCCAACCGATCAGTCCGAGCAGGTAGACCCATGCCGCTTGCGGGTAGAAGTTCCCTCCGAAGAGGTTGATCCGCAAGACCTCGACCGCGAGCGTGATGGGGTTGTAAGAAGCGATCCCCTGCAGCCACGACGGCATGGCTCCCCACGGGTACAAGGCGGCCGAAGTGAGGAGGACCGGCAGATTGATCGCGTTCACCACAGCAAAGTAGGTCTGCGGCTGCTCGATCGTGAAACCGAGCGCAAGAAAGAGGGAGGCGAACATCAGTGAAAGGAGGAGGATGGCGACGACGATTTCGACGGCCCCGACCACCGAGACCGCGGCCGTGATGTGGAGGCCGGCGAGCCCGACGTACCCCAGCAGGACCGCAAGGCCGAGGACGAGGAACGCGAGGGCGACCGGTTGGATCGACCCGGCCACGAGTCGGGCTCCGAAGATGTCGGTCGCGGTCGCCGGGGAAGCCGCGGTCCGCTTCAGGGTTCCGAAGAGCTTGTCGAAAATGACGTTCGCCCCAACGAACAGGGTCGCCGTCACACTCACGAAACCGACCATGCCGGCCGCGAAGTAGGAGAAGTAGTCGGGGGCCCCGAGGAGATACGTGGCGAGGAACAGGGCCTGCTGCTGCGCGGTGAGGCCGGGCACATTGAGGAGTTTCGTGAAGTTGAACCCCTGTCCGAACAGGAGCAAGTACAGGATGGGAAGCAGCAGGGACGTCCCGATCGCTGCCGGATTCCTCCCGATCTTGAGGAGCTCTCGCTTCGTGAGAGCGCTCCAGCGCCGAACGTTCATCGCCGCCCCCTTCGTCCGTCCTGGAAGCGGCTCAGGAACACGGCTCGGTCGGTCGCCGTGGGTCCCTCATCCTCCCGGAACTCGCGTCCGGTGAATTCGAGGAACACTTCATCGAGGCTCGGTCGTCGCAGCGAAACGCCGGCTAGAGCGATGCCGAGGTTGGTCGCGGCTCCGACCGCCTTCGGAATGAGGGCGTCCCCACTGGGACATTTTACGCGGAACGTTCCGTCCTGGAATGCCACCGCGGTGACCCCCGGGAGGGCCCGGAGAGCGGGTTCCAGCGCCGTCGCGTTCCCGAGCGGCCGGACGGTGACGACGTCTCCGCCCACCCGGTCCTTGAGCTCCGTCGGAGTCCCCGTCGCGACGATCTTGCCGTGGTCGATGATGGCGATCCGGTCGCACATCCCATCCGCCTCTTCCAGATAGTGGGTGGTGAGGAAGACCGTCATTCCGGTCTCCTTCCGAAGCTCGCCAATGATCTTCCAAAAACCCGCTCGGCCCTGAGGGTCGAGGCCGAGCGTCGGCTCGTCCAAGAACAGGACCCGAGGCGAGTGTATGATCCCTACGGCGAGCTCGAGCCGGCGACGCATGCCTCCGGAGTACGTCTTCACGAGACGTTCGGCCGAGTCGGCGAGAGCGAGACGTCCGAGGAGTTCCTGGACCCGCTCGGGGGTGTCCCTCAGAGGGACCCCGAAGAGAGCCGCCGCCAGCTCGAGATTCTCGCGTCCGGTCAGGTCCTGGTCGGCCGTCGACTCCTGGAAGACCAGCCCAATCCGCTGCTTCAGCTCATGGGGATGCTGGACGACGTCCAGTCCGTCGACCGTCGCTCGACCGGCGGTCGGTCCGAGCACGGCGGTCAGCATCGAGAGGGTGGTCGTCTTCCCGGCTCCGTTCGGGCCCAGAAAACCGTAGACTTCGCCCTCTTTCACCGAGAAGGAAATCCCGTCGACGGCCTTCACCGAACCGTTGAAGATCTTGCTGAGACCTTCCGCGATGATCGCTTCCGTCATTCGGACTCTCGCTCTCCCCCGACCGCGGGGGGTTCTTGGGCGTTGCTGGTCGGGTTCCCGGTACGCCACCCCCCGGGCCGGCCGCGAAGGGGCTCATGGATCCGAGAACCCTCAATCATCGTAATTCCGATATCGGAATTACGATAGTCGTACATAAGCTTCAGTCACCACAGGCGAGCACCTCGGGGTGGGTTTACAGTTTGGCCTCAAGGGTGTCCCGACCTCGAAAGGGCCCGAGCCGACGACGAGCCGGTTCGGGAGAACGTATCTACCGAAGGGCGATCGTCCGCTCGAGGCGATGGAAAGTGACGGTGGGTTCCGACGAGGCGCGCTGGGAAGGCGAGTTGCGGAACCTGCGAGAGGAGCTCCAGCAGTTGAGGGCTGAACAACGAGAGATGGCCCAATCGGTCCATCAGCTCGCCCAAACCTTTCGGACCCTGGCGGCCCACCTCGGGATCGCCGCGGAGCCGTACGTCCGCAAGGGCGGCGAACCGCCGGCGGACCGCGACCTACCGGGTTTTGCGTAGGACCGAAACGACGGCCTTCGGGACGTCGTTTCAGCGCCCGTCGCGTTCCGCGGCACCCGAGGGCGCCGGCACGGCTTTACGACCGTACCGCCACTCCCCTTCCATCGGATAGAGACGGCGAAGCAGGGTGTTGACCCGGTCGCTCACACGGACCTCGCCCGGCGAGGCATCGGTCACCTGCAGGGTCGTCCGGATCCCTTCGGCGAGTTCGACGAGCGCGACCGAGTAGGGTCCGGACGACTCGACCTGGTCGTCGAATTCCGTGGGCTGACCGCCCTTGCCGATCGTCGTGATCGCGACGACGAGACCTCCGTCCCGAGGCAGCGGCACGGTCGCGAGAGTGTCCCGGCGTCGGCAGCGCCGGCAGATTCCGCGCGCGGGGAACGTCATTTCGTGACAATTGTCGCATTCCTCCGCGACCAGCCGCCAACGGCTCGGGAGGTTCTCGAGATATCGTGCTCGCGGAACGTACGCCCCCTCGGAGACCGCCGACGCATCCCGCTCGGCCGCCCGTCGAATGAGTTCGGCGCTGACGGGTCGACCCGTCCCCCCGGGGAGATCCCAGTCTCCCACGAAGACGGGGGGTTCGACCCCGGCTCCGGTCGGGTTCCCCCGGTTCAGGGCCAATGTCAGCGCCGAGCGGGCGGTGCCGACGTGCTCGAACGGGAACGGTTTCCCGCGAGCCGAACGTTCCAGAAGATAGGCGACCGACCCGGCCCCGGTCGCGGCAGGGGAGGATCCCTCGTGGTGGGCGTCGCGTTCGGGCATCTCGGTGGCCACGAGGAAGACCGGACCTCCGTCCAATTCCTCGACCTCGTGAAGCGTGCGGGCCAGTTCGTCGGCGTTTCCGGGGTGTCGAAGCACCTCGGCTTTTTGGCCCAAGAGCGCCGGGAATCCCCAGTCCGCCATGGCCGGGTAGTCTCCGAGGAGGTGGACGACGACCGGCTCCGAAGGAACGTCCCGCGCCCCCCACGCGCGCTCGACCGCGGTCGCCCCCAGCGTGAACGCATCCTCGTCGGACGCGGCCACTCGCACACCCCCCGAGGATCCCGCCGGAACGTAGGCGGCGACGCGGACCACCGAACGCATCGAGCTCACCCCACCGAGAAGAGGGAAACGGCCGCCGTCGCCCCCGCGCCGCCGACGTTGTGGGCCAGGGCGTGTCCGGCGTGGGCCACCTGACGCGCGCCCGCTTCGCCGCGAAGCTGGAGAAAGATCTCGTACGCCTGGCTCACGCCGGTGGCGCCGATCGGATGTCCTTTCGCTTTCAGTCCTCCGTCGGGGTTCACCGGAAGCCGCCCGTCCCTTCGGGTCTCTCCCGAAAGCGTTAGCGCTGCGGCTTCACCGGGTCCGACGAACCCGAGGTCTTCGAGCGCTAGGAGCTCGGCGATCGTGAAGCAATCGTGCACCTCGAGAAACGAGACGTCGGAACGGTGCCAGCCCGCCGACCGGAACGCCTCGTGCGCGGCTCGTTGGGTCGCGCGGAACCGTGTGATCGAGGCCCGCTCCTGTACCGCGAGGAAATCCGTGCCCGCTCCCAGGCCGTCGAGATACACGGGGGCGTCCGTGTACTTCCGGGCGAGCTCGGGAGCGCACAAGAGCAGCGCGGCGGCGCCGTCGCTCACGGGACAGCAGTCGTAGAGCCCGAGGGGGTCGGCGACGCGGGGGGCCGCCAGCACTTCGGCCCGGGAGACTCGCTTCTGAAAGTGGGCGTTCGGGTTCAGCGCGCCGTTCTCGTGATTCTTCGCCGCGACTTCCGCGAGCGCTTGGGAGGCATCCCCGTGCTCCACAAAGTACCGGGAGGCAATGAGTCCGTAGACTCCGGCGAACGTGAGCCCGGCGAGACGCTCCCACTCGGTGTCGCCCGAGACCCCCAGCCAGTAGCGACGGCGGGCGTTCGAGACGTCGGTCATCTTCTCGACGCCCACCACGAGCACGAGCGGGCCCGCCCGAGCGGCGAGCGCGCCCACCGCCGAACGGAGGGCGAACCCGCCGGAGGCACACGCGTTCTCGACTCGAGTCACCGGAACGCCGACCACGCCGGCCTCCTCCGCGAGCAGAGCGGCCGAGTTTCCGATCTGGGAGCCCCCGAAGCCGAGCGTGGCGAGCATCGCTTCTCCCACGTCCGTACGGTCGGCGCCCTTGTCGACACTGCGCAACGCCGACTCCACGGCCGACCGGACCAAGGCTCGGGGGCCCGCGTCCAGCACCCCGAACCGGGTGTGCCCCGCCCCTACGATAGCCGCCCGATGAGCCAATGCTGCCGCCTCACGAACCGTCTTATGAACGGATTCGTTGAAGCTTCTTAACACCGGGGACCTGCCGTGACCGAGGAAGCTCCGTTCGTCGTGGGAATGTCGGGCGCCAGCGGGGCGCCGATCGCTCTTCGAGTCCTTCGGGCGTTGCACGACGCGCATCTCCCGGTTTCGCTCGTCGTATCGGAGGGGGCGCGCACCGTCCTTCGCGAGGAGACCGACCTCGACGAAGAAGCGCTCCGTCCGTGGGCCTCGCACGTTTATTCCGACCGAGACCTGGCGGCCCCGATCGCGAGCGGCTCGTTCCCCACGAGGGGGATGGTCGTGGTTCCCTGCTCGTCGAACACGGCGGCCAAGATTGCGCTGGGGCTCAGCGACACGCTCCTCACCCGGGCGGCGGCCGTCCATCTCAAGGAGCGACGGCGCCTCGTTCTCGTGCCCCGGGAGACCCCGCTTTCCACGACCCTCCTACGGCACCTCACGACCTTGAGCGAGCTCGGCGCAATCGTCCTCGTGGCCTCCCCGGCGTACTATCTCCGACCGAAATCGGTCGAGGAGACGACCGACTACCTCGCCGGCAAGGTTCTCGACCACCTCGGCGTATCGCACCAGCTCTATCGCGGCTGGAAGGCGGGAACAGCGTGAGCGGGTCGTTCTTCTCCCCGAACGGGACCCCTCCCCGTCCGAGGGGGAGGCTGGGGGTCTATGCCCCGTGGCCCCTCGTCGGGGTTTCCCTCCTTTTGGTCCTTATGATCCTGCTCACGCCGGTGCTCGTGCGGAACGGGAAACCCGCACCGGGAATCCTCACTCAGGCCGAACTCGTGGTCGACAAGACCTCGACGAACGCCAGTTTCCACTTCTACGTCTGGGCGCTCGGGGAGACCATTCGGTACGACGTGATCCGCATCGGCGTGGCGTCCTCCTTCAACTGGACCGGCACCACTTCGATCTCCTGGAACCGTCTCAATTGGACGCAGTGGGATAACGACAGCAACGTGCTCTCGGTCATCGTGAACACGACGGCGAACCCGGTCGCCCTCAACATCTCCGCGCACTACACCAGTCCCTCCGGGAGCACGTGGTACGTCGGACTGCTGGCGTTCTACGCGTCCCCGGCCGCCTCTTCGAGCGGCGAGAGCCTTTATTCCGCCACGGCGACCTCGGGCGTGACGGTGCCGTCTCAGCTCGCGGTCAACAACGACACGCTGCCGATCGCGATCCTGCTCGCGAACGCCGGTCCCGGAGGCTATCCGTGAGGGCGAGTCGCGTAGCGGTCCTGCTCTGGATCGCCCTGATCGTCATCCTGCTCGTGGTGGAGCTCGCGGAGATCACCCACGTCTTCACCCTCCCCATCCAGTCCGCGATCGCCGACCCTCTCGCGTTCGTGATCGCGCTCGTGTTCACCACGCTACTCGCGCTGGTGGGGGCGATCTTCATCGGGGTCTACCTGTCGCACCGACTGCTGAGCCCGACCGGGTTCACCCCGTTCGAGGAGGAGATGCTCCGGATGCGGTCCGACATGCAGTCGATCAAGCGGGACCTCGCCGACCTGCGCGGCCGCCCGGCGGAGGAGCCGACCCCCGATTCCGCTTCGAGCCCCGCGACCGAGGACAAGCGATGAAGGTCCCCGTCCTCGACAACGGTGGACAGTGGACCCACCGGGAGTGGCGGGTCCTCCGCGACCTGGGGGCCGACACGCGGATCCTCCCGAACACGACCCCCTTCGAGGAGATGGACGCGGACGGCGTGGTGCTGTCGGGCGGGGCGCTCAGCCTCGAGGGAACGGACGCTCCCCTCGGGCGGGTGGGCGAATGGATCGACTCCGGGAAAGTGCCCGTGCTCGCGATCTGCGTCGGCCACCAATTCCTCGGGCGCCACTTCGGAGGCCGCGTCGAGCGAGCCGCGGCCCCCGAATTCGGCTCGGTCGAGCTCACCGTCGACCGCGGCGACCATCCGATCTTCGCGGGACTGCCGGCCCAGCTTCGGGTCTGGTCGAGCCACAACGACCAGGTCGCGGTCGCCCCTCCGGGCTGGAGCGTCCTCGCCCACTCTGCGGCGTGCCCGGTGCAGGCGATGGCGCACCCGTCGCTCCCGATCTGGGGCGTGCAGTTCCATCCCGAGGTCGAGCACACCGAGGGCGGTCGGGAGATGTTCCGACATTTCCTGGACTCGTGCCGTCGCTGACCCCCGGGAATAAGTACCGCCCGCGGCTCGAGGGACGAGGCGACGGGTGGCGAGAATCCACAAAGGCTCGGTGCTGCGCGAGCACGACCTGATCGCCCGGGCGAAGGTCCTCCGGGAATCGGTCGACCCCCTCGTCCCGCGGCTGAGCGAAGAGTGTCCGCCCGAACGGTTCGACCGGCGGCGCGCTGAGCTCGAAGAGGTCCGCGAGGCCCGCGACGACGTGCACCGCCTCGAGAAGCTCGCGCGCTGGGGCGACTCGCTCGCCCGAGCCTACGCGGGGCTGTTGCGATTCTACCTCGACCCGAAGAACCTGACGATTGTCGGCTTCCCTCTCCCCGGAGGCGAGGTGTCGTACGCCCCCTTCGCTCGCACCGACCGCGAAGCCGAGGTCGCCGTGCAGCAATCGGACGACCCGAACCGGCTCCTGCTCGGGTATCTCGATTGGGCCCGCAAAGGATTCCACTTCTTCGCGACGCGCCGTACCCTCTTCTGCACCGGATTTTCGCCCGCGCCTCCTCCGGAGTTCCGTGCGGAGACGGTAGCGGAGCTCCCGTACCGACTGGTCGAGAATCCCGGGGCGGGGCGTTTCGAGTGCGTCCACCTCCAGGCCGGCGAACCCCGCCCGTTCCTCGAGGTCGGTTGGCCGGGCGCGGGGACCGCGTTCCGGGTCTGCCGTCGATGCGCGAAGAGCGAGCGGCACCTCCTCTCGAGCGTCTCGGACGGCACGGCGAGCCCCGACCCTGCGGCCGAGTTCCCCGTGACCGCGGAGCCGAACGTGCGGTGCCGCGGCGGACCGGAGTGCGTGCACGCTTCGCTCCCGCCGCTGCCGCGGGGCCTGCGACGCGACTACGAACTCGGAAAGCTCTCGGACACCGGGCTCCTCGACGCCTTCACCTCCGAGCTCGCGGCCCGGGTGGAGCGAACCGGACGGACCACGCTGATCGCCGGTGGGGTCTGCTACGGGGACCAGCTCACGCCGTTCCTGGATGCTCTCGCGCCGACCCCCGTCGAGCGCCGGGCCCTCGAAGCGGTCCTCGGGACGTGGTCGGGTCCGTTCGAAGTGGACGAACCCCGGGCGAGCCGCGCGCTCGAGAAGTTGTGGAGCGAGCACGCGGAGACGATCGTTCGAACGATCGTGCGCGACCCCAAGGAAGCGCAGCGGCTCATCGGGGATACGCGCTCGTCTCCCGGCCGGGTCGCGGAGCTCCTGAAGCGGGCCGAGCGCTCGAGCGAAGAGAAAGAGCTCCTCGGCACCCTCCCGCGATACTCCCGCCTCGCCCGGGAGGCCGCGTGGGTCGACCGCGTCGCGCGGGAGTTCCGCACCCACCGCGAGACCGGAGCCGAGCGGGCGATCCTGCAATCCCTGCCCGCGGAGGGAAAAGAACGGGGCCTCGCCTACGCTTTCTTGAAGGCCCTCGGGAGAGAGAACGCGCACGCCTGGCAGTTCTCGGAGACCGAACGGGAGTTCGGGGGCGCCCTGAGCTACCGGGCCCGGGAACTTCTCCGCGCTCCCGCGGACCAGTACCACAGCGCTCTCGACCAATTGTTGCAAGCGGCCGGCGTGGCCGACTGGGGCGAGGCCGAGGCCGGCGTCGCGTAACCCGGTGTCGCTTCGACGTGCGGCGCCCGTCCTGCGGCGGGAGGCGTTCGAGGCATAGTCGAAAATAGACGCACGTGGTAGGTACACTCAACTCGGGGAGGTGCGAGCCGGGTTCGCACCGGAAGCAAGGGCCTTGAGCAGCACATTGGCATCTGCGTCGTCTGCCGTCGTCGTGGCGGGCGACGAGGAGACACGAGTCCTCCTTCGAGGCCTTCTCCGCCTGCACCACTTCCGCGTGGACGGGGAAGCCGAAGGAACGACCCAGGCGATCGAGTTGGTCCGCATGCATCGTCCGTCGCTCCTGGTGATCGACACGAGCCTGGCCGAGGGGAGCCCGAACGGACTGATCGGCCACGCGCGCGGACTCTCGCCGGGGCTCCGGGTGATCCTGGTGGGCCCGGCGTCGCATCCTCCCGCCCTTCCCTCCGACCCGGTGCAACGTCCGGACGTCGTCCTATTGCGACCGTTCCGCATCCGCCAATTCGCGGAAGCGCTCGTTCCCTCGGGATCAGCTGGGGACGCGCCGAAACCGCGTTAGGGCCCCGACGCGCGGGCCACTTCGTCCGGGACGGTGTAGCGTCGCACCGCCGCTTCCTCCTCGAAATGGAGCGTCGGCGCGAGCACGACGATCGCGTGCATCGGCGGTCCGAAGTCGACCGTGCGCAATCGCACGAACGGCGCGACCCAGGCGCGGGCGCTCTCCTGCCCGAGGCGGGCGACGACCCCGACCCGGTCCCGGTCGGATACGAATGTCCCGGTCGGGTCGCGTTCTCGTATCACGGTGAGGGCCGAGGACGCGGTGAGATACCGGCCTTCCTCGGGACGCAGGTCGAGCAGCACGAGCGTATGGAGGTCCCGTCCGCGGTTCGCGGCGATGTGCTCGAGCGGTGAGGTAGGAGAGAATCCCTCGGCCGGCAGGGGTAGGGATACCGTGCGCCCGAACCGATAGTGCATCAGTCCGAGAAACCCGGCGGCCGCGGTCAAGATGCTCGCATTAGAATGGTACGTCCACGCGTGACCCTCGCGCTCGGCGGCCAAACGGAGGGCGACGTGGGTGGTCGCCGCGAACGGGTCGCCCACGACCAGAAGCGCGACACGGGTGTGAGCGGCGAGCGCGTCGAGGATCGGTCGCTCCGACTCGAGCAGCGGACGGGAGAGCCGACGGACCGGCCTACCGAGCAGCTTCTCGAGCCGTTCGAGAGTGCCGGGCGGCGCGAGCGCGGTGTACTCCTCCGCGAACACGACCTCGCAGGACGCGAGGACCTCGCGCGCGCGCTCGGAGAGGCCTCGCTCGTCCGAGAGACCGAGGCCCACGAAGGCGAGCTCGCCCATTGCGAGATCGCCTCCTAGTCGCGCAACGCGAGAACGGGACAGGGAGCGGCGCGGAACAGCTCCTCAAGGAACCGGCGGGTGAGGAGCGGGCTGCCACCCCGCTCCTCCTCGCCGACGAGCAAGAGACCGTAGCGTTCGCGCTGGGCGGCCTGGAGCAACAGGTCGGGAAGATGCCGTCGGCGGCCCAGGTTCGCCTCGGAGAAGAGCGCCCGACGATGAACGATCCGGATCCCCCGGGTGCTCGTCTCCTCCCGGTCGTCGCTCTCCTCGACCGCGGACCCGCCCCGCGTGGCCAACGTGAGGGTGATCACGGGCGCGGGAGGGTTGCGCACGGCCAGTTCCTCGGCCAGCATCATCGGTTTCGGGGCGGGTTGGTCGCGGAACGTCGACACGAGGATTCGTGGGATCCTCGGTGCGGCGAGCGCGAGGCGGTTGAGCACGAGGACATCCGCCCGTGCGTGCTGGAGGATCCCGGTCGCCGTATGCCCCACGAAGAACCGTGGGCTCCGACGATTCCCCCGCAGCGTGAGAAGAATCGCGTCGACGTCATGCGACTCGGCGCTCTCCAGGATCTCCCCGGGGACGTCGGTCGCGGCCCGGACCTCCGGGTCGACCCGCACGTCGAGCGCCGCTCCGGTCTCGTGGGCCGGTACGACGATATTGACCGACGCCCGCCACTCTCGGGTCACCTCAGGAAGCGTGGTCGTGGGGATGACGTGCAGGACCCGGATCTCTCCGTCCGCGTCGAGCAACATCGACGCGAACCGGAGCATGGGCTCGACCTCGGAGGAGGTCTGCACGGGCACGAGGATCTGTCGGTACATGATTGGTTACTTCCCGATCACCTTCAGCCACGCAATGTCGAGCTCAAGAACGTTCACGTACGCGACCCCGATGAACGGGATGACGGGGTTCGTGATATGGGCATTGACGAACTGCGTCACGAACGCGATCGATTCGTTGGTGGCCGCGGCGACCCGCGGGACCTGGATCAGGACCGCCTGGGGAACCAGGTCCGGGTCGAGGTCGGACCCCGACGGGGTCACGAGCCAGTCCGGTAGCGTGTGGTTGGCGCTGAAGTTCCACGCCTGGTCCATGTAGGCGATCGTTTCGTTCAGGAGCGCCCCGAGCGCCGGGTCGCTGGGCCCCGGCGGCGTGTCGGTACCGAGCGTCGTATTGTAGTCCGTCAGGGACGGCCGTTCCCAGAAGAGATAGGGGGCGCTCGTGTTCTGGGCGATCAGCGAGGAACCGACGACCGTGCCGTTCGGGTCGCGGAGGAGCGAGCCGTTGGCGATGGCGGGGTCAACGAGCTCCGCGATCCCCGTGACGACGACGGGGTAGGCCACCCCCGATACCAAGAGGGCGAGGACCAAGAAGAGGGCCGTCGCCCGGAGGTGCTGGAGGCCGGAGTGGGCCGGAGGAGGTGGGGCCGGCCGCGTCACGGCGGGCTCCTTCGGGGGGGATTCGGGGGTGGGTGACGACGTACTCATAGGCCTCCCAGCGGCAAGAGGTGGGAAATGACGAGCCCGAGATACTGGACCCAGCCGAGCGATTCGAGCCACGAGAGGAGGATGTAGAGGAGCTTGATGCCCACGAACGCGGTCAGCAGGCCCCCGACTCCGTAGAGGAGAAGGTTTCGACGCAGCAGGTCGATCGCGTTCCGGGGTCGGAACGGGATTCCGTAGAGGGCGAGCGGGATGAGGAACGGGATGATGACCGCGTTGAACACGAGCGCCGAGATGACGGCGAGGTCGGGGTTGGAGAGACCGAGGACGTTCATGAACGCGATTCCCGGCAGCATGCCCGCTCCCGCGGCGATGAACACGGCCGGGATGATGGCGAAGTACTTCGCGACGTCGTTGGTGATCGAAAACGTCGTCAGGCCCCCGCGCGTGATGAGGAGCTGTTTTCCGATCGAGACGACCTCGATGAGCTTCGTGGGGTCGCTGTCGAGGTCGACCATGTTGCCCGCCTCCTTGGCCGCGCTCGTCCCGCTGTTCATGGCGAGGCCGACGTCGGCGCGCGCGAGAGCCGGAGCGTCGTTGGTCCCGTCCCCCGTCATGGCGACGAGGCGTCCTTGGGCCTTCTCCCGTTGGATCAGGATGAGCTTCGCCTCGGGCTTCGCCTCCGCGATGAAATCGTCGACCCCGCTCTCCAGAGCGATCGCGGCCGCGGTGAGTCGGTTGTCGCCCGTGCACATGATCGTTCGGATGCCCATCGTCCGCAGCTCGCGAAGACGGTCGCGGATGCCCGGCTTGACGACGTCCTTGAGGTAGACGAGGCCGATCGCCCGTTTCCCGCTCGAGATCGCGAGCGGCGTCATCCCCTGACGGGAGGCCTCCGCGGCCTTGCGCCGAAGCTCGAGGGGGAGGACGGCTCCGTACGACTCCATCGCCTGGAGGGACCCCTTGAACACTTCCCGACCGTCCGCCAGCACGATTCCGCTCATCCGCCGCTCCGCCGTGAACGGGAGGATTTTGAACGTTCCCGGCTCGAGGCGGCCGGGCTGCACGCCCCGGCGGGCGGCCAGGCGGACGATCGAGCGTCCCTCGGGCGTGTCGTCCAGGCTCGAACAGAGCAGGGCGGCTTCCAACAGCTCGGCCATCGGGACCTCTGGGGCCACGACGAGCTGGACCGCGAGTCGGTTCCCGACGGTGATCGTCCCCGTCTTATCGAGGATCAGGACGTCCAGGTCACCGGCGGCCTCGACGGCCTTCCCGGATTTCGCGATGACATTGGCCCGGGCGACCCGGTTGATCCCCGAGATCCCGATCGCGGGAAGGAGCGCCCCGATCGTCGTCGGCATCAGGCAGACGAAGAGCGCGACGATCGTCGCGATGTCGACGTAGATGATGTCCGTGAAGTCGGCGAGGAAGATGAACGTCACGATCACACTGAAGAGCGCGATCGTGAACGCGTAGAGCAACACCCCGAGGGCGAGCTCGTTCGGCGTCCGGTCCCGTCCCTGCCCTTCGACGAGGCGGATCATTCGGTCGAGGAACGACTCGCCCTTTTGGGTCGTGACCCGGACCTGTATGGTTCCTTGGAGGACGCGAGTCCCGCCGAGGACGCTCGTCTTGTCCCCGCCGCTTTCCCGGGTGACCGCTTCGGACTCCCCGGTCATCATCGATTCGTCGATCAGGGCGGCCCCGTGGATCACGTCCCCATCGATCGGGATCGGTTCACCGGGACGGATCTCGACCGTGTCTCCCACCCGAAGGGCGTCGGACGCCAGCCAAACGGGGCTGCCGTCGGCACGAATCTGGCGGGCCCGGATTCCGCTTTGGATCTCTCGAAGGCTATCGGCCTGCGCTTTTCCCTGGGCCTCGGCGATCGAGTCGGAAAGGTGCGCGAACCATAGCGTGAGGAACAGGATGATCGAGACGGCGAGGTAGTAATCGGCGTTGTAGGTGTGGGCGACGTCCGGGAACGCTCGGGGCACGAGCGTGAGTACGACGACGAACAGGAACAACAGGTAGACCGAGAACATCACCGGGTTGTGGATCTCCCGGCGGGGGTCGAAGCCCCGGAACGACGCCGAGAGAACTCTCTTCCAGGAAGTGTGCGGGACCTTGCGGACCGAGACGTGGGCACCGGGTTCCATTTTGAGCTCGGCCGCCACGCTACATCCCTCCGAAGATCTGGGCGAGCGGGCCCATCGCGATCACGGGCAGGAAGAGGAGCGCCGTCGTGATGATCAGGAACAGAGTGAGGTAGATCGTGAACGTTCCACTGGCCGTCCTCAAGGTGCCGGCGCCGGCGGGGAGAACTTCCTGGCGCGAGAAGAGGTCCGCGACCATGAGCATCGCGAGGATCGGAACGAATCGGCCGACGAGCATGACGAGAGCCCCGACGATGTTGAAGAACGGTGTGGTGTCGTTGAACGCCCCCGTGGAGAGGGCACTTCCGTTGTTCGCGGACTCGGACGTAAACTCGTAGAGGACCGAGGTGAAATTGTGAGAGGTCGCCCCGATCGTAGCTCCGTCCACCACCACAAAATTCCCCGCGACCGCGACAACAAACGGTAACAGGATCGTGGCCGGATGGATCAGGAGGGCCATGGCCGCCCATTTCACCTGGGACGTGCCGATCTTCTTGCCGAGGTACTCGGGAGTTCGCCCGACCATCAGGCCGGCGATGAAGATTCCGAGAATGGCGAAGAGCAACAGCATCGCGAACCCGGTGCCGACCCCTCCGGGGGTGCTCTGGGTGAACATTCCGAAGAGCAGGACGAGCTGGGCGACGGGCGATATCGAGCCGATCTGGAGATTGTTGGCACCGACGTTGCTGAAGACGCTCACGACCTGGAACAGCGAAGCCTCGGAGAGACTGAATCGGGTATCGACGCCGACCGAGTATCCGCTGGTCTGCGGTCCGAGTCCAGCGACCGTGGAGATCGCCGGATTGGTGGCCGCTTGGAACGCGATGAACAGGGCGAGCGCGACCCCGAGGATGATCAGGATCGTCCCGATGTACGGCCAAGCCTCGTGCTTTCGCCGGACGATCTCGCCGAACGCGAAGGGCGCCGAGAACGGGAAGACCAACATGAGACCGACTCCCCACAGGTTGGAGAGCGCGGACGGGTTCGCGATGGGCGAGGCCATGTTGGCCGAGTAGAATCCGCCCCCGTTGGAGCCCAGCAGCGAGATCGACTGGTAGCTCGCCACGGGCCCGAGGTAGATCGTCTGAGTGCCCCCGGTCAGCGGGTGGGCGGCGACAAACGCGGTGAACGTTTCGGGAACCCCGAGAAGCACGAACACGAGCGCGCCGAGCACGGCCAACGGCAGAAGGAGTCGAGTGACCGACCGGGTCATGTCGACGTAGAAATTCCCGAGCGTTCCGTCCTTGCGGACGAAGCCTCGTACCATCGCGGCGAGGACCGACAATCCCGTCGCGGGAGAGAGGAAGAGCGCGAGCGGCCAGGCGATCGTGAGCGAGCCCAGGCTCATCTGGGACTCGTTCGTGAAATGGGTGAAGTTGGTGTTCGTGGTGAAGCTCGACGCGGAGTGGAACGCGAGGTCCCAGCCCATGTTCGGAATCCCGAGGGGGTTCAGGGGCGTTTGCGATTGGTAAAAGAACCAGAAGAACAGGAAGGCCAGCACCCCGCCGTTCACGAGCAGGAGCGCGACCATGTACTCGCGAGCCTTCATCGAGTGCCGGGGGGATGTCCCGAGAACTCGGTAGATCGCCGACTCGATCGGAGTGAAGAGGACGTCCCCGAACACGGGTCGATTCATGTAGACCCGGCCGAGGTAGCTCCCGAACCAGGGGGCGATGGCCAAGGAGAGGCCCAGAACGAGAAGGACGTCCCAGAGCGAGCGGATGTCGAACGCCATCGGCCTCTTTCTTCAGAACCGTTCGGGATGGACCATGCAGTAAACGAGGTAGAAGGTGAGGGCGACGCAGACGAGCGTCAGCGCCAAGAGCCCGAGGTTTTGGACCACCCAATCGAGCGAGCCCATGGATTGACTTAGGGCGTTAGACCCGGACCTCGGTATTTAGCCTCGATGACCGAGCGGTAACGTCGCACGGCGCGGCCGAAGGTTTATAGGCCGGGGTCCGCGCCCGCCGCTCCGCCCGGTGCGGGGTCGGGGGAGGGCTTTGCCGACCGCTTTCTCGCCTCCTTCGAGAGCCTACGAACGATGCGACGCATCGACTGTTCCCGGCGGACCTCGGCGGCCTGATACTGGACGTCCCGGGTCTCTCGCGTGAGGAGAACCGTGACCCGGCCCAGGGAACTTCGACCGGTCCGACCGCGCCGCTGGATCGCCCGAATCTCGCTCGGAACGGACTCGAAGAACACGACGAGGTCGACGTCCGGCACGTCCAGCCCCTCCTCGGCGACACTGCTCGCTACCAGGATGGGGAACCGCCCCTCTCGGAAGGCGGTGAGGATGCGGCCCTGGTCCTTCTGGTTCATCCCCTTGTCCTCCGCGTCGCGGGTCGCCTGACCGACGAACCGACCGGTCGTCCATCCTTGGAGCTCCAGGATCGACTGGATCGTCTGAATCGTGTCGCGGTACTGGGCGAAGACCAGGATTCGGGGCGGGTGCTCTCGGGGGCGCGCCAAGGTCTCCCGGACGAGCTCGACGAGCGCGTCGAGCTTGGGGTGGGACGACTCCCGAGAGGTCCGAAGATACTCCTCGGCCTCCCGGCGGGCGATGACGACCTCGGGTAGCTTCAGGACGGCGAGGTCTCCGCGACTCGGTTTCTCTTTGTCCGCCAGTCGGTCGAGATACTGAACGAACGGGGCCAGTCCCTGGGTCTCGAGGCGCTCCTGAGCGTGGTGGAGATGGAGCAGGACCAGTTGGTGAAAGAGCGGCCCGAACCGTCGCACCATGGGACCCGGACGGGCAAAGATCTCCGCCCGCAATGCGATAAGGTCCTTCACCGAGATCGAGCGGATCGGCTTCTTTCGGAGATACCCCATCTTCTGCAGCTTGCGCGCCGTCGCGTTTGCCGCGTTCTGCAGAAGCTCCCGGATCCGTTGGGCTTCGGGAGGCAGGTCGACCCAACGGTAGTCGATCTGGATCTCCTGGACGTATTCCCGGACTCCGTCGTCCTCCCGGCTCCGCGCCTCGATCCGCTGGACCCCGAGATTCCGGACGACCTCCTCGATCCGTTCGTCCTTGCCTCCGGGAGAGGCCGTGAGTCCGAGCACTCGGCTCCCCACCGGACGTTCGGTCCGATATTGGGCCGCGAGAGGGACGTAGGCGTACTTGCCCACGGCGTGGTGGGCTTCGTCGAACACCACCAGCATGGCCTCGTTGAGCCGATACCGACCCGCCGTGAGATCGTTCACCACGATCTCGGGCGTCGCGAACACGATATCCGCGGTGTCCCAGGCTCCTTCCCGGACCGGCCGTCGGACGGTCCCGGTGAAGCGCGCAATCCTCAACGGAGTGAGCCACCGACCGAAGGAATCGGCGTGCTGCTGGACCAGTGGGCGGGTCGGAGCCACCACCAAGACCTTGCCTTCGAATCGACGCAGCACTTCCGCGGCCAGCAGAGCGGCGATGACGGTCTTTCCGAGGCCCGTGGGTAGGACGACGAGGAGGTCCTCGTCGAGCCCGACACGAGCAAGATCGAGCTGGAACGGCAGCGCGCGCACCTCCCCGGGCCTCAGCAACGGGTGGACCACGTACCCCTTTTCGACCTGCCACGTCCCGGGGAGCCCCGGCGGGTGAAGGCGCCCGGCCGCGGGTTCGGGAGCCACCGGTCCGGTGCCGCCCGTGAAATCGTCCAAGAGTCGTTGTCGGGGCACGGTTACCTCCCTTGGTCGACCCATCGACCGCCGCGTCTAAGCGACTTCGCCCTAGAACGGGCCCGTGTCACACAAATCCAGCGTCCTTCCAAAGGGTTCGATGAATCGGGTCCGGCGGTAGGGCGTGCTCCGGCACCCTTTTACCCGTGCGTCTCTGCTTCCGAACGGTCCAGGAAACATGTCGGCTCGGGTCGAGGAATTCGGTCACTTCATCAACGGAAAGTGGGTGGTCCCCGCTCGCGCGAAGCGATTTCAGACAATCAATCCCGCCACCCGGGAGCCCGTCGGGTCGTTCGTGGCCGGCACGGCGGCGGACGTAGACTCGGCGGTCACGGCCGCCGCGAAGGCCTTCCCCGCCTGGCGCGACACGCCGGCCCCGAAGCGGGGCGACCTCCTCCTCGAGGTCGCTCGGAGGATGCGGGCCGCGAAGCCGACGCTGGGGCGGACCGTCACGCTCGAAATGGGCAAGGTGATCAGCGAGGGCCTCGGCGACGTTCAGGAGTCCATCGATTTCATCGAGTACATGGCGGGCGAGGGGCGCCGTCTCGCGGGCGAAACCGTCCCCTCCGAGCTCCGTTCCAAGTTCTGCATGACGGTCCGCCAACCCAAGGGCGTCGTGGCGTGCATCACGCCCTGGAATTTCCCCACGGCGATACCGAACTGGAAGATCGCCGCCGCGCTCGTCACGGGGAACACGATCGTGTTCAAACCGGCTTCGACCACGGCCCGATGCGGAGCGGAGGTGGTCCGCATTTACGAGGCCGCGGGAATCCCGCCGGGCGTCCTCAACTTCGTCACCGGGTCCGGAGGGGTCGTCGGGAACGCCCTCGTCGCCGACCCGCGGATCCGAACTGTCTCGTTCACCGGAGGGGTTGAAGCGGGGCGGGACGTCTATGTCCGGGGGGCCCAGGGGCTCAAGATGGTGCACCTCGAACTCGGCGGGAAGAACCCGGTCATCCTCATGGAGGACGCGGACCTCCCTCTCGCGCTCGACGGAGTGCTGTTCGGAGCGTTCGGCACGGCCGGCCAGCGGTGCACGGCGACCAGCCGGTTGATCGTCCACGCGAAGGTCTACGACCAGTTCCTCCGGATGCTGACCGACCGCCTGGACCACTTCACGGTCGGCGACCCGCTCGACCCGAAGACCGGCATGGGACCGGTCGCCTCCGCGGACCAGGAGCGAAAGATCCTCGAGTACATCGAGGTCGGGAAGAAGGAGGCGAAGCTGCGGTACGGGGGCCACAAGCTCACCGGGGGCGCGTACGACCGCGGGTTCTTCCTCGAGCCGACGATCTTCGAGACGAAGCACGGGACCCGGATCTCGAAGGAGGAGATCTTCGGTCCCGTTCTCTCCGTGATCCGCGTGAACGACTACGAGGAGGCCGTCCGGGTCGCGAACGACGTCGACTACGGGCTCTCCTCGTCGATCTACACGCGGGACGTTAACCGCGCGTTCCGGGCGATCCACGACCTCGAGGCCGGGATCACGTACATCAACGCCCCCACGATCGGCGCAGAGGTCCAGCTCCCGTTCGGAGGGGTCAAGAACACCGGGAACGGAGGCCGGGAGGCGGGCAGCGTCGCGATCGAGGAGTTCACCGAGATCAAGACGGTCTTCATCGACTTCTCGGCGAAGCTCCAAAAGGCCCAGATCGATACCGGGTCGGCGACATGAGTCCCTACCGGGCGACCGACGAGCAGCTCGACCGGGAGATCACCGCGCTCGAACGCATCGGCCGCGTCCGGGTGCGCCGGGCGAGCGCGGAGCTGAAGGACATCGACAAGGACCTGCGGGAGCTTCGCAGGGAACGCGCCCGTCGGGCCGCCCGCGCGAGCGAGATGATCTCCAGCGAATCGTCGGTCTCGGTCGAGGCCTCTCCCTCGGAGCCCTGAGCGAGCGTCGTCGACCCGGGGTCGTGGGGTCCTAGAACGGCCCGGTACGCGCCGGGTTATCGAAATTCGTGAGCAGCATCTGGCCCCGGGGCTTCGGGCGTCCCACCGGGGCGATGAGCGGGTCCTCCTCGAGGGCCGGCATCGTCTCGGAGATCGGCACATCGACGATGATCTCCCGGGTGCGGCCGCCCCGTCCGCGCGAGACGATCGTTGCTCGGATCAGTCCGAGCGACTCGAGCTCCGAGACGTAATTGGAGATCGACCGGGCGTGCAGCGGTTGGAGGCCCAGGCGCTCGGCGAGACGGCGGTAGCTGTCGTAGACTTCCCCGGTGAGGACCCCGTTGCGGCGGCGCTCGAACGATTGGAGGATCGCGTAGAGCAGGACCTTGCAGTGGGGCGGAAGGGTGCGGCAACAATCGATGATGATGTCCTGCTCCAGGCGGTTCTTTGCCTTCACCACGTGGTCCGGGGTGATCCGTTTCGCGTGGTCTCGCTCGGCCATCTCGGCCGAGAGCCGAAGCAAGGCGAGGGCGCGCCGCGCATCGCCGTTCTCGAGCGCCGCGTAGGCCGCGCACCGTTCGACGACGCCCGGGTCGACCACGCCGTCGCGGAACGCTTCGTGCGCGCGGTCGCGCAGGATGTCCTGGAGCTGCGTCGCGTCGTAGGGTGGGAAGAGGATCTTCTCCTCGTTGAGCCGGCTGCGGACGCGCGCGTCCAGATGGTTCGTGAACTTGAGGTCGTTCGAGATGCCGATGATCGCGAGACGGGCCTCGTCGAGCTCGGTGTTGATCTGGCTCAGGGTGTAGAGGACGTTGTCGCCGCTGCGTGCCACCAGCCGGTCCACCTCATCGAGGACGAGCAGGAGAATGCCGCCCTTCGTGTCCATGAGGCGACGCATCCCGGACTGGACCCGGTCGAGCGACCAACCCGTCGGGATCCGCTCGGCCTCGTTCTTCGCGAACGTGTTGCCAATCGTCTGCAGCAGACTGTACGGCGTGTCGATATTCCCACAGTTCACGGTGACGAACGAGATGTGCGAGGAGAGGTCGGTGCGTCGCTGGATGTCCTGGCGGACCTGGGCGACGACCGCGGTCTTGCCGGTTCCGATCTTGCCGTAGATGAGGAGGTTGGACGGGAGGTCCCCTCGCAGCGCCGGTCCGAGGATCTCGGCGACCTGGCGGATCTGTTGTTCCCGGTGCGGGAGACGGCTCGGGACATAGGAATCGCGCAACACCTCGCGACTTCCGCGGAAGAGCTCGCTCTTCGAGGAGAAGATGGAATCCAGAATCCCGCCGGTCGAGGGAGGCGGGTTCCCGGGCGCGGACGACGGAGGGACCGACACGGGTACCCCCGTACTGTCCGCGCCCGGGCGGCGGTCACTGACGGGCGCGACCGCCGGATTCGTCGCTTGGGTGGGTTCGAGTGGTTCCGGCGCGTCGACCGGCCGGTTTTCGGTAGCAGGTGACACCGTCGAAGCCTGCCCGGGCCTCGGGCGGGCGGTGCGAGGAGGGCATGCCATATGTACCTTTTGCCGCGTCGAGCCGCGGAGAGGGCGTCGATCGCGTCGAAACCCGTCGAACCGCTCCGGAGTAGCGGTTTCGCTCGACCGAATCCATTTGAAGGGGCTACGCTGTCGCTTCGTCGATGTCCGAATACCGGTCGGAAGGAGATTCCGTCCACCCCTCGGTGTGGAGTTCGCTCTCGATACCGTTTCTCGTTCTCGCGTCGGTCCTCATTGGCGTGGGTCTCGCCGGAATGGCCTACTGGCTCGTGACGTTTCAGTGGCTGTACTTCGCCTCGGTGATCCCGACCGCCCTGGGCGCGTACATGTTATTCACCCGCGGGACCGGTCCGGATCGGGCGTGACCCCGGGACGCTCGGGATGGTGCGCGCGCCCGACCTGTCGGCCCCGATCGTCATCGTCAAGCTCGGCGGGAGCGTCATCACCCGCAAGCGCGAGGTCGAGAAGCTCCGTCCGAAGGTCCTCACCCGCTTGGCGCGCGAGGTGGCCGAGGTCCGAGACCGTCGCGTGGTCCTTCTGCACGGGGCCGGCTCCTTCGGGCACCCGGGCGCGAAGCGGTTCGGCCTGGCCTTGCCGCCGGGCGAGGGGACCTCGGGAGCGGAGCGGACCCGAGGTGCGGCGATCGTGGCCTCCGAGGTCCGCCGCTTGCATCTCGCCGTCGTTCGCGAGCTCGTGCGGGCGGGCGCCTCCCCCTTCTCGGTTCCGATGTCGACCCACGCCCGCAATCGGGCCGGGGAGCTCGTCCACCTCGACCCTTCACCGGTGAGCGCGGCGCTCGAGGGAGGGTCTCTCCCGGTCTCGTTCGGCGACGTGGTCCCCGACGAGGCGTGGGGTTCCTCGATTCTGAGCGCGGACACCATCGCGCTCGCCCTCGTTCCGGCGTTGGGAGCGAAACGAGTGGTTTTCGTGAGCGACGTCGAAGGAATCCTCGAAGGACCGCCCGGAGGCCGGCGCTCGGTGGTACGGAACATCACGGAGGAGACGGTGGTCGGGCTTCGTCCTTCCTCGGGAAGGCCCGACGTGACCGGAGGGATCCGGGGCAAGGCGACGGCGATGCTTGCCATCGCTGCCGCCGGCGTTGACGCAGGTCTTATTAGCGGACTGTCGGATGGAGCGGTCTCGCGTGCGATTCGCGGCGGAATGGAGTTCGGGAGCTGGGCTCGTGGGAGATCCTCCTGATCCTACGGAGCCGGGGGGTCTCGACTTGAGCCACCGTAAGGCCGAGCACGTCAAGGTCGTCCTCGGAAAGGATGTCGAAGGACACTACCGATACTGGAACGACGTCCAGCTCATCCATCGGGCCCTGCCCGAGGTCGATTTCGAAGAGATCGACACCTCCGTCACTCTGCTGGGACACCGGCTTCGGGCGCCGATCGTCATCACCGGCATGACGGGAGGTTTTCCGGACGCCGCGAAGATCAACGACAACCTCGCTCGCGCGGCGACCGAAGTAGGGGTCGCGATGGGGGTGGGCAGCGAGCGGGCTGCGATCCTGAAGGGACAGTACCCCGAGAGCTACTCCTGCGTGGCCGACCACGCGGTCCCCCTCAAGTTCGCGAACATCGGGGCTCCCCAGATCATCCCGCAAAAACCGGGAGACCGGGTCGTGGGTCCGGACGATGTTCGCGCGGCGATGGACCTGATCCACGCCGACGTCCTCGCGATCCACTTGAACTTCCTCCAAGAGATGGTCCAACCCGAGGGCGACCGGCGCTCGAAGGGGTGCCTCGAGCGGATCGGAGAACTGGCCGCTCGATTTCCGGTCCTCGTGAAGGAAACCGGGGCCGGCATCTCCCGGGAAGTCGCCGAGGAGCTCCGCGCCCGTTCCGTGAAGGCCTTCGACGTGAGCGGCACGGGAGGGACCTCGTTCGCCGCCGTGGAGTACTACCGTGCGGTCGAGCAGGGAGCCGAGCGGGAGGCGCGCGTCGGGAAGACCTTCTGGGACTGGGGGATCCCCTCGCCGATCTCGGTCCTCGAGCTCGTTCCCCTCGGTATTCCGGTGGTCGCGAGCGGAGGCGTACGTTCGGGTCTCGACGTAGCCCGGGCCCTCGCGCTCGGAGCGACGGCCGCCGGGACCGCGGGCGGGATGCTCCGGGCCGCCGCCACCGATTATCTCGCGACCCGCAAGGAGCTCGAGTTCCTGGTGCACGAACTCAAGGTCGCCATGTTCCTCACGGGGTCGAGAACGGTCGCCGACCTCCAGAAGACCCCCTACCTCCTGACCGGAGAGAGCCGCCTGTGGCGCCGTCGGTAGCGCTCCCGACACCGGAAGAGATCCACCGAGCGAAGCTCGCGGGGATGCGGTCGGGGGGGGCGGGAGGTCCTCTCCCGTCGAACGTCGATTGGATCGCGTCCCTGCCCGCGTCCGAACGGGCCCGGTACGACGGCTCGGTGCGGCGAAAGCCGTCTCGAACGCTCTCGGGCGTTGCAGTCGTCGCGGTGATGACCGCGCCGGCCCGCTGCCCGCACGGGCGTTGCACGTACTGTCCGGGAGGGCTCGAGAACGGCAGCCCCCAGAGCTACACCGGAGAGGAGCCCTCGGCGTTGCGCGGGGCGCAGTTTCACTGGGACGCCCGAGCCATCGCTCGGCACCGGATCGAGACGTTGGAGGCGATCGGCCATCCGACCTCGAAGGTCGAGGTGATCGTCATGGGAGGGACGTTCCCCTCCCGGCCGCGCAGCTACCAGGAGGAGGTCCTCCAAGGGATCTACGATGGCCTCAACGGGACCGCCTCCGCCTCGCTCTCGGACGCCGAGGCTCAGAACGAGGTCGCCCTCCACCGGGTCGTGGGACTGACCGTGGAGACCCGTCCGGACTGGTGCGACGAGCGCGTCCTTCCCTTCCTCCTGGAGGCGGGGGTAACCCGCGTTGAGGTGGGAGTCGAGTGCCTGCACGACGACGTCTTGGAGGCGGTCGGCCGTGCCCACTCATCGGGCGACGTGGCCCGGGCGACCCGGGAGGCGCGCGACCGCGGCCTCAAGGTGTGTTACCACCTCATGCTCGGGCTTCCGGGGATGACTCCGGAGTCGGACCTCGCCGACTTCGAGCGGCTGTGGGACGACCCCGATTACCGTCCGGACCTCCTCAAGGTGTATCCGACGCTCGTTCTGCCGGGGACCCCTCTTTACGACGATTGGAAGGCGGGTCGATACGAACCGTATGACACCGCCACCGCTTCGGAGTTGATCGCCCGGATGAAGCGACGTCTCCCCCCGTGGGTCCGCATCCAGCGGATCCAGCGGGACATCCCCGCCCGGCTCATCGCGGCGGGAGTGCGCGCGAGCAACCTCCGAGAGAAGGCGCTCGATCGTCTCCGGTCGGAGGGAGCCCATTGCCGCTGTCTTCGCTGTCGGGAAGCGGGTCGGAGGGCGACCCCGCCCGTCGACGCGTTCCAACGGACCGAAACCGAGTACGAGGCCGCGGGCGGTCGGGAGGTGTTCTTCGCGTGGGAGGACCCGGTAACGGACACCGTGGTCGGGTTCCTGCGGCTTCGGTTCCCTTCGACCCGGACGCGGGGAGGTCTCGATACCCCCGTCATTCGCGAGCTGAAGGTCGTCGGAAGCGAGGTCGCGATCGGCCAGGAAGGGTCTCGGCCGAACGAATACCAGCACCGAGGATTCGGGCGGGCCCTGGTCGCCGCGGCGGAGGAGCGGGTCCGCCGCGAAGGGTTCGCTCGCATCTTTGTGACGAGCGCGGTCGGCACCCGCGAGTACTACCGCCGCTTCGGGTACGAGCGGGCGGGGGCGCACATGGCGAAGGGGGTTTTCGCCGGACACAACCCCTGACGGACCGTTCGGCCGTTTCTTCTTCTGTCGCTCGCGCAACCCTTAAACCCACCCCCGGCTCCGCCGACCGAAGGAATCCCGCATGGCCCGCAACATCCAGGTCGAGCCTCTCCGCACGGTCCACATCGAAGAACAAGAGATCGAACTGGTCGAGCGGAAGGGGCTCGGGCACCCCGATTCGATCGCGGACGGGGTCTCGGAATCGGTGAGCCGGGCGCTCTGCCGCATGTACCTGGACGAATTCGGGAAGATCCTCCACCACAACACCGACGAGACCCAGGTCGTGGGGGGAGCCTCCGAGCCGAAGTTCGGCGGGGGCCGCGTCACGAGCCCGATCTACATCCTGCTCGTGGGACGAGCCACGACGGAGGTGAACGGCGAGAAACTTCCGTACCGGGACGTCGCCGTCGAAGCCGCCAAAAAGTACGTGCAGTCCGTCTGCGCGCACATCGACACCGACAGTCAGGTCGAGTTCGACTGCAAGATCGGCCAGGGGTCGGTCGACCTTCGAGGCGTGTTCGAGCAGAAGGCGGTCCTCTCGAACGACACGTCGTTCGGGGTCGGGTTCGCCCCGCTCTCCGACACGGAGCGCCTCGTCCTCGAGAGCGAGAAGTTCCTCACGCTGAAGCTCAAGAAGAAGCTCCCCGCCCTCGGGGAGGACGTCAAGGTCATGGGCTACCGCCAGGACGAGGAGATCCACCTCACGGTCGCCGCGGCGCTGGTCGACAGCGAGATCAAGGATGGGCAGGAGTACGCGTCCGTCTGCGAGGAGATCCACGACAAGCTGGCCGACCAGGCCGCGAAGCTGACCCGCCGCAAAGTGAGCATCGACGTCAACACGGCGGACGACCCGGAGCTCGGGCGCTACTACCTCACCGTCACCGGTTGCTCGATGGAGGCCGGGGACGACGGGTCGGTGGGGCGAGGCAACCGCGCGAACGGACTGATCACCCCCTGCCGCCCGATGAGCCTCGAAGCGTCGGCGGGGAAGAACCCGGTCAACCACGTCGGGAAGATCTACAACCTGCTCGGCAACCTGATCGCGAACGACATCGTGAAGGAGGCCGGGGGCGACGTCCGGGAGGTCCACGTCCGGATCCTCTCCCAGATCGGAAAGCCCGTCGACCAACCGCAGGTCGCGAGTCTTCAGATCCTGACCGCGGACGGGGTCAAACTGGCCAAGGTGAAACCGAACGCCGAGGCCGTCGCTCAGCGATGGTTCGACGACGTCGACTCGATCCCGCGACTCCTGCTGACCGGCAAGCTTTCGGTCTTCTAGGCGTTGGGCCGCCCAGGCCGGCCGTGCGCGTATACGTCGAATCGTTCGGGTGCTCGCAGAATCAGGGCGAAGGCGCCGGAATCGCCCGGGACCTGGCCTCGCGCGGGCACGAACTCGCCCGCGCGCCCTCGGGAGCGGACGTTGGGATCCTCGTGACCTGCGGGGTGATCGGTCCCACCGAAAGCCGCATGGTCCGCCGGTGGCAGGCTCTCGCGGAGCGGATCCCGCGCGTGGTGGTGACCGGCTGTCTCGTGCCGCTCCGCACCGAGCTCATGAGCGGGGCCGGTCGCGAGCGAACGACGTTCGTCCCGATCCGGGAACAGGACCACCTTCCCGCGCTGCTCGACTCCTGGTCGACGGAGGCCGCGCTCCGCCTGCCCATGGCCGCGACGATGACCGCACCTCCCTCTTCGGCCGTGACCGAGGAGGTCGTCATCGCCCAGGGATGCACGAGCGGCTGCACCTACTGCTTTAGCCGTCTCGCCCGAGGCCGACTTTCGAGCGTGCCGATCGCAGAGGTGGTCCGACGAGTCCGCGACGCCATCGCTCGAGGGGTCCGTGAGGTCCGGCTGACCGGACTCGACACGGCCGCGTGGGGCGAGGATCTCATCGGGACGGAGCGACTGCCCGACCTCCTTCGGTCGGTCGCGCGGGTCCCGGGGGAGTTCCGGGTCCGGGTCGGCATGATGAGCCCTCAGAGCCTGGAACCGCACCGGGACGCCTACTTTGACGCCCTCGCTCAGGCTCCGGCCTACCGGTTCCTGCATCTGCCGCTCCAGAGCGGCTCCGACCGCATCCTCGACGTGATGCGACGGGGCTACCATACCGACCTCTTCCGTCGCCAGGTCGACGCCGCGCGCCGGCGCCTCCCGGACCTCCACCTCGCCACCGACGTCATCGTCGGGTTCCCGGGAGAGACGGAGGACGACTTCCGCTCGACCGAAGAACTCCTCGAAGTGTTGGGCCCCGAAACGGTCAACGTCACACGATTCTCCGCGCGACCCGGCACGCCCGCCGCTCGACTCCCTCCGCTTCCGCCTCGGGTCGCTAAGCGACGTTCCCGCTCGATCGCCATCCTGCGCCAGCGGATCTCGAGGACTCGTCTCGAGCGGTGGATCGGAACTCGCGCCCGGGGCCGGGTCCTGGAGCACGGACCCGGAGGCAGCTCCGTGGCTCGCCTCGAGAACTACCTGCCCGTGGTCCTCGGCACCCGCCCCCCACTCGGTTCGGTCGTGGAGCTCCGGGTGGACGGCGCGAGGTCGACCTATCTTCTGGGCAGCACGGTGGACGCGTTCTAAATACCCGACCGTACCCTATTTCGACGGCTCAGCCCCTTCCCGGCCGGGCCGCGACGAAGGAAGATCCGGTGTCGAGCCTGACCAGTACGGAGATCATCGCCCTCGTCTTCGTGGTGGTCCTCGCGGTCATCGTCATCGGCCTCTTCGTGTACCTCATTCGACGCCTGCGCTCGCGGCGCGCGAAGCTCCTGAGCGACCTCGCGGACCGACCCCAGCTCAACCAGGACCGCGCGTTCAACCGACTGGCCATGGCCCGTCGCGAGGCGGGCATCCTGGCCGCCCAAGGCGTGGACGTGCGCCGGGCCCAGGAGCTCATCGCGGAATCCCAGGGCGCCTTCGACACTCGCGAGTACGACCGGTCCTACCGGGTCGCCCAATCGGCGCACGAAGCTCTCGTGAACGCCCGACAGCAAGGCGCGAGGGTCGCCGGCGGTCCGTTGCCCTCCCGGGGACCCGCGACCACGGTCTCTTCGAGAACCCAGCACCTTCTGCCGACCGCCGGCACCCTCACGGACCCTCTTCCTGCCGCGACGCCCGCGATCCCGAAGAACCGCGCGGAGTCTCAATTCCAGATGCGGCTCCTCTCGGACGAGCTTGCCGCCCTCGGGGGGGCTCGAGCGCGCGACCCGGCGGTCGCCGGAGCGAACGCGCTTCGTACCCAGGCTCAAAGCGCGTTCGACAAGGGCGACTACACCGAGGCGTTCCGTCTCGCCTTGCGCGGTCGGCGGACCCTCGGAGGGACGGTGGAGAGCCTTCCGGCCGTCCCCGGCGTGACCGGGACCGCTGCGCGGGCTTCGACCAACGGGAACGTGACGACGCCCGACGCGGTCCAAACGGCCGAATCGGTCGCGGGGTCCGAGCGATGCCCGGACTGCGGCTACCCCGCCCTGGCGGGCGACGTCTTCTGTCGAGGGTGCGGCCGACCTCGGGCCCCGCTCACTTGCCCGAGTTGTGGCGCCCCCCGAATCGGCGGCGAAACGTTCTGCGGTCGCTGCGGCGCCCGATTCCCTTAGTCGAGGCGCCCGCTACGAAGTGGCAAGCAGCCAGTCGTCCAACCGGCGCTGGGTTCGTGCTTCGTGGAGGAGGGCGCTCGACGTGAGCCATCGGGGAAGCGGGATCGCGAACGACTCCCCGATCCGTGCCGAGAGTTCGGAGAGCGAGGCGACCTTCTCGGCGGGTTGCGTCAGGGCCGCGCGCACGTGCTCGCGAACGTTCCACACGCCGAGCGGAAGGATCTCGCCCGGATGGACCTCGCGCAGGACGACGACACCGGCTTGCCGCCCCCAACGGAGGAGCGCTTCACTCGTGGCAAGCCGAGCCGCGTAGTAGCACCCTCCGATGGACGCGTAGGTCGTTCGACCCCGGTAGCTCTCGTGGTCGCCGATCATCACGATCCGGTTCGGGTTTGGGTTCCAGAGCGTGTTCGGATACCAGGCTTCGATCGACTCGTACCGGTACGCTCCCGGAAGGAACACGATGACCCAGCGGTTGTCGAGAGCCGTGAATCGGTGGAGAAGGATCTCGGAGAGCTCGGGGAGGGTCCGGATCCGCTCGAGGTTCATCTTGGAGAGCAGGTCGTCCACGGCGGTGATGCTCCACCGGGTGGGGACGAGACGTCGACGCCCGCGTCGACCGAGCGTTCCGATGCTGAAGGCCCGCTGGATCCGACTCACCCGAACGCCCCGGCCGTAGAGCTCCTCGACCGCGACCCGGGCGTTCGCGTGGATGTCCGACGTCAGACGGTCGAGATGCGGGTCGACCTTGCGCACGTCCAAATGGATCTTCTCGATCGGTGCGGAAGGTCCGAACGGAGGCGTGGAATCGCTGAGGGAGAGGTGACCGCGCGGGGGCCGGCGGAAGTGGGCCTCGCTCTCGACGGTCTCGCCCGCGATCCCCAGCAGCTGGAGGTCTTCCAGGATGGGAATCGGGCGTTCGGCGTCCGTGACCCGGATCGGGGTCGTGCCGCGCACGAGGCCGGTCCGGAACGAGACGATCTCGGCGACCGAACGTCCCACCCACTCCTCGGGGGTGTCCATGAGCTCGGTCGACCCGTGCTCGGGGCTGAGCAGCGGCCCGACCGACACCTTCGGATAGCCGAACCGACCGACGAAGACCGCCGGTGGCGACGTTCCGTCGAGGTCGAGGCCGTTCACCAAGGGCAGGGTCTTTTCGAAGGCGCGATACTTGACGAGTATGGGACAGACCGGTTTGCCGCAGAGGAGCTGCGCCGACCGGCACCGGAGGCACATCGTCGGGTCCTCCTCGAGACCGGGCACGCTCCAGGAGAGCGAACCAACCGGAGCGATGCCGGGAATCGGAGGGATCGAGCTGGGGCTGAGCATCTCCGTCGAGACTATCGGAACACCCGAATGTAAAGCCGGCGGGAGAGGTCGTGAAACAGCTCGGAGCGACTCGCCTATCCCCCTCCCGCGCCCTCACGTTCAAATAGCGGGGGCGGCTGGCAAACCCGCGTCCGGGACTGTGGGGTAGCTTGGTCCATCCTTCGGGGTTCGGGACTCCGAGACGCCAGTTCAAATCTGGCCAGTCCCACTCGCACGTCGCGCGCCGAGCGCGCGGGGGCTGCCGGCGTCGGGCCCGGCGCTAGAGCTTCTGGGTGAGGGCGCGGACCGCGCCGCCCCCGTTCTTCAGGATCGGACCGCCGTGGTACGTCAGCAGCGAGTCGATGGAAAGTCGACCCATGCGACGGGCGGAGATCTTGGCGGTGGGCGTGTGGAACGTGTATTCGGGCGGGGTCAACGTGGCCGTGTCGCCGTCCCCGAAGAAGAGGTCGCCCGAGAAGAGGAGCTTGCGTTCGGGCTGGTAGAACGATGTGTGGCCCGGCGTGTGGCCCGGGGTGTGGTACGCGATGAGGCCGCCCGCAGCGTCGATCGAGTCGCCGTCCTTGAATGCCTCGTCGACGATCACCGGCTCGGCGGGAGGGCTTCCCGGCCCGTCGTACTTCGGGTCGAGCGCGATGTAGGCCGCCTCGACCCAATGCGCGAACGAGCGCGCGTGGGTCTTCTCCAGCATCACTTTGAGGGAACCGGTGTGGTCCCGGTGAAGATGGGTGATGAGGATCTTCTTCACGGAGGTCGGCTCGACCTTGACCTTCGCGAGGTACGCGAGGATCGCGGTCGACGCGCCGGGGAGGCCGGTGTCGATGAGCGTCCACGACGCGCCCTTGTCCTTGACGAGGTAGACGTGCGTCGAAAAGTCGGGTGACGGGTCGACTCCATCCACGAGATGCACTCCGGGCAGGATTTCGGGCATCAGTTCCCTCGGGGGGGCCGAAGAACTGGTGGGTTAAGTCGGTTCGGCTGTCGGTCGGTCCGACCCGAAAGCGGTACCGAGCGCCCGGACGGATCGCCCGACCTCGTCGCTCGGAAGCCCGCCGAAGTCGAAGATCCCGAGGACCTCGTCGACTCCCGTCGCCCGGAACTCGCGCAGGCGCTCGGCCACCTCTTCGGGGGAACCGAAGATCGCCCAGCCGCTCTTCTCGATCGTGGACGCGCTCGCGTGCGCGGGGTCGCGTCGGACCTTCTCCTGGTAGAACGCGCTCTG
>DATEQS010000050.1:0-10264 GCA_035272385.1 Thermoplasmata archaeon
GACGAGCAACAACCACGACGCTCGCAGCGTGGCTAGACTTAGCGCCGGCCTGCTGGCCTCAACAACCTCATGCCGAACTCGCGATTACCCATCGAGAATACGAACCATGGTGGCGACGCGTGGTCCCGGCCTGGCGGCTACGGCGATGCCCGTGGAGACGCTCGCCGACATCAACCGCGGTCGGCTCCGAGGCTGGGCGTCCATCGGCGCGATCCTCTTGGTGGTCTTGGCAGTGTTGTCATGGCCGTACCTTCTCGGCGTCGCGGTCTTCCTGGTAGCAGCCGCGGCTTGTTTTGGCCTCGCGATTTGGGTCCATCTGACCCTTCCCGACGTCGAAAAGGAACCGTCCGAGGAAGGAGAGTCAGACACCGGGAGTCGCGACTAGGAACGCCCCTCGAACGAACGGCGTCGTTGCTTGCTCGCCGACCGGGAGTTCGGGTGTTGCTCGGGGCCTCAAAAAGAACGAGCTCGGAGCGCGTCTTACCCCGCGCCCTTTTTGTGGGTCCCGGCCGGATGACCTCACCGATCATTCGCCGGGACTTGGCCCGTCGGAGTCGTGGTCTAGGCGGGGGACTTTCGTTTCAGGCGGGCGCTCGCGCGGGCCCAGCCGCGCTCGGCGACGTCGCGGGTCTTCTTGCCCGCCCGTCGGGCGTCCCGTCCGAGGGTGTGGGCACCCTTCGACAGCTTCGGGCGAGCGCGAGTCCAGCCGCGCTCGGTCGCGTCGCCGGCCTTCTTGCCCGCTTTCCGGAGGTCCCGTCCCAACGTGTGGGCGCCTTTCGAGAGCTTGGTGCCGGCGTGCGTCAAGCCGGTCTTGACTTCACGACCGGTCTTCTCCGAGCGATGGACGATCCGCTTGCCGAGATCCCTTCCGTTCGACATTTTCCTTCCTGAAATCGGACCGACACGGATCCTTCAGGCTTCTTCCTCGGTCGCAACGTCGGACCGATAGTCGAGGAGCAACTCGTTCATGGGCACGTCGGTACCCACTAGGTCGATCCCGTGGATGTCCTTGAGCTTCTGGAAGAACCAGACGTTGAAGGAATCCTTCATCCCTCGCAGGGAGTCCAAGGCGTCCTTCTGGCTGTCCGCTTCCTGGATCACGACGACCATCTCCCCGTTCGGGGTGTTCTGCAGGAACATCGATTCCCGCTGGAAGCCGGCCTTCACCCGCGAAGCCTCGTACTCATCCTTACGCGGTCCGTTCAGGTCCTTGACAAACTGCCGGAATTCCTCGGTCTTGTTCGGCTGTATGGGTGCTACAAACGCATAGAGCGCCATCTTCTTCCTCGCTTCCCTGGTCCGGGTGGGAGGGGATAATCCCCCGCTTAGCCGTAATCAAGGAAGAAAGAACCCGCTTCGATACCGCCCTCGTTCGGGAGTACCTCGTCGTCCATCGTGCGGCCGGACACCGGGGCCCACGATTGTCGCAGGAAGACTGGCTCCCCCTTCGGATCCGGACGCACCCCCGAACCTCGAAGGGGGGCTAGAGCGCACCGGAAAACAACCGGCAGGTCGACTCCTTGAACCGGGTCGAGCGAGAGCGGGCCGCGTACGACTCCTTGGTGATCTCCGTGCAGCGTTTCATGTCGTCTTCGAAGATCCGGCGGTACTGCTCCCCGAGCTTTCGGTCGTAGATGACCGCGTTCGTCTCGAAATTCCACTTGAAGCTCCGAAGGTCCCAGTTCGCACTGCCCACCGAGGTGACGTAATCGTCGACGGTCACCGTCTTCGCGTGTAGGAATCCGGCATCGTAACGAAAGGCGCGAACTCCGGCCTCGAGGAGGTCTCCGACGTTCGATAGCGACGCCCAGTGCACGAACGGCTGGTCGGGCTTGGTCGGGATCATGATCCGAACGTCGACCCCGGAGAGGGCGGCGATTCGCAGGGCCGTCATCACGCTGACGTCCGGGATGAAGTAGGGCGTCTGGAGGTAGCAGGTCCGCTTCGCCGAGAGGACGATCTTGACGTACTCCTCCCGGGGGGGGTTCCAGGTAGTGTCCGGTCCCCCGCTCACCACCTGCACCGCGGCCGAACCGGCCTTCGGGGACGTTGGGAAGTACGAGTCCTTCAACGTCACCCCTTCCTTGGTCGCGAAGTTCCAGTCGAGCAGGAACCGCAGTTGGAGAGCCCGGACCGCGGCGCCCCGGATCCGGACGGCCGTGTCCCTCCAGGCGCCCAGCGGTCCGAGACCGAGATACTCATCGCCGATGTTGAAACCCCCCACGAAGCCGACCGTCCCATCGATTACCGCGATCTTCCGGTGGTTGCGATAGTTGATGCGTAGGCCCACCGACGGCACGAGGGCGCGGTAGAAGCCGGACACCCGTCCTCCCAACGAGGTCAACTTTTGGTAATGCTCGCGCGGGATCTTGTTCCCGAGGTCGTCATAGAGGAAACGGACCTCCACGCCCTCCCGGGCCTTCGCTTCGAGCGCCGCGAGCAACCGCTTCCCGAGCGCGTCGTTCCGAATGATGTAGTACTCGAGGTGGACGTGGTGCTTGGCGGTCCGGATCGCTTCGAACAACGCGTCGAACTTCGCGTTACCGTCCGTGTAGACCTCCACTTGGTTGCCGGTGGACAGAAACGCCGCACTGTCGACCCACAACAGGCGAGCGAGGTCCGGGAACGCCGTCAGTTCCGCGAAGTTCTGTTCTGTCTCGTCCCGGACAGCGGTTTCGAGTCCTTTCCGTACCCGGCTCAGGACAGCCTGGTCCCCGGTGGACTTGGCCCCGAACGATCGGGTCTTGAAGTACTTGAACCCGAACAAGAGGTAGAGGACGAAGCCGACGACCGGGAGCGTGATGACCGCAAACAGCCAGGAGAGGATGCTCTCCGGGTCGCGCCGCTCGAAGAAGACCAGGGTAACGACGGCGACCACGTCGAACGTCAGGATCAGTCCGACGATCAGGAGCAAGAGGTCGCTCAGCGTATTCCTCACCTCATTAGAGCGAGTCCCCGGGCGACGCCACCGGATCGACTCTTGGCGGGGTGCACCGGCATCGAGGATTCAGCATTTCGGCTCACTCCAGGTACAGGCTCTCTCCCTCGGGCAGGATCGTCACCCGGTCGCTGAATCCCCGCTGGCTCGCTTCTTCGACCAACCGCCGGCGCGGGTCGCCGGCCGGTTCGAAGGACACGGGGAACGTCTCGAAGTGCATCGGGAGCATTCGCTTCGCTCCCAGAGCCTGGAAGGCGACCAGGGCCTCTTCCGCGTTCATGTGGTTTCGGCGGAACCAGGGAAAGACGGCCCCCGCGATCGGGAGGATTGCGAGGTCGAGGTGGAAGCGGCGACCGATTTCTCGGAACATCGCCTCATTCAATCCGGTGTCGCCTGCGAAGTAGATGCAGCTCGGACCGGACAGCACGTAGCCTTGATGACCGGAGGTGTACAGGAGGGGTAGGCGCCCACCGAAGTGCCGTGACGGGACCGCCGTCACCTTCCACACTCCCAGCTCGAGCTCTTCCCAACGCCGGAGGACCCGCACCTCCGAGAATCCACGCCATCGCATGGCTGTGACGAGCCCCCACGGGACGACAACGAGGTTGTTTCGACCGACCCGCTGGAGTGACGGGTAGTCCAGGTGGTCGTGATGCGCATGGGAAACGAGAATCCTCACCGTCCCTCGGAGATCCTCCGGGTGAAACGTCGACGGAGACGTTCTCTTCGTGAAGTACCGACCGATGCGGTTGGAGAACACCGGGTCGGTGACGATGGTTTCACCGCCGTACTCGAAGAGGAGACTTGCGTGACCGAGATAGGTGACCTTGGTGTGGGCCGACGGGCCCGACTGGTCGGACATCGGCGAGGAACCTGCTACACTATCCACTAAGCGCGTCCCGGCTTGAAGCCTTGTGAACGCCGCGGTCCGGGTGGTCCGTCACGCAATCGTGCGGCCGGCGGCCGACGGGTCTGCATTCCAAAATCAGGAGGATACGCGTTTCGGCGACTTCGAGGGAAACACTCGATTCCCGCTTCCTTTCGCCGAATCGAGTTCGTCGATCGAGGCCAAGATCTTGATGGCCCCCATCCCCCTCGGTGTGAGTTCATATTGTTCCCGCGCCAGGTGCGCGACGAGTCCGGCCTCGGTCAACTTGCGAAGATGGAACGCGATCAACGACGTGTCATCGAGGTGCGCCGCCTCCATGGCCTGCGTGAAGCTGCCCGGTCCCTCGGAAAGTCGGCGGAGCACGAGTCGACGGATCGGGTTCGAGAGGGAATCGAGGGTCGCGGCCGCATCGGTCGATACGATCGATGCCCGGACCGCGAGCGCCCCGGTCGCGGTGATTTTCTTAGGGTCGTACCCCACGGCGAGCGGGCCCTTGCCTTGCAAGAGCGCTCGGATGTTCTCGAGGAGGATCGCGATCTCCTCCTCACGATGGAGCGCGAGAAGCTGCTCGACCGCGGCCAGGACCACGGCCGCTCGCTCCTTCGGCGTGACGAAATCCTCGACCGCCTCGCGGATTTGGACCGGATTCTCGGGGTCGAGCGGGAAATGGCTGACCTTCTCCGTGGTGACGTGGACGGGGGGGGGCGAGATGAGGAGCACCTCGTACCCGCCCTCCGCCGCGAGGGCGCTCGCATACTGGCCAGGGTCGAGTGGCTTTGCTCCCGCGCGCGTCAGCGCGAGCTGTTGACTGACGAGGTCGAGGACGCGTTGAACTTGATCGGCCTTGATCGGCTTGCGGAGGTAATCGAACGCGCCCAAGTGGAGGGCCTGCACGGCCGTCTCGACGGTCGCGTGGCCGGTCAGCATAACGACGAGGAGACGCGGCCACCGCTTCCTTGCGGAGGTGAGTAGGTCCATGCCGCTCGTCCGACCCGCCTTGAGGTCGGTGAACAGGACGTCGAACTCGCCCCGTTCCAGGGCATTGATCGCGAGCGAGGCGGACGCGACGCCTTCCGCGGTATGTCCGCTATCGCGGAGCAGCGTGGTAAGCTCGTCTCGGAACTCCCAATCGTTGTCGACCACAAGCACGCGCATCCGAATCCTCCGTGGACTTAGTTCGACGGTCGCCCCGGGGTATCATCGCGCATTTCGCCGAGATTTTTTAATCTTGCCGACCCCCCGTACCGCGACGCCGCCCAGAAGCTCTACGGCCGAGCCGACGCCCGGGCCGGACGTTGGTTCGCGCGCCCTTTATTTGGGCTAAGGGGGGGCTTAACCCCCCACCGACGGTCCACGACCCGATATACAGGGGAGAATCAACATGGAGAGCACAGCGAAGGACGAGAACGTGACGATTGCCCACGAAGTCGCAGAAATACCCGCCGAGATCCGCACGGCCATCGTGGATGGGGTGGAGACCGTCGGGCACGAGGTCGCGAAGGTATTGGTCGAAGGGGCTGCGGTCGTCATCGACGCCACCAAGGCCGTCGTCAGTGACATCGCAAAGGCGGGGGAACAGCTGGGACAGGACACCGACCAGGTCGTCTCTCCCACACCCGAACCGATGAAGACGGCTCCCCCCGCCGCCGTCGCGCCCGTCGCGGTGGCCTAAAGGAGCCAGAACCATGATCGGATGGATCATTGTCATTGTAGCCGTAGTCGTGGCGCTCGCCTTCTTCGGGTACCTGACCCTCTAACGACCGGGGGAGCCGGGGGAGCACCCCGGGGACCCACCGACGCGGTGGGTGACCCAGACAGTCGAGCACCAACCCTTTCCGTACGACCGAGTCCTGCGACCCAGGTCGGTGGCCGACGGGTCGTCGAACGTTGTTTCCGTCTTCTCACGAACCACTGCTGATCCATGAGAAGCTCTGAGGGGTGGGTTGAGCGGTCACTTAATCCGGCTCAAGGGAACCATTACCCCCGCCCAACCGGTGGACCTCACCATGGCGCACACCATTAGCCTCGGAGCGGCCCTGTTGTTACTCGTCTTGGCGATTTTGTTTCTGTTCCTGATCGGACCCTTTGCACTGCTGATTCTGATCGTGGTTGTGATCCTCCTGTGGTACGCGTTCGGACCCGGCGCCCGGCGTGTCGTCATCTCTTAATGGAGCTCGAGCCCCGAACCGGGGAGACTCGCCACCCCCCATGGGAGGCGATCTCTCCGGGCCCGCCTTGGTTGCTCTAGAGTCCGTTACGCCGGCGGTTAGTGGATTTGATCGCCCAATCCCGGGCCATCGGCCCGGCGATAAGCTAGGGACGCCCGGGACCAGGCGCGAAGTTCCCGTTCTTGCCTCGCTTCGCTAAGTCGAGGAAGGCACCGGAGTGGATCGCTCCGCGTCATCCTTTCGAGAAGCAGTGCCACCGCCCAGGGTTACGCGGAGTCGCTCCCCCCGTCGGGGAGCGAGGGGAGCTCCGAGGGATCCTCGGCGGAAATCTTCGGACTCTCCCCACTCCCCGACGCTACCGGCGGTTCCACGGGGGCCGGAGCGGGGCTCACGCTTACGACCGCCAGAGGGCGGGCGGAAATCCGGAGCGCCTCGACCCCGTTGGTCGCCTTGGTAGCCTTGCCCAGCCATGTCGCGCGCCGCCGGGCCACCGTGATGTGGGCGTCCACGTACGCCGCGAGCAGGAGAAAATAAGAGATGAACAGGAACGACGCGAGATAGTCCACGGGCGAGATCAGGTAGCCGATCGAGAACGAGTGGGCCCCGATCGTGCCGAGGATGGAGGGAAGGTCAACGGCGAGCGTTTGCGCGACGAAGGCGGACACCAACAGCGCCCAGAGGGACGAGGCAACGAGCGCCACCTTGCTCGGGCGAGTGACGAGGTGGAAGACGAATTGAGCGTAGGTAACGAAAGTGCCCAGGAGGAACGCACCGGCGGCCGCCCCGAACACCACCTCCGCCCAGAGCGGTGCGCCGACACCCGGATAGGCTACGAGCAGCACCACCTCGATTACCGCGACGAACCCCGCGAGGAGACTCAGGCCGAAGATCAGGTTCGCTCGGCGGACCCGCGCCCGGTGGAGCTCATCCCATTCGTGCCGTCCAATGAGTAGGAAGAGGAGGCCCAGCAGAGTGACGACAGCCGGAAGGAGAAAGAGCAGGCTCGTCCCGGGCAGGAAGGAGCCGGCCGTGGCTAGCGAGTAGACCTCGCCCGCCCCCTCCACGGCGAACCCGACCGATAGAATCGTCAGGCTGATGCGCAGGTTAGCGGACATGGGGCCTGCCTGCGAGATACCCCTCGCTTTCCTCCCAACGAGTCGGACCGAGGCGTGGAGGAGCGGTCGGGGAGACCGGCCGATCGTCCGAAAGGGATCGGCCGTCCGGCCCCCAGAAGCCCATCGACCCGTTCTGCCGATTCACCCGGTGAGTCCCTCGGAGGCACCGAGGGAGTTCACGCGGTCTGCACCTGAATGTGGGAATCATGGAGGATCGCCAAGAGCAGAATGATCAAACCCGCCATGACCGTCAGGAACGAGCCGATCGCGACGAGGAGCCACGCCCCCGCGATCGCCCAGGTCACGATCCCGAGGACCATCAGGATCACACCGCCGGTCAGGTTCCGTTCGGCGCCCTGAAGGTGGGTGACGCCCGAGTAGACCAGGATCACGAGGCCCGCGATGACGGCGAGAGCGGCCAACACCACGATGTTCGCCATGCCGAAGCGCGGTCCGTATCCATAGGGGTCGAAGATGAGAAGGAATCCGAGGATCCCGCCGATCATGACCAGAATCCCGCCGAACGCCGCCAGGAACGTTACCAGGCTCCGCTGCGCCATATTCCTACCCGAGTGTGTCGAACCTGAACGGCGGGTATAGTCGCTCCCTTGAGACGAATTAAGGCGCGTCTATCGGACGTTCGTCAACCCAGGCAGGTGGGCTCGGTGTAGATCGGACTCGATTCGATGTACGGGTCGCGGCCGTGCTTCGCCCCCCGGATCCTGCAGGGCGACGAGCACGAGAGTCGAATGCGGGCGACGGGACGGATGGGAAGGTCTTTCGTGTCGGGCCCCAATGCCCCCGGCAAGTGAAACGCGCCCATGAGCGCGATCCTAGAACTGCCAACCGAGCTGCAGCAATTTCTCTTGCGACCGCTGCCCCAGACGCTCCTCCTGCAGGGCGCGCCGGGTTCGGGAAAGACGACCCTCGCGCTTACGATGCTCCAGAGTTTCCCCGGGCACCGCTTTCTGATTTCCGGTCGAGTGACGGAGGCGGAGCTGCGGCGGGAGTTCCCTTGGGGTAAATGGAGCACCGAGATCCAGCTGATCGACGTGACGGGTCGCGGCGGCACCCTCAAAGACGCGTCCCGGGTGGTTTCCCATCTTAAACAGATTATCGAAGACGCGGACAAGGAACCCGAGCTTCGCGGACTGTGGCTGCCTGCCCCGCTTCAGGAGGCGTGGAGCCTGACGGACCCGAGCCGTCCGAGCATGGTCGTGATCGACTCCTGGGATGCGTTGGTCGAACGCTACATCGGGATCTCTGCCCACGAAATGGGCTTCCCCGACCGGGGAGAGATTGAGCGCATCCTGCTCGACCAGATGGTTCAAGCACCGATTTTTCTGCTGCTCGTGGAGGAGCGCTCGGAACTCAGCCAGCTCGATTATCTCGTGAACGGCGTGATCGAGACGGGTTCGGACATCCACGATGGCCGCCCGGAGCGATGGCTCCAGCTGAAGAAACTCCGGGGAACTCGGATCGATACCCCTCTCTATCCCTTTACGCTGGAAGGCGGGCGCTTCCAGTGCATCTCCCCCATCGGTCCCACGCTCGCGGGGCGCGTGGTCCGGCCCGAACCGGAACCAAACGCGATTCCCGGGTACGTCTGGCCCGGATGCACGGACTATGCTTCGGCGTTCGGCCGCCTTCCCACCGGACGGCTCACCCTCATCGAACGGGATTTGGCCGTGCCCATCGAAGCACTGATCCTCCTCTTGCGCCCCATGGCGGGCCACGTCGCACGATCCGGAGGCCGTGTGCTGCAGATCCTCCCACCCACCATCGGTCCCGAAGCGGTCCTGAAGACGTACCGCGAGGTCCTCTCCCCGGAGCAGATTCAGCAACAGATCCGATTCCAGTTGAGCGGACCGGCTTCCGACCAGCCCGAGGAGACCGCCTCGCTCATCCTACCCTCCCCGTTCGTCCAGGCTCCGAACGCCACACCCACCATGCCGGAGGCCCTTCGATTCCTCCGCGAAAAAGGCCGGACAGGTGCTCCCAACCTGTCCATCGTCTGGACCTCCGCGCTCCAGGCCTCCAGTGCCGAACGAGGGATGGAGTACAGCGCCGGGTTCATGCCCGGACTGGCGATGTCCCTTCTCTCCGGGGTTCCCGCCCACACGGTCTTTGTGGGCCCGGAAGCCGATCCTTTGGTCGCCCCACTCCGGACGATGGCGGCCACCCGGGTGCGCTTGCGGGCGAACGCGGGTCGCGTCTTTGTCTGGGGAGAGCAACCGGCGACGCCCACCTTCGTCCTTGCCGAAACAGAGCAGACCTCGGAACGACCGTACCGACTTCTCCGCATCGTTTGATTCGGTGCCATCCGCCTCGACACCGTCCGCTCCGTCCGTCGGATTCCACGGGGAGCGAGTAGACACGGCCCCGGCGCGAGCGGACCCGTTTCCCCAACCCCCGGTAGCAACGCACTCCTCCGACGGGTTGATGGCGGGGCCGATGCGGGGAGAGGGATTTGAACCCTCGAACCCCTACGGGACCAGACCCTGAATCTGGCGCCTTTGGCCAAGCTTGGCAATCCCCGCGGGCGGGCCGAGCGAGGTCGACCTTAAGATGATTTTCCCCAGAGGAACCCGCGGTAGGTGCTCAGGCCGCAGCAGTCGGCTTCGACGATGGGGGCCTCGCCTTCTCTCCCGCGAGCACGTCGAGCGCTTCCCCGACCGTCGCCTTCTCGTGGACGATGGCCCGCAGCGCCTTCAGCATCGCAACCGGGTGGTCGGACTGCCAGATGTTGCGGCCCATGTCGATCCCGTGGGCCCCTTGGTCGATCGCGTTGCGCGCGAGCTCGAGCGCCGCCCGGTCGCTGTCAAGCTTCGGCCCGCCCGCGACGACGAGCGGAACCGGGCATCCCTCCACGACCTTGGAGAAGTCCTCGCAGTAGTACGTCTTGACCATATGGGCGCCGATCTCGGCGGAGACCCGACAGGCGAGAGCAAGGTAGCGGGCGTCGCGCTTCTCGAGCTCCTTCCCGACCGCGGTGATTGCGAGTACCGGAATCCCGTGCGACTCTCCCTCGTCGACGAGGTCCGAGAGGTGGATGAGGGACTCGTGCTCGTGCGGAGCCCCGATGAACACGCTCATCGCGACCGCGCTCACGTTGAGACGCGCCGCATCGTCGATCGAGGTCGTGATCGCTTCG